>JBEPZN010000018.1:0-65169 GCA_041640875.1 Ectobacillus sp. | reverse complement strand
TGTTACCTTCACCATTCTGCTTTGCTACAACCTTCACATCTGTTCCTTTAATTGCATCTTCGAATCCTTTAATACGGTCTATTACAGCAGTTACTGGAGGACCATCAATAATTGCAATATTCCCTTTGTTTTGTAAGCGCTTCAGAAGGAATTCGCCAGCAAGCTTCCCAGCTAAGTAATTATCAGAAGCTACAGTTGCATCTACTCCGCCATCTGCTCCAACATCAACCGCGATAACCGGAATGCCTGCTGCCTTCGCCTGTTGTACAGCAGCCGCAATACCTTTTGAATCTACTGCATTTAAAAGAATCATATCTACTTTTTTCGTTATAAAATCTTCCACCTGTGCCATTTGCTTGGACAAATCGTAGTCAGCGCTTACAACAATTGCTTCGCCGCCTAGTTCCTTAGCAGCCTCTTTAGCACCTTTTGACATAGAAACAAAGAAAGGATTGCTTAATGTACCCACCGTTAGGCCGATTTTAATCTTTTTATCCTCTGAACTTGAAGCGGATGTGCTTGCTGAGTTACTGCTTCCGTTACTGCAAGCCGACATGATAAGCAACAATAAAACCATGAAAGGTGCCAACACTTTATACATAGCTTTTTTCATTTTTCTTGTTCCCCTTTTCTCTTTTAATCGTTCCCCTTACCTCTTCTTGCTCACTTTTGGATATTTGATGGTAACGCTTTCACTCCTTTGCTCATTTTTAATCATTTTTCATCATAAACATTGGTATATGATGCTCAAATATGATTATTTATGATTATAATTTACGAATTTGTAAATTACAATGATTTTTTATGAATTTTTTACCATAAAATATATTTAATGCCATTAATGGTTCATTTAGAAAAATAATAAGCCCCATAAAGCCAAGATGGCCTTATAGGGCTTAAAATAAATCTCATACACTATGGACGAACCACATGCACATCAACTCCAGTTTCTCTGAGCTCCTCTACAAATGACTCAGGAACACCGGCATCAATAATACATTTATCTACATCATGAATATCGGCAAATTTTGCGAAAGTCGACTTTCCAGCTTTACTATGATCTGCTAACAGGATTACTTGTTTTGCAATTTCAATCATTTTCCTCTTTGTTGCCGCCTCAGTAAGATTAGGAGTTGTTAACCCATCTTCCACTTCGATCCCATTTGTCGCAACAAATACCTTATCTACCCTCATCATGGATAATCCGGCTTCGGCAAGCGGACCTACTAGCGCACACGTCTCTTTTCGTAAATTCCCTCCTACCATCACAACATCAATTCCTGAAACATCCTGCAGTTCTTGCGCAAAAACAAGGGAATTGGTTACTACTGTAAGTTTTGAAAAAACCCGCAGTTCCTTAACAAGCTGGAAGGTCGTTGTTCCAGCATCAAGCAGAATTGTATCTCCCTCTTCAATAAATTCCAGCGCTTTTCTGGCGATTGCTTTCTTCTCATCCTGAAACTTATCTTCCTTCTCATCAAAGGTTGGTTCAAAATTAACATTTTGGAGAGCAATAGCCCCTCCATGTGTCCTTCTCAATAATTTCTCTTCCTCGAGCTCTTTTAAATCCCTGCGAACTGTGGATTCAGATACCTCAAAAAAATGACTTAGCTCTTGAACAGATGCTCTTGAATGTTCTTGTACATATTGAAAAATTTTCATTTTCCGCTCTTCGACAAATAACATAGAAATATCCTCTCCCTGTTGAATCTCTCTCTTTTTACACTGTAAGTATAAATTTCTAACTAGAAGTGATTCGACGTAGTCAGAAATTTTAGGAATACAGTATAAGGGCAACTACGCCTCTGTCTTCGCCCAAAAGCAGGGCTTGCCAATCGGCGAGTTTTCTTTATTCTCCCCACATATAGCCGCTGCTCGCCAATTCAACTGGCCCGTCAAATACAGCCTTTGCCTGATCAACTAAATCAGCTATATTTCCGTAATGCGGGAGATGAGTTAATAAAAGCTTACCTACGCCTGCTTCTCTCGCAATCATTCCTGCCTCTGTACTATTCATATGCCCCGGCTTCGTTCCATCCTGATCCGCGTACATATTACATTCGCAAATAAATAAATCTGCCTCCTTTGCAAACTCCATGAACTCCGATTTATAGCTGGAATCGGCTGTATATACAATCGTTTTGCCGCCAGCAGTGATTCTCATGGCAAAGCACGGAACAGGATGCTTCGTCTCTAGAAAAGAAACCGTAAACGGACCAATTTCCATTGTTTTTGTTGGATCATATGCGACTCCCTTCGTATAAGGCTTATGTGTTAACGAAGTAAAGCCCTTCTCATCCAGTGTATGACCGTAAATTGGCAGCTCCGGCACATTTCCCACTGTCAAACTTTTAATGAGACGCCCATATTGAAGCACTCCGATATCGGCTACATGATCATGATGATAATGAGACAAAATGACTGCATCAAGCTCCTCAATCTTTATGTACTTTTGCAACTGTGATAGTACAGCACTCCCGCAATCAACAAGAAGATGAAAGCCATCGTGCTCAAGCAAATAACCAGAAGTAGCCTCTCCTCCCTCTGGATAGCCCCCCCAAAACCCAATTACCGTCATTTTCACAGCATTCACCCTCTCTTATTCTTTCTAGTTGTTAGTTTTAGCACTCTCTTCCACTATAATCGTTAAATTGAGCGTTTTCATTATTTTTTATTTTGTTATAAAACAGTTGTTGACTTTTAACCGTTGTGTTAATACAATGATAATAACAAAAAGAACATTAACGATTAGGGAGGAATAAACATGTTACAAAAACCATTGGAATTCTTCAGAAATTTGCCTTCAAAAAAATGCTGTGAGTGCGGAAGAGAAATCGAGGAGCTGCATGAAGTATATCAAAATAAATGTGATGACTGTACTCATACAGCGGAATAAACAAAACTCGACGACTGGCAAGCTGCCAGGCTAATACAGTCATATTTTTTTACGGTAGAACCCTTGAGCATTAGCTCCAATCCAAATTCATATACTTCTCATTTTCTAAGGAGGAACGCACATGATACAAAAACCATTGGAATTCTTCAGAAATTTACCGTCAAAAAAATGCTGTGAGTGCGGAAGAGAAATCGAGGAACTGCACGAAGTGTATCAAAATAAATGTGACGACTGTACGCATACAACAGCGGAATAAAAAAAGCCTAGCATATTCGCTAGGCTAATACAGTCGTATGTTTCACAGTAGAACCTTTAATCATTAACTCCAATTCGAACTCATATACTTCTTGTTTTTTATAAGTTTTTGTTCGAATTTTCTCCATCATTAGTTCAATTACTTTCTTTGCCATCTGATCAACGGGCTGACATACTGTTGTAATTGTCGGCTCTATAATTTCCGATAACAGCTGATTATCAAAGCCGACAACGGCAAGCTGCTCAGGAATGTTCCACTGATGGCACTTGGCTTCCAATATAATTCCTGCTGCTACTTCGTCTCCACCGGCAAAGATAGCAGTAGGATTTTCTTTTGCATCAAGAAGTTCCCGAAATACCCTGCGGCCATCCTCCATATCGTAGGCATCCTCCACAAATTCAACAGAATCTACCTGTTCTTTATACTCTGACACAGCTTGCAAAAACCCTTTTTTTCGATGCTGCACAATCATACTGCTCTTATCGCTGCCGCTGCAAAACAATAGACGGCGATGTCCCTGCTCCAATAAATGCTTTGTTGCCACATATGCACCTTCCGCTTGATTAAATTTCACCATCGGAATATGCGCCTCATCTGTATACTCATTGCACATTACAATCGGCCCATGCTGCAAATACGGCTCTACAATAGACCAATGATTTTGCAGCGAACATAAAATAATCCCATCAACCTGCTTTGTTGACAATAGCTCCAAATATTCTAATTCCTTTTCAGGTAAATATCTTGTTTGGCAAATGATTAATTTATACTTATGGTCTGAAGCGAAAATTTCCAATGATTCTATTAATCTGCTGAAAAAGGGATTTGTGACACGAGGCACGAGCACGGCAACAGTCTCCGTTCTTTGCTTCCGCAATCTGCGTGCAGCGGAATTTGGCACAAAACCAAGCGTATTCATCGCAAACTTCACTCGTTTTTTCTTATCCTCCGATACATATGGATGATTGTTAATGACCCTCGATACAGTTGTTCGTGACAAACCCGCCAGCTTCGCAACGTCCTCAATTGTTGACACCACATTCTCCCTCCTTTAACTGAAAGCGTTTTCTGTTTTTACATTATATAGGATAGAGGAAGAACTTTCAATGGAAAGGGGGTTTTTTGTTATATTGGAAATATGACAATTTTTTGAACTTCCATATAAAAAGTCTAATAGGAACATGACTTGCATTCTTCTATAGCTGTTGCATGATATAATGTACAAATTGAAAAACCTCTATTTTTAAAGGAGTGTTACAATAACAAAGAAGTAGATTATATATCAGTGAAAGCTTACTGATAGATTGAACTGGAGGTTACCTTACTTATGAAGAAAACTGCAATGATACTTCTTATCTCCCTATCCGTATTGCTGCTATCTGCCTATGGGTTATACAAGCTCATGAATGCTCGTACGTTTCAACTATTTGGAGAGCTTACCTCTACCATAGATACAGATCAAAAACTTGTAGCGCTCACCTTCGATGATGGTCCGAATGATAAGACAGATCACGTTCTACATATACTAGAACAAGCAAATATAAAAGCAACCTTCTTCCTGATTGGAGAAAGTATGGAGAACTATCCGGAGGAAGCGGGAAAACTGGTACAAGCTGGTCATGAAATTGGAAACCATACCTATTCTCATCAACGTATGATCTTTAAATCTCCATCGTTTATAGAGAATGAGATTGAAAAAACAGACCAGCTCATTCGAGAAGCGGGTTATGAGGGAGAAATCTTATTTCGCCCCCCGTATGGAAAGAAGCTTGTGGGATTACCTTATTATCTGAGCCAGCATAATCGAAAAACAATTATGTGGGACGTTGAACCAGAAACGTACCCAGAGGTAGCGAAAAGTCCGGAGACGATTGTTCAATACGTGCTTCAACATACAAAGCCTGGCTCTATTATCCTGCTTCATATTTGGCATTACTCTAAGGAGGAGCAAAGCTACATTATAGAGAACGTAGCAAAAGGCTTAAAAGAAAAGGGATATACATTCCAAAGTGTTTCACAGCTGTTACAATAGAAAGCTTTAAAGAAAACTCGACGACTGGCGAGCCCTGCCCTTGGGCGAAGACAGAGGCGTAGTTGCACTTATACTTTGTTCCTAAAATTTCTCACTACGTTGAATAGTCTTCCAGCTAGAAATTTTCACTTTCTTAAAGTGTAAGAAAAGTAATAAATAGCAAAGGAATGGAAAATCTCCATTCCTTTGCTATTTTTCTCTCCTATTCCATTACAAATACATTATGACTTCCCAAGCACCCATTTGCTTTTACGAAACATCATAAAGGCAAAGAAAAAGCCAATCACCATCAGCCCAATGGAGCTCGCGGCCACATACAGCATGCTGTCAATTTTGTAAATACCGTAAATCAGCTGCTTAATTAATGCAAATATATTTAGAGCCGGAATTAAAAAGTGATGCATCTGCAATTCGTTTGGCGACAAGCTGATTAAAAGAAATATGGAATCATCACCAGCGTTGTCACAGGGGCAGTGTAATTTTGTGCTTCCTTCATGGTATTAGCAAGCAGGCTTAAAATCATGAGAATGCTGAAAGAAACCGTTGATTATTTATTTCAACGCTTTGACATCAGCACAAAAGAAGGCTCCCACGAAGGTCTTGGAACATATATAATCACAAAAACAACTGAGCAGTACGGCGGAGCGTTGCGGTATACATACGAGGAACCTATGCTTCCTATTAAAATCAAGGTGCCTATTGTGGTGGAAAAGAAACACATAGGGGGATAAAAAATGAGGTCAAATCATACTGTAAAGCTTAAGTCACTGATTTTGGCATTTCCAACTCTATATCTTATTCACGATATAGAAGAAATTTTCACCGTTGAATCATTTCTGCGGCAGCATACAGATTTTATACCATTTCATATCACAATGCTTCAATTCACTATCGCCTTTCTGCTTTTATGGGCGTTAACATTCATCGGATGTATGCAGGCCGTCAGAAACAGACGCTTTCTAGGCATGAAGCCCCATACATTCTTTGCATTTTTAGTGCCTGGCATCTTCTTCGCAAATGGCGTTGGTCACTTTCTTCAATTTCTTTTCTTCCGCAGCTATGTTCCGGGTCTGATTACAGCTGTTTTGATTATTTATCCGTATTCTCTAGTTGCTTTGAGGCTGCTGCTGAGGGAAGGTGTGTTAACGATAAAGAGGTTTTTCTTGTTTTTTTGCCTGGGGTTTGTTTTACAAGGGCCTTTTGCAGCAACTGCACTGTTTCTTGCAAAATTGTTACTATAGCTGCGCGATTTCAGCCTTTTCTCCTATGCAAGAATAAAAAAGTAGTTGGCGCTGATAAAAGAATACCAAGTAAATAAGCAAAGCAAATGTTATAAAAAACATAACTATAAATAACCAAAATTTAGAAAAATAATTTAGTAACAAGATAGGGATTCTATATTTAGAAACATATTTTTAGGAGGATTTCATGTATGACAGTCATCAATAATCTTAAACAAACTCTTGCTGGATTAAAAAGTGCTCAAGCAAGCTTAGAAGGATTTGCGCTTGCCACTGACAACCAACAAGCAAAACAATTGTATCAAAATGCGGCTCAGCAAGCACAAACAATTATTGATTCTTTAAACCCACGCATTCAGGAAATTCAAGAAGAAGAACCTCAATATAAACAGTGATTACAAATCCCGCAGCCTAAGCAGGACTGTAATTAGACTATGTAAATTGAAAAGGATGATTTTATATCGTCCTTTTCTCTTTTAATTAAGGTATACCAATAAAAGGAAATGGGCTGATGGAATAATGAAAGGGGTAATTATAACAAAGTTTTTTTTCTTTATCTTCTTGTTCTCGATCATTGTTGGATGTGGCAATGAACAAAATAAAACAACAGCTAAAAATGAGCCTCGATTAACAACCGTTAGCACGGACTCTTTCAATCAGCTTCCCGCTCAAACTGCCGAAAAGCAAATTGTGTCTCTAGAAGAAGTAACAGCCGCAAAGGCTGTCAACACGGACAAAGAGCTTTATGTCGCTGCAACACCACAGCATCACGAACGATTTCAACTCGATCGCTTAAAAAAGAAAATGAAACAAAAAATGAATGACTCTTACCCAAATTTAAAAAGCTATATAAGTGTTGATAAAAAGATCTTCATGGAGATTGAGCAGTTGAAAAATGACATTAAACGCGGGAAAGCAGATAAGAAAGCAATCGAGAAAAAATTAAAAAAAATAAAATCAGAGATGAATTCTGATACTTGATGTTTCGGTAACAAGAGAAGCAACACCTGCTTGTTCAGGGATAGAATCTAAGGTTTCCCAGTTAGAGAAATTCAAGCATAACATTTTACGCTTTTTTATCCTTAATAAAAAGGAAGGTTTCATATGTCCAAAAAAAAGAAAAATGTAACACCTGCTCAGCAAGAATATCAGACATTTGCCAGTGAGCGCGAAATCAAACGGCCAGTTTTAAAAAATTGCATCAAGGCATTCTTTGTCGGCGGATTGATTTGTTTAATTGGTCAGTTCATCTCCACTATGTATATTACTTATTTTGACTTTACGGAAAGGTCAGCAGGAAATCCTACTGTAGCTACGATGATTTTTATCTCGATGCTTCTTACAGGATTTGGGGTTTATGATCGATTGGCTCAATTTGGAGGTGCCGGCACGGCTGTCCCAGTTACGGGTTTTGGAAATTCAGTTATCTCTGCTTGTATTGAGCACCGCACAGAAGGATTCGTTCTTGGGGTAGGCGGAAATATGTTCAAACTGGCTGGTTCCGTTATTCTATTCGGTGTTTTCGCTGCCTTTGTCATTGCTATCATCAAGACCGTTTGGATACAATGGGGAGGTTTTTAAATGTTACAAGGACATCGAACATGGATATTTGAAAACAAGCCCGTAATTATATCAACAGGGGTAGTCGGGGGTCCTTTTGAAGCAAATGGAAACGTTCCGGAGGATTTTGATATTCTTCATGAAGATTTATGGATGGGAGAAGATTCCTACGAAAAGGCTCATCGGGTTCTTTTGGAAGAAGCTTGCAAAAGAGCGACAGAGAAAGCAAAGCTGCGCACAAACGATGTTCAATTCATCTTAGCAGGGGATTTAATCAATCAAATCACTCCCTCAAGCTTTGCCTCCCGTACACTTGGAGTCCCTTATTTAGGACTGTTCGGAGCATGTTCCACATCAATGGAGGGACTTGCTTTAGGTGCATTTATCGTGAACGGAAAAGGGGCTAAATACTTGCTAACGGGGGCATCTAGTCATAATACCGCTGTAGAGAAGCAATTCCGGTATCCTACGGAATATGGGGGCCAGAAGCCTCCTACCGCACAGTGGACAGTAACAGGGGCAGGAGTTGCTCTGTTAAGCGATCAAGGAGAAGGACCTTATGTCACCTCCGCAACAATAGGAAGAGTTGTAGATATGGGGTTAACCGATCCATTCAATATGGGAGGCGCTATGGCTCCCGCTGCGGTCGATACAATAGAAGCGCATTTTAGAGAGCGTCAAATTGATCCTTCCTACTATGACTTAATTGTAACAGGGGATCTCGGGCGAATTGGTCGAGAAATTGCTCTTGATCTACTGCATAAACACGGATTGTCTATACGTAGCGAGCAATTTCAAGATTGCGGATTAATCATTTACAAGGAAGATCAGCCGATTTTAGCTGGTGCGAGCGGTCCAGGCTGTTCTGCAACCATTGTTTACGGTCATTTGTTAAATCGAATGAAGAAAGGAGAATTTAGCAAAATTCTTGTAATAGCAACAGGTGCTTTGCTGTCTCCCATATCCTTTCAGCAAAAAGAAACCATTCCTTGTATTGCTCACGCCGTATCCATTGAATTTGGAGGTGTACAATAAATTGATCTTTTTTTGGGCTTTTGTAATCGGTGGAATCATATGCGTAATCGGTCAAATTATGTTCGATGTAGGTAAGCTCACACCTGCTCATACGATGTCTACACTTGTTGTGATTGGGGCTATATTAGATGGGGTAAATCTTTATGAACCGCTCATTGATTTTGCCGGGGCGGGTGCAACTGTTCCTATCACAAGCTTCGGAAACGCTCTTGTTCACGGGGCAATGGAAGAAGCAGAAAAGCACGGATTGGTCGGGGTTATAACAGGCATGTTCAAAGTAACAAGTGCTGGGATATCTGCGGCTATCATCTTTGGTTTTATTGGAGCTTTATTATTTAAACCAAAAGGATAAGAGGTGTATACATGACTATCGTTTCAAGTGTGAAATCTTGTCTTGCAAGTTTGAAAGGTGCACAGGCAAGCTTAAGCACCTTCGCTCAAAATACTGCTGATGAAGAGGCAAAACGGATTTTTCATGAGTGCATGCTGGAAATGGATAATGTGATCATAGACATTCAAAAAAGAATCGGCGTGCTAGAACGTGAAGAACCTCAATATAAAGGATTTTAAGAGAGGTGAAATAAATGTCTGACTTTCCAGACTGGCTGCTTGTAATCGTACGTTCCTTCAGCTTCTTAGTTATATTGTTTTTGTTAACAAAATGGCTAGGAAAAAGACAAATATCTCAGCTTTCATTCTTCGAATACATAGCAGGCATTACAATTGGGAGTATTGCTGCTGAAGTATCAACAGGACTCGAGCGAGATTATTTACAAGGTCTCTATAGTATGCTGGTTTGGGCTATAGTGCCTTTTATCGCTGGTCTTCTTTCTCTAAAAAGCAAAAAGGTACGAGACTTTTTTGATGGAAAAGCCACTGCCTTTATAAAGGACGGAAAAGTTCTTGAAGATAATTTAAAGAAAGAAAAGTATACAATCGATGAACTGTTGGAACTGCTCCGAAAAAAAAATGTATTTAACATAGCTGATGTGGAATTCGCTGTATTAGAAGATTCTGGGGATTTAAGTGTCTTACTGAAGAAGGAACATCAACCGCTTACCCCAAAAGACATTGGAATAAAGGTAGCATCGGAAAAAGAAACGCAAACAGTTATTATGGATGGGAATATATTGAACGAGTCTCTTTCAGCAAGCGGTCATAATCAAGGATGGCTTAGAACGGAGTTGGAAAAGTTAGGAGTTACTTTAGATAACGTATTTATTGGTCAAGTGGACTCCTATGGGCAGCTTACTGTTGATTTATATGATGACAAAATTCAAACTCCTTCTCCTCAGGGAAAGCCACTCTTATTAGCCACTTTGAAAAAATGTCAAGCTGATCTTGAACTATTCGCTCTAGAAACAGGCTCGGTTACAGCTCAAAATATGTACAAAAAGAATGCCTCACGTATGCAGGAAATTTTAGATAAGGTAACTTACCTTCTGAAAGAATAAGGAAAACACAAAGATTTCTTTTATTTTGTTTTTCCTTAAAGGAAAAAGGGGCTAACCCAAAAGACACATTATATGAGTTGATCAGCCCCTTTTTTAAACCTTTATTTCGTTTTTACTCTAGCTATTCCTACTTCAAACACAAATCATTCTTATTTCTGTACTAACTCCGCTTGCCCCATTCCTTTAAAATTTCTTCTATAAGCCACTGTAAAATAAGTGCTTGTTCCAACGACAGAAGCAATCGCCCAGCCTGCCAACACAAAGGCGTTATCCCACATAAGCGGAATATTATCAGCTGAGATGATAGCACGGAATCCGCCAACTGAATATGTCATCGGCACATATGGCGCCAATACTTGCAGCGCATCCGCTACAAGCTCGACTGGATATGTTCCTGCGCTTGCAACGAGTTGAATAATTAATAGCAGAATCGCCGCAAAACGTCCAACATCTCCAAATGTCGTAACAAGAAATTGAATCAGTGATAAAAACGTAATACTTGTCAGGAATGTAAACAGCATAAAGTGCGGTACGCTTGTTACATGGATATCAAGACCAAGCAACACAACACCATCAATGATTAAAGACTGCATCGTTCCCATAATGAGAATAACCGCATATTTACTGATAAACCATGAGAAACCGGATTTTGGAACCCCAGCTGCCTCGCGCAATGGGTAGATAACCGTTAGCATAATAGAACCAACATATAAGCCAAGAGACATGAAGTATGGCGCTACACCTGTTGCGTAGTTGATAGCTTCACCGAAGTCTTTTGTCACAAGATTCACAGGCTTAGCAAACATTTCGTATGTTTCTTTGCTTCCGCTTGCCTCGTTCGTTTCTTTTGCTGCATCGCTCAATTTAGTGGACAACTCGCCTGCACCATCTGTAATTTGACTTAAACCATCGGTCAGCTTGCCAGATCCGTCAGCCATCTGCTCCGTACCGTCAGCTAGCTTATCAGAGCCGTCCTTTAATTGAGCCACACCTCCTGTAAGCTGAGCTGCACCGTTAGCTAGTGCTTGGACACCTGTTCCCATTTGCGCAGAAGCAGATGTTAATTGTCCCATACCGTTGTCTAAACTAACTGCACCCGTTGCTAAAAGTGAGGAGCCTTTCGTTGCTTCTGATAATTTTGTCCCAAGTAGCTCAAATCCCTTCACATATTGGGTTTGACCATTCACTAATGCTGTTGCTCCAGCTACCAGCTGCTTTTGTGCATCGGTTACTGCTTGCAACCCAGCTTGCAGCTGCCCGCTTCCGCCCTGCAGTTCGTTCGCACCTGATGCAAGTCCATTTGCCCCTCCAGCAATTTCTCCAGCTTTCGCTGCCAACGTTTTTGTTCCTGCGGCTACCTGTGCTGTTCCACTCTTTACACCTTGGCTTTGGGCAAGCAGCTTTTCAACTGCCGGCTGCAATTGGCTTTTGTACGGCTCCGGCATTGCCTCTACTTGGATTTGCAGCTGCGCTAAACCATCGGTTACCTTGTCCGCTCCTGCTGCTGTCTCGGTTGCTTCCATACTCACACCCTCGGCGCTATCCTTCCAGGCTAAGCTTCCTTTTGATAAAGAGGCCGCTCCTGCTGCCAATTTGTCTGCTCCTGTCTTTACTGCCGGAAGTTTGCCATTGATTTCATTTAATCCGGCGAGAGACTGCCTTAAACCGTTAGAAACATCCGTTGTTCCCTGCTCAAGCTTCAATGCATTTTCATATAATGTCTCCTGTCCTCCCTGCAGCTGCCCTAAACCGTTAGACAATTCCCCAAGTTTACCGCTTAACACATTCAAACCTTCCGCTTCTTGTGTCATTCCTTGCTGAAACTGACCTGACTTTTCTGTTAGTAAATTTAAGTTGTCTGTAATCTCCTGAGACCCATTCTTTGCATCAGATAATCCATTTTGAAACGAAATCGATTTTTCTGCAAGCTCCTGCAAATGAGTATGAAGTTCCTCTGCTCCATCCTTGGCATCAGTGCCGCCGTCACGAAGCTTGCCCGCTCCGTCTCCAGCCTCTTGCAATCCGTCAGATACCTTAGCGATCGAACCAAACATATCCTCGGCATATGTTTCAGTAATAGTCGCAGAAATCTCTTCCTTCATTTTCTCAACTGCGCTGTTTCCGATTTGCGCTGCTAAGAAGTTATATGCTTTATTTGGAATATACGCCAATTCCAAATGTTCTGGATGCTCATCCATGAGTGTTGTTGCATTCTCTGAAAAATCGTTTGGAATGCGGATGACCATGTAGTATTTGTTATCCTTCAGTCCTTGCTCAGCCTTCTCTTCACTCACAAAGTGCCACTGGAAGCTATCCTTTTCTTTTAACTTCTTAACAAAATCCTCTCCAAGCGTCAGTTCTTTTCCCTCATATGTTGTTCCCTTATCCAGGTTCACAACAGCCACTGGCAAGTGATCAAGCTTACCATACGGATCTTTAAATGCATATAAATATGTTCCCGCATATAAAACAGGAATAAACATAATCGCAATAAGAGCTATCACTGTCATCCGTTTTTGAAAAAGCGCAGAAAACTCTGCCCGTAATGTTATAAATCTTTTCATATTTTCCCCTCTTTCTACAAATGACCGTTTCGTCCATTTGGTCATTTTATTCCAAAAAAGCAGGACTATCTACTTAGACAATCCTTGAAGTAAGTATAATTGAAAGAGATCAGCAATTTGCTGTTCCCCAAGCGGCTCATGATACTTTTCCCAGTCAGAAATGAGCGCGATGTATAAGCGGAACATCACAAATGCAGTAATTTCAGGGTCACATTCGCGAATTTCACCTTTTTCAATCGCAAGCTGAAGCTGATGCTTAATAAAGGAAAGAACGGCTTTGTCAATCTTCCGCAATACATCCTGCACAGCCGGTGTACCAATGGCCTGCTCTTCCTGAAATAGCTTCACAGCAAGCTGATGATCCTTTCGAAACGCTAGGATACTGGAAAGGGCTCGATGGACATTTTCAAAAAATGAATCCTCCACGCGAATGGCTTCCTCCGCTGCCTGCTTCATTTCCAGCATTAAACGGGTCACAATTTCATCAAGCAACTCTTCTTTATTTTTAAAAAATGTATAAATCGTTCCTTTGCCAACGTTGGCCATCTTAGCAACCTGATCAATTGTTGTTGCTTTATAACCAAACGATGCAAATGATGCTGTTGCCGCCTCTATAATGGCCTGCCTTCGATCTATTGTCATCCTATTTCACTCCCGAAGTGACCAAATGAACAATTTAGTCACTTAGCATGAATGTATCTTATCATATGAATGCAGAATGAGCAAGAACTCTGCAGTGTAAGGTCTTTGTATCTATTCATTTCCTATATAAAACCCTTACCATTTTTTACCTTTTAAATCCACCATCCGGATTATATCATTCTATTAATACCTTTACAAGATTTTTCCTTAAATTGGTATCACACATAGGACACAATTACAAAGAAGCCACTCCCACCTAAAACAAAGCTTTAAGATAGAAGAGGCTTATTATTACACTATAAGAAAGTATAAATTTCCAGCTAGAAGTCGTTCGACATAGTCGGAAATTTTAGGAATACAGTTTATACACCATGTGCTATAACGAAACCGCAAGCTCCTGTTGTATACCATTGAGAACTTTCCCAACGACCACCTCTGCTTGATCAATACAATCCGGAATGCCTGCGCCAGCATATGAACTGCCTGCCAAATAGACCCCTGGCAATTCCCGTTCCATAAACTCATACAAATGTGCCATCCGCTCCTTATGACCGACTGTATATTGCGGCATCGCTTCCTGCCAGCGGCTAACCACGGTAAATTCCGGCTCCGCATCAATATCCATCGTTTTCTTTAAGTCTGTTAGAACAGCCTTAATCAGATCCTCGTCCGATTGAACGACAATCTCTTCATCTCCCGGACGACCGACATAGCATCGCAGCAGCACCTTTCCTTTTGGTGTTGTATGCGGCCACTTCTTATGAGTCCATGTACAAGCTGTGATCGTGAAATCGCTATTCCGGGACACAACAAACCCTGTTCCATCAATATCTTTTTGAATTGCATCCTCAGAAAATGCAAGGGCAACGTTCGCAACAGATGTAGAGGGAATGTTGCGAAAGAACTGAAATTCCCGATATTTCGAAAACAGTGCCGGCAGCGTCTTATGAGGCGTTGCTATAATCACCGCAGCTGCCTCTATTTCCTTTCCATTGCTTAGCATCAGATGATAGCCCTGCTCTGTTTTGCTGATTTTCTCAACACGCGTAGATTTCATAACCGTTCCTGCTTCAAGGCGATTCTCCACTGCTTCTACGAGCGATCCTAGTCCTGTTTCTAATGTTAAGAAAATCCCTTTTTTCTTCCCTGCTCCCGATGGTGTTTTCGGAGCCAGCGTCCGCATCCCGCGAACAATGCTGCCGTGCTTTTGCTCTACCTGATAAAACTGCGGAAACGTCGCCATTAAACTCATTTGATCAATATCACCTGCATAAATACCAGATAGTAATGGTTCAATTAAATTTTCAACAACTTCATTTCCGAGGCGTCTGCGGAAAAACTGTCCGAGCGATTGATCCGAGACCTCCTTGGAACGCGGCAAAATAAAATCAAAACCGGCACGCAGCTTGCCAAGAGGAGAAAACAATCCAGATGTAACAAAAGGAGTGACCTGCGTCGGAATCCCCATCATGGAACCGCTCGGAATACCATGAAGCTTGTCATTTACAAGAACGTATGATTTTCCGGTTGCATTGTTTACAAGTGCGTCTCCCAAACCAACTTCCTTCGCCAAACGGGATGCACTTGTTTTCCGCTCTAAAAACGAATCGGGGCCGCGTTCAATCACAAAGCCGTCGCGGCGTACGGTTTGAATTTTCCCGCCCAGTCTGCCGGAAGCTTCAATTAACAATGTTTCCATTGGGAGCTGCTGCTCACGTATATGTTTCTGCAAGTAATATGCAGCGGTTAATCCAGCGATGCCGCCGCCGATAATCACTACCTTTTGTCCCATGTTAGTTCCCTCCCTGCTGCTAACGCAAAATGCTGCTTAATTGTTTCAGTACAACATCTGCCAAACATTCTATAAACTCGTCCTGCGCATTCGGCATGGCTGGACGATAATAGCTGGCACCGATTCTATCAGTTACTGCTTTACATTCAATATCGTTATCGTATAAAACCTCTAAGTGATCCGCTATAAATCCAGCAGGAACATAAACAAATGTCTTGTATCCATGCTTATCATGTAAGTCCTGCGTCAAATCCTGAACATCTGGTCCAATCCACGGCTCCGGTGTATTACCAGCGCTTTGCCAGCCAATCTCATACCGCGTAACTCCGGATTCCTTTGCGATAAGATCTGCCGTCGCCTGCAGCTGCTGAGGATACGGATCCCCTGCTGCGATAATTTTTTCCGGCAAGCTGTGTGCAGATACGATTAAAACAGCATGATTTCGTTCTTCTTCGGTCATGCTAGCATATGTTTCTCTTACTTTGTTCGCCCAATAAGAAATAAATTTCGGCTCCGCATACCAGCTCTCAATATCATAAATGACAGGACCGCCAAGCTTTGCCGCCTCTTCCTTCGCGCGTCCATTATAGGACTTTACGCTAAACGTAGAATAGTGAGGAGCAAGAACAATGCTAACAGCCTCTTCAATACCGTCAGCATGCATTTGCTGCACCGCATCCTCTACAAATGGCTCGATATGCTTTAATCCAAGGTACATTTTAAATTGAACCTCGTCCTGCACTGTATTGAGCTTTTCCTCCAGCTTTTCCGCCTGCTCAAGCGTTATTTTCGCAAGCGGGGAAATACCTCCAATTGCGCGGTAACGCTCGGTCAACTCTTCAAGAGCTTCTGCGCTTGGTCTGCGTCCTCTGCGAATATGTGTATAGTACCGCTCAATATCCTCCTCTTTATAAGGAGTGCCGTATGCCATTACAAGTAAACCGATCACCTTTTTCATCCGTATGATTTCGTCTCCTCTTTGTCTATATCGCTTAAAATAAAAAGTTATAGGCTTCTAGCCGCCGCTTCCGCAGGGGCAACACGGGCTTGTCCGCTTTTCTTACACTATAAGAAAGTATAAATTTCCAGCTAGAAGCCAATTCGACGTAGTCGGAAATTTTAGGAATACAGTATAAGGGCAACTACGCCTCTGTCTTCGCCCAAGAGCAGGGCTCGCCAATCGGCGAGTTTTCTTTACACTGTAGGAAAGTATAAATTTCCAGCTAGAAGCCAATTCGACGTAGTCGGAAATTTTAGGAATACAGTATAAGAGCAACTACGCCTCTGTCTTCGCCCAAGAGCAGGGCTCGCCAATCGGCGAGTTTTCTTTAAGACAACCGCTGCCTGGAGTATTCGTGTACAAATTTGGTCAGGCGCTGCAGTGTTTCGGGCTTTACTTCCGGGAATACGCCGTGACCTAGGTTAAATACATAACCTGGCTGCTTCATACCCTGATCCAAAATAGCTTTTACGCGCTCTTCAATCACATCCCATGGGCAGAGAAGAATTGCGGGCTCTAAATTTCCTTGTACTGCTTTTTGAATGCCGCGCGCGCGCGCCTCTTCAATCGACAAGCGCCAGTCTAATCCTACAACATCAAGCGGCAGCTCATTCCATTCATTAGCTAAGTGGCTTGCTCCTACACCGAACATGATAAGCGGGACATTCGTAGCGCGAAGCTCTGTAAAAATACGTTCCATCGTCGGCTTAATGTATACACGGTAATCCGCCACATTTAATGCCCCTACCCACGAATCAAAAATTTGAACAGCCTTCGCACCAGCTTGTACCTGTGATTTGACATATGTAATAGTCATATCTGCAAGCTTCTCCATTAGGGCAAACCACGCTTTTGGCTCTGCATACATAAATGCCTTTGTTTTGTTATAACTGCGCGACGGTCCTCCTTCAACCATATAGCTGGCTAGTGTGAAAGGCGCTCCCGCAAAGCCGATGAGCGGCACATCGAGCATCTCTGTTGTTAACAAACGAATTGTTTCTAATACATATGGCACATCCTGCTCCGGATGGATCTCACCGAGTTTTTCAACGTCCTGCAAGGAACGCACAGGGTTAGAAATGACCGGTCCAATACCTGATTTAATATCAACATCAACACCAATAGCTGGAAGCGGTGACATAATGTCTTTATATAAAATGGCTGCATCTACATTGTATTGATCAACGGGAAGCTTTGTCACGTAGGCACATAACTCAGGTTGATGCGTAATTTCAAACAGTGAATATTTTTCCTTTAGCTTACGGTATTCTGGCTGCGAGCGACCAGCCTGCCTCATATACCATACCGGAACATAGTCTGTTTTTTCTCCCCTGCAAGCCTTTATAAATGTATCATTAATATTTCGTACCAAAACCCCTGTCTCCCTTCCTCGACAATCAGTATATTATTATCTTTTCTTACTATACCTTTTTATAGAGAAAAATGCATAAAAAACGGTCATCTGTTCAATAAATTGACATTTTTCAACGAATTACACCGTTTTCATTATAGCATACGGGCTATGGTCAAGGCTTCTGTTACGGCTGCACGCTTTCTGTTTTTTCCCCCTCCTGTTTTGTCTGCGGGTTGAACGGCACCACATAAAATTCTGGAATAGAAAAGATGTTAATGTATTTCGCCTTAAATTCACCCTTTCCTGTAACTGTACCGATGAGAGCAGAGGAACTCCCTTCTTTTTTATAAATGCGGTACTGGATCCGCTTATCTGGAAGAGGCGTCCATGTAACCTTAGCTGTAAACAATCCAAATGGTGTAAACACAAGCTTCACACGTACATTCTCCAGTTTATCAAGCCGAATTGGCTCTTCCACATTTTCTACACCCTTTGGCTGAGGAAAATTTGCAAATACTTCCGCGTGAGCATCTGTTAAGACTTTCTTGAACAATCTTGTCGGGTAATTGCTTCCGCCTACTAAGTAATGCTCCGAATCCGTACGGTCATATCCCATCCACACGGCGCCGACAAGTGATGGTGTATATCCTGCAAACCATACGTCTCTTGCGCCCTTATTATTACCTGGGAGTGATGTTGTACCCGTTTTGCCAGCCAGCGCTCCTTCATACTGGCCAGCTTGTGCGGTTCCTTCCTTTACTGCTCCTTCAAGCATACGCGTCATGTACCAAGCTGTTTGCTTTGAGAAAATTTGCGTTTCTTTTGGCGCTGCTATCGCAATTGTATCGCCATTTCGATTGACAATCTGTCTTATAACATGCGGTTCAATCACTTTTCCTCCCGTAGAAAAGGCACGATAGAGCTTCACTATATCTAACGGAGATGTACCTTCCTTTAATCCGCCAAGAGCCGCACTAAGCCCTTGCTCTTCAATGAAAATACCCGCTTTCTCTAATGGCTGCTTTGCAGTTTCCAGACCGATATGATCCAGCAGCCATACAGCAGGAATATTAGCGGACTCCTTGATGGCATCGTACATCGTAATTGCCTTTGAATAATGGTCATCATAGTTTCGAGGCATGTAGCCATGGAATGATTGGCGTTCATTTGTAAGAAGAGAATACGGCTTATATTCCTTCGTCTCAAGCGCAGGAGCATAGACAAGAAGCGGCTTCAAAACGGAGCCGGGCTGCCGCTTCACAAATACACGGTTCCAGCCTCTTGGCACATAATTTCGCCCGCCTATTGCCGCACGGATACCGCCTGTTTTGCTGTCCATCAGCACGAAAGCACCTTCTGCACCCCCATCTTTTCCGGGAAAGCTGCTCTCATTCTGAAATAGCTTGTAGGCTGTTTTTTGCATGTTTGGATCCATAGAAACAACAAAAGTATATCCTCCGCGCAGAACCTCTTCATACGATAGTCCATATAAATCCTCTGCTTCTTGAAATACCATATCAATATATGAAAGATACGCCTGCTCTCTCTCCGTCTTCGTCACATGAAGAGACAAAGTTTTCCCTTGGTAGCGCACAGCATCTTCAGCTGATATATAGCCTTCCTCATGCATAAGGGACAAAACAGTATCGCGGCGCTCCTTACTTCTTTCCGGATGCAGCACAGGAGAATAAGCATTCGGACCTTTTGGAAGAGCGGCAAGCAAAGCACCTTCTTCAATTGTGAGTGCCTGTACATTTTTGCTGAAATAAAATTTTGCCGCCGCTTCAATCCCATACACACCATGCCCAAAATAAATTTGATTTAAATACATTTCTAACAGCTGCTGCTTTGTGTAGCGACGCTCTAGATTCAATGCTATGATTAGCTCTTTTGTTTTTCTCAGTAATGTTTTTTCATTTGTTAAAAAAACATTTTTCGCCAGCTGCTGCGTAATCGTGCTCCCGCCCTCTACTTTTCCCCGTGCCAATATATCCTTATAGAGCGCGCGAAATACAGACGGGAAATCTACACCGTGATGCTCATAAAAACGAGCATCCTCAGTCGCTACAAATGCTTGTTGCACATGGCTCGGCACTTTTGCAATGGACACAAGTTCCCGGTTTTCCGTATAGAGTTTTGAAATTTCATTTCCTTGTTCATCTACAATACGGGAGGCAGAGTTCAGCACAAGTTTTTTTTCATCTATAACATAATCCCCAAGAGAGATGATGAGAATATAACCCAAAATGGCTGTGAGCAGAACAACCGCCGTTCCGAGAAGCCATAATCTTTTTTGTTTCAATGGAGTGTAACACCCCTTCCAAATAGTGGTTATTTTTAGTATTTGAGAAATTTGGTCCTTTATGTATTATTTTCTTGTTTTTGGTTTATTTGTTATTAATTCATTAAGAGGCGGGACAATAAAGCTACAGAAGCGTAGTTGCACTTATACTTTATTCCTAAAATTTCTCGCTACGTCGAATTGGCTTCCTGCTAGAAATTTATACTTTCTTAAAATACAAAAAGGCAGGAGCGTTTATAGCCGCTCCTGCCTCTCCTTAAGCCATCGCATCCGATAGCAATTCATTGTAATTTCTCCGAGACGATTCATAAGCTGATAATTGGCATACGCTCCAACCGGTGCTCCGATAACGGGCACAAGCTGCAGCATCTTTGCCAAATCAATATAATCACGATACTCCTGCTGCAGCTTTCTCCAATCCACCTGCTTATGGACCTCATCCCAGTTCTCAATAGTCTCAAAAATTTCACGGCGATGATCATCGCTAGAAAACGCCAGCTGAAACACGTGCAGAATAAAGAGACGCTCCTCCTCTTTGCTTGTGTCATAACCATACAGCGTTGCAGCATCAAACAAAAACTTAATTTTGATTGTTACAAGCAGTGGAAAGTCGGCTAATCCCAGTAAAATGCCTCCCGCTCCTGTACCCGCTCCCTCTACTGCCGCAATTTTTTTATAGTCTTCAATCTTTTTTGAAGTACGTTCATCCCGCTCCTGCAGTGTTAAGCTTGTTTCCTTTAGCTTGGGCTGAATAAAGTCAGATCCCACCACAATTGCCTGCAGCATCTTTTTAATCGTTTCTGTCAGCACAGCATGCGCTTTTTCAGGAATCAATTCCTGTACCTTTGTTTGCACCTGCTTGGACATGCGCGCCATAAAAGATGATGGTTTTATCATATCCTTTTTCCAATTATCGAGCTGCTGTTCAATCATTTGTTCATACTGTATCATTCATCTCTTCCCTTCACTCTATGTGAGAGCTTCTAGCTTTTTTGAACAATATGCGTACGTAAATCCGTAGCTGAACACTATATTCAACATAAGCGTAAGCAGAAAAGCAGACCACTCTGCCGCAGCTGTGCCAACAACTGCTGCCAAGATGAAGCTGCTTGCTCCGAGCAATATAAGAATAAGCGACAGAAATGCCTTTTTCTTATGCAGCTCTGGGATAGGGTACAAACTAAGCCAAATTTTTGAGCGATGATGCTTCCATAAACTAAGCAACTGATAGCCAATTAAATACAGGGAGAATACACTCACTAAAAATCGGCCGTATACAAAGGGCAGCATATAGACAACGATTCCGCCAATAATGAGAAGACGTAATACAAGACCAAAGTAATCCCCCGAACGCAGCAATGTTCTTATGTATAAATAGAAATAAGCATCATGCCGTTCGCGAGGAAACAGTGCAGTTATCCAGTCAAGCCATCTTCTTCGATGAACCCGCCCTTTTAATGCCGGAACATCTGTAAACAAGTTGGCGATTCGATAAAATAGCATAAGCTTTTTTCCTTCCTCTGCAATGAGACGCTCCCAGTGCAGGCTTTGCCCCTTTGCCTTTTTGTGCAGCAAAAGCAAATACAGGGCCATTATCCCAACAACACTTCCAGTGTAAAGAAAGGAAAACTTTGCAAGTAAGAAATACGCAAATAAAAAATTGACCCCAAGGCGAAGGATGCGATCATATATGATGACAACATCATCCCTCATATATAAAGCTTCCCAAGAAGTAAATAAATTCCAAAGCTTTGCAAGCGCAAATAAAAGTAAAATGAGAAAATAAGATGAAGCTGCTGGTTTCATTTGCTGAAAATACAAAGGAGCAGCGGCAGCTCCGGCAATCGCTATCGTATATAATGAAATGATATAGCTAAAACGCAAGCCTTTTGCAAAATAAGGCTTCATCTTCGTTTCAACTGGGAGCAAAAACACAAGGTCTGCCGGCTTTAAGAGCGTTTGTACCGATCCTAGCGTTAAAATGACTGCAAACAACACAGCAAGCAGAGCAGCTGTCGGAAACGATGGTGTTAGCGTCGCAAGCCATTGCTGATAATAATACGCTCCTGCACCAATCGCAAAGATGAGCACAAATTTTAGATGGTCATTAAATATATATTTTCCGTATGTACGGACTTCCTTCCAAAACAGCTGAAACCGCTGCCTCCATAGTTCATTTATATTCATTTTCTTCTTCCTTCGTCAGCTCAATATAAATGTCGTCAAGCGTTGCATTCGGCATAGAAAATTGCCGACGCAGCTCCTGGAGCGTACCGCTTGCACGCACCTGTCCGTGGTGCAAAATAACAAACGAATCGCAATAACGTTCTGCTGTCGCCAAAATATGTGTGCTCATTAAAATTCCGGCGCCGTTATGCTTCATATTCTCCATCAGCTGCAGCAAGGATTGAATACCAAGTGGATCTAAACCGACAAATGGTTCATCTACAATATAAAGGGATGGCTGGACTAAAAAAGCGCACATAATCATTACCTTTTGCTTCATTCCCTTTGAAAAGTGAGAAGGAAACCACTTAAGCCTGTTCCCCATTCGAAATTCCTTTAGTAATTGTGCTGCTCTTTCTTCATATATATGCTGTTCTACACCGTAGGCCATTGCTGTCAGTTTTAAATGCTCCTCAAGTGTCAGTTCTTCATATAAAACAGGTGTTTCCGGTATAAAGGTAAAACTGGCTCGATATGCTTCCGGATTCTCACGAAATAGCTTGCCATTAATGGTAACTGTTCCTTGCTTTGGCTCCATTAACCCAATAATATGCTTAATGGTTGTACTTTTCCCCGCCCCATTTAAACCGATTAAGCCGACAAGCTCCCCAGGTCGCACTGAAAACGAAACATTCTGAAGAACAGGGCGTTTCGTGTAGCCTCCTGTTAGGCTTTGGACTTGTAATAGTTCCCTCATATGCCAATCCTTTCTTATACATTTGTTTATATTACCATCTTACCAAAAAATGTAGAAACTACATAGCACAACGAAAGTTATATCAAGAAATCTTTTTTGAAATTCTTTTGTATAAGCCTTCGAAAACGGGACATCATAATTAGTGAGGAAGGGAGATGTTGAAAAGCGATAGCCGAGGAAATGATGAGTAGCTGTAGTGGTGATTCTTCATCATCGAAACGGGGTGTCGATCAAAGACGTAGTGACCATAAAATACGCAGATAATCAAGTCCACGAAACGGGGTGTCGGTAGGAGAGCAGATATTCGATTAGAGACCATATGTACTCTTGTTGAAATAAGCTATCTCCCAAAAGCTTCGGAGTAAAAAGGACACAGTATGAGGAAATAGCGCCAACTTTAACTGTAAATGAGGTGTCTCGACCAGAGCAGAGAGTAGATATACGTATAATTTCCAAATAAATGAGGTGTCTGTTAAAGATACGACTGTCTGAATAAATAAGACGCATGAATGAGGAAATATAAATCAACTTTAACTGCAAATGAGGTGTCTCGAGCAGAGCAGAGAGTGGATATACGCATAATTCCAAATAAATGAGGTGTCTGCAGTGGGTACAATAGTCCAGTAAACTTTTCAACACACCTTTCTCAACCGGCAGGAAGCTGAACTCAGCTTCCTGCTTTTTTACATTTCAAAAAATTTTAAATTTCTAGCTATAAGTAAGTTGAATTTAATTCTCATACCTTCTTATTCAGTTGCTAAATCATCATTCAAATTGCCTTTATAAGGAAACGTATTCTGCATGAATTTATGCTGTGATAAGGCTATGGGAAAATATTTAGTTCAACTTCTATAGAAAACAATTCGACGCAGCTAAAAAATTTTAGGAATAAAGTATAAGTACAACTACACCTCTGTCTTCGCCTAACGCTTCGCCAATCGGTGAGTTTTCTTTACACTTTAAGAAAGTATAAATTTCTAGCAGGAAGACCATTCGACGTAGCCAGAAATTTTAGGAATAAAGTATAAGTGCAACTACGCCTCTGTCTTCGCCCAAGAGCAGGGCTCGCCAATCGGCGAGTTTTCTTTACAATTTTAGGAAAGTATATATCTTTAGCTAAGAAGCCTTTCTTACGCTGTTTTTCTCTTGTATGCAAATATGATAAAATACGACTAATAATATGGAAAGGATGAAAAAAATGACTCATAACCCAGATAATTGTATTTTCTGCAAAATTATAGAAGGCACCATTCCTTGTGCTAAAGTATATGAAGATGAGCATGTGCTTGCCTTTTTGGATATCAGCCAGTCAACAAAAGGACATACACTCGTCATTCCAAAGGTACATAAACAGGATGTATTTGCGCTTACTCCGGACATCGCTGCTCACTTATTTTCCGTTGTGCCCAGTATTTCTAAAGCGATTCAAGCGGAATACGGAGCAACGGGCTTTAATTTGTTGAATAATAGCGGCGAGCAAGCAGGCCAAACTGTGTTTCACTTTCATTTGCACCTTCTTCCGCGCTACGGCAAAGATGATGGCTTTAAGAGTACATTGGTATCATTCCAAAATGAATATACAGCAAACGTTTTACAAGAAATGGCAGGCGCTATTGCCCGTCGCGTAGAATAATGTAATTAGACGAACAGACAAATCAGAAGCATACATAGGAATATTAAAGTACCGAGACACCCATAGAACAAAGCGCGTTGCTTGAGTAGAAGCGCAGGCGGGTATGCACGTTTTTGTCTCAGCGAGAGCAGCAGCAGAGCCGCTCGCATAATGCAAAGTATACTGATTAAGAAAAGCACGAGCGTAAACAGGTTCATCGTTCATCCCTCCTCTTCCTATGGATATGCCTGTTATGTCCTATTCATGAACAGAGCAAAAATGCACAAGGAGGATTTCTATGACGAAAACAAAAGCATTTATTACCGGAATACTTTGCGGAAGTGCTGTTGCCGGTATCGCAGCTTTGCTTACAGCTCCCTCTTCCGGCACAGAGCTGCGCCGGAAGCTAAAGGAAAAAAGTGAGGATTTCAAAAGATCATTGACAGATCTAAAAGATGATACAAAGCTGCTTACAGAGCAAATTGCGGGAACAGCTTCTGAAGGAAAAGATGTATTTATTGAGCTGAAAGGAGATGTCCAAAAAGCATTTTCTTCCTGGAAAAATGAAACAAACCCTCATCGCGAAAGTATCCAACGAGAAATTGAAGAATTGCAGCAATCCATTGATTATTTACAACAATCCGTACCTAACAAGAATTAAGAACTATAGTTGCAATGTATAATTTGTCGGGATTAAGCATATATATGCTTAATCTTGACAAAAAATTTTCACAATTCTAACAAAAGTACTTTATTAATTTTTATTTTACTGGCATAATAGGTACTAATTAATTCAGATTGCGAGGAGAGTAGGTGAGTCGATGAAAAGTGGGGAGAAGCATTATTCGGTCAAAGAAGCTATGATCTTCAGTCAAAGGATTGCTCAATTGTCAAAAGCATTATGGAAATGTGTTGAAAAAGATTGGCAACAATGGATTAAACCGTACGATTTGAATATTAACGAACATCATATTTTGTGGATTGCATACCATTTAAAGGGTGCTTCTATTTCTGAAATTGCAAAGTTTGGTGTTATGCACGTATCAACAGCTTTTAACTTTTCAAAAAAGCTGGAAGAACGCGGTCTTCTTTTATTTTCTAAAAAAGAGGACGACAAACGGAATACCTACATTGAAATTACAGACAAAGGCGAAGAATTGTTGCTTAATCTTATGGAAGAGTATGAACCAGAGAAGAACTCCATATTTACAGGCGCGCTTCCGCTTCGTGATTTTTACGGAAAATTCCCTGAGAATATGGAATTAATGGCGATTCTAAGAAATGTTTACGGACAAGATTTCATTGATATCTTTGAGAAATCTCTAGAGAATATCGAAGAAAACTTTACAGAAAAAGGTGAAAAGGTCGTAAAGCTAGAAAGCTAAAAGGTCCTTTTTTCTTGTACAACAATATTCCCTGCTGTACCGTTGCTTGTATAGTATCTTCAAGCGGCAGGCTTGTTGGGAGCATTTTTTTAAATTCCGTAAGAAGCGGATGATAAAGTAGAAGTCCTTCCGCTTTTTGCAGTTTGTACTTTTTGTTCAACAATTCACAAAATGCTAAAAACGGTTCAACTTGCTGCTTTTCTACTCTATTGTGAATAAGCAGTCTATAAAGAAAACTCGCCGATTGGCGAGCACTGCCCTTGGGCGAAAACAAAGGGGAGTTGCACTTACACTGTATTACTAAAATTTCCGACTACGTCGAATGACTTCTAGCTGGAAATGTATCCTTTCCTACAGTGTAAAAAGGATAACCATTCGTACTTGCTGCCTCTAGGAGAAGCATAAAATAATATTCTATTTGTCCCAATTGTTTGCTACAGTTCATTCTGTTTCCTCACTTTCTGTCGATTGTTTATAGGGAAACCTTTATAACACAACCTAGATAACCTATGATATAATACACAGCATACGGATGATTTTTTTTACGCAAAAGGAGGAATCTCCTAGTGAATTTTGTTTTTGCTGCCTTTGCACTTATTGTTCTATTTTATACAAACTTTATGACTTATACACTCTGCCACCAAAAACAACTGTCTGATTCTCATAAAACACGTGTGTTTCGGACCATTAACGTCTGCATAACGATTTTACTGATTTCCAGTTATGTAGAGGTTATGTATAAATAAAGAAAACTCGCCGACTGGCGAGCCCTGCTCTTGGGCGAAGACAGAGGCGTAGTTGCACTTATACTTTGTTTCTAAAATTTCTCACTACGTCGAATTGGCTTCCAGCTAGAAATTTATACTTTCTTAAAGTATAAAGAAAACCCGCCGACTGGCGTTCCCTGCCTTGGGCGAAGACAGAAGCGGAATTGCACTTATACTGGATTCTCAACATTTCTCACTACGTCGCATTGTCTTCTAGCTAGAAATTTATACTTTCTTAAAGTGTAAAAAGTTCGGCCGCTCGCGGCCGAACTTTTATAGTTTATTCTGTTTACAAAGTGTTAGTACAACCAAGCTGCGCCTACAATGATCAACAAGATAAACAACACAACGATTAGCGCAAAACCTCCGTGGTATCCGCCGTATCCGCCGCTCATGCCCTACACCTCCTTTGTGTTATGGAGTAACATATACTATGCATTTCAATACCGAAAAGAGTAGGCTGTTATCTCGCTTTAGATAAGAAAGTCGATTAATATACGTAGGCACATCCTACAATAATTAATAGAATAAACAATACAACAATTAACGCGAAACCGTTATAATAACCAGCACTCATTCTATTGACCCCCTTTTCAAACTTCCCTATATTGTATGGACGATAGCAAAATTTGCCTATGCGAATGCCCCAGTGCAACATGCTGTTGTAGAGAATTGGGCGTTTTTTTCCTTCCGAATAGGAAAAAGCAAGAAAATGTGATATATTAATTGTTGTGTTATTTGACCATACTGGAAAGTAAAAAATGCATAGTAGGAGTGTTATAAGATGAAGAAAGCAATTATTGCGCTTGCTGCAACAAGTGTACTCGTCCTTTCAGCATGCGGCAATTCTTCCGAAACGATTGTATCAACAAAAGCGGGAGACGTGACGAAGGAAGAATTTTATGATGCAATGAAACAACAAGCTGGACAAAATGTCATTAAAAATCTCGTCATCCAAAAGGTATTCACAAAAAATTATAAAGTGGAAGATAAAGAAGTTGATGCTGAATTCAAAACAACAAAAGAACAGTACGGCGACCAATTCGAATCACTTTTAGAACAAAGCGGCATGACTGAAGACACACTAAAAGAGCAAATCCGCGCAAGCCTTGCAGTAAAGAAAGCAATTGGAGATACAATTACAGAGAAAGAGCTAAAAGCAAAGCACAAGCCGGAAATTCGCGCAAGTCATATTCTTGTGAAAGATGAGGAGACTGCGAAAAAAGTGGAAGCTGAGTTGGCTGCTGGAAAATCCTTTGAGGAACTTGCAAAACAGTATTCTGAAGACACAGCTTCAAAGGAAAATGGCGGTGACCTCGATTATTTCGGCCCTGGTAAAATGCTAGCTGAATTTGAAGAAGCAGCTTATAAATTGAAAAAAGATGAAATTAGCCAACCAGTCAAATCAAGCTATGGCTACCATATTATTAAAGTAACAGATATTAAAGAGCTAAAGCCGTTTGATGAAGTGAAAGATGACTTAAAAACTCAGATTATTGAAGAAAAAATGGCAGATACTACATTTATGAATGAATTTATTGATAAAGAATTGAAAAAAGCTGACGTAGAAGTGAAGGATAAAGATTTAAAACCAGCTTTTGAAACACAAACTGCTACAGAGAGCGAGTAACGCAACTATAAAAAAACTGGACAAGCCAAGGCTTGTCCAGTTTTTTTATACTTTCTTAAAGTATAAATTTCTAGCTGAAAGACAATTCGACGTAGCGAGAAATTTTAGGAATAAAGTATAAGTAGGGCTACGCCTCTGTCTTCGCCCAAGAACAGGGCTCGCCAATCGGCGAGTTTTCTTTACACTTTAAGAAAATATAAATTTCTAGCTAGAGGCCGATTCGACGTAGTGAGAAATTTTAGGAACAAAGTATAAGTAGGGCTACGCCTCTGTCTTCGCCCAAGAGCAGGGCTCGCCAATCGGCGAGTTTTCTTTATATGTTTATAGCTTACCACGGCTCTTCCCTTGTATTCTGTGTGAAGACATGTGCACCACATCATTCCTTATTGATTTACTGGCAATCCAGCTGCGCTGAGCACGACTATTTCTCATATAACAGCATGCTCACGTATCTGCATTTCCTACATAAGAATCCGGCAAGAATGCCCCTGCCGGATTATAGTAAAACAGACTGATCATCTTGCTCCTGTGTACGACGCTCACGCTCTTCCTGAATGCGCTGCATATACACATTACCTTCCCGCTCGATGAATTCCTGATCCATATCCTGTTCTTTCTTTGAAGTGTACAATACCATATAGCCGCTCACAATAATACCGACAATTATAACATATACCCACCAAGGCAATGCTTCCATTCCCATCCTAATCCCTTCCTTCTTAGACAAGCTTTACTCTCACTGTATGAAGGAAGATTGGAAAGTATGACTATTGATGAAACGACGGTTTATAAAAAGCACGTTGATCAAGCGCAAAAATTCGGTCTGTATATTCCCCAGGTTTGACACGGCTTAATGCACGATCCATCATATTCATTTTCGCATCAAGATTATCAATGTAATGAAGAATCTCTGCCTCACGCACAAGCGGCGGCTTCGGGCTTCCCCATTCTGCTTTGCCATGGTGACTGAGAACAAGATGCTGCAAAATCACAATCTCTTCTCCTTGAATGCTAAGCTCCTCCGCTGCCTTTGCGATTTCGCTCACCATAATTGAAATATGACCGAGCAAATTCCCTTCAACCGTATAAGAAGTAGAAATCGGACCAGACAGCTCAATCACCTTCCCTAAGTCGTGCAAAATAACGCCAGCATACAGTAAATCCTTATCAAGGGACGGATATAAGGAAACAATAGCCTTCGCTAAATCCAGCATGGAGACAACATGATATGCAAGTCCAGAAATAAATTCATGATGATTCTTTGTTGCAGCCGGGTAATCAAAAAAGGCACTTTGATATTTTTTCAGTAAATGTCGCGTAACGCGTTGGATATTCGGATTACTCATTTCAAATATGTATTGTGTAACTTTCTCCTGCATTGCATCCTTTGGCAATGGTGCCTTCTCTACAAAATCAGAGATATCTGGTGCTTCATGCGGCTGTGCCAGCCGGATTTGCTTTAGCTTCAGCTGGATGCGCCCCTTATAATTTTGAGTATCACCAACAACCTTCACAACCTTTTCCGCCGTGTAATGTCCTTCATCCTCCTTTGAAACATCCCAAAGTTTTGCTTCAATCTCACCGCTTTGATCCTGCAGCATAAGGGTTAAGAATGGTTTTCCATTGCTTGCAATTCCTCTTGCCGCTGACTTAATAAGTAAATACATATCAACTTGCTCGCCAATCTCATGCTGTATGAGCTTTTTTTTCATATGTCTTCCTCCAAAATGACTAGTTCTCTCTAGTATACCACGGAAAAAACTTCCACATAAATAAAGAAAACTCGCCGACTGGCGAGCCCTGCTTTTGGGCGAAGACAGAGGCGTAGTTGCACTTATACTTTGTTCCTAAAATTTCTAACTACGTCGAATCGGCCTCCAGCTAGAAATTTATATTTTCTTAAAGTATAAAGAAAACTCGCCGACTGGCGAGCCCTGCTCTTGGGCGAAGACAGAGGCGTAGTTGCACTTATACTTTGTTCCTAAAATTTCTCGCTACGTCGAATTGGCTTCCAGCTAGAAATTTATACTTTCTTAAAGTATAAAGAAAACTCGCCGACTGGCGAGCCCTGCCTTTGCTCCCGCAGACAAAGCTAATTCATGGAAGCTCCCAAAAACCATCAAGCTGTCTCCGCGCCGTTTTTCAATACAATGACCGCATCCTCTGAAAAATGAGACAGCAGATGAGGGTGACATGTAAATACAATCACCTGCCGCTCCCTGATAATCTCCTTAATCAGCTCAATCGTTCGCTTCGTACGTGCTGCATCAAAATGCACAAAGCTATCGTCTATAATAAGAGGATATGATTCCTGCATATCATATGCACAGGCGAGTGCAAGCCGAAGTGATAAATACACCTGTTCAGTTGTTGCTTGACTAAGCTCATGACAGAAAAAACGCTGGCCATCCTCTCGTTCTACCTGCAATGCTTGCTCCGCAGACGGCGTAAGCAGCCGAGTATATTGTCCATTTGTAACATATGTAAAATACTGTTCCGCTTTTTCTAGAATTAGAGGTAAACGCTCCTTGTAATACCGCTCTGTTGTATTTTGTAAAGCGGCCTTTGCAACGGCATAAGCAGACCATTTCTTAACAAGTTCGCGAAGCTGCGACCGTTTTGCTTCCCACTCATGGACGATGTCCCTATAAGCACTTCCATTTTCAAGAGCAGCCATTTCTGCTGTGCATGTAGCCGCTTCATGCTGCAGCTGTTGCTGCACTTCATGCAAGCGCTGTTGCTTTTTCACTGCTTCTTGCAGCAATGCTGCGCAATCTTCTCCGATATCCGCTACGGAGGGATTAACAAGTCGTATACGCAGCACCTCTATTTGCGCTTCCAAAAATGAAAGCTGCTTTTGTGCTTCATGTGCCTCTTCAGCTTTCTGTCCGCGCATCAAAAACTGTTCCTCAGTCTGTGCGTCCGCAGACCTCCAAAGTGTATCACGCTCTTGCTCCAGCCTCGAATCTATAAGCTGCAGTTCTTGTATTTCGATCTCCCACTGCAACATCTGTCCCTTGAGCTGCTGATGCTGCTGCACTTTCTGCTTTTCTTCCTTCAGCCTCTCGCTCATCTCATGCAGTAATGCAGCACTATTTTCATCTCGCATGGCAAATATATCTCGCAGTCCTCGCAGCTTTTCTTCAAAGATCTTCGTTTCTTCCTCCAGCAGCCCTATGCGTTCTTTTCTTTTTATTGTTTCACGCTCTCTTTGCTGCAGCTTTTCAAGTCGCTCAAATGCAGGAATAAGCTGTGCAGCAGGGAGTGCAGATGGCAGTCCTGTTTTCTCCTTCCATGCTTGTACTTCCTTTTGCAGCACATACATATTTTTCTCCCACTCCTCATATTGAGAAACAATTCGTTCGTACGCTCGCTCCGCCTGCTGCAGCTTAAATTGTTCTCGCTCCAGCTGCTGCTTTCTTTCATCATCCGTGTGCAGCCTATGCTTTGCCTGTATTGCTTCCTCAGAACGTCCCATTCCTTGCAAAGCAGCCAATTCCTTCTCCAGCTCCGCGACAAGAGACTGCTGCTTATTGCTGCCGATCGTAAAGAAAAGAACTATACAGACAAATACAAACAAACAAGCAAATAACAATAGCTTTGCATTTAGAAGTAAACTGACAGCTAACACTATGGAATTTACTGATAGCAGGCTATAAAATAAAACATTCCGCTTTTTTCGTCTCATTTGCTCTTCTTCTGCTTGTTTTCCCTTTTTTTCCTTCAGCAGATGAAGCATATGAGTTGAAGCTGCTGCTTCTGTGAAGGCTTCATTCTCCAGCAGCTTTTCATATTGCATTCGTTCAGCAGGTGAAAGAAGTGAGCCTGCCACGTACCTTACCTGTTCCTCCTGCTGCTCCAACAATTCCTTAGCGGCGGCAAACCGTTCATCAAGCTGCTGCTTTTGTTCCGTTAGCCGTTTAAACGCTTGTGCCGCTTCTATAACACTTTCCTTGGCTGAAAGACTGACATGAAAACGCAGAGCATTTCCTGAAAAGCCAATACTCGTTCGCAGCTCCTGCTTCTCCTCCTCAAGTCTTGCAAGCTCTGTCTGTAAAGAAAGGACGTCCCGCTTTGCCGTTTCATATGACATATAACCCAGTCGGCATGCCTCCAAAACTGCTTCCTGCTCCAATATGTGTTGATGAACGGAAAATGATTCAAGCATTTGCTCCGCATCTTCTATTTTCTTCCTTAATGCTTGCAGCCGGAGACGAATTGCCTTCCATTCCTCCGTAAGCCGCTCATAACGGTTTATACCATTAACCGGAAATGAAGAAACGGCAACTGAAGATAAAAAACTTTCATATTTCTTTTTCTCCAGCTGCAAAGGCTGCAATGTTGTCATTGTTTCATAGTCCCTGATAGCGAGGCGGAGCTGCTCCTGCTCACGCTGCAACTCTGTTAATCTTTCCTCGCTGCTTCGTTTTTTCGAAGCCCAGTCCTTGTATGTATCTAGCTTTTGCTGCCACCTCTCTAGTTCTTCCTTCAGTTTGCTTGCCTCCTGCAGTGCAGCGTTCACCAACGGCTTGCGGCCATTCGGTTTGAATAGCGCTTCCATTCCGCTATCCAGCTTTTTCTCCAGCTGCAAAATCGCATCCGTACCAATTGCACCTGCAGAAAATAAATAAGATCCAAGCTCTTCACGGCTGATTGTATGAATATTTTGCAAACCATGCACATCAAAAGAAAAGATAGAATCAAATAATGAGCTGTTCATCCCTTGAAGGATTGCTTCCAGCAATTCCTCTCCGCCGCGTGTACCATCCTCTAAGTATACAGTTACTTCTCCAGCAGCTGTTTTGGGAAGGCGCTCTATCTTAACTCGGCCGTACTGATTGGTTTGCAGTGTAAGCGCGCCGCCATATCTCCCTCCTGTTCGCGGCTCATAACGATATTGACCGCGCGTTGGAAAGCCAAATAGCACACTCTTAATGAATGAACGAATTGTAGATTTACCCGCCTCGTTTTCTCCATACAATACAGATAATTGCGCTAGCGTATATTCTCGATCTTCCAGCCTTCCATAGCCGTAAATATGCAACATTTCAATTTTCATGATCTCCCTCCCTTCATCATCTCTCCGATAAGCAAACGCTTTGCTTCTTCTAATATGTCTTGCTTTTCTTCCTCTGAGAATGGCTCTATCACCTTCCTGGTAGCCGAAGTGCTCCAAAACGGCCGCAGCACTGTATCCATCTCCGAAAAGGAGTCGGCTTCTTGAAGCAAGTCCAACAGAAACGGGCTCTCCTTCAGTGCCTCTTCCGAATATGTCCGGTTCAAACATGAGATTGGATAAACAAAATCACTCCGTTCTTCTCCCTGAGCCAAAATTGCTATAAGTTCATCGACATGCTGCCCATCTTGTAAATATAGTGCGAGCGGCCCGCTTCCGCTTATCGTCAAAACGAGTAATACTCCTTCTGTCTCACGACGCAAGTCATTCATTACTTCTTCACAGCGCTTCAATAATTCATCTATCGTTTGCATTCCCTCAATAAAAATCTCTGCTTCCTTCCAAATAATGCTGGCAGTGGGGACGAATGTATAGGAAGCACGCCCCCCCATCAGTGTTACAAGATAACAGCCCTTCTCCCCCGTTTCCTTCCGATGTCTTCCTTGTATATTTCCCGGATAAATAATGGGCGGCTGCTCATTTAGCACACTCCGTTTATGGATATGACCGAGCGCCCAATAGTCGAATTGCTTTTCCATAAGCTCCGATAACAAAAATGGTGCATAACTGCTATGCTCACGATTTCCTTCAAGGCTGCCATGCAGCAAACCGATATGAAATGGAGCCTCTTCCCCTTTTTCATATTGAGCTGCCATCCGCTTCGTTACTGCCCTTTGCCCATAACTAAAGCCGTACACGTATGCAAGCAGTTGTCCTTTCTTATAAAACGGCTGCTTCGTGACAAACGGCTGCTGAAACACATGAACATTGTTCGGAAGTTCTATATCCGCTCCATTTCCGCCAAGATGATCATGGTTCCCATGACTTATATAAACTTGAATGTCATAATCATGCAGACGACGCATTTGTTCCCGCAAAAACAGCTGCGCGCGAAGGCTTCTTACCTCCCTGTCATACACATCGCCCGGAATGACAACGAAATCAACTTGCTCCTGAATCGCTGTATCTACAATACGCTGAAATGATTGAAATGTGCTTTCCTTCATCGCTTCAAAGATAAACGGCGGCATTGCTGTTTCCATCCCTTTAAATGGGCTATCCAAATGCAAGTCCGCCGCGTGAATGAACGTAAGCTTCATAGAATATGTCCATCCTTCCTTCTATCATATACTTATAGTCATTGTATCATGTTTCTTAGACGTGATTAGATGTCTTGAGAGGGCCAAATAATAAAACAGATACGTTCATCATAAATAGATAGTCTGATTATTACTCTACAATTTTTCTTATGAAAACGAGCTATTTTACAAAAAGCTAGGAATATAAATTAAATATCCCAAAGGGAAGGAGATGACAAAATGGGAGTGTATGTCTTAACTGCATTTGCCAAAGACGGTACAAAGCTGTTGGAGGAATCCTTTGAGGCGATAACAGAAGCGGAAGCAAAACAGCGAGGCGAAGAAATCCTGCAGCGAAACGGTGTTACCCAGACGTACCGCTGCACATCCTCAAGCGGCAAACTCATTTTATTTCATGCATAGTCTTATAAATAAGAAAAGCGGACAAGGCCCGTCTTTTATGGCAGCGTAGGGGTGGGCCGGAGTGAAAGGCGCTTTTTGCCTTTTGCGGAGGTTCAGCCCGGAGTCTGCCATTTTGGGCCTTGGGAGCTAGACATCCCCCCGAAAAGTTATACTTATCTTGTAAAGAAAACTCGCCGACTGGCGAGCCCTGCCCTTGGGCGAAGACAAAGGCGTAGCCCTACTTATACTGTATTCCTAACATTTCCGACTACGTCGAATTGTCTTCCAGCTGGAACTTTATACTTTCCTACAGTGAAACATATTCAGATTATGAAACTCCTCCTCGCTGTACATATAGCCGCTTAACATCCCTTCTTTTTGGAAACCGGCATTCAGAAGCACACGTTCAGAAGCCCTGTTATCAGGATGTACAAGTGCGCCAATTCGATAAACCTCTAAGTAAGAGAACGCGAAGGAAACGATCGCGCGAATAGCTTCCGTTGCATAGCCATTTCCCCAATACATTCTATCAATCTCGTATCCAATCTCACAGCTGTGATTATGTGGGTCCCAGGAATGAAAGCCGCATGTTCCTAAAAACATGCCATCTTTCCTCCGAACAATTCCCCAACGAATATGACGACCTTCCGCAAACCCCCGCCGAAAGTTTTCACACATTGCAGCCGCCTGCTCTAACGATTGCAGCGGCGGCATTCCCCAAAAGCGCATCACCTCTTCGTCGGACAAACAACGAAACAGTGCATATTCATCTGCAGGCGAGATATCCCGCAGCAGCAGTCTGCCCGTTCTCAGCACAGGAAATGAAGAAAGCTGAAAGCTTTGTATCATAATGACCGCCTCCCACAACAGAAACATAACAGAGATTCTACCAGAGAAAAAGAGTAGCTGTACAAAATTAAGAAAAATGAGATTCCTATTAAATGATGAACAGCTTTTACTCACTCTCCCTCATATACAGGCGGACGCTTTTGCAGAAATGCTGCTATACCCTCCTGATGATCCTTGGTTGCACGCATTTTGCTTTGTCCTTCCTTTTCAAGCTGCAAAACTTGAAGCAATGCAGGTTTGTTGCGCTCACAAAGAATATTCTTTGTTTCAATCATGGCACGAACCGGCTTCTGCAGCCATTCCTCCGCCTTTTGCTTCACTGCTTGCTGAAAATCTGACTCCACAGCCTCATCAATAATGCCAAGCCCTAATGCTTCATGGGCATTCATCCTTTGACCTTCCCAAATAATTTGCTTCGCAAGACTTTCACCCACTCGATTCTGCAGGAAGAAATGACCGCCTCCGTCTGGAATAAGAGCGATACCAATAAAATTCATCGCTATAATAGAGGAGGCATCCGCTATCACATAATCACCGGCTAGCGCAAGGCTCAAGCCAAGACCTGCCGTAGGTCCATGAATGGCACTCATAACAAGCTTAGGCATTGTATACACTGTTACGATAAGCTCCGATATCATATCCATAATAGGTGAAAATTTACTTTCATCTCTATCGGAGAGCATTGACTTAATATCTCCGCCCGCAGAAAAGCCTCGCCCGTTCCCGCATAACACCACAACATCAACTTTACTTGTCGCTACTGCCTTCAGCTTATAAAGCAATTCCCGCAACATACTCTCGTCGAGGGCATTTACTACTTGCGGTCGATTCAGCATCACTGTTGCCATGCGTCCTTCATACTTGACAATCACAGAATCTGTTTGGCTCGAGACAGTCATTAAAGCATCTCTCCTTCTATAGTTTCCTTTCTATAAACAATTTGAGTTGTCTAAAAGGAAATCCTGCTTTTGTAAGGAAAAAGAATCTTGAGATATACCTCAAGATTCTTTTTGACAAGTTATTATTTAATTATGCTTCGCGAATAGTCCTTCCAATATTCTCAGCTTATCCTCTGTATACTTTACATAACTATCATTATACGATTTCGGATCTTTCGGGTTGGCAAAATGCGTAATCGCCCCTGTTTGCGGATTCACAAATTTACTGGACGCTCCGCAGCCCAGTCCGATAATAGACTGCACTTCCTCCATAATCACAATATTGTAAATGCTCTCCTGCTCAGGAATTGCATACCCAACATTTTCAAGGTTTCCAAGAATATTTTTCTGGCGGTATAGATAATATGGAACATAGCCATGACGTAGCGTCCAATCTTCGGCCATATGCATCATTTCCGTAATTTCCTCACGCCCTGCAACCTTGTATCTTCGTTTATTTTGCGTCATTTCTGATGCGCGCTTAAAGGAAAGCGTATGAACCGTCAAGGATTCCGGCATTAACTTCTCTGTTTCCTCCAGTGTATGCTTGAAAATATCCAGCCCTTCTCCCGGCAGTCCGATAATTAAATCCATATTAATATTATTCATCCCCATAGAGCGCGCGAGATGATATTTCTCAATCGTTTCCTCTACTGTATGATGGCGACCGATTGCTTTTAATGTTTCCTCATGGTATGACTGCGGGTTAATACTAATTCGGTCGATATTCCACTTTTTCAACACTTCAAGCTTTTCTGGAGTAATTGTATCCGGCCGTCCAGCCTCAACGGTTACTTCCCGAATGCTTGCTACACCTGGAAATGATTCATACATTTCCTCATACAGCATATCCATCTCTTCTGCTGTGATACTTGTTGGCGTTCCCCCGCCGTAGTAGACAGTCGTAATAGTGATACCTTTTTCCTTTAAAAATTTCCCGATTTCACGGATTTCATAATGCAACCCGCCAAGGAAGGAATCAACAGAACCTTGTCTTCCATTAATGGCATATGCCGGAAATGTACAATAGGCGCATTTCGTCGGACAAAACGGAATCCCGATATAAATGCTTACCTCATCCTTTAATTTATACAGATCAGGCACAGCGGCAAGCTGACGGTCAACAATGCGCTGCATTAAGTCGATTTTCTCATCATGAATCAAATAATCCTCACGCAGCTCCTTATGTGCTTCTTCCTTCATCATGCCGCTTTGAAGCTTTTTATGAAGCAGCTTTGTTGGACGAACACCGGTTAAAATTCCCCATTTTTGTTCAATTCCAGTCAACTGCTGCAGAACGGATAGGTACACATAGGAAAGGACATGCTTCACTTGCTTAAAGCGGTCCTTCTCATTTTCAAAGGCGGTCACATCCTTGGAGAACGTTTCACTGTATACGTTCCCTGTCGACACCTCCGTTAAAGCTGCCGATGCTGTAACAATATCGTCCCCTGTAATTGAAATAGCGACAACAAGATCTCCTTCACCTTCCTCCGCAAAAAACACTTCACTCTCTTCATAAAACAATCCGCTGATTAACTGAAGCGGACGTAAAAATCTATCATCTTGTAAGCTTTGAATTGCAATTCGCAACGTTTATCACCTTTTCACATAAAATAAACTTCCATCCTTGGATGAATAGTTGAATGCCCCGGACATATACGGGCTAAAAACATTATTGTCCATTCATATAAGATAAAACTCCCTTTAGTTTACTTGAACGACTTGGAGAGGTCAATATGCGTAACCTTCTCAGTTTTAACTCGCCGATGCCTTTGGGCGAAGACAGAGGCGTAGTTGCACTTACACTGTATTCCTAAAATTTCCGACTATGTCGAATGACTTCTAGCTTGAAATTTATACTTAAATTTCAAGAACAGCAGATTCAATCAACAAAAACTCCCCAGACATTTGTCTGAGGAGAACCATTCACCATTTTTTAATTTTAATATGAGCCTTAAGAAAGTTTAGCGGAAATTGCTTACGGAAGTGCTCTTTAATCATATATGTGACGCCATGCTCGTTATTAGAGCGAGTGACCCAGTCCGCAGCCTTCTTTAAGGCCACAGGAGCGTTGCCCATCGCTACGCCAAGACCGACGTTTTCAATGACTTCCAAATCATCCATACTGTCCCCTATGGCAACCATTTCCCTCGGTTCAATCCCAAAATGGCTGCCAAGCTGTTGTAAGCCTCGCAGCTTGGAAACATTCGCCGGAAGAATTTCAATTTGCTCTCCTTCATACTCAATGACATGAATATCTTCAAACGCCTCAGCTAAAGTAGCAAGGGCTTGCTCTTTATCCTGTCTGCTTGAGAAAAACACATCAATTTTCGGTGCTGCTACTGGCTGATCACGAAGTGTGTCACCAAGGGATTCTACAAACTGGACAGGATAAAACACAGGATCAGCACTCGAGAGCACCGTTTTCGCAATTAAATTGGAAGCAAGGCTACGGCGATTACCAAGGGAAAATCGTTCATGGCAAATGCGAATATTGCAATCAAAATGCTCTAGCACCTGTACAAGATTGAACGTTTTTTCCTCGGAGATACTCTTTTGGATAAGTGGTTCATCCAATGAATCGGCAATAAATGCACCGCTGTGTGTCACGAGAATGGAATCTAGCTTTAACGCTCTAGCAATCTTTTGTGCAGACTGAAAGTTACGGTTTGTAAACAACGTAACATATACACCTTTCTCCCTTACAAAGTCAATGGCTTCCTTTGTTCCCTTTTGCAGTCTTCCATTTGGGCGAAGCAGTGTTCCATCTATATTAATAGCTAATAAACGATAAATCATGATGAAGAACCTCCCTTTCTTAGCTGTGGCACTCTACAATTAACGTATGAGGCATGGATGACAATTAGAACGAACGGCAGTAGTAACCAGCCTATGTGGGTAAACTGTAACAGATAACAAAACTTTCTAGCTGCATTCCTGAAGAAAACTCGCCGATTGGCGAGCCCTGCCCTTGGGCGAAGACAGAGGCGTAGTTGCACTTATACTGTATTCCTAAAATTTCTCGCTACGTCGAATTATCTTCCGGCTAGAAATTTATACTTTCTTAAAGTGCAAGCAGAGGGCTCTTCCAACATGCAAGTTAGCTAAAACCTTATTCTCTAAAAGCAACTGCAACATTCTACTTTCTGAAAAGGAGAACCTATTATGAAATGGCCTGTAAACTGGTATGAAGGTGATACACTTGATGTAGCAAAACGTCTTCTCGGACATCGGCTTGTCCATGTGATAGATGGAAAACGAAGAAGTGGCTTAATTGTAGAGACAGAGGCATATAAGGGTCCTGATGATAAAGCCGCCCACAGCTACGGAGGCCGCAGAACCGAACGGACAGAGATTATGTTCGGTCCGCCTGGACATGCATACGTCTATTTAATCTACGGGATGTACCATTGCTTTAATATTATTACAGCGCCAGAGGGCACTCCACAAGGTGTACTCATCCGTGCTCTCGAACCCGATGAAGGAATAGAGGACATGGCAGCAGCCCGCTTTGGAAAAACCGATATTACGAAGCGGCAATATAAAAATCTAACGAGCGGTCCAGGGAAGTTATGCCGCGCGCTCGCCATTACAATGAAGCAAAAGGGATTGTCTATGCAAAGTGACGAGTTGTTTATGGAGGCCGTACCCGACGAGATACATCTATCGCAGCGCTATGAAATCATAGCTGGTCCGCGTATTGGGATTGATTATGCGGAAGAAGCGGTTCATTATCCGTGGCGGTTTTATTTTCAAGGTCATCCGTTTGTTTCGAAATAGAAAACTCGCCGACTGGTCTTTCAGCTAGAAATTCACATTTTTTACAAGTATATTCAAAAAACAACGCCTGCTTTTCTCTTATATGCAGGCGCTGTCCTTGTTCATTTACGCTAACGAACCGTATAAATCCTCAAGTGGTTTTAGGATAATTTTATTTAAGTCTCCAATGAGAACATTGACACGTTGCTCCGCCTGCATAAGCTGTGCAATCTTTTGATTTTGCTGCACCTGCATGACAATTTGCTGCGCCTTCATATTATCCTCTTCCGTAATCTGTTGACCCTGCATCATTTTTTGCTGCAATTCAAGCTGTACGTTGCGGAATTGCTCAAATAACACCTTTGCTTGCGGGTCTGCTTGTACAGTTGCGTAGCTTGCCTTTAAAGCTTGAAAATCCGGGTTCTCCGTAATTGCTTTTTGCAGCCCATAAGCTGCATCATACATATTAGTTGCCATGCTTTTTTCCTCCTTCAGCCACTTCCGGCCCGCCTTTAACTATACCAGACTATGTATCCTATGTGGAAATCTTTTTCATTATGACACAAAGAGATAAAGAAGTCCTTGCACCAAACCAATCAATCCTCCAAGCAGCGCACCTAGGTATGTAATGGCCCTTAGCTCACTTTTAATGATAGATAGTACCATTTCCTCTAGCCTCTCTGTTGGAAAGCTGAAAACCTCATTTTGTACAATTTCAGCTAAATGAAGCTTTTTCATGATATCTGACAAATTGGCGATCAAACCATCGAGCCCTCTCCCGCAGTCCATTCCATTAAATCCTGCCGAAATGCCTCATTGTTTAGCTTTCGCTCAATAACCCAACCTTCCAATTTCACCTGTTGTATCATTTATTCATAAAATACATTATTATCTATAGTTCATTATAGAGCTTGGACAAAATGCAAGCAAATGAGGGACTTCTATGTTTTCTACAACAACAGTAAGAATAACCGAAGGTAGCTTGATTGACAATAGTCAGACAATTGCCCTATCGAAACGACTCGCCAAGCTATGGATGATTGAACAGAATGATACAATTACACTTTTTTTTGGTCTAACAAGTGTAACTGTGAATATTACTTCAATAGATGAAAAAGAAAATGCTATTGTCTGCAGCAAAGAGCTTCTTGCGCTACTGAAGATTCCTGGGGAATATGAGCTCCACTGCAGCTATCTGCCATCTCAAAAGGCGCTGCATCTCGGACCTATTATTGCAATTATTACAGAAATCAAGGAGCAAAGCTATCCTGTTTCCTTTGGTTCCCTGTCCTCCTTTTGCGAAGAGTTTGCCCTTTTAAGTGAACAAAGCGCTTGCTTTTGTTATATTACCTCTTTGTCTCTTTGGAAGGATGAGGAAGTGTGGGGATACCGCTATGAAGATGGACGCTGGAAAAAGGAACGGATGCCCTTTCCAAATGTTGTTCATAACCGCATTCACTCTCGAAAAACAGAGCAAAGCACTGTATTCTCCAACTGGCTCCAAACCTTGAAAACCTATCATATTTCCCACTTTAACGACCGCTTTTTAAACAAATGGGAGGTATATGAGGCACTCGAGCAGTTCGCTTATTTACAGCCATATATTCCCTGTACTTTCTTATTTCATAACAAACAAGTATTAGAAAAAGCGCTTGCCCTTTATGACTGCGTTTTTATCAAACCAGCTTACGGAAGCCAAGGACGAAAAATTTTTAAAGTAACTCGTACCGAACATGAATATACATTAAACTATACGACCTTTTCAGGGGACATTCATACCTCGTATACATCGGTCGATAGCTTATTTGCAGCGCTTAAGCCTCATATCGGGCATCGTCCTTACATCGTTCAGCAAGGTGTAACATTGTATACACATGAAGAGCGTCCTGTTGATTTTCGTATTCTTTGCCACAAAACGGAACAAAACCGATGGAAACTCACCTCTGCTGTTGCACGCGTTTCTTCTCCGAATGAATTTGTCTCTAATATCGCAATGGGTGGAGAAATTTACAAATTTGATGAGGTGCTGCAGTCTGCCTTCTCCCAGAAACAAATTCGACATTTAAAAAAGCTGCTATCCGAGTTGGCACTAGAAACTGCCCGGTGCCTTGGACAAAGCTATGACGGGCTATACGGAGAGCTCGGGATTGATTTAGGATTGGACAAAGACGGAAATCCTTGGCTTATTGAAGTCAATTCAAAGCCTTCCAAAAATATGCTTCCAAACGCAATACCAACACCTGTTCGTCCATCCGTCCGGTCCGTCCTGCAATATTGCTGCTTGGTTGCTCAACAGCCATATAAGGAGGAATCATAATGATGCTCGGCTTATTATCTCTTCGACCTGATCAAGAAACAGAATATTTTACTGAAATCGCAAAACGAGCTGTTCTGCATGGCATGCAGGTCGTTCGATTTACGCCTTTTCAAATCATCCCCGCCACAGAGCAAGTTCGTGGTTTATTATTTGATCCCGTGCAGGAGCGGTGGATTCAACATACCTTCCCCATTCCTCCTTTTATCTATGATCGCTGCTTTTATAATCGCACCGAAAGCTCAAGGCAAGGAAAGCCCATCGTAGAATGGTTGAAAAAGCGACCGCAAACCCAATTTTTAGGTTATGGTCTGCCTGATAAGCTGCAAACCTACTCCATTCTCTCGAGTCATCCAGCTACGGCTCCTTATGTTCCCTATACCGTAGAAGCGACAGTAGAAAACGTTTGGAAATATATATGGAAGCATAAGCAAGCTGCTTTAAAGCCGGCGAATGGCTCTCAAGGAAATGGATTTTGCTTCCTATCCTATGGACGCCGTTCTATTCAAGCGACCTTACAACAGGCTAAGCAGACAATAACAGAAAGCTTTATTTCCAAAGAAGATTTTTCAGCTTGGCTCGCTCCTATCCTGCAATCGCAGACTTACATGCTGCAGCCATTTTTATCCGTGCAAGATGCGTACGGACGTCCGTTTGATATCCGTGTTTTGCTGCAAAAAAACGAAAAGGGAATTTGGGAGGAGGTTGGACGCGGGGTGCGCTGCGGCAATGAACGGGCTGTTGTTTCCAATTTGCATGCAGGAAGCCGGAGCATCACATATGAGGAGTGGAAACAATCGTATCCGAAGCGAGAGCGGCTGCTGCTGGAGGACAATATTACCACTCTCCTCAAAGCTGTACCTATAGCTTTAGAACAGGCACTGTCACCGCTGTTTGAAATCGGCCTTGATATTTCTGTCGACCAAAATCAGGCTGTTTGGCTTCTCGATGTTAACTCAAAACCCGGGCGACGAGTAATGCTGGATTGCAAGCCAGAAAGCGCTGATCATCTGTATCACGCACCGCTTGCCTATTGCAAATACTTAACACTCGAGGCGCAAAAAGGAGCGGATTCACAATGAAGCTGCGTTCTTACATGCTGCAGAAAAGCAGTCGTGAGCCAAATACTGTATACCTCCCCTACACGTTCAATAACATTCAATCTCTGAAATATATTTCATTTGGCACAAAAATTATTGAATGTGACGTACGGACAGATTCTTTATCAGACAATACCATTTCCATCGGACAAGAGATTATAACAGATTTAAAGCTGCCATTTCTCACACCAATTCATGTATTTGTCTACGAAGAAACCATTGTAATAGGTCCTCTAATCGGAATTTTCACAGCCGGCTTTACAGAATCTCCTTTGCGGCCAATTGGGGAACGCTCACTGTTTTTTGCCAACCTGCTCACAGCCAAAGAGTATACGAAAGCATACTTATTTGCATTTGGATCACATCAAATTAACTGGAAGGAAGGAACCATTACTGCTTATTTTTATAACGAACAACGCTGGGTACAGCATGAGGTTCCATTTCCGCATGTCGTATACGACCGGCTTCCAAACCGACAAACGGAAAACCACCGAGCCATTGCCCGGGTAAAAGAACGGCTCCAACATGAATACTTAATTCCTTGGTTCAATCCTGGATTTTTTAATAAATGGGATATTTACCGCTGCTTACAGAAAGATGAAGCGGCAGTTTCCTACTTACCAGAAACACATCGTTTTACAAGCTTTGAGCAAATTGAATTTCTTTTATCTAAGTATGGGCATGTGTACATTAAGCCGATTAACGGAAGCTTAGGAAGCGGCATTTATCAAGTTCGGTATGCTTTTGAGGAAAATGAATATTACTGTCGCTATCGTGATGCCGATGGAAATAAACTTCGTAAATATCATTCTCTTGAATACCTTATCAATCACCTCTTAAGCCGGTATAATTTAGAAACGTTTATCGTACAACAAGGCATTTCGCTGCTGCGCATAAATGGGCAGCCTGTCGATTTTCGAATTCATACAAATAAGGATAGACACGGCAACTGGCGAATGAGCGCAATTGCTGCCAAAATCGCCGGCCAGGGCAGTATGACCACACACATGAATAATGGCGGTGACGTAAAAACCTTGGATGAAATCTTTCCTGACCCTGTTGAAAGAGAAAGCGTGCTGCAAAAGTTAACGACAGCTGCCCTTCTGCTCAGCGAAAGCATTGACACGCATCTAGACGGCTGCATCGGAGAGATTGGCTTTGATCTCGGCTTAGATAAAACGGGCAAAGTGTGGCTGTTTGAGGCAAACTCCAAGCCGGGCCGCTCCATTTTTCATCATCCGAAGCTAAAGGAAAGCGACCGGTTAACAAAGGAGCTCTTTTTAGAGTACGCACTGCATTTAACTGAAAAATCATTATTCTCCCCTGAGGAGCTATTTCAATGAACCAAATTTTCTATGACTCGAAAACAGAGTGCTGGCATCATTATGAAAAGGGGCGAATGTTTGGCAAATCCCAGCTTAAAGCTGGAACAGAGCATTCCTTCTCCTTTTCCATTCAACAGCAAGACGAGCGGCTTGGGCCGCTCGTTGGCATTTTGACAAGCGGTACACCAAAAGGAAAGCTTTGCGGTGATTTCACACGGTTTGCCGCCATCCAAACAGCCCTTCAAAGGCAAGGCGGTATTAGCTTCGTTTTTTCGCCATATGGACTACATGAAGAACATATTGAAGGCTATGTATGGCTCTCGGAGAAACGATGGTATAAGTGCCGTTTTCCCTATCCTGATGTTGTATACAATCGCGTGCCATATCGAAAGCACGAACAACGACTAGAAACGAAACGGGCCATTGAACAGCTCACAAACCTTGATATCCCGCTGTTTAATCCGTGCTTCTTCCCCAAGTGGGAGAGCTACCAAGCATTTTCTGCAAATGAAGCATTGCGGCCGTACCTGCTCGAAACAAAGCTGCTGCAAACGGAAGAAGACTTATGGAACATGCTGCACAGCCATAAAGAAATATATGTAAAGCAATCTGAAGCCGCAAAAGGAAAGCATATTTTCTTCTTGCGACTGATTGATGATAATCTAGTGCTTCAAAAAGACTTGCAAGACGAGCGTACACAGTCTGTTTCACACATCTGGGACTTCCTCTCAAAACAACAAAAGCCGTATATCGGACAACGTGCTATTGTATCAGCCATGCAAAACGGAAGAAAATACGATTTGCGTATCGCTGCACATGCTCTAAGCGGAACATTTGGCATTAGCGGCATTGGTGTGCGCCTTGCAAAAAAAGGACATATTGTCACGCATGTCCCGCACGGCGGAGAGATTATAGCAAAAGAAAAGCTGCATCGCCCTGTCCGCCATGATATTGTCGAGATGCTTGCTGAGCAATGCGGACAAAGTCTATGCAGCCGCTTCGGGCGCGTTCGAGAATTTTCATTAGATATTGGCGTGGATGAATCGGGTCACTATTATATATTCGAAGCAAACAGCAAGCCAATGGTTTTTGACGAACCGCATATCCATACAGAAGCCCTCCATAATCTGCTGGCTGTATTTACTGCGGAAGCGGGATTTGCTGAACTAATGCTGTAATATCTAGCAATACAGTATAAGAGCATGTGGATATACTCCACATGCTCTTATACTGTATTGAAAAATCTATATCGCAGGTTTTACTTTTACGTTTTCGTGCTTTTTAATGTTAGTATTTTGTTTAAAAACAGTTTTGCGAATAAATGGAATTACCCATCGGTCTAAACCAAATACACCAGCATTCATCCCAGCTGCTAAAATAATCCCGCCCAATAGAATGTCAGTCGGATTATGAGAAACAGTTCCGGCAAGCAAGAAGCTAAAATTCATTACAAGACCAAAGAACGCTGCCGCTGTTGTTAAGCATCCAAGTAACAATCCAAGACCTACAAGAGTTTCACCTAATGGAATTACGATGTTAAATAGGTCTGCATTCGGCATTGCGAAGTTCTTTAAGAAAGATACATACCATCCATAGACAACGCCATCTGGACCAGCAACAGGTTTTGCCACAGCTCCAGCTAAGAAGCCAGCTGCATCAAATTGACCGCTTTGTAATTTTCCTAGTCCTGCTGTAAACCAAGAATATCCCAGATATAAACGAAGAATTGTTAAAAGAGCTGCTGCAATTCGATTTTCCCTAACAAATTTTCCAAACATACAAGATCGCTCCCTTTCAAGTAGATTAAATAATGATTACACTCTTAGTATATTTGAAAGTTCGTAAAAAGCATCCCATTTGTGAATACATTCACAAATAGTTCAAAAGAAATTGACCAAATGGTGAATACTGCTTATCTCCCAAATATTGTAATAATCACCAATTTAAAAAAGCGGTTGTCCTCTTACCTTCTTTACAAAATTACATCGTTTTTTTATCGTCGATAGATTTTTTTGTACTAAAAATATAAATTTCTAGCTGGAAGACCATTCGACGAGTTTTCCTTAGAACGAACGACCACATTTTTAGTTAAGTGTATACACTTGTTCTTTTAAAAAAATGGATTTTGTTAGAAAAAAATACAAATTCCTATTGCATTAAAAAGAAATAAAAAGTAGAATGATAGAGAAATGTTAACGTTAACATTTGGAGGTAACTTCTGTTTAGCTCATTATTTTTTTAACTAAAAATGTTAACGTTAACATAAAAGTTGTAGGATGGTGAAACAATGGGGAAATTTATGAATGAAAATTTTTTACTTAAAAATGAAACCGCTATCTCTCTGTTCCATGATTATGCGAAAGAAATGCCGATTATTGACTATCATTGTCATTTGAGTCCTAAAGAAATTTATGAAAACAAAAAATTCAAAAATATTACAGAAGCTTGGCTTTACGGTGATCATTATAAATGGAGAGCGATGAGAGCCAATGGAATCTCAGAAGAATATATTACCGGAAATGCAAGTGATTATGAAAAATTTCTTGCTTGGGCAAAGACGGTTCCAATGACAATAGGAAATCCTTTATATAACTGGACCCATTTAGAATTGCAGCGATTCTTTGGCATTTATGAAATATTAAACAAACAAAGTGCCCCAGAGATTTGGGAGAAAGCGAATGCTCTTATAACTGGAGAAGGATTTGGTGCCCGTGACCTCATCGTAAAGTCAAATGTTAAAGTGGTTTGCACAACTGATGACCCTGCAGATAGCTTAGAATATCATCAATTACTAAAAGAAGAGCAAGATTATCCTGTCAGTGTCGTTCCTGGTTTTAGACCAGATAATGGGTTGGAAATCAACCGGGATGGATTTCTAGAATGGGTTGGAAAGCTTGAGCAAGCTTCGCAAATCAAGATCGAAAACTATAAGGACTACCTTACTGCACTTGAAGCACGGGTTCAGTTCTTCCACTCAGTTGGCGGTGTCGTATCTGATCATGCATTAGATTCAATGGTTTATGAGGAAGCTACTTTTGATGAAGTAAAGGAAATCTTTGCGGAAAGATTAACTGGCAGCAAACTTTCCTTAGAAGCAGAAAAGAAATTTAAAACTTTTACACTAATTCACTTGGGCAAACTATATGCAGACCTTGGTTGGGCGATGCAGTTCCATATTAATGCCCATCGCAACAATAATACAAACATGTTTAAGAGTTTGGGACCTGATACCGGTTATGATTCAATTAATGATGATCAAATTGCAAAACCGCTTGTTTCAATCCTGGATTCTTTAGAACAAGCTGGCAAGCTTCCAAAAACGATTATCTATTCTTTAAACCCTACCGATAATTATGTCATTGCAAGTATTATCAATAGCTTTCAAGATGGAAAGACACCAGGAAAGATCCAATTCGGTACTGCATGGTGGTTTAATGATACGAAGGAAGGCATGCTAGAGCAAATGAAAGCACTCTCCAATGTAGGTCTTTTTAGCCGGTTTATTGGAATGCTGACAGACTCCAGAAGCTTTCTATCTTATACGAGACATGAATATTTTAGAAGAATTGTCTGCAATCTGATTGGAGAATGGGTAGAGAACGGTGAGGTTCCAAAGGATATGGAATTATTAGGAGGAATTGTCCAAGGAATCGCTTATAACAACGCGAAAGAATATTTTCAATTTCAAGGAGTTACAGAAGATGTCCCTATTTCTATAAGATCATAACGAAAGATGATAAAGGTTGATTAATGCTGGTGAGGTAGTAAAATAGAGGATAATATATGCCACTTTTTCTAAATGAATGTGATGCAAAAAGGAAGGAAATAGAATGGTTACTATTAAAGACATTGCTAGGTTGGCCAATGTGTCTCATACAACGGTTTCAAGGGCCCTCAATAACAGCCCGCTTATAAAAGGGCCAACCAAGCAGAAAATCCTTGAAATTGCCTCCCAGCTAAACTATACACCAAATTATAATGCGAAAAGCCTTGTGACGCAGAAGTCCCATACAATTGGGTTGTTTTTTTCAAGCATAAGCAACGGAACATCTCCAAGCTTTTTTGTCGATGCACTCAAAGGTGTCAATCATGTCATCAGCCAGGATTATAATTTGTTTGTCCGCGGCATAGATGATTATCAGGATTTTTCAACAATTAATCCCCTACGCTTTGACGGCATTATTTTAATGAGTCAAAGTGTGCAAGATAATTCGTTTATCTACCACACAATGCAAAAGGGAATTCCCCTTGTGGTACTTAACCGTTATATCGAAGAAAATCATATTATCAATATTTTATCTGATGATACAGAAGGATCGCGTCAAGCAGTAGAATACGTGATTAAAAACGGGCATCGGGATATCGCCATTATTGAAGGAATACAAGGCTTTAAGTCTACACAAATGCGCAAAGAGGGGTATCTTCAAGCGTTAATCCAACACGGAATGGCCATTCAGCACGAATACTCTGTTAACGGAAACTATGATATGGAAAGCGGTTATCTCGCGATGAACAAACTGCTGTCATTGCCAAAGCCTCCAACAGCTGTTTTCTGTTCGAATGATGATATGGCCATTGGTGCTATGAACGCAGTTTTTGCTAAAGGACTAAAGGTTCCAGACGATATTTCAATTATTGGTTTCGATGATATAGGTTTTTCTCGATATACAACACCGCGCCTAACAACAGTAAAACGCCCTACAGAACAAATCAGTATTTTGGGTGCGGAAAAAATTCTGTCATTAATCATGGGAGAACAAGGGAAAGCAGAAAAAATCTTTGTCAATACAGAGTTAATTATTCGTGACTCTGTTACAAAGATCGAGTAATAGTATTGTCCCGTTTCGGGACGATTATCGAAATAAATGTTCACGTGTGCATAACGAAGGGAGATGCCTATATATGCAGAGGTTAAATAAACACAATCACAAGAAGTCTGCTATACATCCAGAGAAAATTCTTCAGTTTGGAGAAGGGAATTTTTTAAGAGCGTTTGTTGACTGGCAGGTTCAAGTGTTAAATGAGAAAACGGATTTTAATGGAAGTGTCGTCGTGGTCCAGCCAAGGGGCTCGGAAAAAATTGAAAGACTGAATCAACAGGATGGTTTGTTCACCCTATTTTTACAAGGAATGAAGGCTGGGAAACCCGTTGATGAACATATGGTGATTGAGTCGATCAGCCGAGGGATTAACCTTTTTACAAACTATGAGCAGTATAAAGAACTGGCAGGAAAACAGGATATGCGTTTCATCATTTCAAACACGACCGAGGCCGGGATTGTTTTTGATCCTGAAGATCGGTTGGAAGATCAACCGCCAAAGAATTTTCCAGGAAAGCTGACAGCTTTTCTTTACTATCGCTTTCAAGCTTTTTCGGGAGACGATAGCCGTGGCTGCATCGTAATTCCTTGTGAGCTGATTGAAAATAATGGCGAAAAACTAAAAGCGGTCGTGCTTCAATACGCCAACCACTGGAACCTAGGTGATGAATTTATCAATTGGATCCACGCTGCAAATACGTTTTGTTCCAGCCTAGTAGACAGGATCGTCCCAGGCTTCCCAGTGGATTCAATAGACGAGAAAACAGCAGCGCTTGGTTACAAGGATGAGTTAATGGTAGTCGGAGAACAGTATCACCTTTGGGTGATTGAGGGGCCGGATTGGATCAAAGATGAACTGCCGGTTGAGGGTACAGGTTTGAACACATTAATCGTTGATGATTTAACACCATACCGAGTACGGAAGGTCCGTATTTTAAATGGTGCTCACACGGCTATGACACCTGTCTCATACTTATATGGATTGGACACTGTTGAAGAGTCGGTCAATCATCAGGAGCTAGGGGTATTCATCAAAGAGTTGATCGACAATGAAATTGTTCCAACTTTAGATGGACCTTCTGAAGAGCTTGCGTCCTTTTCAAACGAAGTATTACATCGATTTATGAATCCATATATCAAACATTATTTATTAAGCATCTCCTTAAATTCCATTTCAAAGTTTTCGGCGAGGAATTTACCAACTTTACTAGATTACGTGAAACAAACAGCTACTTTGCCGAAACGGCTCGTCTTTTCTTTAAGCTGCCTGCTGTATTTTTATCGAGGAAAACGAGGGGATCAGGATATCCCATTACAGGATAATCCAGAAATCCTACAATTCTTTCAAACTCTTTGGGAGAAAGTCGACCAACATGAATTCCATATGGAAGATCTAGTTAAAACAGGATTGGCTAACAAACAGCTATGGGGAATGGATCTTACTTCAATTCCTGGCTTAGTGAGCGCTGTAACAACCAATCTCCTGAATATTAAGCAAGTCGGAGTAAAAGAAGCCCTTAAAGAATTATGCGGGACATCAATTAAGTGAGGTAATCGTTCGGATGAAAAAATACTTGCAAATAAATGAAAACGATAACACGATCCTTGCCTTAAGAGACCTTAAGAAGGATGAAGAACTAAGCATCGACGGAAAGACCATTCAATTAAAACAGGATATTTATCGCGGCCATAAAATCGCTTTAAAAGAAATCAAAGAAAAAGAACATGTTATCAAATACGGATATCCTATTGGCCATGCCCTCACAGCAATTGCGCCTGGAGAACTTGTTCATACCCATAACGCGAGAACGAATTTATCCGGAACACAGGATTATCGGTACACACCGAAACAAACGGACCTTTTATATAAAAATAAAAATGAAAATCGGACCTTTAAAGGATATGTAAGGGAAAATGGAAATGTCGGGATTCGAAATGAACTTTGGATCGTGCCAACAGTAGGTTGTGTAAATGGAATTGCCGAAAAAATTATGAAACGCTTTGAAAAACATGTAGGCGACATAAGTCCATTTGATAATGTTCTCGTTTTAAAACATAACTACGGCTGTTCCCAGCTCGGTGACGACCATGAAAATACAAAGCAAATTTTGCTCAATGCTGTAAACCATCCAAATGCTGGCGGTATTCTCGTTTTAGGGCTTGGATGTGAAAACAATGAACTTCCTGAATTTAAAAAGGCGCTTGGTGATGTAAATGAAGACCGAGTCAAATTCCTCATTTCCCAGGCAGTTACAGACGAAATTGAGGAAGGATTTAAACTTGTCATGGACATTTATGAAAGCGCTAAAAATGATAAAAGAGAAGATGTTCCCCTATCAGAACTAAAGATTGGCCTGAAATGTGGCGGTTCTGACGGCTTTTCTGGAATAACTGCGAACCCTCTTTTAGGCAGGTTCTCCGATTACTTAATTTCACAAGGCGGAACCACTGTCTTAACCGAAGTTCCGGAAATGTTCGGTGCCGAAACCATTTTGATGGAACGAGCAGCTAATGAAGAAGTATTTCATAAGGTAGTAGATTTGATCAATGACTTTAAGGATTATTTTCTTCAGCATAATCAGCCTGTTTATGAAAATCCATCTCCAGGAAACAAGGCTGGCGGTATTACAACTTTAGAAGACAAATCACTTGGATGTACACAGAAGGCCGGTACTTCCACCGTTGTGGACGTTTTGAAATATGGAGAAACTCTAAAAACAAAAGGATTAAATCTTTTAAGCGCACCTGGCAATGACCTGATTGCTTCTACGGCGCTTGCATCAGCAGGCTGTCAAATGGTGCTGTTTACAACAGGCAGAGGAACACCGTTCGGGACATTTGTTCCAACTATGAAAGTTTCAACGAATACACAAATTTACGAAACAAAACCACATTGGATTGACTTTAATGCTGGAACATTGCTTGAAGACGGGATATCAGTCGATCAAGTAATGAATGAGTTTGTTGACTATATTATCAAAGTCGCAAGCGGAGAATTTGTTAACAATGAGAAAAATGATTTTAGAGAGATTTCAATCTTTAAAAGTGGTGTAACGTTATAAGCTCATTTTGTTTTTTTAAGCGAGTCTACTTGGCTTATTCTCACCTCATTCGTTTTAGTTACTAGTACAGCACATTTCAAAAATATCATTCCAATATATCTGGAGGTAATTATGAGCACAATGTTAGCTACGGATAATTCCCAACAGGAACAGACTCCTAAGCACGAAAAGATAAGTGTAAAAGAGAAAGTGTCTTATGGATTTGGAGACTTTGGTAATGGCTTCCTATTTGATTTAGGTCAACTCTACCTGCTTAAATTTTTGACAGATGTTGCTGGAATTCCGGCAGCAGCAGCCGGTATGATTTTCTTAGTAAGCAAGCTGTTTAATGCTGTTATGGATCCAATTGTCGGTTCATCGATTGATTATCGTAAGAACATTGGTAAACGTGGCAAATTTCGACCATATTTATTATTTGGCAGTTTTATATTAGGGATCGTTACAGTGTTATTGTTCATATCACCAGATGTTTCAACAACAGGAAAACTAATATATGCTTATGTGATTTATATGCTATGGGGAGTAGCCTATTCATTCACAAACATTCCTTATGGTTCATTGGGTGCTGCAATTACCCAAGATGCAAGCGATCGTACTTCACTTGCAACATTCAGACAAATCGGTTCTTTAGGTGCTTTGCTGATTACAAGCGTTATCGTGATGCCAATAATTGTACAATTTGAAAATCCAAAAGTAGGCTACCCAGTTGCTATGGCTATTATGTCTATTATTGGTATTCTCGGATTCTATATCTGTTATCGGAATACAAAAGAACGAGTTATTGTAAAAGAGGCTCCAAAGGAAAAACTATCTGTAAAATCCATCATTAAAACGTTTATTCAGAATAAACCATTGCTAACGCTTGTGCTAATGACGATTTTCTCTATTTCTGCTTATAACATTAAATCAGCGCTGCTAATCTATTTTGCACAATATAATTTAGGAAATGTAACACTTGTAGCGAATATGAGCTTTATTATTATCGGTTCTTCATTTTTAGGTGTTATTCTTATGCCTAAGCTTGTTTCAAAATTTGGAAAGAAACATACGGCGATGCTAGGGTTTGCAATCTGTATAGTCGCTGATCTTGTAAATTTCTTGATTCCGACTAATATTTATTCATTTACAATTCTTTCAGCGATAGCCTTCATTGGAATTAGTATTCCAAACGGTATTACATGGGCATTGGTTTCGGACATTATTGACTATGGTGAGTGGGTATCAGGAAATCGGAAAGAAGCGACGACATATTCTTTATTTAACTTCTCAAGGAAATTGGCACAATCATTGGCAGGTTTTCTTTCCGGTCTCGGTTTATCTTTAATCGGCTATGTGCCAAACGTGGCCCAATCAGCTGGAACCTTGCTAGGCATTAAAGGACTGCTTACTCTATATCCAGCAGTTGCATTGACTATATCTTTACTAATCATTGGATTTATGTACAAGCTAACAGATGAGAAGCATGCAGAAATTATGAAGGATCTTAATGCAAAGGCATAGTTTATATAAAAAAGAGGCTATTGTATAATTAAGAAAAACAGAAGGCAGCCCTGCATTTTTTCAGGGCTGTCTTTTCATATAAAACCACTGAGTTAACTACCCAACACTTAAACGTTAACACGTTTTTCCCACAAAGGGACTTCTTTCCGGAAAACCTGTTAAATTCATTTTATTGCATATCTTGATTGTTCTTGTAATCCCAGTTTCTGAAATCTACATCCTTATTCTTTAATCGCTTGCTGCTTGTTGCTCACATAGTCTATAACATTCTTTGCTTGCTGAAATTCACCTTGCAGTTCCTTAGGAAGTTTCTCCACCTCAATAATGGGACCCTTGCTTGTATCTATTTCCCCTTGCGCCAGCACCTTTTCATATGTCATGAGGGCCTCAATATACTGTTCATATTCTTCAGAAGTTAGGATTTTTTTACTAGATATACCCGCATTTAGCTTATCAAAATATGGTTGTACTTCCATTAAAGCTCTTTTAACCTCTGCTACTTGTTTAGAAGACATCTTATCGAAGTCAGTATTCCCATACTTGTCTCCCTGATAAGGTAAGTTGAATGAGCTCGTCATATTCATTTTGATGCTCTACCCTTGATCCCTCCTTACTGTTTACACTATATATTGGTTAGCAAAGGAAATCTCGTTCGATTTTTTTAAAGTTATATGAAAAGAATAGCGGACTGAAATACTTTTTCTCCATTTTTGCTTTGAGATAATTATCATTTTTATCCATAAAGAAAACTCGTCGACTGGCGAGCCCTGCTCTTGGGCGAAGACAGAGGCGTAGTTGCACTTATACTTTGTTCCTAAAATTTCTCGCTACGTCGAATTGGCTTCCAGCTAGAAATTTATATTTTCTTAAAGTATAAAAATACGCTATTCTTTCCAACAATTGCATGAAAAGAATAGCGTATTTCTTGTATTGAGGCGATGTAGTTTATTGCAATAGGCAAGGTTTTGATGCTGTTTGTGCCTGTTCTCATGAGATTCATAGACACTTGTATCATTTCTCATGCCAGAGGATGGGCATAATGTCTCCCTCCAGAAAGAGAACGGTAACGGGGATGCTCGGAAAGAATGGATGAGAGCAAAGTTTGCACAGCAGGATGACGCGATGTGAAAAGCTTGTCTTTATCTTCACACTGCTCAACTACCTCACCTTTCTCCATCACAGCCAAAGCATCGGAGATAGAATAGGCAGCTTTTATATCATGTGTAATAAAAAGGTATGAGAGACCAAAAGCTGACTTTAGCTCACTCAACAAGTTTAAAATATTTGTTTGGTTAACCATATCTAAACTACTTACCGCCTCATCTAATACAATTAGCTTCGGTTTTAAGGAAATTGCCCTCGCAATATTAATTCTTTGCAGCTGTCCCCCGCTAAACTGATGAGGGTACTTTCTCATATCCTCATGATTCAGTCCAACTCTTTCTAGTAACTCTCCAACAGTCCGCTTCTGTTCATCCGGAGATATTCTTTCGTAGTTTTGTAACGGTTCACTGATAATTTGCTCCGCAGTCATTCGTGGATTTACTGAAGAGTAGCAATCTTGAAACACTACTTGAAGATCGCGACGAAGCCGTTTACGGGTGGTGCGGTCTGTGTTATAAAAATCATGTCCTTGAAACAGAACCTGCCCTTTCTGCGGTTTCTCCAATCCAAGGATTACTTTTCCAAGCGTACTCTTCCCAGCTCCGCTCGTTCCGAGAACACCTAGACACATTCCTTGCCCTATGGAAATAGAAACGTTGGAAAGCACCTTTTTTCGTTGGTCTGTTCTTCTAAACAAATTATAGGAACCGTACGTATGTGTTACATCCTTAACCTGCAGCAAACTCATGGACTCACCACCTATTTTCTTAAGATATTAATGCTAGTCTAACAATGTTAGAGCATCCTGCACTTTTTTGCACTGATAGGAAAGTATAAATTTCCAGCTAGAAGTGAATTCGACGTAGCCGGAAATTTTAGGAACACAGTGTAAGTGCAACTACGCCTCTGTCTTCGCCCAAGGGAAGGGCTCGCCAATCGGCAAGTTTTCTTTATTAAATTGCAGCGATGGTCGAGCGTGAAGCAGCTTTTTCGTATACTCATGCTGCGGATGATCAAATAGCTGATAAACGTCCGCTTTTTCTACAATTCTTCCGTGCTGCATCACAATGACATCATCAGCCAGCTCTGAAATAACTCCTAAATCGTGAGAAATTAGTAGGATTGATGTACCATATTCTGAACGAAGCCAATCCAGCTGCCGCAGCACCTGCAATTGGTTTGTCACATCTAGCGCTGTTGTTGGCTCATCAGCAATAATTACAGATGGCCGCAAGCACAAAGAAATAGCAATCATTACCCGCTGCAGCATTCCTCCGCTTAGCTGAAATGGGTGTCTTCGCATGATGTCTGAAGGATTTGGCAAATTTACGTTGTGCAAAGAGTCAACAGCCAGCTCAAATGCTTCTTTCTTTGTTAAATTCGTATGAGTCCGAATCGTTTCAATGAATTGGTTGCCAATCGTATATACAGGGGTAAAAGCGTTCATTGGATTTTGCATAATAAGAGCAATCTCTTTTCCTCGAATACGTCGCATCTCCTTCGCGCTCAGCCCATTTAATTCTCTGCCGTGCAATCGTATACTGCCTTCTATACTCGTTGTTTTACGGTCTAGCAATTGCAGGAGTGATAAAGAAGTAATGGTTTTTCCGCTGCCGCTTTCTCCAACAAGCCCGAGCACATGTCCGGGCTTTAGTTCAAAATGGATATCCTGCACCAAAGGAATTGTTCCACTGGGGGTGTTTGCTTTTACATGAAGGCTGCTTACCTCCAAAATATTATGCTGTTTTTCTATCAATTGTCTCATTCCTTTTTAAAAACGTCGTTTTACTCCAAACCGATCTGATAAAGCTTCTCCCAATACATTAAAAGTGACAACAACGAGCATAATCATTACACCTGGATATATCATTAACTCTGGATTACTTCGTATATATGATTTTCCTTCGTGAATCATAGCACCCCACTCTGGTGTGGGCGGCTGAATACCGAGTCCTAGAAACGACAGGGCGGAAATATCCATAATAGCCCAGCCTATTTCAAGTGTCCCCATTACGACAATCGGAGGAAGTACATTTGGGATAATATGCCGTCTAATAATTTTCCATTGTGAAGATCCGTTTATTCTCGCGGCCGCAATGAAATTCTGCTCCTTCAAACTGAGCACTAAGCCTCGGAACATCCTCGCGTAATATACCCACTGCACAAGTACCATTGCCAAAATCACCTGTTTCATCCCAGGGCCGAATATTCCTACAAGCCCAAGAATAAGCACAAGACTCGGGAATGCCATCACTCCCTCACAAAATCTCATCAATACAAGATCAATCCGGCCTCCCTTATAGCCGGCAAACGTTCCGACAAGTAAACCAATCCCCAATGAAGAAATGAAAATTAAAAACGCAACCCCTAGGGAAATACGAGCACCATGTAAAAGACGAGACAAATTACATCTCCCCAAATAATCAGTACCCAGTGGATATTCCATGGAAGGCGGCTTTAGTTTTAAAGCTAAATTCACTTGAATTGGATCGTGCGGGGAAATCCACGGAGCCAAAATCGTAAGTATAAAAAGAACGATTAAAATGAATGAGCAAACTACAATGGTTATTTGATGTTTGAAAACACCCCTTATACTCGCAATCATTGATCCGTTCCCCCCTTCCAAGAGATGCGCGGATCCATATACATTTGTACAATATCCACAATCAGGTTGCACAAAATAAATAGACAGGCCGCAAGAAACACATAGCATTGGATGACTGGTATATCTCGGTTAAAAATCGCCTCAATAAAATAACGGCCAAACCCAGGCCATGAAAAAACGGACTCAACAATAATCGTCCCAGTCAGCAGCTTTCCAAAATTCATCCCAATCCCCGTAATCATCGGTAAAATTGCAATTTTTAATACATGCTTTACCATAATGACACGCTCATGAATACCTCTTGTTCTCGCATACAAGACATAGAAATCCTGCAAATTCTCCAGTACACTAATGCGCAACAAACGAGTATAAATAGCAATTAGCGGTAACGCCAGCGTTACAGATGGAAGAATTAAGTGCAGCCATGTTCCGGTTCCCTCTACAGGAAACAAATCAAGCTTCACCGAAAACAAGTAGATTAATAGATAACCGAGCCAGAACTGCGGAATTGAAGCACCCAAAAAAGCCAGAATTCGGCTGAACTGATCGATGACACCATTTCTCTTCACTGCAGCTAAAAAACCGATAGGCACACTAACGAGTACGGCTAGTAAAATGCTAGTAAAGGCAAGTTGGGCTGTTGCAGGCATCCGGTATACAACCTCCTGCCAAACTGGCTTGTTAGAAAGATAAGATATGCCAAAATCAAGTTGGCATATCTTAATAAGAGATTGGATATATTGCACAAACAGCGGCTGATCTAGACCAAACTCCTGTCTTTTCTGTTCTAACATCTCCGCTGTCGGTTGAATATGGGCAGCTGCCAAATATGCTTCGGCAGGGTCGACCGGCGACAGATGAATGAATAAAAAAGTAAGCAGTGTGGCAAAGAGAAAAATAGGAATGATGGCAAAAAGTCGTTTAATAATATAGCTACCCATTATTTCTCCTCCTGCCGTTTCCTAGTTATTAATGTTAATTCCACTGAACGGATGGTCATCACGATTTGCCGGGAATTCAAAGCTATTTACACCCTTCTGATACACAGCTGTTTTCTTAATATAAGAAATTGGTACGATTGCTGATTGGTCCTGCAATGTCTGTAAGATAGAGCTGTATAGTTCTTTTCGTTTTTTCTCATCCGTGGAGGCAAATACTTCTTTGATTTGTTGATCAAGCTGTTGCTTCACTGGTAAGTTGGACAAAGCATCTGAGAATCCAAATCCGTCCACTGAGACAATGTTAAGGAAGGTATGCGGATCATATGGAGCCCCGTAGTTGCTATAGAAATTCAAGTCAAAATCATTTTCACCAAAACGTTTTACTTGAACAGCCAGCTCAACACCATTAATATTCAGCTTAACTCCTATCATCGCCCACTCAGCTTGAAGAGCTTCCGCCATTGCCTTTTGGATTTGGTTCGACTTGTCATACATCAATTCAAGCTCCAATGCTTTACCATCTTTTTCTCGAACGCTTTTTCCAGATGGCAGCTTCCAGCCCGCTTCTTCTAAATAACTCTTTGCTTTTTCTACATTATACTTAATAGGTGTTGTTTTAATATTGGTATATAACAGATTTGGAGCTAGAATATTGTCTGCCTTCTCTTCCAGTCCAGAAGTCACTCCTTCTACCATTGCTTGCTTGTTGAAACCGTATTGAAGTGCTAGACGTACCTTTATGTCGGAAAGCTGTTCTTTTGTTGTATTCATGACCAATTGTCTTGTTGCAACAGGTTCAGAAATACTTGTCTCGTACTTTCCTGACTCCTCTAATTGTTTAAAAGCATCTAAACTAATAGTGCCCTCTCCATAAATTAAATCGAGTTCGCCCTTTTCGAAAGCAAGTACTCTTGTCTCTGCATCAGGAATTGCTTTAATCACGATTTTATCAACTTTCGGACTTTCACCCCAATAATTCGGGTTGCGAGTAAATACCGCATATTCATCCTTCTTATATTCCTCTAGCATCCATGGTCCCGTTCCAACAGGATTCTTCACTCCTTTTGAAGTGTCACCATCATCCGGAAAACCTGCTTCACCTAAAAAACGGACTGGACGGACCACTGCCAGCTCCTGCAATGTTGGATAATAAGCCTGCTTTAATGTGATTTTGAAGGTAGAATCATTTATTACCTCAGTCTTATCAATCATACTGATTAATCCTAACCAGCTATGCATTTTCATGTTTTTCATAATCGCATCAAAATTCTTTTTCACAACATTTGCATTAAACGCTGTCCCATCAGAAAATTTTACATTTTGACGAAGATTAAACGTATACTCCTTACCGTCTTCAGATATTTCCCATGATTCAGCTAGAGCTGGTTCTAGCTTACCCCCTTCTTTATAGCTAACCAATGGCTCATAAATCATTGCTTGTGCAATCATTTGTGAAGGGTTGTAAACATGCGGATTCATCTCTCCTATATCCCTTGGCCAAGATAAAGTGAGAGTTTTTTCCTTATTGCTCGTTTCCTTCTCTGTCTGCTCACTTTTTTGTGTTGTACAACCCGCGAAGAGAACAGATAAGAGCAGAATTACTGCTGATAGTAATATACCGATTTTCCTTTTCCCCTTAAACATTAGTAATACTTCCTCCCTAAAATTAATAAAACAGATAAATACGATTGACAATGATTATCATTCACTAATGATAGTTACTAAGATAATTCCTGTCAATGAAAAGTACGAATAATTTTACAATTAGAAATAATTCCCACAGACTATGTCCTCCTTGGCGTGCGCATTGACTATGGTATTTCGCAGATCAGTTTGCGGGAATATGCTTCGGTACTAAGGTTTTGGCATATGTTAAATCTATCTGTTTCAATTTAAAAATAAGGGAACTTTATACATTTTCAAAAAAACCTAAACAGAAAACGCTTCCATTTGCTATTATGAATTTTAACAATATAACAATTTGAATCAAGACGTTGTTTAAAGAAAACTCGCCGACTGGCGAGCCCTGCTCTTGGGCGAAGACAGAGGCGTAGTTGCACTTATACTTTGTTCCTAAAATTTCTCACTACGTCGAATCGGCTTCCACCTAGAAATTTATACTTTCTTAAAGTGTAAAGAAAACTCGCCGACTGGCGAGCCCTGCTCTTGGGCGAAGACAGAGGCGTAGTTGCACTTATACTTTGTTCCTAAAATTTCTCACTACGTCGAATCGGCTTCCAGCTAGAAATTTATACTTTCTTAAAGTGTAAAGAAAACTCGCCGACTGGCGAGCTCTGCCCTTGGGCGAAGACAGAGGCGTAGTTGCACTTACACTGTATTCCTAAAATTTCCGACTACGTCGAATTCGCTTCTAGCTGGAAATTTATACATTCTTACAAATGCTAAAAGCCGGAAAGGCCTTGGACATAAACTGTTTTTACTATTTTTATTTGTAATCTAATGCAACTTGTATAACTATAACTTAAGAGGAAGCTTTCATGAAAAAAACAGGCAGAATTACTTTTATCAGCATTACGATTATTTTTTCACTCATCCAAATTTTCCTTTTACATGAACCGTTACAAATGCAAACTATCCAGTTCTTGTTATCCGTATCCATTGCTTGGTTTGTAGGCAAACAATATGACAAAGCGAGGTTTTATGCGGAGAAAGCAAAGTTAGGTGAAAAGAGCTATAAACAACTCATTGAAACTCTACCGAATGCTATTATTATACACTCGCAAAACCTTATACTTTATGTAAATAAAGCTGGAGAAAACATGCTGGGTGCCTCCAAAAAAGATGATATTTTAGGAAAAACGATTTATAGCTTTATTGATGATAACTATCAAGCACTTGCAATGCAGCGCTTAAAACGGCTTCGCGAAGAAAATAGACCACTTAATCAAGTCGAACAAAAGCTAGTACGTTTGGACGGAAAAAAGGTCTTTATTGAAGTCTCTAGCCGAGTTATTGTATATGAAGGAAAAGAAGCAATTTTGTCCATACTTAACGATATTACCGATAAAAAGAAAACAACTGACACCCTTCTTCAAAAGTCAGAAAAACTAGCAGTTGTGGGACAAATGGCTGCGGGGATCGCACATGAAATTCGAAATCCCCTCACTTCCATCAAAGGATTCATTCAGCTGTTTAAATCTAAATATCCCAGTGATAAAGAATATTTTAATCTTTTACTAGCAGAATTAGAACGAATTAATTTGATTGTTAGCGAATTCTTAATATTAGCTAAACCAACTGACATTGTGTTTAAAGAAAAAGATATAAAAGGTTTAGTTCAAGATATTGTAACTCTTATTAATACACAAGCCATTATGAATAATATTCAAATCCTTGTAGAATTTGAACCGGATCTTCCTATTATTGTGTGTGAAGAAAATCAGTTAAAGCAAGTATTCATCAATGTTTTAAAAAATTCCATTGAAGCGATGCCAAATGGCGGCATAATTTATGTAAAGGTAGTTATCAAGGGAAAAAATAAAGTCTCCTTGTACTTTATCGACCAAGGATCTGGCATCCCCGAGGATCGATTGCCAACTCTTGGAGAACCTTTTTACACCACAAAAGAAAAGGGCACTGGCTTAGGATTAATGACAAGTTACCGAATTATTGAAAATCATGATGGAGAGCTGAAAATTTCAAGCAAAGTAAATGAAGGAACTACGATTGAAATTATATTACCTACAGTTCCTCAATCTCATCTGATCCAGTTAACTTAGAAGATGTTTTTATTGGCTCATGAACGTCCTTGTGCTGTATGAGGAATAGGTCCGAAAAGATAGAAAAATCGATTATCATTAAACAACTAGTAAAACTAATAGTTTCAATGATAATCGATTTTATATTTTCCCGTTCATGTTTACTATTTTAAGTTCTACAGATCAGTGCACTTATACTGTATTCCTAAAATTTCCGACTACGTCGAATTCTCTCCTAGCTGGAAATTTATACTTTCTTACAGTGTTAAAAAGCAGGAAAGTTACGCCTCTCAGATACTTCTTATTTATTTTCTCGTTAGCTATGAGACTTTTGAAATCCCTTTTACATCTTGCTTCATTTTACGCACACCAAAGATAATTGCAGCCCCCCAGCCAAGTACAAGAAGCAAATAAATATAAGGATGGAATGAAGCATCTGCTATCCATGTGTTTAACATTGTTCTTGCGTTGACAAGGATAATAAAACCGCCTACTAATAAGCCCATTAGCTGTGGTGGAACAATCCGAACGATCCAAGCAGCGATTGGTGCAGCAATAACACCGCCAATCACAAGCGCAGCTACCCACATCCAATTCACTGTGTCCCAGCCAAGTGAAATCACAAAGCCGGCTGTTGCCGCCACAGCAATAGCAAATTCACTCGTATCTACTGTTCCTACTACTTTACGTGCAGACATGCCTTTTTTTGTTAAGAGAATTGGCGTCGCAATTGGACCCCATCCTCCCCCGCCTGTTGCATCAGCAAATCCCGCAATTAAGCCCAATGGAATAGATTGCTTAATTGATAGTGGTTTTGCTTCTGTTTCCTCACTCTTACGAAACACAAACAGAAAGCGAAACAGCACATAAAATCCAAGAAGCATTAAGAATGTGGATACATACGGCTTTACAACATCCCCAGGCAGGCTGCTTAAAAAGCATGCTCCTATAAATGCACCGATTGATCCAGGAATGATAAGACGGTATACCATTTTTTTATCAACATTGCCAAATTTAATATGCGAAATACCTGAAGCAGCAGTTGTTGCTACCTCCGATAAATGAACAGAAGCAGACGCGACTGCCGGCGCAATTCCAAATGCTAACAACAATGATGACGAGCTTACCCCATACGCCATTCCAAGCGCACCATCGATTAACTGCGCGAAAAATCCAATAAACGCCAAAATCAATAATTTTTGCATTTTCATCCTCCTAGTTGTTTATAACCTCGTATCCAATTTAACCTTACTTATCCTGTACATATATTGTTAAGTTAGCCTCTAATCACAAATACACATTGGAATACTATGATTTAAACCAAAAAATAAACATCTACCTTTCAGGTAAATTACTCCTTTTTATACAGATAACAAGCTATCTATCAAGTTGAAATCTTCTGAATTTAATTTCTCTTATCTTATTCCAAGTGAACCACTATGTCAACTTGTATTTTTAAAATATATATGCTGTGTAAAAAGTTAACGGAGATTTAACAGATTTTCTGAAAAGAAGTCCCCTTCCTCAAGGAATGAGAAGGGCGTAGCCCAATGAGTAGGTAAGGGATGAATTTTCAGTAGGCGTAAGCCTATTTTTTTCTCTTCTTTGTAGTTGGTTATTGAAAACCGAACGTATATTCGTCAAAATGGTATTACCAAGACATGGAAGGTGGTGTTGAAAATGGCAACTAGGGAAGATGGAACTCATATAAAAGGAACAAAAAAATCTTTACCAGATGGTTGGACCACTTCTGGTTTTCGTTTCGCCATTGTTCCTACTGAAGAACAAGCAACACGTCTGGAACAAGCATTTGGTTGTGAAAGAAAGGTTTACAATGAATATATAGCCGGTTTGTATGAGTATTTGGAAGGGATTGGATTTGAAGGTGGTGTTATTCGTTATAAGGTTCCCTCCTACACAACGATTACTGCTCAGTACGATTATTTAGATAAAAGCCATGATTCTTTTGTCTACAATGATGCGAAAATGAGGTTTCAAGCAGCTATTCAGAAATACAATGAGGAATAT
>JBEPZN010000017.1:0-71741 GCA_041640875.1 Ectobacillus sp. | reverse complement strand
AGAAAGTATAAATTTCTAGCAGGAGGAAAATTCGACGCAGCGAGAAATTTTAGGAACAAAGTGTAAGTGCAACTACGCCTCTGTCTTCGCCCAAGGGCAGGGCTCGCCAGTCGGCGAGTTTTCTTTAGGAGACAAAACGGTTGGATTTTGGTGTGAATTCTTCTAAGATTAGATATAGAGGACGGTGAAGGATATGAAGGTGTTTTTTATTTTAGGTTGCATCAGTGCGTTTTTATCGGTTGCACTTGGCGCATTTGGCGCACATGGCTTAGAAGGAAGAGTTTCCGCCAAAATGCTAGAGGTATGGAAAACAGGCGTTACATATCAGATGTTCCATGCAGTTGGTTTGTTTGTAGTAGCATTTCTCTTAGTTAAGCTGCCAGATAGTTCGCTTATTGCAGCGGCAGGGTGGATTATGGTTGCAGGAACGGTTTTATTCTCAGGAAGCTTGTACGTATTAAGCGTATCTGGCATTAAGGTGCTTGGGGCTATTACACCGCTTGGAGGCGTAGCCTTTTTAACGGCATGGGTGCTGCTTGTGATCGCGGCGGTAAAGGGGTTATAGAAAAGCGGTGCAGCCTGACTTGCTCACGAAGGAGAATCCGCTAGGGAGCTATACATGTTATTTATGTAAAAGGAGCTGGCAGCCAAAGGGCTGCCAGCTTTTGTGCGTAGTAGGAGGTATCCAGCTGCGCTTTTTATACTTTTAAGAAAGTATAAATTTCTAGCCGGAAGACCATTCGACGTAGTGAGAAATTTTAGGAACAAAGTATAAGTGCAACTACGTCTCTGTCTTCGCCCAAGGGCAGGGCTCGCCAATTGGCGAGTTTTCCTTATCTTCGTGGCGCATATGTTGCGGCTTGCCCTGGCGGAAGATAATTGATTTCCTCTGGGAATTCTACATAGTCCAAATAAATCATGAGCAGGAGATAACGTTTTCCAGATGCAGGCTCACTTATAATAATATGGTCCCGCCCAGCTGCTTCAATAATACCTGTATATGACTGCGTTCCGAGTGAGCTGCCTCTTTCATATGTCATAAATACAGTTGCTTGCTTACCTTTGTTCAAGCGAAGAATATTTTCGATGTACGATTGCTCTAAAGGCAGCTGTCCTGAAGCCGCTGCGAATTGTGCTTGTGCAGCCGCAGCCTGTGCAGCTGGTGGTACAGCCTGCGCGCTTTGTTGAGCAGGCTGCTGTGCATAATAACCATTTTGCCCAGAAGGCGGTACCGGTGTTCCGGATGGTTGATAAAAGCCTGATCCATAATATGGATTTTGATTCATTCTAACCCCTCCCTATGATTAGCTAAATAGAGTAAACCTTCGGACAGTCACTTCCAGATGGCTGGTAGAAGCAATGCTCTTTGAATCTTCCGGAACTCTGTTGATTAAACCATGTAGGGGGGCAGGCCCCCTCTGGCCTAAAGAACCATAAGCCATATGTGGCAGGCCAGAAGCGTTCCGCGTTAATCACACGGCGCGCTAACGCAATGTCACTTTCTCTTGCCCTTTGGTAAAAATATCCTTTTTGAGTTGCTTCAAAGCCGCCCGGAGTTTGAAATACCATTTGCTGAAGATTACGAATTTTTTTAAAGTCCAGGCAGTCGCTGAGCACCCGGTTTACGCCGACATTTCCTACCATTAACATGCCCTGCTTTCCTTCGCCTTCAGCTTCTGCTCTCATCAATCGCGCGAGAAGTTTTACATGTTCTTCTGTATACGGGATAACTCCCATACTTTTTCACCTCACTTCAAAGCAGTTCAGATTAGTAAGCTTCAGGGAATGTTGCTATCAAAAAGAACCGCTATTCCATATGTATGGAGAGGGAAAAGGAGATATGACAACTAAGAAAATCAAGCTTATAGGAGTGAGGCAACAAAAAAATGCTCCCTGCGAAAAACAGGAAGCATGCATCATTATATGTCTAAAAATTTTGCAATCTTTTCTTTTGGGAGAATATTGCCGACGAAGAAGGAGCCAAACTCACCATAGCGTGCGCTCACTTCATCAAAACGCATCTCATAGATAAGCTTTTTGAACTGAAGTACGTCATCCGAGAATAATGTTACGCCCCATTCATAATCATCAAAGCCAACGGAGCCTGTAATAATTTGGCGTACCTTGCCCGCATATTGTCGACCAATTTTGCCGTGGCTGTACATCATTTTTTTACGCTCCTCCATCGGAAGCATGTACCAGTTGTCTTCTCCTTGTCGGCGCTTATCCATTGGGTAGAAGCATATGTATTGCGCTTTTGGTAAAATTGGCTTCAGACGCGCTATAATCTGTGGGTTCTGATATGGATCTTCGTCAGAAGGCAGGTAGTTGCTTAATTCCACAACTGATACATAAGAATATGTAGGAACTAAATATTCAGCAAGCATTGTTTTGTTAAATTCCGTCTCAATTTCATTTAACTCTTCCATTGTTGGACGTAAAAGCATGAGCATAAAATCTGCTTTTTGTCCGACAATTGTATACATAGCTTGGCTGCCTGCATTTGCTTCCTCTGTTTTGCTCCATTTTTCCGCTAGATTTAAAAATTCAAAAATGGCTGTCTGGCGTTCATCGCTTGATAGCCGCTTCCATGCAGTCCAGTCCACAGAACGGAAATCGTGCAGGCAATACCAACCGTCTAATGTTTTTGCTGCTTCACTCATCTTAATCACCTCAATTTTTAAATTCATTTCGTACAATATTCACTATACCATAAAAGCATCGAGAAATAGGAATTCTTGCTAGCTAATATTGATCAGAACATTCTAAATATATAATCATTTACTTATGAGCGTTTTTTTAAATTGAAAAAGTTTAAATTAGAAGGAAAAAGGCGTATCCTTAATACAGTTAGTACATAGGAGGGAACAACAGTGAGTGATTTATTTGCAACATTAAAGGAGAAGCTTCATGGAAAGGGCACAACAATCGTTCTTCCAGAAGGAACAGATGAACGTATTCTTGGTGCAGCGGCACGTCTAGCAAAGGACGAGCTAGTAAACCCTATCCTAGTAGGAAATACAGCTGAGATTAAGCAAAAGGCAGACGCTTTAAATGTATCCTTATCCGGTGTTACAGTTTACGATCCAGCTTCTTATGAAGAAATGGAAGAGATGGTAGCGGCTTTTGTAGAGCGTCGTAAAGGAAAGGTATCTGAAGAAGATGCCCGCAAATTGTTACAAGATGAAAATTACTTTGGTACAATGCTTGTTTATATGGGCAAAGCACAGGGCCTTGTAAGCGGAGCGGTTCATTCTACGGCAGATACAGTTCGTCCTGCCTTGCAAATCATTAAAACAAAGCCAGGCGTATCTAAAACTTCCGGCGTGTTTATCATGGTGCGCGGAGAGGAAAAATATGTATTTGCTGATTGTGCAATTAATATTTCTCCATCCAGCCAGGATTTGGCGGAGATTGCAGTAGAAAGCGCAAAAACAGCAGCTTTGTTTGGTGTTGATCCGCGCGTTGCAATGCTTAGCTTCTCAACAAAGGGTTCAGCAAAATCTCCGGAAACAGAAAAGGTAGTAGAAGCAACGCAGCTTGCGAAGCAAATGGCACCGGAATTAACATTAGATGGTGAGTTCCAATTTGATGCGGCTTTCGTACCATCTGTTGCGAAGCAAAAAGCGCCAGGTTCTGTTATTGAAGGGGATGCGAATGTATTTGTATTTCCAAGCCTTGAAGCAGGAAATATCGGCTACAAAATCGCACAGCGCCTAGGGAATTTCGAGGCGATTGGACCTGTTTTACAAGGATTGAATATGCCTGTAAACGACTTATCCCGCGGCTGTAATGAAGAGGATGTATATAAGCTATCTTTAATCACTGCAGGCCAAGCGCTATAAATGAAAAAAGCCCGCATTGAAATATACAGCTAATAACTATACTAAAACTTAATGATTATGAACTAAAACAGTCTCTTTTGGAAAGAAAGAGACTGTTTTTTATTCCATTTTTCGGAAATTACTGCACTAGAACATGCAATCTCTGTCGAGTTTCTTAAGGACTGGAATTTTACAGCTGACGAACAAGGGCGGATCAAGTGTAAAGGTCGTACTATATATAAAGCTGGATATGTCACCGCAATTAAAAAAATCCTTTCGAGTAACTTGAAAGGAAAATAAAAAAACAGTAATTATTACTTTTTAAAGGGTTCTATTTTGAGGTGAATATTATAAAAAATGACAATAAAAATGGCTCGCCAACTGAAAACAGTTTTGGCAAGCCATTTTTAAGGTATTTTCTTCGTTCTTTTGACAAGGAACTTTTATTTGCCTTCTTAAACTAAAGCCCCTGTTAGTTCAACAAGAAACTACCCAACTAATCATCTAAAAGGTTTAAGTCCAAAGAAATGCATACCTATTTCTGTATTAGTAAAAAATACAGAAGAGGTGAGAACAAATGGAAAATAATAATTTAAAACTTACATCTTCCGAAATAGGAACACTATGGGGGGAGTATGTAAACGGAACTATGACCGAGATAGTAAATAGGTATATGATTTCTATTTTGGAAGACGAATCAATAAAAAAAGTTTTTGAAATTGCCATTGAGACATGGGAAAAGCAAAAGAAGCAGCTTGTTTCCTTCATTGAGAAAGAGGGATTTCCAGTTCCTATTGGATTTACTGAGTCCGACCTTAATAAAGGTGCAGAGAGATTGTTTTCTGACACATTCTGCTTAAATTATTTACATACTATGACTATACATGGTTTGTTGGGTCATACAACTGCTTTAAGTGTTTCTGTCAGAAAAGACCTACGGGAATTTTACAATTCATGTGATAATGATGCAAAAAGTATGTACGATTTAACCATTGAGTTATTGCTTAAAAAAGGAAAATTCCAACGAGACCCCTATTTCTATCCTAACGAAAGCCTTGAATTTATTTCTACCAAAGATTTTACTGATGGATTCTTCGGAAAAGAGAGACTTTTATCTGCTTCAGAACTAATCAGTATTTCTCTTAACATTAAAAAAAGCATTATGGCAAAAACTCTTTCAATCGGATTCAGTCAAGTCACAGAATCGAAAGAAGTAAGAAAGTTTTTTGAGGAATTAGAAAAAGCCGCAGATGAAAACCTACAAGCCCTTTCAAAAATTATGCACAATGATAATTTGCCAGTTCCAATGTCGTGGGAATCAGAGGTTACAACGTCAAAAGACTCTCCTTTTTCAGATAAATTAATGTTGTATCATATGGGTTTCTTGACTCAAACTGCACAAGTATATTATGGGACAGGTCTAGCAGGATCCATGCGAACAGACCTAGTTGTAGCTTATGAAAAAGCAATTCTAAAAACATTAGGAACTACCAAAAACTGGTTCGATATTATGGTGAAAAACAAGTGGTTAGAACAGCCACCACTTGCTCCCGATAGAAAAGAACTTGCACAAGATCAATAGGATATACCCCTCATTAGTGAGGGGTATATTTTTAATTAGCTTCTTAATTTAATGGATAATTCCAACATAAAGTAGTTATTCCTTCTTCAACTAACCTGCCCGTTACTTTAAGTGCAAACCTTTACAATCTTTCCGTTTATTTTAACACATAATGCATTAGTCAGCTTTCACAGGTTCCATCAAAAGTTTTTGTATCACTATATGAAGTAAAAATGTAAGGGAATTTGTAGTGGTAAAATCATTGTAAAAGGGCGAGGTTTATACTTTAAACCTCGCCCTTTTATTAATAAGATTTCGTATATGTTTTGGTACATATACGAAATCTTCAAACCAGTAATATCACTGCTCAACTGTGTTTTGGTATAGATTTTACTCTATATTTCGCATCGGGCTTTTTTATTTTATCCTAGAGCCTTGTTGTTTCTTTCCAAAACCCGATGGAGGTTTTGTTCGTACATCGAGACCTCTTCAGGAAGCAGCTGTGATGGTGAGAGCGTTGGCGTAAACTGTTGAAGTGTTTGCAGCAGACGCATCATTAAGTGATACACGGTGATGTCTGTCTTCAGCAGCTCCGATAAGGATGCCATTACATCTGGCATGATAACAGGATAGACAAACTTCGTCTGCTCTCCCTTTAGCGCAAGTTGATAAAAATCTCGAATGAGGGCAGCTCGATTTGAGCCGCTGCCCGTGGCGCACAGGTAAATTTGTACAGCAATCCCGCCGCGAATCCGGCGCTGTGAGATACCGGCAAATTTTTTACCGCCGATGCTTAAATCATAGCTGCCTGGACAATAGGAGCCAACAATCTCTCTTGCTTCAATGACAGCATCATAATCATGAAGCATTTCTTGAATGAGGCCTAGCATTGCATCATAGCCAAGGTTAATATCGATACCCTTATCGGATTCGCGCAGGATTAGGGAGATGTTTAGTACCCCTTCGTCCAGCACAACCGCAAGGCCGCCTGAATTACGTACAATCACGTTCCAGCCCTGCTCCTGTAAAAAACTTACGCCCTCCTGTAAAAACGGGAGTCTTGTATCTTGGATGCCAAGTACAATTGTATTGTGATGAACCCAAGAGCGCACTGTTGCAGGGGAAAGCCCGCTGCCGACTGCTGTACATAATGTATCATCCATCGCGAAAGACTGCAGTGCTTGAAACTGCGGTCCTAGACTTGATTGGTCAATGATGCGCCATTGGGGCTGAGATAAAATAGAACGATAGTCACGCATGTCTGTAGCCCCTTTATGATGAGGTTATAAAGCTTATTGGACTGCTGCTGATTTTATTGAACGGGTATCTCCCGCAGGCAACAGTGTCCGCTTTCCTTAAGTCATTATAACAAAAAAGAAGATAGCAATATAGCTATCTCCTCTGCGGCTATCATTCTGCAATTTTTTCAAGGTTTCCGTTTCGATCCATTCGGAAGCTTGTTGTTGGTCGCTCCTCTTCATCCATGAGAGCGAGCTTACGGGCACGATTCATAATTTTCATCATTGTTTCGTAATCTTCTTGAATCGTCGTTGATTCTTGCTCTAGCTTTGCGACTTTGCCTGCCAGTTCTTCATTTTTATGCATATATTCAGTAATTTCTTTTCTTAGCCGTTCATTTTCGCGCTCCAGTGCAGTGACCTTTACATCTGAGTTTCCTAAAGATTGCAGAAAATGAATTACATCTGTCATTGTAAGAGAAGAGATCTCTCTTGGGCTGAAAACAGCAGTATCCGTCATTGTGAAGGAAGGCTCTTCTAGTAGAACTGTATTTTCTATGATTTCATTTGTTTCCATATCAACAGTACGCATGGCAGGAGACGGTGGTGTATACAGCAGCTTTTTCTTTGCTTGATCCCCGCCGATTGCGCGCATCTTCTCCTTGCGATGCCTTTTGGCTACCTGTAGATCTTTTTCATAGTTATAGCGTACAACGGCATTCCAACGAAATCCACAAGCCGCTGATGTGCGATTAAGTTTATCTCCTACTTCTTCAAAAGCATTTAATTGTGTGCTTCCTTCCCGGACGTGGCGCAGTACTGTTTCTGCTAAGAGCAAATCATCTTCTTCTGTCCAAGCATCTTGTCTTATCTTCATAGAATCATCTCCTTAATCCCTTTCTAAAGTGTTTTCTATCTTTAGGATGGACGGAAATGACACGTCTTATACAAACCTTTTAAAAATATGGTAGATTATTTCCTGAAATGGAGGCTCTGAAGTTCCTAGTAAAGCATACTATCTCTCTTTCAGATTAGCTTTTCAAGTTGATTGGAAGTGGAAAACATATAGAACATCAAAGAGTATGTACTTTTTTTATAAAAACCTGTATAATGTGCTCATACTTACTTAGTATTCTCTATAGGAGAATACCCCACTACATTTTTATATGATATGCAAAAGGCAAACCTGGCTGAAAAGCAGGGACGCAAAGCTTAGAGCCTAAAGGGGAAATTCCTCTATGGTCGTCTGGTTGCCATCCTTTTTTTAACAGTTCTGCCATTTGGAGCATTTTGAAAATACATATGAATAGCAAAACAGGCAGATACGTTAATTCTGCCTGTTTTGCTATGTGGATAACAATTAATGGTAGCCTTGTGATCGTGCATGGATAGCTTGCAACATTTCAAAAAGAGCGGTAAAATATCTTTTAGCAAATCGTGCAACGGTACAGACTAATATATGCGAAAAGTTTGAGTTCGAGAAAGGATTGTGCAAGATGCCAAATGAATTTCGGGTGTGCGATGATTGTCAGGCCACAAATTTAAAAACATTGCTTCCGCGTTTAAAGAAGGTAGACCCGAATGCGGATGTGAAGGTTGGCTGTCAGTCATACTGTGGGCCAGGGCGCAAAAAATCATTTGCGTTCGTGAATAACCGCCCTGTTGCAGCACCAAATGAAACTGAATTAATTAAAAAAATTGAGGATAAACTAGGAAAATAAAGAAAGCACTTCTCAGTAGAGAAAGTGCTTTTTTTTCACTTTGAGAAAGGATAAATTTCTAGCTAGAAGATAATTCGACGTAGCGAGAAATTTTAGGAATAAAGTATAGGAGCAACTATGCTTCTATCTTCACTAACTGGTGAGGTTCTTAATTAGATTGTTTATACTATTCGTATGTAACTGAATATAAATACAAAGGCAAGTCTTTCTCATCCCGTTATCCTTTCGGTATAATACATATATGATAGTAGCAAAGAAAGGGGGTATCTTAAATGGTATATCCCAATGGCAAAATGAATGAAAAAAAGGTGTTTAAGGATCCTGTACATAAATATGTTCATGTGGATGATCGAGTCATTTGGGATTTGATTGGCACAGCAGAGTTCCAAAGATTACGCCGCGTTAAACAGCTGGGTACAACATTTTTTACGTTTCATGGGGCGGAGCATAGCCGGTTTAATCACTCGCTCGGCGTCTATGAAATTATTCGTCGGATGATTGATAACGTGTTTGATGGAAGACCCGCATGGAATACTGAGGATCGCTTACTGTGCTTGTGTGCCGCGCTTTTACATGATGTTGGGCACGGGCCATTTTCACATTCCTTTGAAAAAGTATTTCATCTTGACCATGAGCATTTCACGCAGCGCATTATCCTCGGTGATACAGAAATTAATCAAGTGCTGCGTGAGGTTGACCGTGAATTCCCGAAAAAGGTAGCCGAGGTTATTGCGAAAACCTCTGATAATAAGCTAGCAATTAGTATGATTTCCAGTCAAATTGATGCAGACCGAATGGATTATTTGCTCCGTGATGCCTATTTTACCGGGGTCACCTACGGAAACTTCGATATGGAGCGTATTTTACGCGTGATGCGCCCGCATGGGGATCAGGTTGTAATTAAGTATAGCGGTATGCATGCGGTGGAGCATTATATTATGAGCCGTTATCAAATGTACTGGCAAGTGTATTTCCATCCGGTCACACGCAGTGCGGAGGTTATTTTAACAAAAATCTTGCATCGCGCAAAGGCGCTTCATAAGCAATATTACTCATTCAGGTATCAGCCTGTTCATTTCTACTCGCTATTTGAGGATGAGGTTACACTTGAAGATTACTTAAAGCTTGATGAAAATATTATGTACTATTATTTTCAAGTATGGCAGGAGGAAGAAGATACAATTCTAAGTGATCTCTGTCGGCGCTTTATGAACCGAAATTTATTTAAATATGTAGATTTCACAGAAAAATATCACGGATTAAATAACTGGATGGAGTTAAGCAGCTTATGCAAGAAGGCTGGCATCGACCCGGATTATTATCTTGTTGTAGATTCCACCTCTGACCTGCCATATGACTTTTACCGAGCAGGTGAAGAAGAGGAACGTTTGCCGATTATGCTATTGATGCCAAATGGAGAGCTTCGTGAATTATCGCGTGAATCAAGCATTGTTGAAGCTATTACGGGCAAAAAACGCATGGATCAAAAGCTTTTTTATCCGTATGATACCTTATATGAGGACGGGCGAAAAGGAAAAGTAAAGGAAAAAATCATTAGTATTTTAGAAGGAAAAGGGTAACAAGAAAAGCGGATACGGTCTGTTTAAAGAAAACTCGCCGATTGGCGAGCCCTGCCCTTGGGCGAAGACAGAGGGTAGTTGCACTTATACTGTATTCCTAAAATTTCCTACTACGTCGAATTCACTTCTAGCTGGAAATGTATACTTTCCTGCACTGTAAAAAGGAAAAAGACCTCCAAGCGGGGTCTTTCCTTGTTTCATATTTATATGAAACAGTTTTCTATTCGTCGCTTAAACGCTTTCCAGCGATTGCATAGTTATTTTTAGTCATTTCGTCAATGAAGATAACAACCTTTTCAGCTGGTGCGCCTGTTGTTTCAACGACTGCAGCTGTTACCTTTTCAGCAAGAGCCTTCTTTTGCTCCTCTGTACGGCCTTCTAGCATTTTAATTGTAACATATGGCATAATTTCCACTCCTTTTTATGTAAAATATAATCCTATTATATCGAATTTTGGTAGGAAGAAATCAGAAAACAAACATTTTCTTTATATTTTTGGTATGCTTACGGTAAAGCTTGAAAAAGGAGATGAATGATGGAACATTTATTTGTTTACCCACTGCAGCAAATCCCGCTGGTCCTGCTAGCAATAGCGGCAGCTCTTTCCCTTCATGAATTTGCTCACGCTTACGTTGCGTATAAATTCGGAGATCCTACTGCAAAGCAGCAAGGACGTTTAACGTTATCACCATTTGCTCATCTTGATATAGTCGGGACAATTGCTATTTTCCTGCTTGGCTTCGGCTGGGCACGGCCGGTTCCTGTAAATCCGTATTTTTTTAAGCGACCGCGTCTGGCGGGTATACTAGTTTCCGTAGCTGGTCCGCTTAGCAACTTGTTTTTAGGAGTTGTCGGTTATATTCTCTGGTACGCTCTTATCAGCACGGGTACGCTGACTATGCTGCCGGATGCAGTCGGAAAAACGCTGTATGATTTCTTTGAAATTTTCATCGGCTTAAATCTTGTTTTATTTGTTTTTAACCTACTGCCATTGCCGCCGCTTGATGGCTACCGCATTGTAGAGGACCTCATGCCGATGAATGTGCGAGCAAAGATGACACAGTTTGAAAATTACGGAGCGATTATCTTTCTTGTGCTAGTTATCACACCGCTTGATCAATATACAATTGGCCCAATTTTCTCAGTCGTCATACCATATGTATCAGGAGTGATTCAAAGCATCATTGCGCCGCTCTTTGGTTTGTATGCTTCATAATGATAAAATATAAAGAAAAGAGAAGCAGGAGGAAAAGGAATGGAAGAGCAACAAAAGAAAAAGCCCATTGGCTTTAATATCGTGAAAAATGATTCAACAAGTGGACATGGCGGCTTTGGTGTCGGTGCATTAAGCTTGGAGAATATGTCCCCTGTTATTGTAGATGTAACAGAAGGGACTGCATATGTGGACGTGGGTGCGATGCATGCCCGCAGTGCAGTTGAAAAAGGAATTAAATTTTTAACCACTAAGGAAGAGGTGCCAAATGGAAAGCCATATTGGCTCGTTTGGGTAACCATTGAAAGAACAGCAGAAGGACCGTATTATGCGGGTGTGACAGCTTGCGAAATGACAGTGGATCGTGAGGCGCGCCGCGGCTATAAGCTGCTTCCAGATCATGTGAATAAAATGGATAAATCCTTGAAGCGTCATATTATTGTGGATCACATGGATGAGGCATCTAAAAAGGTTCTTGGCAGTTTCCTAAAGGTGCATGATGAAGAGATATGGAAGAACTCCAGTGCAAAGCTTAAGCAGAATTTATTGACCGAATAAGCAGGTTTTGTTATTGGGGAAAATGTACAGTTATGTTGCTAAGGCGAAGGAGCCTGTTTGAAGAAAGAATAGGATGGCAAAAGGTCTCTGCATATCAGGCAGAGATCTTTTGTGTTTCTTATGCTTACTTTATACAGACTTTACTGCTGTAAATAATTCATTTACAAATTTTCCGAACGGGAAAGCCCACTCCTTTAGGGGTGGGATGAAAGTGAGGTCAAACAAGGCGTACCCTTAGGTACGTCAATTGTTTGATTTTTTTATTGTTTTCTATTAAAGATACTTTTCAAATATTTTCCTGTTTTGTATAATATATATAGAACGTATGTACTGGAGGTGAAAGAATGAAAATACACAAGGGATATACGTTTAGAATCTATCCAACTGAAGAACAGCGAGTGTTAATACACAAAACATTAGGATGTTGTCGCTATATTTGGAACCTAGCTTTAGGAAGTCAGAAGAAAAAAGATGCGTATTGGCATATAACAGAGAATATGGTACAAAATGGGCAGCTTCTTGAGAATCAGTGGAAATCAGATTTTTTTAATGCATCTAAAGAACAAAAAGAATTAACAGAACTTAAGAAACAGTTGGAGTGGTTGAAAGAAGCGGATTCCACTGCTTTGCAGAACTCTCTACAAGACTTAGGGGAATCCTTTAAACAATACTACCAAAAGAAGAAAGGGAAACCTAAGTTTAAAAGTAAGAAAAACGAGGTGCATTCCTACACGTCCAAATGTAACTATAGTAAAAGTGGTCCGACGATTCGAATGGAACAAGATCGTTTTATAAAAATCCCAAAGTTAGGGCTCATTGAATTTGTTTCCACTCAACAAGTAAAAGGGAGAATTTTGTCTGCTACAGTGAGTATGAATGCAACAGGCAAGTATTTTGTTTCACTTCTAACGGAGCAAGAAATTGAATTTGTACAACCCTCACTCTTTCAGGTAGGTATAGATGTGGGATTAAAAGATTTTGCTGTATTTTCTGATGGAACAAAAATTGAAAATCCAAAGTGGCTTCAGAAACTAGAAGACAAACTCATAAAAGCACAACAGGTTCTATCAAGACGGAAATACAACAGCTCCAATTGGAATAAACAACGCAAAAAGGTAGCGAAACTTCATGAAAAAATAGTCAATGCTCGTACAGATTTCTTGCACAAGATAACTTCTTCGCTTGTTCGCGAAAACCAAGTGATATGCATAGAAGACCTTCGTGTGAAGAATATGCTCAAGAATGGGGAATTGGCAAAAGCAATATCTGAAGTCTCTTGGTTTGAGTTTCGACGTATGTTGGAATATAAGTGCAAGTGGTATGGTAAAACACTGGTCGTCGTAGGCTCCAATTTTGCTTCTACTCAATTATGTTCATGTTGTGGGCATAAGAATCCAGAAGTAAAGAACTTAGGAGTTCGGGCATGGACATGTCCGGAATGTAATGCAGCTCATGATAGGGACGTGAATGCTGCGAATAACATCTTGGCTGAAGGGCTGAGAATTCTCGTCGATGGACAGTCGATGATAGCCTAATGGGTACCGAGCAGTAGTAGGTACATCCTTTTTGAACTGAAGGTTCAAACGACGTAGGAAAACCTGACAGTACAGATTGACCGTTGAGAAACGTTATGTCTAACGGCGTGGGGTCTAGAATCCCACTGCTTCAGCTGTGGGAGTGTCAAAATAACAATACTTAATCTGTGACAGAGGTGAATAAGCATGTTTTGGACCCCTTTATTTGAAAATGATGTACCTGTAGCACTTCTCCGTCCTTAGTGGAGTAAAGGTGGCTACATCTCTCCGTTAGGGGCATTTATTGACCTGAATTTAAATACGGAGGGTACAAAAATGAAAAACACCTGGTTAGGTTCTATATATTTGGCTTTAGCTGCTAGCATTTGGGGTGGTATGTATGTAGTTGTAAAGGTTGTAGTATCGGTTATACCGCCATTAGAACTGGTATGGATGCGATATTTAGTAGCTATTATTGCTTTGTTCCTTATTGGCTTGGCAAAAAGGCTATCATGGCGAATTCATAGACGTGACATCCTATTAATCATAACCATTGGGATAATTGGTAATACGATTTCAATTGTTACGCAAGAAATTGGTACTAACCTGTCTTCGGCACAAATGGGAGCTATTATTACCTCTTCAACACCCGCATTTATGGTTATTTTTGCTCGGCTATTGCTTAAAGAACGGTTGAACTTAAAAAAGGGAATATCTGTTGGTTTAGCGACAATAGGAGTATTACTTATTGTAGGGAACGGCCAAATTGACATGGCCAATCAGCTTGGTGGAATTTCACTGCTTGTTGCCGCTTTAACATGGGCTCTGATGTCTGTTCTTTTAAAGCGTGTTCCAAGTAATTATTCTCCAATTGTAGTGACAACCTACTCAATCTTAGTTGCCATTATTATACTGACTCCTTTTGTGTTAGGGCGTTTAGATGAAATTGATTTATCTCAACTGACCCGTCCGACTATTTGGGGTGGTATTTTATATTTGGGAATTGTTTCAACAGCCTATGCATTTATACTCTGGAACCGTGGATTACAATTGCTGAATGCTTCAAGTGGAGGTTTATTTTTCTTTTTTCAACCTTTAGTTGGAACATTACTTGGATGGGTTTTGTTGGGGGAAAGTATAGGTGGAATGTTTTGGGTAGGCTCAATTTTAATTCTCAGTGGTGTTTTGTTAGTTATCCGCGAAAAAAAATAGAATAACAAAGAAAAAAACCTTTGGACGCGCTAAGTCCAAAGGTTTTTTTCACTGTACGAAAGTATTCCGGCTGGAGGCCAATTTGGCGTAGTCGGAAATTTTAGGAATACAGTGTAGATGCAAATACGCCTCTGTCTTCGCCCAAGGGCATGGCTCGCCAATCTTTATTTAGTAACCTCTTATTTTAGATTACCTTCGCTTGAAGGAAGAGGTGTTCATGCCAATTTTTTGTTAAAGTATATTAAGAGAGGGGGGCTTATTTTGTTTAATAAGTTAGAGATAGATAAAAACATTCAAAATAGTTTACGTTCTGATTGCTCAAATTGTTTTGGTTTGTGTTGTGTAGCTTTACCTTATGCAAAATCTGCTGATTTCGCGGTTGATAAAGATGGAGGAACGCCTTGCTCTAATTTACAGTCAAATTATTTATGCAGTATTCATCAAGACCTTATCCAAAAAGGTTTTCGAGGCTGTGTTGCATATGAATGTTTTGGAGCTGGACAAAAGGTTTCTCAAATTATTTATGAGGGGAACGGTTGGAAGAATAATAAAGATTTAGCCAAGGAAATGTTTGATGTATTTCCTATTATGCAACAGCTTCATGAAATGCTTTGGTACTTGCATGAAGCACTTGGAAATCAGGCTGCTGGGTCTATTTATAATGATTTACTGGCTGCTTTTGAAGAAACGGAACATCTTACAAAACAAAGCCCAGAATATATTTTAAACATTAACGTACCGGAACATAGAATGAAGATAAACGATTTATTGTTACGTACAAGTGAATTAGTACGTCCTAAAACACCTAATAAAAAGTTTGGAAAAAAATTTAAGCGCGGCAGTGATTTTATCGGTGCCAATCTTAGAAAAGCTGATCTTAAGGGAGCCAATTTAAGAGGGGCCTTACTGATAGCTGCCGATCTTAGGGAGGCTGATCTCAGATTAACTGATCTGATTGGCGCAGATTTTAGGGATGCTGATTTAAGTGGTGCTGATCTTACAGGGAGTATTTTTCTTACGCAAGCACAGGTGAATGCTGCAAAGGGCAATGTACATACAAAGCTGCCATCTTCTCTAAGAATTCCGGAGCATTGGGAAAAGAAAGCTTAAGGTTTTCTTTTTTGTGTTTGTATAAAGCAAAGAAAAACGATTTTGCCAACTGACAAAATCGTTTTCTTTGGGTTTACCAAGGGAAATATTTCTTCCACCAGCCGTTTTTCTGTTCCTCCTTTGCTTCTAGCTGAATTTTATTAAATTCTTCTTCTCCGTCTAAATGATCCATACAGTATTCTGTTGGCTCTGTCCCCTTTGTGAAATACATTTTTACTTTAATCGGGCAGCCCTTTGTAGCGATTTTTCCATTTTGCGGGTTAATGTTAAGGGCAACAACACCAGCAGGTTGTTTAAATTTCTCCTTTTTCTCTTTTTCTAATCCTTTCTCCATTACATTTACCCAAATATCCTTTGCATAGCGCTGCTCAGCTGCATTTGTAATTTCACGTTCCTTGTCGTAGCCGACCCAGACACCTGTAACAAGCTGCGGTGTAAAGCCAATCATCCAGCTGTCTGTTTTTGTGGAACCAGACTTTCCTGCGTATGGTCTTGTAATCTTTGGAACGATACCTTGTCCGGTTACGGCTGCGTAGCTGCTTAGCTTTTTATTGAACATGCCCGTCATCATTTCTTCTGTGACGAATGCGTTATTTTCATCGAGTACTTGTTCATTTTCTAAGTGTGCATCGTATAAAACGTCCCCATTACGGTCGATAATGCGTCTTACAAAAAGGGGTGATACCTTTTTTCCGCCATTGGCAAACATGCTGTAGGCATTCGTCATTTCAATCGGCTTCACAGGAGATGATCCGAGAGCAAGGGCAGGGACAGGATCCAGCTTGCTTGTAACCCCAAATTTTTCTGCTGTTTTGACAAGCGTGTTTTCTCCGAGAAATAGATGCGTTTTTACCGCATAGACATTGTCCGAAACAGCCAGTGCCTGCATCATAGTGACAAAGTCATCCGCGTAATAGTTATTGTAGTTTGTTGGGGTGTAGGTAGATACCCCGTCTGATAGCTTAAATTTCGTATATTCGCTTTTAAGGCGGGTAACTGGTGTAAAGCCCTGTTCTAGTGCCGCGTAGTATAGGAACGGCTTAAAGGTAGAGCCTGGTTGTCGATAGGCTTGCGTTGCGCGGTTAAACTGGCTTTTTTTATAATCGCGTCCTCCGATTAATGCCTTTACCTCACCTGTTTTCGGATCCATCGCAACTAGTGCTGTTTCGATGTCAGTGCTGCCCGGAACTACTGATTGTACCGTTTGCTCTGCAATTTTTTGCAGCTTCGGGTCAAGGGTTGTATAAATACGGAGCCCGCCCTGCTCAATGATTTGTTCATCAATTTTCAGATCATTTAAGAGAGCAGCCTGTACTGCATCCTGAAAATAGGGAGCCTGCGTGGCAACTTCATTTTGGTTAAGAGGAACGAGTACAAGCTTTGTTTGTTTGGCTTCCGCTTCCTCCTCCTTTGTAATATAGCCCTGCTCACGCATTTGTCCGAGAATGAGAGCTTGACGCTGCTTTGCGCGCTGTTCGTTTAGGTAAGGAGAATAATAGCTAGGTCCCTTTGGAACACCTGCAAGCATGCTTGCCTCCGCAAGCGTTAAATCCGCAGCAGGTTTATTAAAATATAGACGAGAGGCTGCTTCAATGCCGTATGCACCGTGTCCGTAATAGATTGTATTTAAATATCCTTCTAAAATTGTATTTTTGCTGTAATTCGCTTCAAGTCGAATGGTATAAAGAGCCTCCATCGCTTTTCGCTTCCACGTTTTATCATGGCTCAAGTAAAGATTCCGAGCATATTGCTGCGTAATGGTGCTTGCTCCCTGAACCTTCGCCATCGCTTTAATATCAGCGACGATTGCACCGGCAATCCGTCTGGCATCAAAGCCATAATGGTCATAAAAACGCTGGTCCTCAATGGCGATTGTAGCTTCTCTTACAAACGGGGAAATTTGGTCAAGTGTGACCCAATGCCTGTTTTCTGCTGTTTTGCTTTGTCCGATGATGGAGTCATCATTTGCGTAAAAAACAGTTGTTTGTGGAACAGCTACAGGAGGAGGACCTGCAAGCTTGGCGATAATAATACATAGAGAGATGAGAGTCGCAAGACTTATAGAGACAATCAAACTGATAAAGGCAACTGCCCGTATATACTTTGCCGTTTTCTTATGTGCAATTAGTTCCATTTATGTTACCCCCCGGCTCATATGCTCTTATTAGTATTGAAGAATTTCCATATTTTTAAACGGAAGAAATGAGAAAGGAGGGGAAAAAGGAGATTACTGAGGAAGTACCCGTTTTGAGTAAGTGATGGGGTTCTTAACCTGTGTATAATAAAGAAAACTCGCCGACTGGCGAGCCCTGTCTTTGGGCGAAGACAGAGTCGTAGTTGCCCTTATACTTTATTCCTAAAATTTCTCACTACGTCGAATGGTCCCCCGGTTAGAAATTTATACTTTTTTAAAGTGTAAAGAAAACTCGCCGACTAGCGAGCCCTGCCCTTATACTTTATTCCTAAAATTTCTCGCTACGTCGAATTGCCTTCTAGCTAGGAATTTGTGCTTGCTTAAAGTGAAAAAAAGAAGCTAATCACCTATAGTAGATGATTAGCTTCTTTATTCTCTTTAAATGAGCTTTTTCAGGTGCCTTCTACAGAAGTTCTCTTTCTTTCATCAGTTCAAAGGCACGTGCTGGCCAATCAGTGATAATGACGTCTACACCTAATGTCATCATATTTTCTAAATCCTTATATTCATTAATCGTATATGGGCGCAGCGTAAAGCCTGCCTGCTGTGCGTACTGAACAAATTCCTTTGTCAGCAGCATAAAGTTGGGATGAAGCCCGCTTGCCTGCCGCTTTCTTGCCTCTATTAGCACATCAGGTAATGGCTCATGATAGAGAAGAGCTCTATGAATTTCCGGTGCAAGGGAGGAGAGCAGTTCAATAGATTCATGATTAAAGGAAGAGAATATAACCCGATCTTCTAAGCCATATTCACGAACGAGCTGCACTGTCTTTCGCTCAAGCTCAGGGTAGCGGATAATATCATTTTTTAGTTCGATATTTAGCAATAGTGCAGTTCCCGCAGCCCAAGCCAGCACTTCACGAAGAGAAGGGATTTGTTCCCCAGCGAAGCGATGATCAAAAAAACTGCCCGCATCAAGCTCCTTCAGTTGCTTCAGTGTGTAGTTGAATGCCAGACCTGTTCCATTTGTTGTGCGATCGAGTGTTTCATCATGAATGACAATGATTTCGCCATCATTAGAAAGATGAATATCCAGCTCGATTCCGTGAGCACCTACGCGCTCTGCTTCTAAAAAAGCAGCCATTGTATTTTCCGGATGGGTTCCTTTTACGCCGCGGTGAGCAAAAATGAGAGGATGTTTCATAGGAAAAGCTCCTTCCATTTATTTGTAACATATTCATTATGAAGTTGAATAAATAAAAGAACAATAAATTTTGAAAAAATTAACAAAAATATTATTTTCATTCAACTGAATGTTAAGAGAAGCTTGCTATGCTTTCCTTTAGGTATAGGAGTACGGAAGAAATACAAGCTTATTAGGTGAAGCATTTGCAAATGATGCTAAGACAAACTGGGGAGATGAAGAGGCGGTCCTGCTTCTTCACAGTACTAGGAGTTTTCTTCATATTTATTTTAAAAATCGGAAAAAGTAATAGAGATGATACATAATGGATGTGAGAAATATAAAGTTAAGATGTTGTAGAAACCCATGTGTTTTTTGTATTTTCATCTATACATTTTGGAGTTTTTGTTTTATTTTTGTTAAGTGATATTTAGGGTGGCTGCAACTGTAAATCAAATAAAGAAGAAAGGCGTGATACTGAAATGGAATTATGGTTTACAGAAAAGCAAACAGAGAACTTTGGAATTACGGCGAAAATTAAGCGCACTTTACATACAGAGCAAACAGAGTTTCAAAAGCTTGACATGGTAGAAACAGAAGAGTTTGGAAACATGCTAATCCTTGACGGGATGGTAATGACAACACAGAAAGATGAGTTTGTATATCATGAAATGGTAGCCCATGTTCCTTTGTTTACGCATCCAAACCCTGAAAACGTACTCGTGGTAGGTGGCGGAGACGGCGGCGTGATTCGTGAAGTTTTAAAGCACCCAAGCGTGAAAAAAGCGACGCTTGTTGAAATTGATGGCAAAGTGATTGAGTATTCTAAGAAGTATTTGCCAGAAATCGCAGGCGAATTAGACAATCCGCGTGTAGAGGTAAAAGTGGATGACGGTTTCCTTCACATTGCGCAAAGCGAAAATGAGTATGATGTCATTATGGTTGATTCCACAGAACCGGTAGGGCCAGCGGTAAACTTGTTTACAAAGGGTTTCTATGCGGGAATCTCTAAGGCTTTGAAGGAAGACGGGATTTTCGTTGCGCAAACGGACAACCCTTGGTTTACACCGGAATTAATTACAAATGTGTTCAAGGATGTAAGCGAGATTTTTCCAATCACACGTCTATACGCAGCAAACATCCCAACATACCCAAGCGGCCTTTGGACATTTACAATTGGATCTAAGCAGCACGACCCATTAGAGGTAAGCGAAGCCCGCTTCCACGATATTGAAACAAAGTATTACACAAAGGAGCTTCATAAAGCAGCATTTGCCTTGCCGAAGTTCGTTGGTGATTTAATTAAATAAAGTATGTTTACATGAATAGGGGGAAGAGTATATGCGTTTTGACGAAGCATATTCTGGTAATGTTTTTATTAAAAGTCATCAAAGCTATGATGAGGCTGAAGCAGTTATCTACGGCATGCCGATGGACTGGACAGTAAGTTTCCGTCCAGGCTCCCGTTTTGGTCCAGCTCGCATCCGCGAGTTGTCCATTGGACTGGAAGAATACAGCCCATATATGGATCGCGAGCTTGAGGAAGTGAAATATTTTGATGCTGGAGATATTCCGCTTCCATTTGGAAATCCAGAAAAAAGCGTCAATATGATTGAAGAATACATCGATGGTTTGTTAGCTGACGGCAAGTTTCCGCTTGGTCTTGGCGGTGAGCATTTAGTATCTTGGCCGGTTATGAAGGCGATGTACAAAAAGTATCCGGATCTTGCGATTATCCATTTTGACGCGCATACAGATCTTCGTGATAATTATGAAGGTGAGCCATATTCACATGCAACACCGATTAAGAAGGTTTGTGACCTAATTGGTCCGAAAAATGTGTATTCATTCGGTATCCGTTCCGGTTTAAAGGAAGAGTTTCAGTGGGCAAAGGAAGTTGGTATGAACCTGTTCAAGTTTGATGTTCTTGAACCCCTGAAGAAAGTATTGCCTGAATTGGCGGGAAGACCAGTTTATTTAACAATCGACATCGACGTATTAGATCCTGCTCATGCACCGGGAACAGGCACACTAGAAGCTGGCGGCATTTCGTCCAAGGAATTGCTTGCATCTTTAGTGGAGCTTGCAAATTCTGAGGTAAATGTAGTAGGTGCTGATATCGTAGAAGTTGCGCCGATATATGATCATAGTGAACAAACACCAATTGTAGCGGGCAAAATCGTTCGCGAAATTTTGTTAGGCTTAGTACAACAACGCTAGTCATATAACAGATTTGAAACAGTCAGCTTTCATGGAGGAGAGCTGGCTGTTTTTATACTTTAGGAAAGCATGAATTTTCAGCTAAGCAGTCAGCGCTTTTTCTTACACTGTAGGAAAGTATAAATTTCCAGCTAGAAGTGAATTCGACGTAGTCGGAAATTTTAGGGATACAGTATAAGTGCAACTACGCCTCTGTCTTCACCCAAGGGCAGGGCTCGCCAATCGGCGAGTTTTCTTTACTTTTTGCAAGACATTCCCCTTTTCTTTTTGGTATGATAAGAAAAGTGACTATTTTAGCGAATGAGAAAGGTGGGCAAGATGTGGACAAGAGTACTGCAGGTTTGCCGATACATGTTCATTTTGTAACACAAATTCGCGAAGGGGCGCGCAAGGAAACTATTGCTTTTGAAACAAATGGTTTATACTATGAAAAAGGTCAAGGTACATACATTACGTTTCAAGAGCCAAATGAGCAAGGAGAGGTAAAGACAGTCGTTAAAATTCAGGACGATACAGTGCTCATCATGCGCTCTGGTTCCGTGTCCATGCGACAAACCCACAAAAAGGGGGAATGGACAAAAGGAACGTACACAAGCGAGCTAGGAACATTTCCATTAGAAACAAAAACAGATAACGTTCTTTTTGAGTGGTCGGATGAGAAGAAAAGAGGACAGCTGTTTTTTACATACGCTTTGCGCATTAGCGGCAGTGAGGCGGGACGATATACGATTACGATGAAGTTGAAGGAGAGTGTAAAATGAATTCCTTAGAGCAAGTAAAGGAACTAGTAAAGCAAGAGATTCAAGCAGCGGTTGTGAAGGCGGGCTTAGCTTCAGAGGAGCAAATCCCAGGAGTCATTCTTGAAATACCAAAGGAGAAGGCACATGGCGATTATTCTACAAACATGGCTATGCAGCTAGCGCGCATTGCGAAAAAGCCGCCGCGTGCGATTGCTGAGGAAATTGCTGCAAGCTTTGATAAAACCAAGGCATCCGTTGAAAAAATTGAGATTGCCGGACCGGGTTTTATTAACTTTTATATGAATAATAGCTATTTAACAGAACTCATCCCTGCGATTCTACAAGCAGGAGAGAAGTATGGTGAGACAAATACAGGGAAGGGGCAAAAGGTTCAGGTGGAATTCGTATCCGCGAACCCAACCGGCGACCTTCACTTAGGGCATGCCCGCGGCGCGGCTGTTGGCGATACCCTTTGCAATTTGCTTGCAAAGGCGGGCTACGATGTATCTCGTGAGTATTATATTAACGATGCCGGAAACCAAATTCATAATCTTGCGCTTTCTGTAGAGGCGCGCTATATGCAGGCGCTTGGCAAGGATGCAGAAATGCCTGCGGATGGTTATTATGGAGAGGACGTTATACAAATCGGTAAGCGCCTGGCAGACGAGTTTGGGGATCGCTACCTAAATGCGGACGAAAAAGAGCGTTATGAATTTTTCCGTCAATACGGCTTAAAATATGAATTAGAAAAGCTGCAAAAGGACTTAGAAAGCTTCCGTGTTGCTTTTGATGTGTGGTATTCCGAGACATCCCTATACCATAACGGAAAAATTGACCAAGCTTTAGATGTATTAAAGGAGCGCGGCGAAATCTTTGAGGAGGGCGGCGCAACATGGTTCCGTTCCACAACGTATGGCGATGACAAGGACCGCGTGCTTATTAAAAATGACGGCTCTTACACGTACCTAACACCAGATATCGCATACCACCGTGATAAGCTAGAGCGCGGCTTCGAGAAGCTTATTAACATCTGGGGCGCGGACCATCACGGCTACATCCCGCGTATGAGAGCGGCAATTCAGGCGCTTGGCCATAGCGGCGATGCCCTAGAAGTACAAATTATCCAGATGGTGCAGCTGTACCAAAACGGTGAAAAGGTAAAAATGAGTAAGCGTACAGGAAAGGCTGTTACATTGCGCGAGCTGATGGAAGAGGTTGGCGTGGACGCGATGCGCTACTTCTTTGCGATGCGCAGCAGCGATTCTCATCTTGATTTTGATATGGACCTGGCTGTATCAAAATCAAACGAAAACCCTGTATACTATGGGCAATATGCCCATGCCCGTGTTTGCAGCATCCTTCGTCAAGGCGAAGAGCTTGGTTTAACGCACGGCGGCAGTGCAAATTATGCATTAGTAAATTCTGAGAAAGAAATTGACCTATTGAAAAAGCTCGGTGAATTCCCAGCGGCGGTAGCGGAGGCAGCTGTGAAACGTTTGCCGCACCGCATGACGCACTACGTATTTGAGCTAGCATCTGCCCTTCACAGCTTCTACAATGCGGAAAAGGTATTAGATCGTGAAAACATGGAAAAAAGTCAGGCGCGTTATGATCTAATGAAGGCAGTGCAAATTACATTGCATAATGCATTAGCTTTAATTGGTGTCTCTGCACCGGAAAAAATGTAAAGACAAGGAGCAAAGCGATCTAATCTGCTTTGCTCCTATAAGTATTATCAAAGAATGTAATAAAGAAAACTCGCCGATTGGCGAGCCCTGCCCTTGGGCGAAGACAGAGGCGTAGCCCTACTTATACTGTATTCCTAAAATTTCCGACTACGTCGAATTTGCTTCCAGCTGGAAATTTATACTTTTCTACAGTGTAAAAAACACAGCCATTCCGGCTGTGTTTTTATTATGCTTCTACCTTGTTGCTTTGAACTAAGAAAGTCTTCTTCCAAGTTTGTACAGCTGTAAGCAATACAATTAAAGCTGCAAGTCCCATCAAAGAATAACCGATAAATCCTGATGCATATGTGCCTGTAATCTGTTTAAGAGATCCTAACAGGTTTGGTACGAAGAAGCCGCCGATACCGCCAGCCGCGCCGACAAGACCTGTAACCATACCGATTTCTTCGCGGAAGCGCTGTGGAATGATTTGGAATACTGCGCCATTCCCCATACCAAGGCAGCCCATTCCGACAAATAGTAGAACCATAACGATGCTAAAGGCAGGCAGGTAGCTGACGCCAAACATTAAGATAGCTACTGCACTAAACAAGAATATAAGGAGTTTTGTTCCGCCGATTTTATCAGCAAGGAAACCGCCAACTGGCCGTAAAATACTTCCAGATGCCACGCAAAGTGTTACGAAATCCCCTGCAGATACTTTTGATAAACCATATTGATCTACGAAGAAAATGCTGAGGAAGCTGGAAAGTCCAACAAAGCCGCCGAATGTAACGCTGTACAGAGCACAGAAAAACCAGGTATCTTTATATTTGAACACAGAGAACGTCTCTTTTAATGTTTTTGGTGCTGGTTGGGATGGTGCATCTTTTGCCATGAATAGATAAGAAATAAATACAAGGATTAATGGAATAAGTGCAAAACCTAAAACATTGTGCCAACCATATGCTGTTGCAAGACGAGGACCAAATAATGTTGCAAATAACGTTCCGCTATTACCTGCACCAGCGATACCCATCGCCAAGCCTTGCAGATGAGGCGGATACCAACGGCTTGCCATTGGCAGTGCAGCAGAGAAGCTTGCGCCGGCTACCCCTAATAAAATACCGATTGCAAGTAATTCATTAATGCTGTCTCCAGCTAACCAGCCCCAAAGCAGAGGAACCATTGTGACAATCATACCGCCAATTGCTGTTTTTCTTGGGCCAATGCGGTCTGTTAGAACCCCTAATATGACTCGGAAGATAGATCCCCCTAAGATCGGAATCCCAACGATTAATCCTTTTTGTGCTGGCGATAATCCGAAATCGGCTGTGATGAAGGCTCCAAGTGCTCCAAGGATAACCCAAATCATAAAGCTTACATCAAAGTACAAAAACGATGCGATGAGCGATGGTGTATGTCCGCTCTTTTTCAAATCGGCTAACTTCATGTTCACTCTCTCCCTTACTCAATTATTGTATCTAGAGTATTTATACTATGGCTAAAAAAAAAATGAAGCACTTTTGTGAGAAAAGTTAACATCATTTTGAAAATTCAGAAAATGAAAGCGTGAACATTAGACGTTTTGTAAATTATAAAACGATTTCATGGGTTTTCTGTCATCTAAGCAAGTGTATTACATATTAGTTAAAGAGGAGAAAATCTAGAAGGTTCAAGCGAAATACGGATTTCAAAGAAAAAAGGAGTTTTATTATGTGGAAATTCACATGTTATAAAACGTTACATGAAATGGATTTTTTAGGAAGTTGAGTGTGCCCCAAAATGTATGATTTTGCTCATGACTTATAAAGAAAACTCGCCGATTGGCGAGCCCTGCTCTTGGGCGAAGACAGAGGCGTAGTTGCCCTTATACTTTGTTCCTAAAATTTCTCGCTCCGTCGAATGGGCTTCCAGCTAGAAATTTATACTTTCCTACAGTGTAAAAAAGTGCCCCTGATGCCAAAGGCATCAGGGGCACTGAATTAAAGTTTATGGCAATGACCAGTCAAAGTTGCTTTTTATGCGCTTTGTAAGCACTGCAGCTCAAAGGTTTGAATGTGCTGCCTTTGAATTCGTTCGCATATAGCCCGAGTTGTTTCTTGCTGGGAGCATAAGAGAAGAGATTCTTTCCCTTAATCTAGAGCGGTTAAAATAATTGGCTCACCCTTGGTAACGACAATTGTATGCTCACATTGTGCCACTAAGCTTTTATCCGGTGTTACAAATGTCCAGCCGTCTCCTAGCTCAACAATATGGCTTGCTCCTGCGGAAACGAACGGCTCCACTGCTAACACGAGTCCATCCTTTAGCAATGCCCCGTCACGCGGATCAAAGTAGTTTAAAATATGTTCTGGTTCCTCATGAAGGCTTCGGCCGATGCCGTGGCCAGTCAAGTTTTCGATAACAGTAAACCCGTTTTTACGTGCCTCGTTAAAGACGGCACGCCCAATTTGGTTGCGCTTCGCACCCGTTTTTGTTTTTTTCATCGCTGCCCAAAACGCATCCTCTGCAGCTTGGCATAGTTTTGCTTTGAGATCATCTCCTTGCCCAACCACAAAGGAAATGCCGGTATCTGCATAATAGCCGTCAAGCGCGGCTGAAATATCAATATTTACAAGGTCACCATCTTGAATCAAGCGATCCCCAGGGATACCATGCGCGACTTCCTCGTTAACACTGATACATGTGACGCCTGGGAAGTTATACTCCTTCTCTGGCGCAGATTCTGCACCATGCTCGTCAAGGACGCGTTTTCCGATTAAATCAAGCTCCTTCGTTGTCATGCCGGGTTTTGCCAGGCGCTTCATTTCCTCGCGTGCAAGAGCAACGATCCGTCCGATTTTTCGTAATCCTTCCAAATCCTGTTCATTTTTAATAATCATGATAAACCTACCTTTTCTCTGAAGTATATCTCACATGATAGTATCATTTTTCCCTAGATGATGACAATTGCCGCCTCTAAATAATGATAATATGTGCTGTTGAAAAGTTTGGTGTAAAAGTCTTTGTATCACTTTAAGAATGTATAAATTTCTAGCTGGAAGCCAATTCGACGTGGCGAGAAATTTTAGGAATAAAGTATAAGGGCAACTACGCCTCTGTCTTCGCCCAAGGGCGGGGCTCGCCAATCGGCGAGTTTTCTTTATATACGCCATTCGCCATTTAGGGCACTCTTTTTTCTGTTACCTCAAATAATGGTATAATAAGGTTATATGGAAAAAAGGAGATTTTTGAATGAGCAAGTACGAAACAATATATAACGCAATCATAAAACAAATTGAAGGCGGTAAACTGAAAGAAGGAGACAAGATCCCATCAGAGACAGAGTTAATGGCACAGTTCGATGCAAGCCGCGGTACGGTGCGCAAAGCGGTGGATCTTTTGCAGGAGCGCGGGTATGTGCAAAAGATTCATGGTAAGGGCGTCTTCGTTCTTCGTAAGAAAAATATTGAGTTTCGTCTTGGCGGAATTGTAAGCTTTAAAGAGGAATATGAACGGCTCAATCGAGATATTGTAACCAAGGTAGTTGAAATGCAGAAGCTGTCTGCCGACAAGGCTGTTGCGAAGCTTCTGAATGTAAAGAGAAAAACAGAGATTGACCTAATTAAGCGTGTTCGTAATATTGATGGGGAGAATGTGATTTTAGACGTGAATTATTTTGTCTCTGATATCATACCTGACCTCACGGAAGATACTGTACAAGCCTCAATTTATCAGTATATTGAACAAACGTTGCGTCTGCAAATTAGCTATGCGCACCGGGTAATTGAAGCACAGCCTTGTACGGAAGAAGACCAAAAATATTTAGATTTAAATGGAACAGATTATGTAATTGTCGTTAAAAACTATACGCATTTGTATGATGGAAGGCAATTTGAATATACAGAATCACGACACCGGTTGGATAGATTTTATTTCTCTGATGTGGCTCGTCGTTAGAAGCGGTTGACCCAAAAGCTCTTAAAAAATGAAAATTAACGGAAGCCTGTGAAATAGACCATTATCGAAACCCTTAGTTCTACAGGGGTTTCGATGATGGTCTATTTTTCACTTTACGCTGTAGGAAAGTATAAATTTTCAGATAGAAGGGAATTCGGCGTAGTCGGAAATTTTAGGAATACAATATAAGGGCAACTTTATGTTTGAAACACTGAAAAAATTCCCAATAAAATGGGATAGTTTTCATTGGCACATCACAAGATAAAGGTATGTTTCATCACGAATTTTCATACAACCTTGAACAAGAGGAAGGCGCTGTCTATGTTATTTCGAAAAAATCGGAAAAGATCCCATCAGCAAGGACAACTCCATACACAGCAACCGCAAGCTATAGATCAACAGATAATGCTTTCTTCCGAGCTGGATGAAAATCTACAGGTTCTTCGCTCCATGTATCAGGATTGTTTTGATGTTGTTTTCCGTACGTTTTTAATTGGCGGACAAACAAAGGCCGCTCTTGTTTATGTAGAAGGATTATCCAATAATATGGAAATTGATGATCATGTGATCGCTCCCCTTATGTCAGAAATCGAAGGGGATTTCTGTAATCCATATGAGCTGTTAGAGGAAAAGATACATATTTCAAAGATGAGAGAAATTAAGACATTTAAGGATTGTATAGAGAATATCTCCATCGGACATCCCGTGCTTTTAATACAAGAGGAGGTATTCGGGCTGGCCTTTGGATTGGCTCAGTGGGAAAAGCGAGCAATTGGAGAACCGCAGGCAGAGAGTGTTGTGCGGGGACCAAGGGAAGGCTTTGTGGAAACCTTGGGGATCAATACAGCTCTCCTGCGAAGAAAAATCAAAAGTCCTGCTCTCAAAATGAAACCGATGCAAATCGGGCGCTATACCAGTACTGATATTGTGATTGCTTACATAGAAGGGCTCGCAGATCAAACTCTTATTAAGGAAGTAGAAAACCGATTGCAGAGCATTGAAATAGACAGTGTATTAGAAAGTGGGTATATCGAGGAGCTGATTGAAGACAATCCTTATTCACCTTTCCCGCAACTCATTAACACGGAACGTCCTGATGTAGCCGCTGCTAATCTTTTAGAAGGGCGTGTGGTAGTTCTAGTGGACGGGACTCCTTTTGTCTTAATTGCTCCTATTAGCTTTTTTTCCTTACTTCAGTCGCCGGAAGATTATTATCAACGTTATCTGGTCAGTTCAGCTATTCGCTTGTTGCGCTTTGTGTTTATGGGGTTTTCTCTTATTCTTCCTTCGCTTTATGTAGCCGTTCTTACCTATCACCAAGAGATGGTGCCAACATCCTTACTAATTAGCGTGGCATCTTCACGGGAGGCTGTTCCGTTTCCTGCTTTAGTGGAAGCACTAATGATGGAGGTTACTTTTGAAGCATTGCGTGAAGCAGGGGTTCGGCTGCCGAAACAAGTCGGTGCTGCTGTTAGTATTGTGGGTGCTTTAGTTATTGGTCAAGCGGCTGTTCAAGCTGGTCTCGTTTCCGCTCCGATGGTCATTGTTGTTGCAATTACAGGAGTTGCATCCTTTATGGTACCGCACTATACACAAGGGATTGCATTGCGGATGCTGCGCTTCCCTATGATTTTGCTCGCTGGATCGCTCGGTTTGCTTGGGGTTATGCTTGGGGTAATTACGATTGTCGTTCACTTATGCACATTGCGTTCCTTCGGGATTCCATACCTTACACCCATTGCTCCGATGAAAGGGAATGAGGTGAAAGATACCTTGATTCGGGCACCATGGTGGATGATGAATACAAGGCCTCACTTAACGGGGGAACTTAATCTATATCGACAGTCTTCCGGGCAAAAACCGGATCCGAGTAAAGGCGGCGAACAGTAGAGCAAAAACATAATGAGGAGGATATGAATAAGAATGAACTTTTTTCTATGTAGAAACATCATAAAATTAGTTATCATTCTTCTCCTTGTTTTTGTTTCCTTTCTGCTTACCGGTTGCTGGGACAGGAGGGAAGTGAATGAGACAGCGCTAATATTAGGAACGGCTATTGACAAAGAAAAAGGGAAAAATATCAAACTTACCGTTCAAGTTTTGATTCCCCGGGCTGGGGGTGGTCAAATGGGGGGAGGGACAGGAACAGGAGGTTCAACCGCTCAGGTCTTGGTGAGATCGGCAGTGGGAGAGGATATGGCGGATGCTGCGTCAAAACTTCAGGTAAAATTCCCGCGCAAGCTTTTCTGGGGACACTGCAAAACATATATTATCGGTGATACGCTTGCTAAAAAAGGAGATATTAATGAGCAACTTGATTTTTTGATTCGCCATCCAGAACCTCGGGAACGTGCTCAATTGTTTGTCAGTTCTGGGGAAGCGGCTGGTATTCTAGAATTCAAGCCCCCTTTAGAGCCATATGAGGGAGAAACACTCCGAAAACTAGCAGAATTGCATACAGGTGTGAATGTTACAGTGAAAGATTTTGAACAGATGATAACAGGTGATGCAGGGGCGGCTATCCTGCCTTTGCTGAAAAAGCTGCCGCCAGAGAAGGGGAAAAACCGAGACGAAACAACTGCTTATATAATGGGGACCGCTATTTTTAAGAGAGATAGAATGGTCGGTTACATTGATATTAAACTCACCAAAGGACTGTTATGGTTACGAAATGAAATTGGAGTGACTTCAGTTACAATACATCCGCAAAAAGGGCAATCCATATCGTTAGATCCTATTCAAGAAACGACAAAGCTCCTCCCGACTATAAAGAATGGTAAGTGGAAGATGCGGGTGAAAGTCAAATCAGAAGGCGCCATTGTGCAAAATGGAAGCCGTCTTAACATTATGAATCCCAAGGTTATAAAGGGAGTCGAAAAGGATTTAGAAAAAGATATCAAACAACGTATTGACCAGACCATTACTCAAGTAAAAAAAGAAATGAACGTGGACGCATTCGGTTTTGCGGATGCGTTTCACCGTAAATACCCTAAACAATGGAGCAAAGTCAAAGATCATTGGGATGATGTCTTTCCGCAGGTAGATGTGGAGGTAGACATTACAACAAGGGTCAACCGACCTGGTTTGTCTACCACACCAGCGGGTTTGAAGGAAAACGAGGTTGAAGAGAAATGAAATGGGCAACAGTCGCAGGAATAACAGTATGGGTGGTTCTTATCACATTGTATGAATGGCCAAAAATGAATCGGAATCAGAACAAGGAGAAAGCGGCTTTTGTGATTCTAACAGCCATGGGGGGGCTGCTTGCTGTCCTTCTCCTTTTCTTTCCGAACATGGCAGGGCCTACAGAAATGGTTGCTAAATTTTTCGAGCCGCTTGGTAAGATACTTGAGCAAAATTGGTAGCAAGGGATATGAACCAAAAGAAGGAGAATAGAGAATGATTGAAAAAGGGAGAATTTCTGCATTTCAGATGGCGCTTATGATGGTACCAACGATAATGGCAACCGCTATTCTGGTCATTCCAGCCATTACGGGAAGGTTTGCTGGACGTGATATGTGGATTTCACCGCTTTTGGCTTCCTTGAATGGATTTTTTACAGTTTTTATCGCGTATCAATTACATAGGCTCTATCCTACAGAATCCATTATCCAATACAGTAGACATATTATTGGACAGATTCCAGGAAAGATATTGGGGTTTGTCTACTTGTTTGTTGTTTTGCATACATGCGGCATTATAGCTAGGGAGTATGCAGATTTCTTTATGGCTGCTTTTTTTCCAAAAACTCCGATGATCGTAATCATGGGAAGCATGGTTCTGGTCTGTGCCTTTGCGGTACGAGGCGGTGTAGAAGTATTGGGAAGAGTTTCTCAACTGTTAGTTCCGATATTTACCGTTTCTCCGCTCTTGTTTATTCTACTCCTGCCTGATTTACAGCTAAAGAATATACTTCCGATTATGGAACATGGCATGATGCCCTCCATCTTTGGGGCATCTACACCGATGGCTTGGTTTAGCGAAGTTTTTCTTATTTCCACGCTGCTTCCCCTTGTAACAGATCATACAAAAGGGAGGAAATGGGGGATGCTTTCAATGTTTGTTGTGATGGTATTGTCAGTTTTTGTGAATCTTATTGCCGTTTTTTTGTTGGGGGATACGGTAACTAGACGTAGCTATCCAGTGTTTTTGGCTCTCAAATATGTTAGCATTGCCGGTTTTTTTGAACATCTTGAATCATTTGTGATAATGATTTGGGCAATGGGACTGTTCATCAAGATTTCAGTCTTCTATTATGTACTTGTTCTAGGAACTGCCCAATGGCTGCGTTTATCTGACTACCGTCCCATTGTGCTCCCGCTTGGCCTTTTTGTAGTTTTATTTGGTATATGGTCATCTTCTGACGCACAGGAGCTGACCCAATTTTTAGGAATAATCGAACCTTTTTATCTATTATCTACTTTCACAGTACTGCCGATGTTGTTACTGCTTATTGCCATCATACAGAAGAAGTTGAAAACTAAATTATATACCATAAGAGAATAACAATCCCCACTTTTATTCTATATATCCTATGCGTAATAACGGATATAAAGGAGAACGATAAATGATGCAGGAAAAAATAGGGTCTGTTCAACTTTTTTATATCATGATGGCTTTTGAGGTAGGGAGTACAGTCATTTTCGGATTAGGCGCAGAAGCAAAACAGGATGCTTGGTTAGTCATTCTAGTCAGTATGTTCTGCGGGTTGGTTTTGATGTGGGTGTATACCAAATTATTCGAATATTACCCAGGGGATACACTGGCACAAATGCTTCCTAAAATTGTAGGAAGATGGATCGGTTATCCGTTGATAGTAGTCTATATTCTTTATTTTGTTTATATAGCTTCACGAGTGGCAAGGGATTTTGGTGAACTTATAGCTGGAACTATCTTGCCTAAAACCCCCACTATTTTTGTGATTGGCAGCTTTATGGTTGTAATTATGTACTGTTTATATGGCGGGATTGAAGTATTTGCTCGTACAGGGGAGGTCTTCTTGCCTTTTTTGGCTCTCATGGCGATATTTACATGGGGTATCACATATAGCTCCCGTGTTGTTGATGTAGAACGGCTCACACCTATACTAGAAAAAGGGATTGGGACAGTATGGAACGCTGCATTTCCTCTTACCATCGCGTTTCCGTTTGGAGAAATGGTACTGTTTATGATGTTTTGGCCGGTATTATCTGATCCAAGGAAAGTAAAGAAAGTAGGGATGATGGTAGTTCTTGCAGCTGGCATGTTATTGACTTTGAATATGATCGGCATCCTTTTAGTTATAGGACCTGATTGGCTCGGCAAGAAGACCTATCCATTGCTTACAGTGGTGAGAATGGCATCTATTGGACATTTCATTGAAGGCTTTGATGCAGTTGTGATTATAACGATGATAGTAGGCGGATTTTTTAAAATTGGTTCGTTTCTCTATGGTGCCGCAATGGGGGCTGCCCAGCTATTAAAATTGAAAAATTATCGTTTTATGGTTCTTCTATTTGGTGCGAGTATAATCCCTTTGTCACTTATGATCGCTGATTCTTATATGGAACATATAGAAATTGGGTTAAAGAGGGTTCCGATATTTGTACATGTCCCTCTTCAGATTGTAGTCCCTGTTATGTTATTGCTGATAACTGTAATTCGTAAAAGGATTCAGTCATAATGGGTGGTCATTAAATTTTTTCTTGCACTTTAGGAAAGTATAAATTTCCAGCTAGAAGCGAATTCGACGCAGTCAGAAATTTTAGGAATACAGTATAAGTGCAACTACGCCTCTGTCTTCGCCCAAGGGCAGGGCTTGCCAGTCTGTGAGTTCTCTGTAAGCTTGATCATTTTGATGCTTATGGTGCAAATCATAGGCTATTTTTTATTGTTTTTTACGCTTAAATATAGAGCCTATTAAGGACTGATCAGCAGTTGATTGAGGCAATATGAAACTCATATATATAAGTGTTGACTAACTCGTATATATAAGTTAAGATGATAACTGTAAACGCTATATGTAAACGCTATCTAAAACGTTTTTAATAAAGGGAGGATTAATAATGAGCGATAAACATCGTCAAGCCGCCGAAGAGATACTTGTCCATATTGGCGGTAAAGAAAACGTTGCTGCTGCGACTCACTGTGTGACCCGTTTGCGCCTTGCTTTAAAAGATGAGGGTAAAGTGAATAAAGAAGCGCTAGAGCAGATTGATTTAGTTAAAGGCTCCTTCTCTACAAACGGTCAGTTCCAGGTTGTTATAGGGCAGGGAACAGTTGATAAAGTGTATAACGAAATGGTTGGAATGACAGGAATCTCTGAGGCTAGTAAGCAGGAAATCAAGGACGAAGCGGCTAAAAATTTGAATCCGCTTCAGCGTGCTGTAAAAACGCTGGCGGATATCTTTATTCCAATTTTGCCAGCCATTGTAACAGCAGGTTTGCTGATGGGCATTAATAATATCTTGACTGGACCTGGCATTTTCTTTGATAAGAAAGCATTGGTTGATGTATATCCGCAATGGAAAGATTTTGCTAGCATCATTAACTTAATTGCGAATACGGCATTTGTATTTTTACCAGGTTTAATTGGCTGGTCCGCTGTGAATCGATTTGGCGGAAGTCCGTTATTAGGTATCGTTCTTGGTTTAATGCTCGTTCACCCTGATCTTCTCAATGCATGGGGATACGGGGCAGCAGAAGAAGTTCCAAAGTGGAACCTGTTTGGCTTAGATGTTCAAAAGGTTGGTTACCAAGGTCAGGTGCTGCCGGTATTACTTGCTTCTTATGTGTTAGCTACAATTGAAAAGTTTTTAAGGAAGCGTATCGCAGATGCATTCCAGCTATTGCTTGTAGCACCTATCGCGTTATTATTAACTGGTTTTCTTTCATTTATCGCAATTGGGCCAATCACATTTGCGATTGGTAACGTCATTACAAATGCAGTAGTAGGTATTTTCGAGGTAGCGCCGCTTTTAGGCGGACTTATTTATGGAGGACTTTACGCACCGCTTGTTATTACAGGTATGCACCATACGTTCCTAGCAGTAGACTTACAGTTAATTGGAAGCACGGGAGGCACATTCCTATGGCCGATGGTCGCTTTGTCAAATATTGCGCAAGGTACAGCTGCATTAGCTATGATGTTCGTATTAAAGGATGAGAAATTAAAGAGCTTATCCGCAACGTCTGCAGTTTCTGCTTATCTTGGCATTACAGAACCGGCTATGTTTGGTGTAAACCTCCGATTCCGCTTTGCTTTTATCTCGGCTGTTATTGGCTCCGCGCTTGCAGGTATGTTTATTTCATTCCAAAGCGTAAAAGCTGCATCCATTGGCGTAGGTGGTTTGCCTGGATTCTTATCCATTTTCCCAGAAAAATGGGGAGTGTTTTTCATCGGTATGGTAATCGTGTTAGTTGTACCATTTGTATTAACTCTGATCCTTGGAAAACTGCGTAAGGAAAAATAATACATGCATCATTTGGAGCCTGTCATTTGCACAGTCTCCTAGTGCTGCTTATGCAACAAAACGATATCACTATAAGCAGCCAAAGTTTGCTCATAGTGGTATCTTGCACTGTAAGAAAGTATAAATTTCCAGCCGGAAGCCCATTCGACGTAGTCGGAAATTTTAGGAATACAGTATAAGTAGGGCTACGCCTCTGTCTTCGCCCAAGAGCGGGGCTCGCCAATCGGCAAGTTTTCTTTATCTTATTTTAGGAGCGCTGATATGAGTAAAAATGTCCGCTTCAATAACAAATGGTGGTGGAAGAAATGAAACAGGACTGGAAAAAGTCTGTAGTATATCAAATTTATCCGAAAAGCTTTTGCAGCCATAATGGCGGTGCGACAGGAGATATAAAAGGGATTATTGAAAAGTTGGATTATCTTTCTTTTTTAGGAGTGGATTACATTTGGTTAACTCCGATTTATGAATCTCCGCAAAATGATAATGGTTATGATGTAAGTGATTATTATGCAATTGATGAAAGCTACGGTACGATGGAGGAGTTTGAAGAGCTTCTTGCGGAATCCAAAAAGCGAAATATCGGTATTATGATGGATATCGTTGTTAATCATAGCTCAACGGAGCATAAATGGTTTCAAGAATCAAAAAAGAGCAAGGACAACCCGTACCGTAATTTTTACATTTGGCGTGACGAGCCAACGAATTGGGAATCCAAATTCGGCGGATCTGCTTGGAAATATGACGAAACAACGGGACAATATTACCTTCACTTGTTCGATGCTACACAGGCAGATTTAAATTGGGAAAATGAAGAGCTGCGCAAGGAAGTATATAAAATGATGGCATTTTGGGCGGAAAAAGGAGTAACCGGCTTTCGACTTGATGTTATCAATCTAATCTCAAAGGATCAAAGCTTTCCGAATGACACGGCAGATGGCGCAATGAATGATGGACGTAAATATTATACTGACGGTCCACGTGTGCATGAGTTTCTGCAGGAGATGCATCAGGAAGTATTTGAAGGCACAGACATTATTACGGTTGGTGAGATGTCTTCTACAACGATTGATAACTGCATTAAGTATTCAAATCCAGACCGAAAAGAGCTAAGTATGACGTTTAGCTTCCATCACTTAAAGGTAGATTATCCAAATGGAGACAAATGGACAAAAGCGGATTTTGATTTCTTGCAGCTGAAGCACATTATGTCAACATGGCAGAAGGGGATGTATGATGGAGGGGGCTGGAATGCCATCTTCTGGTGCAACCATGATCAGCCGCGCATTGTTTCTAGATTCGGGAACGATACAATGTATCGAAAGGAATCAGCAAAAATGCTGGCGACCTCCCTGCATATGCTGCAAGGAACACCTTACATTTATCAAGGCGAAGAAATTGGCATGACAAATCCGGGCTTCGATTCGATTGATGATTACCGTGATGTAGAAACCTTAAATATCTATAAGCTAAAGCGGGAGCAAGGCATGAGCCATGAGGATATTATAGCTGCCATTCAGCAAAAGTCCAGGGACAATTCGCGTACGCCGATGCAGTGGGATGCTACAGAAAACGCGGGCTTCACATCGGGAACACCTTGGATTGCGGCAGCTTCCAATTACAAGGATATTAATGTAGAAGAAGCGGTGAAGGACCCTGATTCCATTTTACACTATTACAAAAAGCTCATTGAACTTCGAAAGCAATACGATGTGATTACGTATGGGAATTACGAATTGCTGCTAGGGAATCATCCACGTATTTGGGCGTATATACGTCGCACGGAGGATGAAGTATTGTTGACGGTCAGCAACTATTATGGTGAAGAGACGGAATGGGTATTGCCAGAAGAGGTGAGCTTTGAAGGCTGGAACAGCGAAGTGTTGATTTCTAACTATGCAGACCCAGCTCAAGATTATAAACGTATTAACCTTCGTCCATATGAGGCAGTAGTATACCGTTTTACAAAATAATCGTTGGACTGTGAGGATGTCCCAAAAGGTTAGTGATGTTTGCTATCCTTTGGGGCATCCTGTTTTTATTTCAAGATAAGAAAGTATAACTTTCTAGCAGGAAGCCGATTCGACGAGTTTTCTTTATTGCGTATATGTTTCGACATGTGAATGGCAGGATTTGACGAAGGATTAATCAACAATTTGTAAGCGTTCTCTGTTATGATAGTAATTGGGTTGGATGGCGCGTGTGGCTGTCAAAGGTATACAGCGTAGGTGGGGCTGGTACCAAAGGGAACAGGACTTAAGAGGTCCCTTTTATTTTGTAAATAGATTACATTAGAAAGCTATCCAAGATTATGGACAGGCTTTTTTATTTTTTGAAGGGAAAAGCTTACTTTCATTGTTTTTGCATCAGAACCCTAAAAAAGCTTGAATCCTCAAGAGATTCAAGCTTTTTAGTGAATTTCAAATTTAGTTTGCTGGAGACGGAACTCTAGATGCTGCAAAATGTGCTGCTAAGGATGCACGTTCTTGCATGTAAACTACAAATGCGGAAGAATCAGTCCGCCGTATGTAAAGGCAGCGACAATAAGCAAAGCAGGATGAACCTTCCATTTTGTTAGCGCGAGCAAAGCGATAAGCGCAATAATGAGTGATTGCCATATGCCTATGGATAGGGCGGCATCCTTCATCATTTGCCAGGTTAGGACAGCCATCATAATCGCAATAACAGGCTGAACAAGTAAAGTCATCCCTTTTACAACGAGGGACTGGCGATGGCGTTGGATAACCTTTAATAAAAGGATAAGTGCAAGAGCTGATGGAAAAACGGTCGCAAATAAAGCAACCAAGAATCCCCACCATCCATATACATCATATCCAACATATGCAGCAATTTTGGTTGCGATTGGTCCCGGTAATGCGTTTCCGAGTGCCAGCATATTTGAGAATTCCGTATTGGTTAACCAATGATGATGATTTACAATCTCCATATACATAAGAGGGATGGAAGCCGGACCCCCGCCGTAGCCAAGTACATTTGCAAGAAAGAAGCCTATGAATATATTAATCCATTCTGTCATACCGACATCTCCTTGCCTTTTGATTTGTTATGTTTGCCTTTATCCTTGAGCTTGAAATGAAACGCCCCGTATGCTAGAAATACGACAATGACAATGGCAGGGTGAATGGAAACCACCTGCAGAAGCAAAAAGGAAATGATAAAACAAAGCCCGCCAAGCCATTTTCCTAAACCCTTCACAGCCTTCTCAGCAAATTCATAAGCCATGAGCCCAAGCATGACTGCAATTACCGGCATCACCGCTGCGATCATACCGCCTACAGCCTTTGAGTAGCTCAGGACATTCACAGCTGTGAGAAGCAGAATCATCGCCAAACATGTTGGTAAAATATGTGCCAGCACACCAGTAAAGGCGCCCAATACCCCTTTTTGTTTATACCCTAAGTACGCAGCCATTTTTGTTGCAATCGGCCCAGGTAAAGCATTTGCGATTGCCAAAATTTCACCAAATTCATCATCCTCCAGCCAGCGATAACGGGAAACGGCTTCATAACGGATTAGCGGAATAACCGAAGGGCCGCCGCCAAATCCGAAGATGCCTGTGCGAAGCATCGCCAGTGTGAGTTCTTTATACGAACCTTTCACCTTTTTTCCTCCATTCGTCTATAATTTCATTCCCATACGGCTTTTATAGCGCTTAATTAAAATCTGACAGTCGACGCTTACTACTCCTTGGAGAGGGTACAGCTTTGTTGTTAAAAAATTCTCCATTTCTTGGTTATCAGTAAAAATCCCATGCATATGCAATTTGCTTGGTCCCGTCATATGGTACAGGCTTGTAACCGCGTGCTCTTCGGCTAGCTGATCAGCTACCGCTTCTAAATGCTGCGGTTCCACCTCCACGCTGAAAAAGGCAGATACGTGAATTCCAATTTTGATTGGATTGATGACGGTTGTAAATTTTTCAATTACTCCCTTTTCCATCAAGTTATTAATGCGGGATTGCACTGCCACACGGGATATTCCAATTTCCTTTCCTAAATCTGTGTAGGAGAGACGGCTGTTTTCGTGAAGCCGGGACAGAATCTTCTTGTCTAGTTCGTCTAGAATCAGATTTGGAACATGATAGTCAGATGACAAAAAACTCACCTTTCCTTTCGTAACCATATTTTATTAATATTGATCTATTTGTAATTATATTAACACTTTTTTGTTCTTAATCAATAAAAATAAGTGATTATAATTTCGAAACGAAAGAAAGTGTGTGAGAAAATCTTCCGAGAATGCAGCAGGGTGGAAAATGTGTTTATATAATGAGCTCATCATTTCCAAAAAACGTAAGGAGTGAAAGCGATGAAGAAAACACATCCTGCTGTGGTCATTTTTCTATTCTTTTTAGGATGGGTGTTTATGTATGCTGACCGAAATATTTTATCACCAGTCATGGGGGAGATAGGACAGCAATGGAATTTAGGGAAGGCACAGCTGGGGCTTATGTCTACTGTCTTTTTTGCTGCATACGCGTTTATGCAGATTCCAACTGGATTTTTAGCTGACAGATTTGGCCGGGTGAAGGTGTTGGTGACTGGGTATATTTTGTTTGGTGTCGCTACTTATCTGAGCGGTATGGCTACCACCTTTGTCATGTTTCTTATGATGCGGGCCTTAACGGGGCTGGGAGAAGGGACATATTACGGCTCTCAATACGGTATTTCTTCTAACTTAACTCCTAAAAAGTACCGTGGTTTTGTAGCAGCCCTTATCAATAGTGGTATGGCATTTGGGATTTCACTAGGTTTTATTTCTGCAAGCTATTTTACATATACATTAGATAAGGGATGGCAGTTCTCGTTTTACCTTTTCGCAATTCCGACTATCATAGTTGCGATTTTAATTGGTTTATTTGTGCGTGATAATCAAGAAGGAAATGAGAAGCAGAGTGTACAACAAGAAGAGAAGGGGAATTTAAAGCTTTTATTCACAAAAAACCATATTTTCGTATATATCATCATTTTTTGCTCTCTATATGGATTTTTCGGAATGCTAACTTGGCTTCCGTATTATTTACAAACCGCAAGAGGTGTGGATGGCTCACAAACAGGGATCATTTCTTCCTTAGTGCCATGGGCTTCTATACCGGGTGCCATTTTCTTTGGATTCATCTCGGATAAAATTAAAAGCAAAAAGCCGCTTATTATCGGCTTGGCTTTAGCGGGAGCTATTTGCCAGCTTGTAATTCCGTATACAGAAAATTACTCGCTTATGATTGTTGGCTTAGTATTGTACGGGTTGCTTGGAAAGCTGGCGCTTGATCCGGTTCTTATTTCCTACATTGCCGATATCACACCATCGTCAATGTATTCTAAGGTATATGGGTTCTTTAATTTTAGCGGTATGCTGTCATCTATCTTTGCGCCATACATTACAGGCTATTTTGCTGATGTAACAGGAAGTTTGGAATTTGGTTTTTATCTATCAGGAGCTTTATTAATTGTAGGAGCGATTCTGTTTATGTTTACCGATAAAGGAATAAATAGAGATGATCGCTCTATATTAGGGATGAATAAAGACCATAAAACAGGGGAGGAACATGCGGTATGAATGAAGCTATGGTTGGAACGAAAACAATGGTTGTAAGTCCGCATTACTTAGCATCCGCGGCAGGGCAAAGGATTTTACAAAAAGGAGGAAATGCCTTTGATGCCGCAGTAGCAGTAAGTGCCTGCCTAGCGGTTGTCTACCCGCACATGACAGGGCTTGGGGGAGATTCATTTTGGCTGCTGTACAACAAGAAGGATAATAAAGTGCGCGCATATAATGGCAGCGGGCGATCAGGGCACAAGGTAACAAGGAAATCCTTTGCGGGTCTTTCCTCGATTCCAACTCGCGGGATCAAAAGTGCCATTACCGTTCCGGGCATGGTTGATAGCTGGGATGCTGTATTACGGGAGTATGGCCGTCTTTCTCTCAGCGATGTATTGGAGCCTGCGATTACATATGCAGCGTCTGGCTTTCCTTTTTCAAAAAATCAGCATGTCAATACGTTGCATACTATGGAGTTATTGGCACAGCATCCTGAAACAGCGGCTATTTTCTTGCCGAATGGCCGGGCTCCACGTGTAAATGAAAAATTTATTCAAAAAAGCTTAGCTAATACATTAAAAACTCTTGCCAAGCAAGGAAGAGATTCCTTTTATAAGGGAGAACTCGCGAATCGGATTGTAGCAGGTCTAAAAGAAAAGGACGGATTACTGGAGCTGGAGGATTTCGCAGCGCACAAGGGGAATTGGACAGAGCCGATATCCTCTACCTATCGTGGCTATAATATCATGCAGGTGCCGCCAAATTCACAAGGCTTTGTCGGTTTAATGGCATTAAATATTTTAGAGAACTATGATCTTACTACAATTCCGCATGGTTCCTATGAATACTATCATCTGCTAGTAGAAGCGCTGAAACGGAGCTTTGAGGATCGAAACGCATTCTTAACGGATCCTGATTTTTCTTCCATCCCTCTTGAGAAGCTATTAAGCAAGACATATGCAAAAGAAATGGCACAATCCATTAGCCTCCAAGGGGTGCGGGATATCACGACACAGCCAATTGGAAGTGATACAGCTCATGCAGCTGTAGTTGATGAGGAGGGCAATGCTGTGTCATTTATTCAAAGTCTTTACTTTGAATTTGGCTCTGGGGTCGTTGCAGGGGACACTGGTATTCTTATGCAAAATCGCGGCTCCTTCTTCTCGTTAGACCCGAATCATGTCAACTGCTTAGAGCCTCGGAAACGAAGCTTCCATACGTTAATGCCCGCAATGGCCTTTAAGGATGATAAGCCTTATGTGTTATATGGTACGCAAGGGGGAGAGGGGCAGCCGCAAACACAAACAGTTATAATTACAAGAATACTAGATTATGGAATGAACCCTCAGCAAGCCATTAGTGAACCTCGATTTGTATGGGGAAGAACATGGGGGGAAGCTACGCAGGAGCTGAAAATAGAGGGGCGGATTTCCAAGGAGGTTATAGAGGCATTGCAGGCAGCAGGTCACCTCGTAAAACGAGTTGATGATATGGACCAGGCAATGGGGCATGCGAATGCAATTTTGGTAGATGAGCAAGGGTTTCTGCATGGCGGGGTAGATCCGCGGAGTGATGGGGCTGCGAATGGGGTGTAGAAATGGAATTTAACCCCCTATAAATCAAAATCTGGCAACAATAGTTATGACAAAATATGATTTTGTATGAATTGATACATGGATGGCAATCACTTTACTATAAAAACATCCCTCTTCCAGTTATATGGGGAGGGATGTTTTTTATTGAAGATAATCTTAATGAAGGAAGCAAAGAACGGTTTAGTAAATTGCTACTACCTTTACATCGATGTTGTGTTCTTTAAATTTCTTTAGATAACTATCCTGCATTGCATAGTCAGTTATGATGGTGTCTATTTGGTCAATTGAAGCAAATGAAGCAATGGAATTTTTATTGATTTTAGTATGGTCAAGCAAGGCAACTACCCGATTTGCAGCATGAACCATAGCTTTTTTTAGCTCTACTTCATATACGCTGAAATCAGTTAAGCCAGATTCAAATGAAAAGCCATTGGCTGATGTAAACATCAAGTCGATATTAATTTGGCTTAAAATATTTATGCCTAAGCTTCCCTCTAGGGAATAGGAGCCCTTTTTGACAATTCCGCCTAGTAAGATAACGGTAATATCGGGATGATCATGCAATTCAAGGGCGGTATTAATTCCGCTTGTAACGACGGTTAGGCGAATTTGCATATCTCTCAGATAACGGGCAAGTTCAAGAGCTGTCGAGCTTGCGTCTAACATGATACATTGGCCAGGGGAAAGTAATTCTACAGCCTTTTTTGCAATGGCTGATTTTTCATCTCTATTTTTTTGTTCCCGAGTGGAGAAGCTGGTTTCGTTATCTATATCATCTGGTAGAATGGCTCCGCCGTGAGTCCTTTTGAGGAGGCCTTCTTCCTCCATTTTAGTCAGGTCTGTTCTTAAGGTAGCTTCCGATACTTTTATTTCTTTTGAGAGATCCTTTATAATGATTCTTTGTTGTTCGTTTAATTTTTCCATTATAATCTTTCGTCTTTCTGGAGCAAACATTTTTCCCATGAGTCTCACCCTCGTGTATGTGTATTTTGTTAATGTATTTTTCGTTTTATAAGATATAATTACAAAATTTGATGTTAAACAACAATAAACAAAAACGGATTTTCATTTATAATAATATTACAACACTTATTAGATATAATGTAAATTATTTAATAATAAAAAATAAACGAAAATAAAACGAAAGATAACGAAAAAATAAATTGACTAAACGATAAAAAGTGTAATACAATGAAAACAATAAATCATCTAACGAAAAAAAACAACAAGAAGTAGTAAGGTGATTATGTAGAATGTGTGCTTATACTTGGTGTTAGATTATAAGGAGGGAGATAGATTTATTAAACCTTTCACTATCGTAAATGTAAGCGTTATCTGTTAAAGGCCTAATTATTTTATCATTCAACGTATGAGTAGCATGAAGTATATTGTTAAATCTTTCAATTATAGGAGTAGGGGTTGAACTCTTTTTATTATACTACTCATAATTGAAGTGCAGGTTCGCATAAAACCTAACTTAAAGAATTTAAGAAGCAAAGCATCTTAATATTAAACAAGGGAGAGATATATTATGTGTCCAATTACTGTCACAAATCAAGATCCTAATAAGGTTACTATTCCAAAAACAATGAAAGCTGTAGTAGCCTATACACCTGGTGATTATCGATTAGAAGAGGTTCCAGTTCCAGAGATTGGTGAAGGCGAAATCTTAGTAAAGGTTGAAGCATGCGGGATTTGTGCAGGAGATTTGAAAGCGTTTGAAGGCGCTCCAAGCTTCTGGGGAGATGAGACACAACCAGCGTATATTAAAGCTCCTATGATTCCAGGACATGAATTTATCGGTCACGTTGTTGCATTAGGTGAAGGCGTAGAAGGATTTGAAATTGGGGATCGCGTAATTTCTGAGCAAATCGTTCCTTGTTGGAAATGCCGCTTCTGTAACCGTGGTCAGTATTGGATGTGCGAAAAGCATGATTTATATGGATTCCAAAACAATGTAAATGGTGCAATGGCTGAATATATGAAGTTTACGAAGGAAGCAATCAACTATAAGGTTCCAGAGGACCTGCCAATCGAGAAAGCCATCCTAATCGAACCGTATGCTTGTTCATTCCACGCGGTGCAGCGTGCACAAATTCAGCTTGGGGATGTAGTTGTACTTGCTGGAGCGGGAACTCTAGGCCTTGGAATGATTGGAGCCGTTAAAAAATCAGGCCCAGGAAAGTTAATTGTGTTGGATTTATTTGAAGATCGTCTAGAGCTTGCAAAGAAATTCGGCGCTGACATGGTTATCAACCCAGCAAAAGAAGATGCAATCGCTATTGTAAAAGAACTAACAGACGGTTATGGCTGTGATATTTATATTGAAGCAACTGGAGCGCAAAAATCAGTTGAGCAAGGCTTAACAATGATTCGTAAGCTTGGCAGATTTGTAGAATTCAGCGTATTCAAAGATCCTGTTACAGTTGACTGGAGTATTATCAGTGATAGAAAAGAATTAGATGTATTAGGTTCACACTTAGGCCCATATTGCTATGAGCATGTTATTAAAGGAATTGCAAACGGTGACCTCCCAACAGAAGGAGTTGTAACACATACATTGCCATTAGAAGAATTTGAAAAAGGCTTCCAATTGGTTAAGAATGGATCTGAATCCTTAAAGGTAGTTTTAAACCCAAACTTGTAAGATTCTTTTAGAATAATAGGTTCCTGTTTGATCAAATAGGAACCTATTTCTTAGTAAAGCAGATGCTCATAAGGGGGAAGGAATATGAAGCAAGGACTGTTAGGCAGGCTAGGGATGGATTCTAAAATGGCTTTAGGGTACATAGGGGTTTTGCTTTTTATGATGGGAGATGGCCTTGAACAGGGATGGTTATCATCGTACCTGACGGACAATGGTTTGACAATCCAGCAATCGGCCTTGTTATTTAGTGTTTACGGTTTTGCAGTTGCGATTGCTGCATGGCTTTCAGGTGTATTGGCAGAAATTTTAGGGCCTCGAAAGGCAATGACCTTAGGGGTGAGTTTATTCGTCATAGGAACTTTAGTGTTTCTAACCATAGGGATACCAACTATGAATCTTGCAATTATGATTCCGACGTATTCTCTTCGTGGTCTTGGTTATCCATTATTTGCTTACTCGTTTTTAGTTTGGCTTACGTATTATGCGCCAAGTGATAAGCTTGGAACTGCTGTAGGTTGGTTTTGGGTTGCATTTGCCAGCGGATTAAATGTTTTGGGTGCTTATTACTCTAGCTTTGCTCTTCCGATTTTAGGTGAAATGAAAACATTATGGAGTGCACTCATTTTTATTGCCTTAGGTGCTATTGTAGCAATTTTCCTAAATAAAGAAGATCCGAATAAAAAGAGTGAGAAAAAGTTCCAAACGAAAGCAGACGCACTTAAGTATATTTCAAAAGGTATTACAATTGCATTTGAAAATCCAAAGATTGGTTTAGGTGGTATTGTTAGAACAATTAATACAGCTGGTGCCTATGGTTTTGTTGTATTCCTGCCAGCTTACATGATGGAAATTGGATTTACAAGAACAGAATGGCTGCAAATTTATGGAGCTCTTTGGTCTAGTAATGTTATTTTTAACCTTATTTGGGGAATTGTAGGAGATAAACTAGGCTGGCGTAATACAATTATGTGGTTTGGCGGTGTTGGCTGCGCAATCTTTACAGCAGGACTCTACTATGTTCCGGCTGTAATGGGGGCAAACTATATGGCAACTACTATTGTGGCGATCTGCTTTGGTGCTTGCTTAGCTGCTTATGTACCATTATCTGCATTGGTTCCTTCTCTAGCTCCAGAAAACAAAGGTGCTGCAATGTCTATTCTTAATCTTGGTGCAGGTTTAAGTACTTTTGTTGGTCCTGCGATTGTTGGCGCTTTCATTGGCGGTGTCGGTACAGTCGGAATTATTTGGATCTATACAGGTTTATATTTATTCAGTGCATTCCTGATGAAGTTTGTTAATCTTCCTAAGAGTGAAGAAAGAAGTCAATCTGATGTTAGGCCAGCTTAAGGCGGCTGCAGGCAAGTAAAATGCTTATTTGATAAAGACTAAAGAGAGAAATTAGCTGGAACATATATGATTCCAGTTGGTTTACTCTCTTTTTTACACTTATAAAAAGTATAACCTTCCAACTACAAGTGAATTGCCTATCAGCAAGTTTTCTTGCACCTTAAGAAAGTATAAATTTCTAGCTGGATGCCAGTTCGGCGTAGCGAGAAATTTTAGGAATAAAGTAAGTATAAGTGCAACTACGCCTCCGTCTTTACCTAAGAGTAGGGCTTGCCAATCGGCGAGTTTTCTTTAATAAGTAATACCTTCTTTATCGGTAGTAGTGATTGTCTAATTTTTTTGTTTTGAAACTAGAATGGGTAAAAACCGAAAACAAAAACAAAAATAACGAAAATAAACAAAAATAAATAATTGACAAAATCGAAATAAAATGAAAAAATAAGATTATAAAAATTAGTTTTCAAAAATCTAGTTAGAAAACTTACAGGGGTGGATGTATAATGAAAATTGGATTAGGTTCTGATCATAACGCTTTTGAAATGAAAGAAAGTATCAAACAATATATAACTGAATTAGGTCATGAAGTGTACGATTACGGCTGTGCTGATTCTTGCAGCGAAGTTGATTATCCTGAGGTAGCATTCAACGTTGCCAACGATATTAATGCAAACAAAATCGAAAGAGGAATTTTAGTTTGCGGCACTGGTATAGGTGTTGCAATCGCAGCTGGGAAGGTACCAGGAATTCGAGCAGCTTTGTGTCACGACGTATACTCAGCCGAACGTGCTCAAAAAAGTAATAACGCACAAGTGTTAACAATGGGGGCTAAGGTAATTGGTATGGAACTCGCTAAGGCTGTTGTAAAAACCTACTTAGAATCAGAATTTACTGGAGGAAACTCTGGACGTAAAATTCAACAAATTAGTGATAGAGAACAAGAATTCCTGAAGGGAGCAAGTGTCTAACATGAAAAAGCTTATTAATAATCCAAATAACGTCGTAGATGAGATGATAGAAGGTTACGTGAAAGCGTATCCTCAATATGTAAAGCAGTTACCAGAGAATAAGCGCTCTCTTGTAACAGCAAAAGAAACTCGCGAAGGAAAAGTGGGTGTATTAATTGGCGGAGGCTCTGGTCATGAACCTGCTTTTATGGGGTATGTTGGAGATGGGATGGCAGATGGGGTTGCTGTTGGTAACATTTTTGCTTCTCCGCCGCCAGATCCAATCTTAGAAGTGACAAGAACAATTGATAAAGGCGCCGGTGTTGTATACGTATACGGCAATTATGCTGGAGATGTAATGAACTTTGGTATGGCAGCTGATTTAGCTGATTTAGAATATGGAACTAAGGTGGGAATGGTATTAGTAACAGATGATGTAGCATCTGCTCCGAAAGAAGAAATTGAAAAGCGCAGAGGTATTGCAGGTGAGTTTTTTGTAACGAAAGCTGCCGGTGCAGCAGCAGAGAAAGGCTACGATTTAGAAGAAGTAGTACGAGTTGCGAAAAAAGCGAATGACCATACACGTACAATGGGTGTAGGATTGACTCCTTGCTCTCTTCCACAGACTGGAAAGCCTAGCTTTGAACTTGAGGAAAATGAAATGGAAATCGGCCTTGGTCATCATGGAGAACCAGGAATTGAAAAAGGCGAACTTCAACCGGCTGATCAAGTTGCGGATCGTTTAGTCAATGATATTCTAGCTGACATGCCTTTGGAAAAAGGGGAAAAGGTAGCCGTTCTTGTAAACGGTTTAGGATCTACAACACGTATGGAGTTATACATCATGTTTAGAAGAGTAGAGCAAATTCTTACTGAAAAGGGTATTGCAATTCACCGTTCTTACGTTGGGGATTATAGCACATCACTAGAAATGGGAGGTTGTTCTGTCACTTTAATTAAGTTAGATGATGAGCTAATGGAGTTTGTTGACCACCCAGCAGATTGCCCAATGTATGTTCAGAAATAAGGAGGAAATATAAGATGAAGTTTACTGCAGCAGACTTAAAAGCCTTTTTGAAGAATGTAGTTCAAGTGATCGAAGAAAATAAAGACTACTTATCAGAGCTAGACAGAAAGCTTGGTGACGGTGACCATGGCGTAACAATGTCAATTGGCTGGCAGGCTATTGATGAAAAGTTAAATAGTGAGTTAAGAGAAGAGCAGGATTGCGGCAGAGTTTGTATTACCGCAGGTCGTACCTTCTTAAGCGCAGTAGGATCCTCTGTAGGACCTTTATACGCAACAGGATTTCTAAAAGGAGCAAAGGTGTTCCAAGGTAAATCAGAGCTAACTGACGAGGACTTGAAGGACTTCTGGGTAGCCTTTATTGAGGGAATTAAAGAACGCGGAAAGGCAGAGGTTGGCGATAAGACAATGGTTGATACACTGCAGCCTGCTTTAGAAAGCCTAAAGAGCCGCTATGAGCAAACTGGTGACTTTATGGCAGCGTTTACGGAAGCGGTTTCCGCTGGGGAAAAGGGTATGGAATCTACGAAAGATTTACTTTCTAAGAGAGGAAGATCTAGCCGTTTAGGGGAGAGGTCATTAGGAAACCAAGATCCAGGTGCAACGTCAGCATTCTTAATTCTCTCTACTTTCTTAACTACAGTTAATGCGGTGCAAACTGTTTAAAGTATACGATTAGTAGATATAAGAACAGTCATTAAGCAAAGAAATAATAGAGAATCCGCCAACTTATAGAAAGGAAAACAGTCAGTCTTGCCATTTCAATAAGAGGGTGGATTCTCATTGCAATTTTAAAATGAACGAGATATTTTTCGGTAAAACATAGTAAAGGTTTTATTTATATCTTTTAAAACAAAATGAATCTTACCTGTTCTAGTGTAAGTTTTCGTGGCAGATTTCCCATGTTATTTTTGTATATTTATTAATTTTATTGTATTTAAATTCTGTATTTAACTTAAGTCTTAACTATTAGGAGGAGAATATGCTGACCAGAACCACTGTTAACAGCAAAGATGGTGTCCAAACGTTAGCTATGAATTTCCTCGCTGTAGCACAGCAGGCAGCTATCGCTTCCTATCCATGGATAGGAAAGGGAAATAAAAATGCAGCGGACGGGGCTGGGACAGAAGCCATGCGCAACCAAATGAACATCATTGATATGAATGGAAGGATTGTAATTGGTGAGGGAGAAATGGATGAGGCTCCTATGCTTTATATTGGTGAGGAACTTGGAACAGGAAATGGACCTAAGGTAGATATTGCAGTCGACCCTGTTGAAGGAACAAGTTTAATGGCAAAAGGGCAGGACAATTCACTTGCGGTCATTGCAGTATCTACTAAAGGAAGCCTATTACACGCACCAGATATGTATATGAAAAAGATAGCTGTAGGTCCAAGGGCAAAGGGTTGTATAAACATAGATGCATCATTAACAGAAAACATGAAATCCGTTGCGAAAGCTCTGGGGAAAGATATAAAGGAATTAACAGTGATGATACAGGACCGAGCGCGCCATGATGATTTAATAAAACAAGTATTGGATGCAGGAGCTAGAGTCAAGCTGTTTTCTGATGGGGATGTTACAGGGGCAATTGCAACAGCAGTTGATGAATTGGATGTTGATATATTAGTAGGAATGGGTGGTGCCCCGGAAGGAGTTATTTCTGCGGTCGCTTTAAAATGTTTGGGAGGTGACTTTCAAGCTAAGCTTGTTCCTCAAAATCAAGAGGAGTTCGATCGCTGCATTCAAATGGGGTTAACCGATCCTGAAAAAGTGTTAACGATTGATGAAATTGTAAAGTCAGATGACTGCTTTTTTGTAGCAACAGGAATTACAGATGGAGCGTTGCTTAAGGGAGTTCGTAAAAAAGAAGAGGGTGTTATGCTAACGCACTCCTTTATAGCAATTGGAAGCAGTATTAAAAACTTTCAATTCATTGAGGCGCGCCATTAAGGAGGAAAAGTCGTGATTGAGCAAAAAGTAAATGTTGATCAGCTATCTATTAATACTATTAGAACTCTTTCCATCGATGCAATCGAAAAGGTTGGATCTGGCCATCCGGGAATGCCGATGGGTGCCGCACCGATGGCTTATACACTTTGGGCAAGATTTATGAATTATAACCCAAGCAATCCGAATTGGTTTAATCGTGACCGTTTTGTATTATCGGCAGGTCATGGGTCTATGTTACTATACAGCTTATTGCATCTAACTGGTTACGATCTATCATTAGAGGAATTAAAGAAATTCCGTCAGTGGGGCAGTAAAACACCAGGTCATCCTGAATTTGGGCACACATCTGGGGTCGATGCTACAACAGGTCCTCTAGGACAAGGGATTGCTATGGCAGTCGGGATGGCGATGGCAGAAAGACATTTAGCAACTACGTACAATCGTGATCATTTTAATGTTGTTGATCATTACACCTACAGCATTTGTGGTGATGGCGATCTTATGGAGGGTGTATCTGCAGAAGCAGCTTCACTTGCAGGTCATCTTAAGCTTGGCCGTTTAGTTGTATTATATGATTCAAATGATATTTCTCTTGATGGCGACCTTCATATGTCATTTAGTGAAAGTGCTGCGGACCGCTTCAAGGCATACGGCTGGCAAGTGATTCGTGTTGAGGATGGCAATGATATTCATGCAATTGCAAAAGCATTAGCTGAAGCGAAGGAAAACGAAGAACAGCCAACATTAATTGAGGTCAAAACAATCATTGGATACGGTTCTCCAAATAAAGGCGGAAAATCCGATTCACATGGTTCCCCGCTTGGGAAAGCTGAGATTCAGCTTGTGAAAGAACAGTATGGCTGGAATTATGAGGAAGAATTCTATATTCCTGAAGAAGTAGAGGCACATTTTGCAGAACTAAAGCAGGCAGCAGAACAGAAGGAACAAGCATGGAATGAGTTATTCTCTCAATATGAAGCAACGTACCCGGCTCTTGCGAAGGAGTTAACGCAAGCAATTAATGGAGAACTTCCAGAGGGTTGGGATGGGGACGTTCCTGTGTATCGCGTTGGAGAAGATAAGCTGGCAACCCGCGCTTCAAGCGGTGCAGTATTGAATGCTCTTGCGAAAAATACGCCGCAATTATTTGGAGGTTCCGCTGATTTAGCCTCTTCTAATAAAACATTGCTAAAGGGTGAAGGAAACTTTAGTGCTGCCGATTACAGCGGGCGTAATATTTGGTTTGGCGTTCGTGAATTCGGAATGGGTGCGGCTCTTAATGGCATGGCGCTGCATGGCGGTGTGAAGGTCTTTGGTGCTACATTCTTTGTATTCTCGGATTATTTACGCCCAGCGATTCGTCTTTCTGCATTAATGAGGCTGCCTGTTATTTATGTATTTACGCATGACAGCATTGCGGTTGGAGAAGATGGACCAACGCACGAGCCAATTGAGCAGCTTGCATCCTTACGTGCGATGCCTGGTTTGTCTACCATTCGTCCAGCGGAAGGCAATGAGACAGCGGCAGCTTGGAAGCTGGCATTAGAAAGTAAAGACACACCAACAGCTCTTGTCCTCACACGTCAGGATTTGCCAACGCTTGTTGATTCTGAGAAAGCATATGAAGGTGTGAAAAAAGGCGCATATGTGATTTCTGAAGCAACAGGTGAAGTTGCTGGTCTATTGCTTGCATCTGGCTCTGAAGTTTCTCTAGCTGTCGAAGCACAACAGGCGCTTCAGGAGGAAGGGGTTTACGTATCGGTAATTAGCATGCCGAGCTGGAATCGTTTTGAACAGCAATCAGAAGCATACAAAGAAAGTGTAATTCCTAAAAACGTAAAAGCGCGTCTCGGCATTGAGATGGGAGCTTCCTTAGGCTGGAGCAAATATGTTGGAGACCATGGCTCTGTATTGGCCATTGACCAATTTGGCGCTTCAGCACCAGGAGATAAGCTAATTGAGGAATACGGCTTTACAGTTGAAAATGTCATTTCCCAGTTTAAAAAGCTTCTTTAAAAGTTCTTGATAGTTAAATGGTTGAGGTGACAAATATGTTTCATACAATTGAAGAAGCATTGGAGGATTTAAAGAGCGGAAAAATCATTATTGTGTGTGATGATGAAGACCGCGAAAATGAAGGTGATTTTGTTGCGCTGGCTGAACATTCTACACCTGAAGTAATTAATTTTATGGCTATGTACGGCCGAGGGCTTATTTGCACGCCGATTTCTGAACAGCTGGCTGCAAAACTTGAACTGCATCCGATGATTGTCCAGAAGCATAATACAGATATGCATGGCACAGCCTTTACAATTAGTATTGATTACAAAACCACTACGACAGGAATTAGTGCATTTGAACGCTCTGAAACAATCCAAGCTTTATTACGTGAAGATACAAAAGCAAGTGATTTTCGCCGTCCTGGGCATGTGTTTCCCCTTATAGCAAAAAACGGTGGAGTGCTTTGCCGGGCAGGACATACAGAAGCTGCTGTTGATTTAGCATTATTAGCAGGAGGAGAGCCTGCGGGTGTAATTTGTGAAATTTTGAAAGATGATGGTACAATGGCGCGTGTGCCAGACCTGGTCTTGCTTGCTGAACGTTTTAACTTAAAAATCATTACGATTAAAGATTTAGTTGCGTTTCGTTGTAGATACGAAAGTCTCTGCGTTACGGAATAGATGTTTGTTGCATCACCTTGTTTATTTGCCCAAAAAGGAGCCGATACCCAAAAGTCTGCTGAAAGCGGGCTTGGCGTATCGGCTCCTTTTACACTGTAAGAAAATATAAATTTCCAGCTGGAAGCCAATTCGACGTAGTCGGAAATTTTAGGAATACAGTATAAGTAGGCTACGCCTCTGTCTTCGCCCAAAGGCAGGGCTCGCCAATCGGCGAGTTTTCTTCAATTTCTATTTTCTACAGCATGCTCATTTGTAGCTTTTTAGTAAGGGTTAAATTTCAATCGTAGCGCCGCCTATCCGTTTATACCCTCTTATTTTGGCAATATCCTCTACAAGCTGCAGCGCCGCCTTATCCTTTTGCTTGCTTTCAACCATCACATCAAAGTCGCGCCCAATCCCCTTGGCTGCTTCAAAAAATGGTCTGACGAAAGAGGCATCTACATAATCAGCATGAGAGCGAAATTCCTTGTCAGATTTTGGAGAGGACAGGTGCACCTTCGGAATTATATCTGTATGATCCCATGTTGCGAATACATCCGTAAGAAGTGCAGCGAGATCATCACCGCTCTCATTTGCCTTGTGATGATGATAGTCGAATACAAGCGGAATTTGCTCTCTTTGACAAACAGCAAGAGTTTCCTCAGTCGTATATGTTTTGTCATCATTCTCAAGCGTCATTTGTCGCTTAATAGGTAAAGGGAGCTTTTGGATATTTTGGTGAAACCGGGCGATGGCTGCCTTCTTATCTCCGTAAGCGCCGCCGACATGGATGTTAATATAGGATTCCTTCGCAATGCCCATCGCTTCGAGAACGCTATAATGATATTCCATATCCAGTACGGCATTGTCCGTAATATGCTGTTTGTCACTTGTAAACAGTGTGAATTGGTTTGGATGAAAACTAACGCGCAGGCGATGTTTTTGAATAAGCTGTCCAATTTCCTTCCACATATCACGAAACAGATCAATATAATCAAACTCTACCTCAGGATGTGTAGCTAACGGAACGATAGAGGAGGAGAGACGGTAAAGCCATATTTCTTGAGCGATATTGTAATGAAGCGCCCGCAGTGTATGCTGTAGATTTTGCAAGGTAATAATAGCTAGCTTTTCCTCCCGCTCTCCTTTTTCAAGCTGCTGCCACCTAGTGAATGTCATGGTCTTTGCAGGGGAGCAGTCCCAGAGTGAAAGTGCGTGCGATACGTATCCGAATCGAATGTTCACATGATTCTCTCCTCTCCCTTATGATTTCTTGCTTTGACTCAGAGAAAGAAGGCGATAATATTGGCAATTCCTTCCTTGATTCGATCTGGAAGCGGCAAGGATGTAAGATCAGCCAATGTGATTTTAGTCGATGCCTCCAAATCTTGGTCTACCTCCTTTTTGATTACCTCTAAGAAGGGCGAGTCATACATAATACAGTTCATTTCATGATTAATATAAAGACTTCGGAAATCAAAGTTTGCGGTTCCGATATCACAGATTCGGCCGTCGATCATTATTATTTTTGCATGAAAGAAGCCATCTTGGAATTCATAAACAGTACAACCGACTTGCAGTAGGCGCCGCAAGTACGGAAATTTTGCCTCTCTTACAAAGGAATGATCGGCTTTTTTCGGAACGAGAATGGCAACGCGTACCCCTCGTTTTGCGGCTGCGACTAATGCATCTGTTAGCTCCTTGCCTGGAATGAAGTAAGGCGTTCCGATATATAAATCATGCTTAGCTTCTTGAATCAGGTCAAGAAAGGTTTGCTTCAAATAAGCACCGTCTGTTGGGATAAAACGGTGTCGAACACTTCCCTTTTGCAGCTTTGGGAAATATTTTGTTTCGGACATGAGGTTTTCGGCTGTGTCATCATACCAATCGTGAAGAAATTGCTCCTGTAAATCCTGTACACCTTCTCCTGTTAGACGAAGGTGATAATCACGCCAGTGTCCCAGCTTCGGGTCATGTCCTAAATACTCCTCTCCAATATTAAAGCCGCCAATATAGCCGATTTCCCCGTCAATGACAGTGATTTTTCGATGATTACGTTCATTAACGGAATAAAATAAAAATGGAGGCCGTATGTTATGACAAAATGAAAAATGTACGCCGTTTTGGCGCAGCTTGCGAATCCATTTTCTTGAAAGGCTAATGCTGCCGATACGGTCAAGCAGCAACCGCACCTCTATGCCTTGCTGCGCTTTTTCCATCAGAAGGTGCAAAAACTGATGACTAATCGCATCGTTTTTAACGATGAAAAATAGAATATGAATATGGCAGCGAGCTCCTCGAATATCAGCGAAGAAGTCATCATAAAGAGCTTGGCCGTATGTATATAAACGAAAGTCACTTCCACGCATGGGAAGAATGCGATGACGCACTCGTTTAACTTGCCTTTTTCTTCCAAGCCAATAATCAATCGGCAGCCAAATGAGAAGGAAAGCGAGGGATAAAAAGACAAACAGCATAATAGTCCCCCTTTTTGTACTAGTCCTTTTAGTTTCTTCAGCGGCAAGAAAAAAATTCGCTGCCCTCATGAATAAAAACATTGACTGAATGCTCATTCAAATTATAATGGAAATATAATACATTCATTGTGAACTACCACGAACCTAAAGGTATCGTGGCTTCTGAAAAAGAAGCTACATGCTCTCTAGCTTCGTCCCTTCGGGGTAAGTTCACCAGACTCAGTTAGGAGAAATCCTAGCTACGTTAATGAGGTCATGACACCTTCGGTTGACGCACCAGACCGTTGCTCTGTCATCCATGTTTAAGTAGGGTTAAGGTAATGCTCGGTGGCATGGATGTAAAAAGCCTCTTTAACTTTGTCGAGGTGAGGTCGGATTCCTTGTATGGTCACAGTACAAGGATACGCATGACCTGCTTTCGAGTAGAGAGTTTATCTGAAAGGATGTTTTGCATGGCTTACGTTCTAAATATAGATGAAAAGCCACTCATGCCTTGTTCTTCAGTCATTGCTAGATTATTACTGAAACAAGGAAAAGCGAAAGTCAAAAGAAGAACGCCATTTACGATTCAATTACTGTACAAAACCGAAACCGAATACACGCAACCTTTGGTGCATGGATTAGACAGTGGAAGCTCCAAAGTGGGTTCTGCTGTTTCAGATGACAAAGGAAATGTTTTGTACATGTCGCAAATTGAGATTCGCAATGATATTATAGACAAAATGAAGCAACGTTCCAAATATAGAAGAAACAGACGAAACCGAAAGACACGTTATCGGAAAGCAAGATGGTTGAATCGCAAAAATTCTATCAAAAAAGACCGTTTTTCTCCTACGATGACAAGTAAAATGAACGCTCATCTCAAAGAAATAAAATTTGTAAAATCTATTCTTCCGATTACAAGACAAATTGTGGAGACTGCTACCTTTGATCCACATGCACTAAGAAATCCAGCAGTCCTCAAGAACAAATGGCTGTATCAAAAAGGAATGAACTATGGATATGCGAATACGAAAGCATATGTACTCACAAGAGATGGATATCGTTGTCAATCTTGCAAAGGGAAGTCGAAAAACAAACGCTTAGAAGTGCATCATATTCTATTCAGAAGTGCGGGCGGTTCAGACGAAGAATCCAACCTGATTACACTCTGTAAAACGTGCCATGATGCTCTTCATCGCGGAGAGATTGAACTAAAAAAGGGAGGGAAGAAAAAAGGGAAATTGAACCACGCGACACAAATGAACAGTATTCGTATTCAGCTATTAAAAAGAACAAAGGCAGAAGAAACCTTTGGATTTGTCACAAAGGAACACCGCCAGTTGATGAAATTGCCAAAAGAACATTATTTTGATGCCGTTACGATTGCAACGGAAGGAAAAGGAGCTAGCTTCCAAACCAATCAAGTCTTGTTTAAAACATGTGTTTCTGACGGGGATTATCAGCAAACCAAAGGCGTTCGTAGTGAACAAGTGATTCCAACAGGGAAACTCTTTGGATTTAGAAAGTTCGACAAGGTTCAGTACAAAGGAAACGAATATTTCATTAAAGGACGTATGAGCAGCGGTTATGCGATTTTAATGGACATAGAAGGAAATAAGGTAGACTTCAAGCCGATTCCAAAGTTTTCTAAGATGCAGAGAGTGAGTGCCAGAACATCATGGATGACCATACAAAAAATCATTCCAAGTTTTGACTCATGTGTCACCTGATATTTGTTTGTAACTATCGAAAAAAGTTGTTGATTCAACTTGGAAATGATGGGAAACAACTCATGCACGATAGAGCCAATAGATACCCGTTTAGAATAGTAGAAATGGAAGTAGATCAGGATCATATCCATTTCCTTATTCAGTATGAGCCCAAGGTGAGTATTCTTGAAATCGTAAAACTACTCAAGCAAATGACTACGTTTCACATTTGGAAACAACATGAAACGTATCTTTCTAAACATGTTTGGAAGGAACGAACCTAAAGGTATCGTGGTTTTACGTCCACAAATATAAAATTACTTCCTCTAAAAGACGCTATCTTTTCACTCCTTTTATTAAGCGCTTACAAAAAACTTTGTACACGGCCTGCTCATTTTATTCGGATGAATTCTCTTTTTGCTTCATATATTTTGTAATATACGATCTCCAGCAAACTGTATAGTACTTTTCTAGAAGCTCATAAGGCAAGTGCCATAATAGAAAGGGGTTGCGAGAATGAACATATGGCTGTTCTTCAACTGGCTAGCGTTTGCAGTGATTACCGCATATGCAGTGTATCTATTCATATATGTAATTCAAACGCGCACCGCCTATATTAAGCTTGGACGGAAAGCAGAGTTTGATGGAAAAGTGAAAGAAAGATGGCAAAACGTGAAAGAAAATGTCTTTGGCCAAAAGAAGCTGCTGAAGGATAAAAAGAGCGGCATCATCCATGTTATGTTCTTCTATGGCTTTATTCTTGTCCAATTTGGGGCTATTGACTTCATTTGGAAAGGTTTATCACCCGGTTCTCACCTTCCCCTTGGACCGCTATACCCTGCATTTACATTCTTCCAAGAAATTGTGACACTTATTATTTTAATTGCAGTATTCTGGGCGTTTTACCGCCGATATATCGAAAAGCTTGTACGGCTGAAGCGTAATTTTAAATCTGGCCTCGTTTTAATTTTTATCGGAGGCCTGATGATTTCTGTTTTGTTGGGAAATGGGGCAGGGATTATTTGGCACGGTGAAGAATTATCGTGGAGTGAACCGATCGCCTCTGCAATCGCATACATTTTATCCGGCCTAAATTCATTAGCTGCAACGGTTCTTTTTTACTTCTCTTGGTGGATACATCTTCTGATCCTGCTTACATTTCTCGTATATGTACCTCAGTCTAAACATGCTCACTTAATCGCTGGTCCTGTAAATGTCTATTTTAGCCGCCTAACAAACCCGGGTAAGCTTGAAAAAATTGATTTTGAAGATGAGTCGCAGGAAACTTTCGGAGTTGGAAGCATCACTGATTTTAGACAGAACCAGCTCATCGATTTGTATGCCTGTGTGGAATGCGGCCGCTGTACAAATATGTGTCCAGCAACAGGGACAGGAAAGATGCTGTCGCCGATGGATTTAATTGTAAAGCTCCGTGATCATTTAACGGATACAGGAGCGGCCGTTACCTCGCGGACGCCGTGGGTTCCTGCTGCTGCATTCAATCATACGCGCGGTAATCAGCTTGCTGCACGAGGCTCAGGGGCGGGCGTGCAGGAAACTGCAGCCGCAGTAGAGTACAGCCCGAACTTAATCGGCGATGTTATTACCGAAGCTGAAATTTGGGCATGTACAACATGCCGCAACTGCGAGGATCAGTGTCCGGTTATGAATGAGCACGTTGATAAAATTATCGATCTCCGCCGGTATCTTGTGTTAACGGAAGGAAGGATGGATGTCGATGCGCAGCGTGCGATGACAAATATCGAACGGCAAGGAAACCCGTGGGGACTCAGCAAAAAGGAGCGCGAGACGTGGCGTGAGGCATACGAGGATGTAAGTATTCCAACAGTGAAGGAGCTGTCCAAAAGAGGAGAAAGCTTTGAGTACTTATTTTGGATTGGTTCTATGGGCTCCTACGATAACCGCAGCCAAAAAATTGCACGTTCATTTGCTAGATTGATGAATGAGGCCGGCATTTCATTTGCGATTCTTGGGAATAAAGAAAGGAATTCCGGTGATACACCTCGTCGTCTTGGGAATGAGTTCTTATTTCAGGATTTGGCAACTAAAAATATAGAGGAGTTTGAAAAAGCGGGTGTGAAAAAAATCGTTACGATTGATCCGCATGCGTATAACAGCTTTAAAAATGAATATCCTGACTTCGGTCTAGAGGCAGATGTATATCATCATACGGAATTGCTTGCCAAGTGGGTGAAGGAGGGCAGGTTAAAGCCTAAGCATGCGCTTCAAGAGACGATCACATTCCATGACTCCTGTTATTTGGGCCGCTACAACGAGGTATATGATGCGCCGCGTGATATTTTAAGGGCGATTCCAGGCGTAATCCTTGTGGAAATGGAACGAAAGCGTGAAACCGGCATGTGCTGCGGTGCGGGGGGCGGTCTTATGTGGATGGAGGAATCAGCAGGAACCCGTATTAATGTTGCAAGAACAGAGCAGGCGCTCGCGGTTCGTCCGTCCGTAATTAGCTCAGGATGTCCGTATTGTTTAACGATGCTAAGCGATGGTACGAAGGCGAAGGAAGTGGAGGAAATGGTAGAAACCCTCGATGTAACAGAAATTCTAGAGCGTTCAGTGATTGGAGGCATAGGGCATCCGGCTTCTTAGTCCAAGGAATGCGGTCAGTTGGGATGGGAGAGGTTTGTATCTCATCTTCTACTGACAGAGCGAGGCTGAACAATTGTTCAATCGTCTCGTTTTTGGGAGTGGTGCTGTGCTGTCGTGAATGCGGCAAAGGGGGGATATGGCTTGGCTAGAACAGTTATTCTGGGAGCAGCGAGAACACCCATTGGAAAATTGGGCGGCGCCCTTAAGGAGGTAAAGGCGGCCGAGCTTGGGGGCATTGCCATCCAAGCTGCCTTACAGAGGGCGGATATTGCACCGCAGCAGGTAGAAGAAGTGATCTTTGGAACGGTTGTGCAGGGCGGGCAAGGGCAACTTCCTTCTCGTCAAGCTGCCCGGTACGCAAACATCCCTTGGGAGGTTCGTACCGAAACAATCAATAAGGTATGTGCATCCGGTATGAGAAGCGTGACGCTTGCGGATCAAATTATTCGCGCTGGCGATCAGTCGCTTATTGTAGCGGGCGGCATGGAGTCAATGAGCAATGCCCCTTATATATTGCGCGGGGCACGCTGGGGCTATCGGATGGGGCATAACGAAGTTGTTGATTCCAATGTAGCAGACGGCCTAACATGTGCATTTTCCGGTGTTCATATGGGAACGTACGGAAATGCTGTAGCGAAGGAGGAAGGAATCCTGCGCAAGGAGCAGGATGAATGGGCATATCAAAGCCATATGAGAGCGGTGGCGGCGCAGCAGTCGGGCAGCTTTCAGGAGGAAATTGCTCCTGTTGCAATCCCGCAGCGTAAGGGCGATGCCCTCATTATTACGAGGGATGAGGCACCGCGCATGGATACATCCCTGGAAAAGCTAGCCCAGCTAAGACCTGTATTTGGCGCGGATGGTACGATTACGGCAGGCAATGCTCCGGGGCTAAACGATGGCGCGGCCGCGCTCGTGTTAATGAGTGAAGAGCGGGCGCGGCAGGAGGGAAGGGCGCCGCTTGCGGTGATTCTTGGCCATATGGCAATCGCAGTAGAGGCAAAGGATTTCCCAAGGACGCCAGGCTACGTCATTAATGAACTCCTGAAGAAAACGGGTAAAGCCGTCAGTGACATTGACCTATTTGAGATTAATGAAGCATTTGCGGCAGTTGTGCTAGTGAGTAACAAGCTTGCGGGGATCCCCGCAGAAAAGGTGAACGTAAACGGCGGCGCCGTAGCGCTCGGTCACCCGATTGGAGCGAGTGGTGCGCGCATCATTGTAACGCTTATTCATGCACTTAAGGCTAGAGGCGGCGGCATAGGTATTGCGGCAATTTGCAGCGGCGGCGGTCAAGGGGATGCGGTTATGATTGAGGTTCGTTAATGGAAGAGAGGATTCCTGCTGCAAGCAAAGCGGGCTGATTTTGCTTATACTTTAAGAAAGTATAAATTTCTAGCAGGAAGCCGATTCGACGTAGTGAGAAATTTTAGGAACAAAGTATAAGTGCAACTACGCCTCTGTCTTCGCCCAAGAGCAGGGCTCGCCAGTCGGCGAGTTTTCTTTATCACTACATATATTAAGGGGGAAAAAATATGAGTGTACAAAACATTATGGTAATCGGTGCGGGTCAGATGGGTTCTGGAATTGCGCAAGTATGCGCGATGGCAGGCTACAGCGTTGTGCTGCAGGATGTAAAGCAGGAGCAGCTTGACAGAGGAGTTGCTGTCATTTCGAAGAATCTTGCTCGTCAGGTCGAAAAGGGGCGTATGGCAGAGGAGGATATGAATGACACGCTTGCCCGTATTACACCTGTTTTGACTATTCAAAGTGCGGCCGAGGCGGATGTTGTGATTGAAGCAGCAGTCGAACGCATGGATGTTAAGAAGCAAATTTTTGCCCAACTCGATGAAATTGCGCCAGCTCGTACCATTTTAGCATCCAACACCTCGTCCTTGCCGATCACTGAAATTGCAGCTGCGACAAAAAGACCAGAGCAAGTGATTGGTATGCACTTTATGAACCCGGTTCCCGTTATGAAACTCGTAGAAATTATTCGAGGTCTTGCGACAACGGATGAGGTCTATGAAACGATTGAAGGTATTACAAAGCAAATCGGCAAAGTTCCGGTAGAGGTTAATGACTTCCCGGGCTTCGTTTCGAACCGTATTTTGCTTCCTATGATTAATGAAGCTATCTATACACTATATGAAGGCGTTGCAACTAAGGAAGCGATCGATGAAGTTATGAAGCTTGGGATGAATCATCCGATGGGACCGCTAACGCTTGCTGATTTTATTGGACTTGATACTTGCCTCTATATTATGGAGGTTTTGCATGAGGGCTTAGGTGACAGCAAATACCGCCCATGTCCGCTTCTTCGAAAATATGTGAAGGCTGGCTGGCTTGGCAAGAAAACAGGTCGCGGCTTTTATGTATACGAGTAGCCGATAGGGAATGAGCCGCACCGGCTTGTCCTTCGGTACTATATGAGCTAGGGGTGAAGAATGTGAACTTTTCATTGACAGATGAACAGCGCACCCTGCAAAAAATGGTTCGGGACTTCGCACGAAACGAGATTGCCCCCTTTGTTCCTCGTATGGAGCAGGGGGAATTTCCGCGTGAGATCTTGCGGAAGATGGGCAGCCTTGGGCTGATGGGGATTCCGGTTCCGGAGGAGTACGGCGGTGCGGGAATGGATTTTACGTCGTATGTGATCGCTATTCATGAGTTTTCAAAGGTAAGCGCAGCGGTTGGTGTAATTCTTGCCGTGCATACCTCTGTAGGAACAAATCCAATTTTATATTTTGGTACGGAGGAGCAAAAACAAAAATTTGTACCGCGCTTAGCAACAGGGCAGCTGTTAGGGGCATTTGCTTTAACGGAGCCGAGTGCGGGCTCAGATGCTGCGAGCTTAAAAACTCATGCCATCAAGAAGAGCGATCACTATGTAATCAATGGTTCAAAGGCATTTATTACGAACGGAGGCGAGGCGGATACGTATATCGTATTCGCCTCTACGAATCGGTCGGCTGGTCGGCAAGGGATCTCAGCTTTCATCGTAGAGAAGGAAGCATCTGGACTTATTATCGGTAAAGATGAGAAGAAAATGGGACTGCACGGCTCACGTACAGTCCAGCTTACGTTTGACAATATGGTTGTACCGGCGGAGAACCTTCTTGGTGAAGAGGGGAAGGGCTTTAAAATCGCCATGGCCAATCTTGATGCCGGACGCATCGGCATCGCTGCTCAGGCGCTTGGCATCGCGGAAGCCGCGCTGGCGGAGGCTGTTCGTTACGCAAAGGCGCGCCATCAGTTCGGCAAACCGATTTACACGCAGCAAGGAATCTCTTTTAAGCTGGCAGATATGGCCGCTGGCGTCGAGGCTACACATCTCCTTGTATATAGAGCCGCATCGCTTCGGCAGCGAGGGCTTCCGTGCGCGAAGGAGGCATCAATCGCAAAGCTGTTTGCATCAAAAACAGCTGTGGAGGTTTCCATTGAGGCCGTTCAGGTTTTCGGCGGGTATGGCTACACAGAGGACTATCCGGTCGAGCGTTTTTTCCGCGATGCCAAGGTTTGCGAGATATATGAGGGAACGAGTGAAATTCAGCGCCTTGTGATTAGCAAGCATCTATAAGAATCGGAGGAATGAAGCATGCAATTCAGGTTATCCGAGGAGCATGAGATGATCCGGAAAATGGTTCGGGATTTTGCGAAAAATGAAGTAGCACCTACTGCAGCGGCGCGCGATGAGGAGGAGCGTTTTGAGCGGGGAATTTTTGATCAAATGGCGGAGCTCGGTTTAACGGGGATTCCCTGGCCGGAGGAATACGGGGGGATCGGCAGCGATTACCTAGCTTATTGCATTGCAGTAGAGGAATTGTCCCGCGTTTGCGCTTCGACGGGAGTCACGCTATCTGCCCATGTTTCTTTAGCAGGCTGGCCGCTGTATACATTTGGTACGGAAGAACAAAGGCAAACATATTTACGGCCGTTGGCAGAAGGGAAAACAATTGGAGCCTACGGTTTAACAGAGCCAGGCTCTGGCTCTGACGCTGGAGGCATGAAGACGACGGCGAAACGTGACGGCGATCATTATATTCTGAACGGCTCCAAAATTTTTATTACGAATGGAGGAGTTGCGGACACTTATATCGTATTTGCCTTAACAGCCCCGGGGGCAGGGCATCGCGGCACAAGTGCATTTATTGTTGAGGCTAACACGCCGGGCTTTTCTATTGGCAAGAAGGAAGCAAAGCTCGGCATTCGTTCTTCACCGACAACGGAAATTATATTTGAAGATTGCCGCGTACCGGCTCGAAATCTTCTTGGCGAAGAAGGTCAGGGCTTTAAGATTGCGATGCAAACACTCGATGGCGGTCGTAACGGCATCGCGGCACAGGCTGTTGGAATTGCACAGGGTGCTCTGGATGCGGCGGTAGCGTATGCTAAGGAACGCCGGCAATTTGGCAAGCCGATTATCGAGCAGCAGGGCATCGCTTTTAAGCTGGCAGATATGGCGACGCAGGTGGAGGCGGCAAGACTATTAACATATCAAGCGGCGTGGCTTGAATCAGAGGGGCTGCCCTATGGCAAGGAATCCGCTATGTCTAAGCTATTCGCCGGGGATGCCGCAATGAAGGTTACAGTAGAAGCAGTACAAGTATTTGGCGGCTACGGTTATACGAAGGATTACCCAGTGGAGCGTTTTATGCGCGATGCGAAAATCACACAGATTTATGAGGGGACGCAAGAGATTCAAAGACTTGTTATCTCTCGTATATTAGCTAAATAACCGGGCGCTGTAAGGCGTTAGTGAGGTGGAATATGAAGAGGGAAGCGCAGGCTCTCTTGCGATTCCCTTGTACCACTGTAGGAAAGTATAAATTTCCAGCTGGAAGCCAATTCGACGTAGTCGGAAATGTTAGGAATCCAGTATAAGTGCAACTACGCCTCTGTCTTCGCCCAAAGGCAGGGCTCGCCAATCGGCGAGTTTTCTTTAAACAGGAGAGGGGAATTATATTGGGAAAGCATACTGTACAAGCATCCGTAAAGGATGAAAAGCTCGTTGCGGTGCGGCGGGCGCAAATGGTCAAAGGCGCTGTAAATCTTTTTAAAGAAAAAGGATTCCATCGGACAACAACAAGAGAAATTGCGAGGGCTGCCGGCTTTAGCATTGGTACGCTCTATGAATATATTCGGACCAAGGATGATGTGCTTTATCTTGTGTGCGACAGCATTTATGAAAATGTAAAGGAGAGGCTGGATCAGGCGCTCAATACCGAAAAGGGGAGCCTGGAAAGCTTGACAGCAGCTGTGGCCAGCTATTTCAAGGTCATGGATGACTTTCAAGAAGAGGTTCTGATTTTATATCAGGAAATGCAGTTTTTACCGAGTGAGTCCATTAAGTATATTCTAAGAAAAGAGATGGAAATGGTTGCGATGTTTGAAACCATTTTACAAAAATGCGTAGAAAATGGCGAATTCCTCTTAACGAAGCCGGAGATTGATGCCATTGCCCATAATATTTTCGTACAAGGACAAATGTGGGGCTTTCGCCGCTGGGCGATGCAGAAGCTATATACAATTGAGGAATACACAGATTTGCAGCTTAGGTACCTATTGAATGGTGTTCGGATGCGGGATATCTAGAAGGAATAGGGGAGTGGAGTATGGCTGTAATTCAAGTATACCGTCCAACATACAAAGTTCGTTTCGTAACAGCTTCTAGCTTGTTCGATGGGCATGATGCTTCCATCAATATTATGAGACGAATTCTTCAAGCAAGCGGAGCGGAGGTTATTCATCTTGGTCATAACCGTTCGGTAGAGGAAGTTGTAAATGCGGCGATTCAAGAGGATGTACAGGGAATTGCTGTGTCATCTTATCAAGGTGGGCATGTAGAATACTTTAAATATATGTATGATCTTCTTCAGGAAAAAGGAGCGAACCAGATTCGTATTTATGGAGGCGGCGGAGGTGTCATCATTCCTCGGGAAATGGAGGAGCTGCATGCGTACGGTATTAGAAGAATCTTCTCACCAGAGGATGGGCGCCGTCTTGGATTGCAGGGGATGATCAACAAAATGCTGGAGGAATGTGATTTTCCAACGACGCGGGATGTTATGAATACAAGGGAACAGATAGGCTCATACGATGCTTGTGCTGTTGCAAGACTTATCACCCTGGCGGAAGAAAGCGTTGGAAAAGGGAGCGAAGTCATTGCTTCATTAAGAGAGTACATGAAGGACAATGCGATTGTTCTTGGTATTACGGGAACGGGCGGTGCTGGAAAAAGTTCTTTAACAGATGAGATGATCCGGCGTTTTTTGCAGGAAATTGATGATATAAAAATAGCAATCCTCTCTATTGATCCGACGAAGCAAAAAACAGGAGGAGCCCTTCTTGGCGACCGCATTCGTATGAACGCGATTCACTCTCCACGTGTCTACATGCGCAGCCTTGCTACGAGGGAATCGCGCTCAGAGCTCTCTCTTGCGATTCAGGATGCAATTACGGTTGTCAAAGCTGCGGGATTTGACCTGGTCATTGTGGAAACGAGCGGTATCGGTCAGGGAGATGCAGCCATTACAGATTACAGCGATTTAAGTATGTACGTCATGACAAGTGAGTTCGGGGCACCGTCTCAGCTTGAGAAAATTGATATGATTGATTATGCGGACCTCATTGTAATAAACAAGTTTGAACGCAAAGGTTCAGAAGATGCGCTGCGTCAGGTGCAAAAGCAGTACCAACGAAGTCATATGTTGTTTGAGCAGCGGCTGGAGGAAATGCCTGTATACGGAACGATTGCAAGCCAATTTAATGATGCGGGCACCAACACTGTGTTTCTGAAGCTTTTAGAGCTAATCAATAGGAAAGCGAATAAGAATTGGAAACCAAAAACGATCCAAGCGGGTTCTGTGCAAAAGCAAAATATGATTATTCCGAATGACCGCCGCTACTATCTGCGTGACATAACCGATACAGTACGCAATTATCATAAGAATACGGAGGAGCAGGGAAAGATAGCGGAGCGCCTTTTTCAAATTGAGGGTGCGGTGAAGGCGATTGAGGAGCAAGGTGCAGATGCAGGTGCAGGTGCTATTGAGACGCTGCAAGCTGTAAAGCGCAGCTGCGAAAATAGGCTTTCGCCGGAAGCGAAGCGTATTCTGGATACGTGGGATGAGGTAAAGGCGAAGTATGCGGCGGATGAATTTGTCATAAAGGTGCGCGACAAGGAAATCCGGACGAAATTAAAAATGATAACGCTTTCCGGAACAGAAATCCCGAAGGTCGCGCTTCCAAAATACAGGGATTACGGGGAAATTTTACGTTGGGTACGCAAAGAGAATGTCCCGGGTGAATTTCCGTATACTGCAGGGGTGTTTCCGTTTAAGCGCTCCGATGAAGACCCGAAGCGGCAATTTGCTGGTGAGGGGACGCCCGAACGTACAAATCGCCGTTTTCATTACCTATGTCAGGAGGATTATGCGAAGCGCCTGAGCACGGCATTTGATTCGGTCACGCTATACGGAGAAGACCCGGCGTATCGTCCGGATATTTTCGGGAAAATCGGCGAAAGCGGTGTAAACGTTTGTACACTAGATGATATGAAGAAGCTGTACAGCGGCTTTGATTTATGTGCGCCGTCCACATCGGTATCAATGACAATTAATGGACCAGCGCCAATCATTTTAGCGATGTTTATGAACACAGCAATTGAGCAGCAGATTGAAATAGCGGAGCAGGAGCTTGGCCGTACGATAACTGATAAAGAATATGAGAGAATCAAAGCACAAACCTTGCAGCTCGTTCGCGGCACAGTGCAGGCGGATATTTTAAAAGAGGATCAAGGGCAAAATACATGTATTTTTTCCACCGAGTTTGCGCTGCGGTTAATGGGGGATATTCAGGAATACTTTATCCAGAATAGGGTACGCAACTACTACTCTGTATCCATTTCCGGCTATCATATTGCGGAGGCTGGTGCAAATCCAATTTCCCAGCTGGCATTCACGCTGTCAAATGGCTTCACCTATGTAGAGTACTACTTGAGCCGCGGTATGCATATTGATGACTTCGCGCCAAATCTATCATATTTTTTCAGTAATGGACTTGATGCGGAATATTCGGTAATTGGCCGTGTGGCGCGCCGCATCTGGGCAATTGTAATGAAGGAAAGATATGGTGCAAACGAAAGAAGCCAAAAGCTGAAGTACCATGTGCAAACGTCTGGTCGCTCCTTGCATGCACAGGAGATTGCCTTCAACGACATTCGTACGACGCTTCAGGCGCTTATGGCGCTGCAGGATAATTGCAATTCCCTGCATACAAATGCGTATGATGAAGCTATTACAACACCGACGGAGGAATCCGTGCGCCGAGCGATGGCCATACAGCTTATTATCACAAAGGAGCACGGCTTAACCAAGAATGAGAATCCCCTGCAAGGCTCCTTTATTTTAGAAGAGCTGACAGACCTTGTGGAGGAGGCTGTTTTGCAGGAATTTGAGCGTATTAATGATCGCGGCGGCGTGCTCGGTGCGATGGAAACACAATATCAGCGCGGCAAAATTCAGGATGAATCTATGTATTACGAGATGCAAAAACATACGGGAGAGCTGCCGATTATCGGAGTAAACACGTATCTAAACCCAAATGAGGCATCAGAGGAGAAGATGAATAATATGGAGCTTGCTCGTGCTTCATATGAAGAAAAAGAAACACAAATACGGAATTTGAAGGTATTTCAAACACGGAATAAAAATAAAACGGAAGCGGCTCTGGATCAGTTGAAGCAGACTGCTGTCTCTGGAGGCAATATTTTCGCAGAGCTGATGGAGACGGTCAAGTACGCGAGCCTTGGCCAAATTACACATGCGTTATATGAAGTGGGCGGGCAATATCGGCGCAATATGTAAGAAAGCTAGTTATCTGAGACTATCAGTTAGTGTTTGGAGGGAAGGCAAACGGGCTGCTTTTCCCTCTTCTGCATGTGAAACGTAATGCTTCTGAAGGAGAGGTGAAGGAATAAAGATGGAGAATTCTTGTGCATTAAACTGTACCAGGCTTTCTTTTCTTTCCACTTTAAAGAAAACTTGCCGACTGGCGAGCCCTGCTCTTGGGCGAAGACAGAGGCGTAGTTGCACTTATACTTTGTTCCTAAAATTTCTCGCTACGTCGAATTGGCTTCCAGCTAGAAATTTATACTTTACTTAAAGTATAAGAAAAGTTTCTCTTTTCTTAAAGGAAAAGGACTCTTTTCTATAGCATATTTCCTGCTGTTTTGTTTATAATGAATAGTATGGATTTTTTTGTACAGGCCTTATAGTAAAATGAGATTTCCCTTAAAAATAAGCTAATGGGTATAAGGGCTAGTCAAACGAATCGGCGCTGGATCCTATTTCCAGCGGTCGGAACGAAATAATGCAAGATGATATATGTTGAAGAAAGGAAGTGCCTCACACGTGAATCTAGAGCAATATTCTCCAGAGGAACTGAAAGAATTGTCTATGATCGAGCTTGCTTATGCGATTCTCGAGGGCAAAAAGCAGGCAACTGCATTCCGAGATATCGTAGAGGAAGTATCAAAAACGCTCGGTTTATCAAAAGAACAAGTCACAGTACGACTCGCTCAATTTTATACAGATTTGAACGTTGACGGACGTTTTATCAGCTTAGGAGAAAACCGTTGGGGCTTGCGCAGCTGGTACCCTTACGAGCAAATTGAAGAAGAAATACTACCGCAGCCGAAACCGAAGAAGAAGCGCAAATTCGAGGATGATGAGTTTGATGACTTCGCAGCCGAAGATACGGATTATGAAGATAGTGACGATCTGGATGAACTCGAGGAGATAGAAGATGATGTTGACTTCATCGATGAGGATGAGGATGAAGAAGTAGAAGAATTTGAAGACGAAGACTTGCTTGAAGACGAAGAGGAACTCGAAGACCTGGAAGAGGAAGAGGAAGAGGAACTTGAAGAGCTAGAAGAAGACTTCGAGGAAACAGAAGAAGAGGAAGAATTGTAGTTCTTGACTTTTCTACATAGTGTAGGTACAATCATTTTTGGGCTCTTTAAAAAAGCAAATACATGTACGTTGTTTATATAGAAAGAGAATTGCTCCCTATTTTGAAACACTAACAGTATAGGGTTAGCAATTTTCTTTTTTTATTTGGGTAGCATAAGTTTAGGGCATATATAGATCCCTGTGCAAAAAAGCCCTCCTATATATCGGCAGGCAGCCTGTAGGCGGGAGTGGTTATTTTTACGGAAGAGAGCAAGAGCAGCTAAAAGGCTATACTTTCCGTAGTCCTTAAAGAAAACTCACCGATTGGATTCTAGATGGAAATTTATACTTTCCTACAGTGTAAAATAGATGAGCTGCTCCTTACATACTGCCGTAATAAGCGGCGTATTAAATAATAGATGTGATACGACGGAAGGGAGAACATTCATGACTAAGTATATTTTTGTAACAGGCGGCGTAGTATCGTCGTTAGGAAAAGGGATCACAGCAGCATCTCTTGGAAGATTATTAAAAAACCGCGGATTAAATGTTACAATTCAAAAGTTTGATCCGTACATCAACGTTGACCCAGGGACAATGAGCCCATATCAGCATGGAGAAGTATTTGTGACAGGTGATGGTGCAGAAACGGATCTTGACCTTGGCCACTATGAGCGTTTCATCGATATTAACTTAACGAAGCATTCGAATGTTACAACAGGTAAGGTATATTCCACGGTCATTCAAAAGGAGCGCCGCGGTGATTACCTAGGAGGGACAGTGCAGGTTATCCCTCATATTACAAATGAATTGAAAGAGCGTGTATACCGTGCGGGCCGCGAAACAAATGCGGATGTAGTTATTACAGAAATCGGCGGCACAGTTGGTGATATTGAGTCATTGCCGTTCTTAGAAGCCATTCGTCAAATTAAAAGCGATATCGGTCACAATAATGTAATGTACATTCACTGTACGCTGATTCCGTATATTAAGGCAGCAGGTGAAATGAAAACAAAGCCAACGCAGCATAGCGTAAAAGAGCTTCGCAGCTTAGGCATTCAGCCAAATATTATCGTTGTTCGTACAGAAATGGCAGTTTCCCAAGATATGAAGGACAAGCTTGCATTATTCTGTGATATTGATCCGAAGGCAGTTATTGAATGTCTTGATGCTGACACGTTATATGCAGTGCCATTGGCGCTGCAAGAGCAAAAGATGGATCAAATCGTTTGCGATCATTTAAAGCTTGACTGCAAGCCAGCAGAGATGGAAGAATGGAAGGCGCTTGTTAAGAAGGTTCGCAACTTATCTAAAGTGGTGAAGATTGCTTTAGTAGGAAAATATGTAGAGCTTCAAGATGCTTACATTTCCGTTGTAGAATCACTTCGTCACGCAGGCTATGCATTTGATGCTGATATTGACATTAAGTGGATTAATGCTGAGCATGTAACTACAGAAAATGTAAAAGAGCTTGTAGGAGATGCTGACGGTATTCTTGTGCCAGGCGGCTTTGGTGACCGCGGCGTAGAAGGGAAAATTGTTGCGACGCAGTATGCTCGTGAAAATCATGTGCCATTCCTTGGTATTTGCTTAGGTATGCAGTTAGCATGTATCGAATTTGCGCGCAATGTAGTAGGGCTTCAGGGAGCAAACTCTTCTGAAATCAACCCGGCTACACCATACCCGATTATTGATTTGCTTCCAGAGCAAAAAGATGTAGAAGACCTTGGCGGAACGCTTCGTCTTGGCCTATACCCTTGTAAGCTTAGCGAAGAAACAAAAGCATTTAATGCATACGGTGAGCCGGTTGTATACGAACGTCATCGTCATCGTTATGAGTTTAATAACCAATATCGTCAAGAGATGGAGAAGGCGGGCTTTGTTTTCTCTGGTACAAGCCCAGACGGTCGCCTAGTCGAAATTATTGAGCTGAAAAACCATCCTTGGTTTGTGGCATCTCAGTTCCATCCAGAATTTTTATCTCGTCCAACAAGACCGCAGCCGTTGTTCCGTGACTTCGTGAACGCGTCTTTAATTCATACAGAAAGCAAGTAATACTCAGAAAAACGGACACAGCCCTCATGTAAAAGAGGGCACTGAAAAAGTCCATTTAAAGAGAAAAAGAAGCTGATCACCTACTATATGTAGAGGATTAGCTTCTTTTTGTTTTCCTTACACTTTAAGAAGGTATAAATTTCTAACAGGAAGACCATTCGACGTAGTGAGAAATTTTAGGAATACAGTGTAAGTGCAACTACGCCTCTGTCTTCGCCCGAGGGCGGGGCTCGCCAATCGGCGAGTTTTCTTTACACTGTAAGAAAATATAAATTTCCAGCTGGAAGACAATTCGACGTAGTTGGAAATTTTAGGAATACAGTATAAGTGCAACTACGCC
>JBEPZN010000016.1:0-76500 GCA_041640875.1 Ectobacillus sp. | reverse complement strand
ACTTGCATGTATTAGGCACGCCGCCAGCGTTCATCCTGAGCCAGGATCAAACTCTCCATAAAAGTGTTTGTCTAGCTTTTAAATAAAACATTGACGTTTTGTGTTTTGTTCAGTTTTCAAAGAACTTGTCCATCGCTCAAATGCGACCTTCTTAATATACCAAACATATTTCATTTTGTAAACATGTTTTTAAAAGTTTTACTGCTGCTGTTTTATCGAATCAGCGGCAGGAACATAATATAGCATACCTTTCTATTACTTTGCAATATCTTTTTGTATTTTTTTCATGATGGACATCTAAAACCTAAAAAAAGAGCCACTGAACATGCATTCAGCGGCTCCATTATATTACTAAGATACAGAGGTGTATTTGCCCCTTATACTTTATTCCTAAAATTTCTGAATACGTCTAATTGTCTTTCAACCAGAAATTTATGCTTTAGTGTAAAAATCCCCTTAAAACCATTTCTTTGATTTAAGGGAGATACTATTAATTTGTTTGATCGTTTCCTAGTGCCTCAATTCGCTCGCGCAGCTTCTTTACACGATAGAAAAAGAAAAATGATGCTCCTAAAAATGCAACAATTGCACCCATCATTACATAAAGCTGCAGCATTTGCTTTTCCCCGCTCGGAATTAACAACCCGAGCATTAAGATAGTACTAAGCGCCAACAATATCTGGCCAAATCTTGTATAATCAGCAGTCTTTTCTTGCAATTGCTTCATTCTTATCACTCTCCATGATTTACTGTATCATATCCTGATAATCTAGCAATCCAGTAAATTTCACCATTGGAGAGATAATATAGCATACATCACTGAAGCGCTTGTATTAAATCTTCAATTAAATCCTCATAATCCTCAATACCGACGGAAATACGAATCAACGTATCCGTAATGCCAAGCTCCTCTCTCCGCTGCGCTGGAATGGAAGCGTGTGTCATTTTTGACGGAACAGAAATTAAACTTTCAACTGCTCCCAGACTTTCCGCCAGTGTAAAATACTTCAGCTTCCTCATTAGCTGCTCTAGCGTATTCTCACTGTCTACATCAAATGAAATAATCGCGCCAAATCCTGTTGCTTGCCGTTTCGCCGTTTCATAGTTTGGATGCGTTGGCATCCCTGGATAATATACTTTTTTAACTTTTGGATGACTTTGCAAGAACTCGACAATCGCCCGAGCATTTCTTTCATGCTCCTCCATGCGTATACCGAGCGTTTTCAATCCGCGCATGAGCAACCAGCTGTCCTGTGCTCCTAATACACCTCCTGTTGCATTTTGTATGAAATGGATGCGCTGTGCCAGCTCCTCTGTATTTACTACGACAACACCGGCTACAACATCACTATGACCGCCAAGATACTTCGTAGCACTGTGCAGGACAATATCTGCACCTAATGAAATAGGAGATTGGAAATAAGAGGTCATAAATGTATTATCGACGATTGTCAAGAGACCATGCTCTTGTGCAAGCTTTGCTGCTCCAGCAATATCTGTTACCTTTAAAAGAGGGTTTGTGGGGGTCTCAATATAGATTGCTTTCGTATTCGGACGAATGGCCGCACGTATATCTTCAAGCTTTGTTGTATCTACAAACGTATGCTCTAAACCAAAGCGACTTAATACTTTAGACATAATGCGGTACGTGCCGCCGTATACATCGTCTGTTAAAACAATATGATCTCCGTTTGAAAACAGCATCATAACCGCAGTAATAGCTGCCATGCCTGAGCTAAAAGCAAAGCCGGCATGACCATCTTCTAAGACAGCCATCATTTCTTCCAGCGCTGCTCGGGTAGGATTGCCAGTACGGGAATATTCATAGCCCTTATGACTACCGACTGCTTCCTGACGGTACGTGCTCGTTTGATAAATCGGGACGGTAACTGCACCTGTTAACGGATCGCCAATATGAATACCGTGGATTAACTTCGTTTTTGCTTTCACTCTAATCCCACCCTTTATAAATATTCTTACTTAAATATCGCTCACTGCTGTCAGGAAAAATGGTCACGATATTTGTTCCAGACGGAGCTGCCTGCGCTTCCAGAAGACTTGCATGAAAGGCAGCGCCAGAAGAGCTGCCAACTAGCAAACCTTCCCGCTTAGCAAGTTCCTTTACCCTCCCAAATGCGGCCTTATCAAGCACAGTATGAATTCCGTCAAAATAAGCAGGATCCATAAAGCCTGGTAAGAATTCCATACCGATTCCTTCTGTTTCATGAGGGCCTGGTGCTCCTCCATTTAAAATAGAGCCCTCCGGTTCAACAATGACTGTTTTTATGTTTGGATTTTGTTCCTTTAGGTAACGAGCTGTTCCCATAAATGTTCCACCCGTCCCAGCTCCAGCCACAAATACATCAATACGTCCGTTCAAGTCCTCCCAGAGTTCGGGGCCAAGCGTTTTATAATAGGTATGTGGATTTGCTTCATTGGCGAATTGCTGTGGACAATAGGCATTTGGAATGTCTTGCAGCAGCTCCTTTGCCTTTGCAATCGCCCCCTTCATTCCCTGCTCTGTCGGCGTGTTAATCACAGTAGCGCCGAGTGCCCTCATCAGCTCCTGCTTCTCCATGCTGAATTTTTGCGGTACACAAAGAATGATACGTAAATCGTGCTGTAAAGCAGCTAGTGCCAAACCTATCCCCGTATTCCCCGCCGTTGGCTCAATAATGGTTCCGCCGGAGCGGACAAAACCTTTTTGCAAAGCAGTCTCCAGCAGCTCCTTTCCAAGCCGATCCTTAATGCTCCCGCCAGGATTGAAAAATTCAAGCTTCGCAAACAAGCGAACGCCCTCTGGAAGTACGAAATGTTTAATTTCCAGAAGCGGAGTGTGTCCGATCAGGTTATAAATTCCGCTATAAACCTTCATAATGAACCCCTCCCTCATCCATGATTTTCTTAGGATGCTATGCATTTTGTCCCTTCAAACAAAAAGACAACTGCTTCTCCTTAGGTTTCGGTGGCAGTTGTCTCTTTTATAAATTACTTCAGCTCTTGCAGCATATTTACGATAAAGTTTGTAGAATGAAGGGCCGCTTGATCTAAAAATTGATCAAACGAAATATTCGATTCTTTTCCTGCGATATCAGAAAGCGCACGGATGATGACAAATGGTACATTGTATTGATAACATACCTGTGCTACAGCTGCCGCTTCCATTTCTACTGCATATAAATCATTGAACTTGCTGCGAACGAAATCCACACGCTGCGGATCGTTCATAAAAGAATCTCCTGTTGCGATTGTGCCTTTTACAACTTGAACATCATCGCCGGATTTCATGCATCGCTCAGCCAATGCCACAAGTGCATCGTCAGCTTTAAATGCGGCCGGCAAACCCGGCACTTGACCATATTCATAGTTGAAGGCTGTAACATCGACATCATGATGACGAACTTCTGTAGAAATTACAACATCGCCTACATTTAAAGTATGATGAAAACCTCCAGCCGAGCCTGTATTAATTACTTTTTCCGGTCTGTAGCGTTCCAATAGAATGGTCGTTGACATAGCTGCGTTTACTTTCCCGATCCCGGATTTTAATAGGATAACCTCATGGCCTGACAATGCTCCAATTGTAAACTCACAGCCAGCAACCGTTTCTGTTCTTTTCTGTTCAAGTTTTTCACGCAAAATGCGCACTTCTTCTTCCATTGCACCGATTACAGCGATTTTCAAATATATCCCTCTTTCTTAGTTCTTCACGGCCTCCATCACCCAAACATAATGATTATAACGAGTGAACGTAACAGAAAAGCCGTTATTTTCAAACAATGTCCTCATGATCGGAAGAAGCGTGTAGTATTCAGTCTGCAAATCATGTGCTAAATGATGATAGCCGCGCTCAATCGCAGCTTGTACAGTTCCATTATACGCCTCTTGATCTATAAAGATTGTATCAGCGAATACTATTTTATCACCTTTCTTTAACAATTCACTATATTTCTGGAGTGCCTTGGTTTTTTCATCATCTGTTAAATGATGAAAAGCGTATGTGCTAACAATAGTATTGATATGGTCAGGAACAGCAAAATCCAGAAAATCTCCTTCTATTATCTTTGCTTTTCCGAGAAGCTTTTGCTCGGCAATTTTTCTCATTTCATGAGAGGGCTCCACACCGTAAACAATATGGCCTTCCTGCAGCAATTGCTCCGTTAGATTCCCCGTTCCCACACCAAATTCCAATACAGTACCGATTGCTTTTCGGGCAACCGTTTTTAAAATTTCATCATAATTCATAAATGCTTCTTTATACTGCTCATCTTCACCAGCTACAAACGCATCATACGTATATGCCCATGCATCAAACAGCTCATTAAATTCTGTACCCATGTCAATTCCGCCTTTTTTTATAGGTTTTATCAACATTATATGTTGGGTACATAAAATTGCTAAAGAAAAGAAGCCGGCGATAGAATTCTTATATAGTGTTTGCTACACTTATAACAAATATCAATAAAGAAAGAGGAACAGAGCATGGCATTTTCTTTTGAAATGATTGAGGACAAAATTGAATTTTTTGAGGCTGCATCCCTAGCAGTCTTAGAAAAGAAAATTAATGAGCAAATCGATCATAATAAGGCGCTTTTACTTGAAGTGAGCAGCGTATCCCATCAGATGTGTTTTGACCCAGACAGCAAAAAGCCCTATTACAGTGCTGTTGTTCATTTTAAACTAAAGAAAACTCGTTGATTGGCAGCTGTTAGACGAAGACAGAAGCGTAGTACACTTACACTTTATTGCTAAAATTTCCTGCCGCGTCAAATTTACATCCAGCTGGAAATTTACACTTTCTTACCAATACAATAAAGAAAACTCGCCGATTGGCGAGCCCTGCTCTTGGGCGAAGACAGAGGCGTAGTTGCACTTATACTTTGTTCCTAAAACTTCTCACTACGTCGAATTGGCTTCCTGCTAGAAATTTATACTTTCTTAAAGTATAAGAGAAGGGCACTTTAAAAAGCGCCCTTCTCTTATTTCATCAACTGTACAAGCGTTGGCTTCCATCCTTCATTGTCTATCCATTCAATGTACACTTTATATTTTTGCTTTGTATCTTTAGCGGTCACTGTTCCTACTGCCTTATTTGGACCATTATTGCCTAGATACCAAATAGTCAATGTGTCAGCTGGCACTTGAATCGCATAAGAAATCGCTTGAGTCATTTCCTTCCAATCCTGTGTGCCATCATCAAATTGCGTTGTATGCGGTCCGCTTTGTGATGTGCCGATAGCCTGCCATGAAGGATTGGTGTAAGCCTCCTGTACAGCTGGGTCATTCTGATCTTCCACAGCTACCTTCGTATCTTCTGTCGGCTGAGCAGATGCTTCCTCTTCCTTCGCCGAATCCTTATCATCCTCTTTTACCACAAGTTGACCAGTGTCTTCTTTTTCCTTTTGCGCAGCTGATGTTGTCTTCGTTTCTTTCGTCTTCGTTTCTTTCGTTGCCGTTTGTTCAGGCGAAGACGTAAACAGCTGGTACGCAACTGTTACAGCAGTGAGCAAGACGATCCCAAGAAGAATATTTAACAGGAGACCTTTCCTGCGTTTTCCTTGCTTTTTCTGGAATCGTGAGTTGTTTGGAATTTGTGACATACTTTAACCTGGTTCACAAAATTTACCAAAAGTTACAATTCGGCATTGAACTTTTAACCCGTTTCTGGTAATTTAATGCAACCAGTTTTCACCTCCATCAATCATGTTTCCGCATGCCTTTTATTGTAACATCAAATAGGTAATGAGGAAAAGGAGAAGTTGTGTTTATACCAAATTTTGGAACTATCGTACTTCTGAACCACCACTTCTCTCCCATGCAGCGATTGTGCGTACATAGTCTGCAAATATAGCATTTACTGCATTCATTGGCGATTTTGTTTCTATATCTACAACGACGAGCACATAACGCGGATGATCTGCTGGAAAGTAGCCGGCAAACCACCGATTCACACTATCGTCTTTACCTGTCTGAGCTGTTCCTGATTTACCCGAGACCGTAAGCGGCAATGATTGATAGATGGCACCTGTTCCTTTTGGATTGCTTACAACATAGCGCAGCAGCTGTTGCAGCTCGTGAATCGTTTCTGCCCGCAAGGTCTCTCCTTCTTGCTCATGCTCAGGAAACCGGTAGAGTTTCGCACCATTTTTATACTGGATTTCCTGAACAGCCTTGACCTCAAGCTTCTTGCCGCCCCTAGCAATTGTCGCCATCATATTGGCGACTGCGAGAGGTGATAAACGCACATCCTTTTGGCCAATCGCAGTTTGTGCAATTGCTTTGCTCACCGTTTTATCCGCTTCATCACGCCAAATAATCCCTTCCTCCTCCTCTGGAAGCTGGCGAAACCTTGGAAAATGAAATACATCCCCCGCCCAACCAACTGTTTTTTCTAATCCGAGCATTCTTGCATAGTTCTCTATCGCGTCCTTATCCTGTTGTAAGAGCTCTTGCCCCAGGTCTGCAAATGTTCGATTACAGCTGCGTGCAAAGCTCTCCTCAAGGGAAAGCTGTCCCATCGGCCGATCTGCCACCCCTACTCCGTATGGATTTCGGTTGCAATCAAACATGCGGCCTTGTTCCACAATTCCTTTATCAATAGCAGCCGCTGCGATCACTGTTTTAAAAACAGATCCAGGAAATTGCGGTGTGAGCATGTAATTAACTGCACCCTGCTGGTATGCCCTAGGATTAGCTGTACTCAATGACGGCTTGCTTACCATAGCAAGAATCTCGTTTGTTTTCACATCTAACAGCACAAGCCCCCCTTTTTGAATTCCATGCTGTGCAATAACCTCTTCCGCCCCTTGCTGCAGATCCTTCGCAATGGTCGTCTTAATAACAACAGGATAAAATGGATTTGCGGGGTATGTATACTTCACATGCTTTCCAAAAATCGGTTCACCTTGCCGATCCACATGATACAATAGCTTCGCTTCACCGTCAGTAAGCAAAAACTCATCAAAGGCTTGCTGTAAACCAGAAATACCAATAAGTGTATTAGAAGATATTTTCCCTTGCTGCAGCAGCTCCCCGTATCTCTTCTTGAGCTCTGCTTCATTTTGACCTGTCAGTCCAAGTAAATGCTCTGCAAGCGGGTGCTCTCCTTTGATTCTTGTGTTCGCTGCTACTACCCCCGGAATCCCGAGAGCATTAATGTCTTTCAGCTGTTGTTTTGTAAGACGCACTGCCATCCCTTCTGCTCGAAATATAAATGGGTTGTTAGAATCTTTTATTTGGAGCAGCAGCTCCTGCTCTGACACATCCAATACACGCGCCACCTTCTGGGCAGGCCAATCGATTCGTTTTAAAAACGGAAATAAAATTAAACTCGGACGATAATCATCTGTAAGTGCCTTTCCATCACGATCTGAAAAACGGCCCCGTCCATCATCGAGAACAAGTGCATGCGTGCGCTGTTCCACGCTTTTTTCCAGTAAATTCACATGCCTGCCTGAAAAAGACTCTGTAGAGATAATCTGAATTTGCGCAAGCCGTCCAATGAGGATGAGAAAGATGCATATGAAAAAGATAAGAATTCCTATCATTCGCTTTTTCCACATCATACCAAAAACACCTCATCTTAGTGTAGACGAGGTGTTTTTGGTTTCATACATATTATCTTTTTAAATGTTATTTCTTATTTGATAGATACGATTCTTACACGCATGTCTCCGCCTGGTGTTTGCACTGCTACTTCGTCTCCAACCTGCTTACCGATCAAATTTCTTGCAATTGGAGAATCATTAGAGATTTTACCTTCAAACGGGTCTGCTTCCGCGCTTCCAACAATCGTATACGTTTCTTCGTCACCATCTGGAAGTTCAACAAATGTAACAGATTTTCCAAGCGTAACCGTTGAGGAGTTTTCCATATCTTCTTCAATAATAACCGCATTGCGGATCATATTTTCTAATTGTGTAACACGTCCTTCAACGAATGCTTGCTCATCCTTCGCAGCATCGTATTCAGAGTTCTCAGATAAATCTCCGAAGCTGCGCGCAATTTTAATACGCTCTACAACTTCTTTACGTCTTACCGTTTTTAAGTATTCTAATTCTTGCTCAAGCTTTTCTTTTCCAGCTTGCGTCATTGGGTATGTTTTTTCTACCGCCATCAGTTCCACTCCTTTTTCTATCTGCCCAATCCCCCGCCAAGAGGAGTTTTACATATAAATATGCCCTCACCTAACACCAGATGAGGATGCATGTTCCATTGTATTCGATACAAAAAGAAAAAATCCTTTCTCATCGAACATCTTTTTCTAGCGTTCCTTTACAAAGGAGCACATTCGAACATGCGGCTGCCAACATGTACAGAGATGTATAGCAACAAAGAGAAACGCTTGAAAATAACTCTTTTAAAAGATGGGAGTACTTTTCAAGTATTGTCTAGCTTACACAGTCTGTCTTCTATAATAAAAGACGAAAAGCTCCTGCTGCTGTCAGGAACACTTTCCTATGGGAGCAAAAATTAACCTGCGTCCACTTTTCTTATCCTATTACAAAATAACTTTTTCTTCAAGAATGGTTGCAATTTTTGTAACCATTAAATCAATCGCAACATGGTTTTGGCCACCCTCTGGTACAATAATATCGGCATACCGCTTCGATGGCTCAATAAATTGGTTATGCATAGGACGAACAACATTAACGTACTGTTCAATGACAGATTCCATTGTACGTCCGCGTTCTTGGATATCACGCTGCATGCGGCGCAATACACGAATATCCGCGTCTGTATCCACAAACAGCTTAATATCCATCAAATCACGAAGACGCTTGTCCTCTAATACAAGAATGCCTTCTAAAATAATGACATCCTTTGGCTCTACTAGCACCGTCTCATTGGATCTAGTATGCATTTTGTAGTCGTATACAGGCTTTTCAATTGGCTCGTATCGCTGCAAGTGCTTAATATGTTCAATGAGCAAATCATTATCAAATGCGAGCGGATGATCATAATTGGTTCGCAGCCGTTCTTCAAACGGCAAATGACTTTGGTCTTTATAGTAATAATCCTGCTCCAGCATCAGGATAGAATGACCGCGAAAAGAGTCAAAAATCGATTTGGTTACACTCGTTTTCCCCGAACCTGAACCGCCCGCAATACCGATAACAATCGGTTTTTTCTTCGGCATAGTATGACCTCTTTCTTCATTGAAGTATGCAACTTATGATTGAAGCATATTTTTTCTCATCATGTTGTAAGGATATACCTGCTTATCTACACGTATTTTCACAATTTGAAGAGGATGACGCGCTGCATCAAGCTCATTTCCGTCTTCGTCCCAAATTTTCTCGACAACTTGTGTGAAATTCTCAATTTCCGGACCGAAGAATTCAACCGTTTGTCCCGGTTTAAAATGATTACGCTGCTGAATTGTCGCAATATTTGTTTCTTCATTGTAGTCAAGCACCATTCCGACAAAATCATATGTTGTTTTTTTACTATGATTTCCATACATTTGTTCTTGATACCCCGGAACTCCTTCAAAGAATGCAGAGGCAGTCTCACGGTTTGCACACTTATCCAATTCCTCAATCCATTCCTGTTTGAATTCAAAGTTCTCCGGATCTGCACAATAAGCGTCAATCACTTTTCTATACACAGTTACAACCGTTGCAACGTAGTGAATAGACTTCATTCGCCCTTCAATCTTCAAGCTGTCAATGCCCAGCTCAATTAATTTTGGAATGCTTGTAATTAAATTTAAATCTTTCGGGCTCATTGCAAACGGCGCATCATCTTGTTCGAACAGCGGAATTTCTGTTTCTTCTACTTGCATTAAGTCATAGTCCCAACGGCAAGACTGACAGCAGCCGCCGCGGTTTGAATCGCGCGCTGTCATATGGTTGCTCAGCGTACAGCGTCCTGAGTAAGCAATACACATCGCACCATGAATGAACGTCTCAATTTCAATATCTACTTTTTCTTTCATTTCCTTAATTTCTTCAGCGCTCGTTTCACGCGCCAGCACGACACGGTGCAAGCCTTCTTCCTTCCAGTATTGCACGGCTTTCCAGTTGGATAAGGATTGCTGTGTACTCAAATGAATTTCTAAAGATGGCGCAACCTGCTTGCACGTTTCAATAATAAGCGGATCAGCCACGATAATACCGGTTACACCTGCTTTTTCAATGCCCTGCAAATACTCCTCAAGGCCATCCATATTTTCATTATGTGCAAAAATATTTGTCGTTACATATATCTTTGCACCATACTTATTCGCAAACGCTACGCCTTCTGCCATCTCCTCCAGCGTAAAGTTATCAGCATTTGAACGAAGACCAAACTCCTGTCCGCCGATAAATACAGCATCCGCTCCATAATGTATGGCAATCTTGAGCTTTTCTAAATTACCAGCTGGCGCCAAAAGCTCCGGTTTTTTTACAATTACACGTTTTCCATCTATTACACGAGAAATCTCTTGTATTGCCATAATAATTTACCCCCTTTTAATACATAAAAAATGAATAGATTTTCCGAAAGTCTCTCTAGCTCTTTTATAAAGAAAACTCGTCGAACAGTCTTCCGGCTAGAAATTTATACTTTCTTAAAGTATAGGTAAAAACGGTCCTTACGAGCAAAGCAGACCGATTCCAATTTGTTTAGTACACTGTTTCCTTATAAAAGAATCCTGTATCAAGCGGACGGTTAGCTGGCTGAATCGCTTCGATCTCACGATAGAGCTCGTCCTTTACTTCATAATATGCATCACGGTCTTCCACACATAAATCAATCGCTTTACGATATTTTTTCGTTACTTCCACAATATACTCTGCGCTCTTTAGCACACCGTCAATTTTAAAAGAATCGATACCTGCATCAATCATTTCTTCTAGCTCATCAATGATACAAATATCATTCGGGCTCATAATATGTGTACCGTTCGCATCTTCAAAAATTGGGTACTTATTGTTGCGCTCTTTATCATGCAGGAGCATGTTTGATTCATACTTTTTCTTCTCAATTTCCATTTCGCGCCCTTGATACTCAAAGTAGTTTCCAATTAAAGAACGCTTGGATTGAAACATTGCCGTCATGCCGTGCACCTGTACCTCGATTTCGACTTCGGCATTTTCCTTCGTTTCAATAACCGCATCCATGCTCAACTCACGTGCAAGTACTGCGCGCTGGGCACCTTTTCGGCCCCAGTAGTTACATGTAAACCAGTTTGTCGCTGTTGTTTCCGTATTCCAATGAAGCTTTATGCCAGGAGCCGCTTCACGTACCGCCATAAGTACAGCCGGGTCGCCGAAAATAATCGCGTCCGCTCCCGCATCCTTTAGAAATGACGCATAATCCGCTAGCTCGTCTACATGTTCATTGTGGAACAATGCATTCATCGCTACATATACCTTCATATTATGAGCATGTGCAATCTCGATGGCCTTCTTGATCTCCTCACGGGAAAACTCTCCCGCCAGACGAAGGCCAAATCTTTGCTCTCCAACTACAATCGCGTCCGCTCCTGCTTGTGCTAACTTCTCTATATCCTCGACCTTTGTCGGTGTTACTAACAATTCAGGTTTTTTCAAAATGGTTCACCCCTTCTTTTTACTAACCGCTACTCCGTCTCCAATTGGGAAAATAACTGTATCATATGCATGATGTGCCATTAACCATTCATTATAGGTTTTTATTTTCTTTACTAAACTGCGAATGCGCTTATTTTCAATATTTTCTTCTGCAACGAGACCGCGAAACAGAACATTGTCTGTAATAATAACTCCTTTTTCATTCAAAAGAGGTTCATACAGCTCAAAAAAACGTTGATATTGTCCTTTTGCTGCATCGATAAAAATCACATCAAATGTCCCGTGCTTTTGCACCTCGTCAAATACTTCGAGCGCATCTCCGTACAAAAGAGAAATACGTTCACCTACACTTGATTTTTCTATATAAGAAACAGCCCTCTCATATCGATCGCTGTCCCGTTCAATTGTTACAACCTGGACACCGTCAACAGCGCTAGCCATCCGAATGCCTGAATAACCAATTGCTGCACCGATTTCCAAGATAGCCTTTGGCTGAATTAAACGAAGCATTTGCAGCATAAATTCCATACCCAAGCGGTCCATGATCGGGACTCCATGCTCGCTTGCATACTGCTCCATATTTAACAAAAGCTCATCCTCTTGCTTCACAAAGGAGAGCAAATATTGTTGTACTGCAGTTTGTTCCATATTTAAAGCCTCCTTAGAGTAAAGAAAACTCGCCGATTGGCGAGCCCTGCCTTTGGGCGAAGACAGAGGCGTAGTTGCACTTATACTGTACTCCTAGAATTTCCAACTGCATTGAATTGGCTTCCAGCTGGAAATTTATACTTTCTTACAGTGGAATCAAAGAAAAGCAGATGCTTTCCGCTACAGGCTTACACGACTACATACCGTCAGTTTTGAACCCGATACATTTTAACATAAAAAAGAGGGAGATGCGAATATTTCACCCAGCATCTCCTTGGAAGTATTAGGATTACTGCTGCGTAATATATTTCTCCTTGAGCGCATTATGTTCTTCCAATGTTTTTGAAAAGAATACCTCACCGCTCGGCGCAGCGAGAAAATAGAAAAAGTCTGTTTGCTCTGGCTCAAGTGCAGCTTGTAGAGAAGGCTCGCCTGCATTGGCGATAGGACCAACCGGAAGACCCTTTATCACATACGTATTATATGGTGAGTCTACCTTTAAATCCGCATATAATACCCGGTCCTTATGCTTTCCTAACGCATACAACACTGTCGGATCCGTTTGCAGCGGCATATTAACCCGGAGCCGATTGTAAAATACACTTGCTATTTTTTGCCGATCTGTAAACGCAGTTGCTTCCTCTTCAATTAAAGATCCCATGGTTAACAATTGGTGCACATCTAGTTCCCGCTGCTTCATAAGCTCTTCATTTTGTACGATAAACGTATTTATTTTTTTCAACATCGGATCAATAATCTGCTGCAACGTATACGTCTTTTCATGATAGGAATAAGTTGCGGGAAATAAATAGCCCTCAAGAGGATATCTAATACCTGCTTGCTGCGCTTTATCTGTTAACAGCTTCGGATATTTTGTTTGAATCTGCTGCAAAAATCCTTTGTCATTGAATTGCTGCAGTACTTCCTCTTTATTCAGCTTGAACTCCGTTGCAATGCTATCAGCAATCTCCGTTAGCTGCATTCCTTCTTTAATCACTAGCTTATAGCGAACGGGGTGATATACCTTTCCCTCGACCAATTGCTCCGCCACTTCACGCACACTCATAGACGGGCTTAATAAATATGTACCTGCCTGCAATCCTTTTCGATAGTTTGCCTTTACATAATATTGAAAGATACTCCCATTCTTAATAATCCCTTGTTTCTCTAGCAATTGTCCAATACCGCTCGTCGATGTTCCCTTCGGAATGGTGATCTCTTTTTTTTCTTTGCTAGCTTCCTGCACCGGCTGCAATGCTGAGACAACGTAAGCTGCTCCCAAGCCGCTTAAAAGAAGAAAAAGCAATATAACAGCTGCAATCCGTCTTCTTCTCTTCTTTATCGGCCTTTGCTCGTTCCAATTTATCATATAAACGGAAGGCTCCTTTCTTTCATAATCTGTACAATTATACTATAAACACCTGACAAATTTCGATATGTTTTGCTAAGGAGAGCGATAGAGAGAATGTGAATCAACAGCTACTCCCTCTAAAGCATCCTTTTTTGGTTACCTAGTAAATATAAAAAGCAGACTGCCTTATGCAGCCTGCTCATAGTTTTATTCTTCGCCTTCTTCTTCATCCATAAACGTATTAAATACTTCTTGAACCATGTCCCACTCTGCTTCGGATTCAATTGGAAACAACTGGCCGCCGCCTTCTTCGTCATCTTTTTCCTGATAAATCATTGCATCGAAAACCGGCTCTCCATCTTCATCATATTCACCGATAAGGCTGAACACAACATATGACTTGTTTCCGAATTCCTGTGCATCGAATGTAAACTCAACATTACATAAAATCTCGTTGCCATCCTCGTCCACAATTGTAATTTGATTTTCTTCCATCATTTCTTCACTCCTATTGTTTGCTGTCCAGGTAGCCCTGTAAAATAACAACTGCTGCTATTTTATCAATTACCTGTTTTCTTTTTTTGCGGCTTACATCCGCCGAGATAAGAAGACGCTCAGCCGCCATCGTAGAAAGGCGCTCATCCCACATAATAACCTCGATACCAAGCAATTCGCGAAGCTGCTCGGCATATTGCTGACACGCTTCCCCACGCGGACCAATCGTACCATTCATATTTTTTGGCAATCCTACTACTATTGTGTCCACATTATATTGTTTTACTAACTCCTGAACACGCTCAAATCCAAATTTATTTCGCTCTTCATTAATTCGAATTGTTTCGATTCCTTGCGCCGTCCAGCCCATCTCGTCGCTTAACGCGACACCGACGGTTTTCGTTCCAACATCTAAACCCAGTATGCGCATGCTTAATCCTCACGATGCTGCTTCAAATAAGATTTCACCAATTCTTCAATAAGCTCATCACGTTCAAGCTTTCGAATAATGCTGCGGGCATCTTTATGGCGAGGTATGTATGCAGGATCTCCGCTTAATAAATACCCAACAATTTGATTAATCGGATTATATCCCTTTTCTTGAAGTGCATCATAAACAGTTAACAATACGTCTGTTACTTGGACGCTTTGCGTTTCCTCTTGGAAGGTAAATTTCATTGTTTTGTCAAACGAGTCCATACCAAGCACCTCACTTTGATAGGATAGGGAGAAAACTGTCTTCTCCCTATCATTGTACACTACCGAACGGTTATTTTGAAACAGATTTAATATACGCTTCGGCACCTAATAACGCCGCATCAACTTGCTCTGGATTTTTTCCTCCTGCCTGCGCCATATCAGGACGACCGCCGCCGCCGCCGCCGCATCGCGTTGCAGCTTCCTTGACAAGCTGACCAGCATGATACCCTTTTTGTACTAAATCCTTCGTTACACCTGCTAACAGATTCACTTTTCCATCGTTGACAGAAGCAAGTAAAATAACCGCAGAGCCAAGTTTGTTCTTCAAATCATCGACCATTGTACGCAAATTATTCATATCTGTCGCGTTCACTTTGCTGATTAGTACGTTGACTCCGTCGATTTCACGCACCTGATCCGTTAAATTGCCAGCTTCAATATTGCTTAATTTCGCTGCAAGCGATTCGTTTTCCTTTTGTGCTTGCTTAAGCTCCGCAAATAACCCTTCAACACGAGCTAAAATGTCCTTTGGATTTGCTTTTAGCTTACCAGCTGCTTCTTTTAAAAGACCTACTTGATTGTTCATTAACTCATAAGCAGACTTGCCTGTTACTGCCTCAATCCGGCGTGTACCCGCTCCGATGCCAGACTCGGATACAATTTTGAAAATGCCGATGCTGGCTGTATTTTCAACATGGCAGCCGCCGCAAAGCTCTAGACTGTAATCTCCAACGCGAACAACACGGACAACGTCTCCGTATTTCTCACCAAAGAGTGCCATCGCGCCCATTGCCTTTGCCTCATCAAGTGACTTTTGAGAAATTTCTACAGAGATGCTATCCCAAATTTTTTCGTTTACAATGCGCTCAATACGCTCCAGCTCCTCTGGCTGCACTTGTCCAAAATGTGAGAAGTCAAAACGAAGACGCTCTGCCGTCACAAGAGATCCCGCTTGGTTGACATGCAATCCTAAAACATCCTTTAACGCCTGATGCAGCAAGTGCGTTGCAGTATGATTTTTAATAACGCGTGCGCGATTTGCTTGGTCAATTGTAGCTCGGACTTGTGCATTTGCTGCTAAAGTGCCTTCCTCTACAACAATCTTATGAAGGCTTTGACCATTTGGAGCTTTTTGCACATCTTTCACGAAAGCCTTCACGCCGCCAGCTGTTAAATAGCCGTGGTCGGCAATTTGACCGCCGCTCTCTGCGTAAAACGGAGTAATGTCCAGCACAACCTGTGCTTCTTCACCTGCTTGTACCTCATCGACAAATTGTCCATTTTGAACGAGAGCAATTACCCTGCTGTTTGTCTCAAAATCACCATAGCCAACAAAAGAGCTTGGTGTTTTTAGCTCTCCTAATACGCCGCCTTGTACCTGCATAGAATCCACATCTTGACGAGCTGCTCGCGCACGTTCACGCTGCTTCTCCATTTCTACTTCAAAGCCATCATGATCAACTGTCATGTTTGCTTCTTCTGCATACTCTTCTGTTAATTCGATTGGGAAACCATACGTATCATACAGACGGAACGCATCCTCACCTGCAATTACATCGCTTCCTGCAGCTTTTGCTTTCGCGATCACATCAGCAAGAATCGATTCTCCTTCATGCAGCGTTTCATGGAAGCGCTCTTCCTCATTCTTAATTACACGTTGAATAAATTCTGTTTTCTCTTTTACTTCCGGATAGAAATCCTGCATAATTTCCGCCACTGTCGGTACAAGCTCGTACATGAAAGGACGGTTCACATTCAATTTCTTCGCATAGCGCACCGCGCGGCGAAGCAAACGGCGAAGCACATAGCCGCGGCCTTCGTTAGAAGGAAGTGCGCCATCTCCAACTGCAAAGGCTACTGTACGGATATGGTCCGCGATTACTTTAAACGCCGTATCCTTTTCTAAGTCGCCCCCGCGATACTTTTCACCTGAAATCGCCTCTGTTGCTTCAATAATTGGCATGAATAGATCTGTATCAAAGTTCGTCGGCACATCCTGCACAACAGATACCATCCGCTCTAAGCCCATGCCTGTATCAATATTTTTCTTCGGAAGCGGCGTATATGTACCATCTGGATTATGATTGAACTGGGAGAATACAAGATTCCATACCTCAAGATAACGCTCATTCTCTCCACCTGGATACAACTCTGGATCTTCTGGATCATTGCCGTACGCTTCGCCACGGTCATAGAAAATCTCCGTATTCGGTCCGCTTGGCCCCTCTCCAATATCCCAGAAGTTTCCTTCTAAACGCACAATACGCTCAGCTGGAACACCAATTTTTTCATTCCAAAGCTGGAATGCTTCCTCATCTTCTGGATGAATTGTAACGGAAAGACGCTCTGGATCAAAGCCAATCCATTTCTCGCTCGTTAAAAACTCCCATGCCCATGTGATTGCTTCTTCTTTGAAGTAGTCACCAATGGAGAAGTTTCCGAGCATTTCAAAAAATGTATGGTGGCGCGCTGTTTTCCCTACGTTTTCAATATCATTCGTACGAATTGATTTTTGCGCGTTCGTAATACGCGGGTTTGCTGGAATCACGCGTCCATCGAAATATTTTTTTAGTGTAGCCACGCCGCTATTAATCCATAGCAATGACGGATCATCATGTGGGACTAAGGATGCACTTGGTTCAATAGAGTGTCCTTTTTCCTGGAAAAAGTCCAAATACATTTGGCGAATTTCTGAGCCTTTCAATTTTTTCATTACGATATCCTCCTTTTATCAAAACAAACAAAAAACTCCCGTCCCCTGTTGCAGGGACGAGAGTATACTCGCGTTACCACCCTGATTACGGATAAAAGCATCCGTCACCTCAAGCTGCCGTAACGTGGCAATACGTCAGGAATTAACTGCTCTCCGGATTAGCGTTCAGCTGCCCTTCATGTAAAACCTCTTTCAGCCTTGGGAGGTTTCTCTCTGACACATGGTCTGCAACGTACTCGATCCATCGTAGAATTGTGTTATGCACTTGTGAAAAAGTATAGCGAATTCGCAAAATAAAGTCAACGCTTCCCCCACACCGGCTTTACATGAATCGCAATTGCCCGAACAACGGCAAGCACTGGTACGGCTAAAAGAAGCCCTGCGAGACCCGCCATTTCTCCTCCTGCAAGCAATGCCAGCATAATAACAACTGGATGCATCCGCAGTGACTTGCCGACAATGTATGGGGATAAAATATTGCTTTCCACAAACTGCAGCACAAGCAACGCAACCGCTGCTTTCATCACCATGCTCACAGATACGGTGGCCGCTACAATAATCGTTGGCACTGCTCCTAAAATAGGACCAAAATATGGGATAATATCGGTGATTCCGATAATGATTCCTAATAAAAGCGGGTACTTTAATCCAATAATCCAAAGTGCCAACGAAGCTAATGCCGCTAAAACGGTACAAACAAATAGCTGCCCTCGTATATAGTTGCCAAGGGACTCATCAATTGCTTTCACAAGCTGCTGCCCATCCTTGCGCCATTTGCTCGGCACGAGCTTCCAAAATAAATGATACAGCTCTCCGTAATCCTTTAATATGTAAAAAACAATAAACGGAACCAAGACAATAATCAAAAGGGAATCTAAAATCCCTCGAGCTGTGCTCATCATCCGATTCACTAATTCTTGCAGCTTTGCTTCCACTCCCAAAAAAGCATTCCTTAACCTCTCACCAATAAACTGCGGAAAGCTTGAGATTTTTTTCTGCATACCATCCGTCCATGATTCGTACATTTTCATAAACTCTGGAAAGTTCTTATTCATATCCTGCAGTTGGGAAATCGCAATTGGAATCGCTTTATATACGCCGTATCCGATTCCGCCAAAAAACAAAATATAAATAAGCAAAATAGCAATTGTCCGAGGCACACCTTGCCCATGCAGCTTTTCGATAAGAGGATGCAGCAAATACGCAATAAAATATGCAATTAAAAAGGGAGTTAATACCAACTTTATAATATCTAAAATTGGCAGCCAAATCGGTTTTATTTTATAAAATACAAGTACACATAAAAAAAGAAGCAATACAAGTGCAAGACGATAAATCCAGATCATTTTTAGATTTTTCAACGGCAATCCCTCCGCTGTTACTTATTGTGCGAAGGGAGAACATTCTTTATACGCTAAAGCATTTACCTCTCTCTACAAAAGACTTCACCTATACATGCTTATACTTGCTTACGTAAAAAACCCCGCCTGTCAGCGGGGTTCTCATTATAAATACGATTTAACAATCTTGCGTGCTCTATTGATGCTTCTCCGTGACAGCATATTATTTTTACGGACATAGTTGTAAGCCGCAGTACCTAATCCAATTGCAATAAGCGATGGTCGGATTCTCAAACTGCTCACCCCTTTTAGCTAATTGTTCGTTCTTCTTCATTAAACAAGTCATCCAATGAACTTAACGAACCATCCTCCTCCACTTGATGAGTGAAGATTTTCCCCTTAGCGACGGACAGTTCAATATAGCAATTCCAGCAATAAAATTGGTTCACCCCGATTTTGCCGAGGTCCTTTCCTTTGCAGTTTGGACATTTGAACATGGCACTTTCTCTCCTTGCGTTCCCTGAATTCTATTACGCCATTCTGTCCAATACTGCAAAATTTATACGTGTAAGGAGAGTAAATAGATGCAACCCCATAGCAATAAAGGCTAAGCCCTTATATCCCTAGTATGCATGTCTCTACATAAAATCATAAGGCGAAAGATTTTCCTCGTCTTCCTCCATCATTTCGTTCTCCGGCTGGAAACGGTCCTTGAGTTTATGACAAAGCGTAGTTTGTCTTGATGCATCATCAGTACGGTTCACCCCTGAGCGGAATGCATCTTCTTCACCGCATAGAATGAGAAACTTTTTGCTTCGCGTAATTGCCGTATAAATTAAATTTCGGCGCAGCATGCGAAAATAGCTCTTCACAACAGGGAGGATGACAATTGGAAATTCGCTGCCTTGCGACTTATGAATCGAACAGCAATACGCATGCGTAAACTGTGAAAAATCCGGCTTTGTATATGTCACTTCAATACCGTCAAACGAAATAACGACCATGTCCTGTTTTTCAACATTCTCCTTTGCGTAAAAGACGGAGACAATTTCACCAATATCACCGTTAAACACTTGACTCTCCGGCTGGTTTACCAGCTGCAGCACCTTATCGCCAACGCGATATACAACATCTCCATAGGCAATTTCTTTCCTTTTGTCATTCTTTGGATTAAACACCTCTTGTAATGCCACATTAAGTGCGTTAATTCCAGCCGGACCACGATACATCGGAGCAAGTACCTGTACATCACGGGCGCTAAAGCCTTTCGTTTTGGCATTTTCGCATACCTGTTTCACAACTTCCACAATCTGTGTACCGCTGCATGTCAAAAAGGAGCGATCTCCCTGTGCCTTTACAACATCAACAGGAACTTGTCCCTTTTTAATGCTATGGGCTAGTTGAATCACGGATGATCCTTCTGCCTGCCGATAAATTTCAGTTAGGCGAACAGTCGGGATGAGTTCTGCCTCAAGCAAATCCTTGAGTACCTGACCAGGTCCAACCGACGGCAGCTGATCCTCATCTCCAACAATAATGACCTGCATATTGCGAGGAAGCGCCTTAAACAGTTGATTTGCTAACCAGATATCAACCATGGAAAACTCATCAATAATCAGGAGCTTCCCTTGCACAGGATCATGTTCATCGCGCTGAAACGTTCCTTCTGGTGTCCAGCCAAGCAGCCGGTGAATTGTTGAAGCTGGTAAGGATGTGGACTCACTCATCCGCTTAGCTGCTCTTCCTGTCGGTGCAGCTAATAAAATAGGAAACGGATTTTTTTCTCCATAATCCTTCACGTTCAGCGATACACCGTGAAGCGCCGCGTACATTTCAACAATCCCTTTTATGACCGTTGTTTTTCCCGTCCCTGGTCCCCCAGTCAAAATCATCATCCGCTCATGAATACCTGTTTGTACTGCTTCCTTTTGCCGAGGTGCGTACTGTACGTGCAGACGTTCTTCGATCGTACCAAGCTGCAGTAAAAACTCCGATTCTGGAAACTGCTCCACTTCCTCGTCTTGATGAAGCAAACGAAAAATTGAAGTCACAAGACCCTTTTCCGCATAATACAGGGAACCTAAGTAAATACAACCGTCTTCAACAACAACCTTTTCTTCCTCACTTAGCTTCGCGAGGCATGCTAGTATATCTTCATCAGATACTGCCGACTCTCTGGCATTTAACAGCTTATTCGTTTGCTCAACGAGCTGCTCTGCTGTCATATAGGCGTGCCCCTCCTGCAGAGATACATGTTCAAGTGTATACAAACAACCGGCACGGATGCGGTCTGGATGATTGCCATGAATACCAAATGCTCTTCCAACCTCATCTGCGCGTCCAAAACCAATTCCCTCAACAGTTTCAATAAGCTGATATGGATTGCTTCGAATAACCTCAAGCGTTTGTTCACGGTACAGCTGATAAATTTTAATACTGAGGCGCGTTCCAAAACCATATCCGTTCAAAAAGCTCATTACCTTTTCCAGGCCCTGATGCTCAACAATTGTGTAATACACTTCATTTGCTTTTTCCTTTGGCAGAATCCCCTCTAAAACAGCTGCGTTATCCAGAATTTTAGAAATGGCCGCCTCTCCAAGCTGATCGACAATACGCTCTGCTGTTTTCTTACCAATGCCTTTAAACAAATCGCTCGATAAGTATTGGACAATACCCGTTTTCGTCTGCGGCAACTCCTTTTTGAATGTCTCAACCTGATACTGCAGTCCGTGTCTCGGGTGATCCTTAAAGCGCCCCTGCACAGTAAAAACTTCATCCTCATGCATCCGGGGGAAATATCCCGTCACAATGACCTCTTTTTCCTCATAGGCTTCATTCGTATCAAGAACTTTCATACGAACGATCGAATACATATTTTCCTCATTATGGAAAATCGTATGAAGCGTTTGAGCTTTTATGTACTTCTGCTCTTCTTCAAACAAATCCATACTGTTTTGCACGGAGCTGCCCCCTTTTCCTACTCTTCTGCTTCCATCAGCCTAATACCATTCCCCGCCAAGAAATGATCGGGCTGAATCTCTACAGCCTTTTTGAACATGGCCAGTGCTTTTTCTGCATTTTCCTCGAATACGTATACAACACCGAGATTATAATACGCATCTGCATGATCTGGATCAAGCGTAACTGCTTTTTCAAACATCGGCTTTGCTTCCTTCACATACTCAAGCCGCGCTAAGCATAGACCATATTGAAACACAGCCTCCGCATCCGTTTCATTCAATTCCGTAGCCCGCTGCAAGTACGGAAGAGCCAATTTATCATTTCCGAGCTGTACACATGAAAAGCCAAGCATAAAATAGGCATCGCCAGTTTCTAGACCATTTTGCACCGCTTTCTCAAACATCGCTCTCGCCTGTTTATACTGCTCCTGCTCATAATATACGTTTCCAAGTCCATAATAGGCCGCTGCGAGCTTATCATCTAAATCAATAGCCCGTTTATAAAAAGTAACCGCACGCTCTTGTTCCCCAAGTACATCAAGCAAATTTCCGAAGTTTACGTACCCAAGTCCATCAGCTGGATTTTCGTCGATATACTCCGTCAATAATCTTGCCGCTTCCTCCCAATTTTGCTCTTGCATAAATTGAATGCCTTGCTCTAACTTTGTCATCCTGCCACCTCGTTATCAAAAATTTCTTCTTCTTCCATCATAGAAGAAACCCCAACCTATGAAAAGGCTGAGGTCTCTACAATTACGCTAAATACGAAAGTTTTTCACCATTTCGGTACACTTCATCTATTGTACCGCCGCCTAAGCATTCTTCCCCGTCATAAAACACTACGGCTTGGCCTGGCGTGATCGCACGAATCGGCTCATCACACACAATACGAACCTTACCATCGTCTAACACGTGAACAGTGACCGCATTATCCGCTTGACGATAGCGGAACTTCGCTGTGCATCTGAATTCCTGTTGTTTTGGAAGATCGCTCACCCAACTCATGTTGACTGCGATTACTTCATCACCATACAATAGTTCGTTATGAAAACCTTGATCAACATACAGTACATTATCCTTTAGATTTTTGCCAACAACAAACCAAGGATCACCATCGCCGCCAATCCCCAGGCCGTGACGTTGTCCGATCGTATAATACATCAAACCGTCATGCTTCCCTTTCACTTGACCATCCAATGTCTTCATCTCACCTGGCTGAGCCGGTAAGTAATTACTTAAAAATTCTTTAAAGTTGCGCTCACCGATAAAGCAAATGCCCGTGCTATCCTTTTTTGCTGCAGTAGCAAGGCCCGCCTCCTGCGCAATTTTACGGATCTCCGGCTTATTATAGCTTCCGAGCGGGAACATCGTTTTAGATAGCTGCTCCTGGCCAAGCTGATTTAAGAAATAGGTTTGATCCTTATTTTCATCAACGCCTCGCAGCATTTTATACTCACCATCGCGGTATTCCACACGCGCATAGTGACCTGTTGCCACATAGTCAGCTCCAAGCGCTAACGCATGCTCTAAAAACGCCTTAAACTTAATTTCCTTATTACACATTACATCTGGATTCGGTGTACGTCCCGCGCGATATTCATCCAAGAAATACGTAAACACCTTGTCCCAATATTGCTTCTCGAAATTGACCGCATAATACGGAATCCCGATTTGATTACATACTTGAATGACATCGTTGTAATCCTCCGTTGCCGTACAAACGCCGTTTTCATCCGTATCATCCCAGTTTTTCATGAAAATGCCGATGACATCGTAGCCCTGCTGCTTTAAAAGCAATGCTGCAACCGAAGAATCAACGCCGCCCGACATCCCAATGACAACGCGTGTATCGTGAGGTAATTTGTTCATCTTCATCACCTCCGCTGTTTAATTTTGCGCCAACCGCTTCACGATTTTCGCTGTTTCGTAAGCCGCTTTTTCTATCTGCTCCGCACTATTGCCGAGACCGAAGCTAAAGCGGATTGATGAACGTATTGTATCGGAGTGTTTGCCAAACATCGCCACGAGCACATGTGATGGATCAATGGAACCAGCCGTGCAAGCAGAACCGCTAGAGACAGCAATGCCCGCTAAATCTAGGTTTACGAGAAACGGCTCGACACTCATTCCTTTAAAGCTCACATTCAGTACATGCGGTAAGCTTTGCTCCAAACCTCCGTTTACCTCAAATAGAATGCCTTCCTCATGAAAGACAGATATCATTATATCCTTAAATGAACGATATTGCTGCACTTTTTGCTCACGCGTCTCTTCCGCAAGCAATATAGCGCGGTGCAGACCAACAATACCAGGCACATTCTCTGTTCCGGCGCGGCGCTTTCGTTCCTGTTCTCCGCCTAAGGCAAGCGGTGCAAACTTAACATGCTGGCCGGCATATAAAAAGCCGACTCCCTTTGGTCCATTCACTTTATGAGCGGAAATGGAGAGAAGATCAATGCCGAGCTCTTTTACATTGATGGATAAAAGACCGTACGCCTGCACTGCATCTGTATGAAAATAAGCAGGATGCTCCCGAAGCAGCTCCCCGATTTCCTGAATCGGCTGAATAGTGCCCACTTCATTGTTGCCAAACATAACCGTTACAAGAATCGTTTCATCCGTAAGCGCCTGCCGCATATCATCGATGCTTATGAGCCCCATCTCATTAACTGGCAGATAGGTTACATGAAAGCCTTCCTTTTCAAGCTGTTTGCACGTATGTAACACAGCATGATGCTCAATCGCAGTTGTAATAATATGATTGCCGCGAAAACGATTTGCTCTTGCTGCGCCAAGCAAAGCAAGGTTATCGGCCTCCGTTCCGCCCGATGTAAAAATAATCTCATTTGGCTGAGCACCGATGCTTTTTGCACAAGCACGGCGAGCCTCATCGACCGCATGACGGCTTTGCCGCCCATAATAGTGAATGCTTGACGGATTGCCAAAGATTTCTGTCATATAAGGAAGCATGCTCTCGACAACCTCTGGATGCGTCGGCGACGTTGCTGCATGATCTAAGTAAATACGCTCCATATCATCCCCCCCTTTCCTCATTGTTTCACGCTCCGTTAAATATAAAACATATATCCGCCTGTATTTTCTTGATCGTATCGTACTAGATCCTCTAACGTTGTACTATCCAACACTTCCTGAACAGCATCACGGATACGCGTCCATAACTGGCGCTGTGCCGGTGCTTCCTCGTCAATCATTTCCACAACGCTAATCGGTCCTTCTAGCACACGAATAACATCTCCTGCGGTAATATTCGCCGGCTGATCTGCCAGCACATACCCGCCATAAGCACCGCGCGTACTTTTTACAAGGCGTGCATTACGCAGCGGAGAAATAAGCTGCTCTAAATAATGCTCAGATAAATCATGTGCTTGTGCAATAGACTTTAAGGAAATAGGACCTTCCCCGTATTTCTTTGCCAGCTCTATCATAATGGTTAAGCCGTAACGGCCCTTTGTAGAAATTTTCATACAATTCACCTCTTTCCAACCTTATTTATATAAGAAAGATCGAAAATCTCAAGTCATGAAAAGTATATCATAAAATAAGAAGACAAAGTATTTCAAGTGCTTGTAATAAAGATTATCCAATCTAAAAAGTCTGCAATCTTAGCTAAGCCGCGACTTAAGAATCGTATTAAGTTTCCTCTTTCTTACACTGTAAGAAAGTATAAATTTCTAGCAGGAAGCCAATTCGACGTAGTGAGAAATTTTAGGAATACAGTATAAGTAGGGCTACGCCTCTGTCTTCGCCCAAGTGCAGGGCTTGCCAGTCGGCGAGTTTTCTTTACCTGCTTCTTTTGGAGATACTATTACTGCCCTTTCATTCATCCAATGCATACTGTTACCTAGCTCCAAGTTTTCCATATAAGAAGTTTCTTACACCTTAGTGTAAGCTTAGATAAATTATGCATTATTTGTGGAAGGTAATCCAATTTGCGGGGCATGATAATATATAAGAAAATAAATATAAAATAACTTAATTAAACTTCGGAAGGAAAAGCAGATGTGGATATTTTACGTCAAGAGAAAATTGAGAAATTATTATGGAGTATAGCACTTCCAGGGTTTGGTCAACTACTGAATCGGAGGTATTTAAAAGGACTGTTATTCATTCTTTTAGAGATACTGATCAATCACATGGCGAAGTTAAACACAATCATTCTTCTTAGTTTCAAAGGCGATATAACAGGAGCGATAACAGCTGTAAATTACCAATGGTTAATGTTTTATCCTTGCGTTTACATGTTCGCTATGTGGGATGCCTTTAGAGACGCAGGGGGCGGACGCTCTCCCTACGCCACCTTGTTGTTTGTCGTTCCAGCTTATATGGCAACAGTCGGGATTATGTATAGTGATACATTAAAACTATTTAATGCATTACTTGGCCCTGTTTGGCTGCCGATGCTATTTTGCTTTCTAGGAATTATGCTTGCCGCGATCATTAGAAAAATCATTACTACTTTGACATCTGACTTCGTGAGCAGATAATAAGGCGATTTCACCTTTCGTTGAAATCGCCCTGTATTACAGCTATTTTACATAATTACATAGCTTGCCGATATTCTCAACTTCGACAGAGACGACATCACCTGACTTCATGGGGCAGCTGCCAGAAGGTGAACCAGTAGCCAAAACATCACCAGGTTCTAGTGTCATAACCTGTGAAACCCAACTGATAAGGAATGGGATTGAGAGTGACATCTGATTCGTATTACCATCTTGTACGACCTTGCCATTTAACGTTGTAACGATTCGTAAATTAGTTGGATCTATACCTTTCACAATCCACGGACCCAATGGCCCAAAAGTGTCAAAGCCCTTACCGCGTGTAAACTGAGGATCCGTTTTTGTAAGATCTCTTGCAGTTACATCATTAAAGATAGTACAGCCAAACACATAATCCAATGCCTCTTCTTCTTTTATATTTTTGCCGCGTTTTCCAATAACAATTGCCACTTCCCCCTCCAGTTCCACCTGCTTAGTTAAATCACTTGATGGTAGAACAATTTCCCCCTGATCTGGTATCAAGGAAGACGTCGGTTTCAAAAACAAAAATGGCTCTTTGAGATTAGCCTTTCCCCCCGTTTCTTTTGCATGTCCAGCATATGTCCATCCGAAATTAACTACTTTCGAGGGTGTTACAGGCTCTAAAATTTTCACATCACTATATTTAACTCTTACACCATCATATTTCAGTTCATTGTTCACAATCTCAGTAAAATCACTGGACAATTGTAAAATTTCGTCATCCTCAACAATTCCGTAATATACTTTGCCATTATGGTTTTCATAGCGAACTATCATTTGTGTTTTTTGTAATAACTGCATAACCATACCATATCAACTCCATCTATATAATAAATAACAGCGTCTCTTCCAACAAATCACAAATCCAGATTAGCCATAGTGAATTTGCGTAAGATAGGCAAATCTATATTTGACCATTTCCGATAACCATATAGAAAGAAGTACCATCTAATGAAAGTTGAAATGAAAGAATAAAAGCAGCCCTAACTTAAATGAAGTAGGGCTTGAATTCCACTTTAAGAAAGTATAAATTTCTAGCTGGAAGATAACTCGACGTAGCGAGAAATTTTAGGAATAAAGTATAAGGGCAACTACGCCTCTGTCTTCGCCCAAGGGCACGGCTCGCCAATCGGCGAGTTTTCTTTACAAGATAAGAAAGTATAACTTTTCGGGGTGATGTCTAGCTCCCAAGGCCCAAAATGGCAGACTCCGGTCCACCCCTACGCTGCCATAAAAGGCGGGCCTTGTCCGCTTTTCTTAATATTTCTTATTGTTGTTACAAAACAGCTGTCATTTCAATTTGAACTCTAAGACCTTCCCTTAGGTTTTTAACAGAGGTATGTCTTGCAGGACGATCATCTTCATTTGGAAACATTTTAAGCCACTCTATATTAACAATTTTTTTATATTCACGGTCTGTTACTGATACACTTAAATGGGCAATATCATCGGTAGTTCCTCCGGCAAACTCCATAATCTCTCTCAGATAATGAAAAAGGTTTGCCACCTCGTCATGGACGCTTTCTGGCATCTCACCTGTTTCAGGGTCTGATCCAATGATTGCTGAAGTGTATACCATATTTCCGATCTTCACTGCAGTCGGAATTGGATTTTGATGATTAGATCCCTTCACATGTAAAACTTCACGTTTTGCCATACTTCAATTCGCTCCCTTTCAAATGAAATGAGTTTTGCATTCAACTCATTTGAGCTCTAGGCATCTCTTTTCTCTAAGCTCATCTTCATTTTCATAGTAAACAACCTGTTCTTTCTCCAACGTTGGTCTTAGGTTGTAGAAGTCTAAACTTATTTCTCCTCTTGCAATCTTCTCCTTGGTTCCTTCTTCCTTTTGCAGGCGTTTTTGAGATGCATCTAATGCAAACTGAAAATCTTCTTTTTTCACAACGACTACTCCATCATCATCAGCCATGATTAAGTCACCTGGATCTACAGAAGTTCCTCCGCAAACAGTAGGTGCGTTTACCCAACCGCCTCGAGACTTGGTGGTTCCTTGGGAAAGTACGGATCTCGTCCAGATAGGAAATCCTAAATCACGAATTTGCGCTACGTCACGTATACCCGAGTCAATAATTACACCTTGAACGCCACGCTTGATCAATGCAGAAACAATCAATTCCCCAATCATTCCTGCTACTCCTTCACCTACAGTTGTAATAACGAGAACATCACCCGGCTTACAAACCTCAATGGCCGCATGGATCATTAAGTTATCTCCCGCAGGACAAACAGCAGTTACTGCAGGGCCGCAAATTAAAGTGTTATTCAAAATGGGCTTTAGACTATCGTTCATAAGTCCAAGTTTACCTTGTGCTTCATAAACAGTTGAAACGTCCAGTTTTTTAAATTCTTCAATAAGCTGTTCATTAGGTCTTGTAATGTTTTTAACTACATATTTTTCCATTATACAAATTCACCTCCAACATAAGGGAAGAAACGGGTAAATGCTTCAGCATACTTATATTCATTATTTCCGGAGCATCTGCGGGCATGGTTCCCACGCAGCTGTGCCTTCGCTCCATAGTAATCAATTAAATGCTTCTGCGCCTTAAAGCAGTTCATAGCAGCTTGCTTTTGTTCGTACGTTTCAGTTATATCAATAATCACTTCTGGCTTGAAATCACTAATTTCTGATTGATGCGGCTCAAAGCCGAATATGCTTGCTTGTTTGGCTGTTGTTGTCCCATCTAGTCTGACTCCATTAGAGGTTGATAAAACACTTGCATCAAATACAAACTTAGAGACAGTTTCATGGTCAGGATTAAAAGCATCACGCGGACCATGAGTTAAGATGTGATGAGGCTTTACTTCTCTAATTTTACGAACCAATCGATCCATTCTGTCCTCATTGATTTCCATATGATAATCCTGATAATCCCAAATTTCGATGTTTTCAATTCCTAAGCATCTTGCAGCTGCTTCAATTTCACCTTGGCGATGCGCTTTTACATTTTCTAACGTTTGTCCTTCTATATTCCAAAGGTCGTTGGATTCCCCTCTGGCTCCGTAGCTTAAAATGACAAGGGATACATTTGCCCCATGCTTCGCATACTTTGCAATTGTACCGCCACCTCTCCAAACAAAATCCGCAGCGTGTGCACTTACTACTAATAGATTTGTATTTTTATCAATCATTCTTCTTCCTCCTAGATTTTTTCTGTTATTAAAGTCTAGTAGCATAAATTTGATATTCAATATTGTTCTACAATTTTGTTCACACACTTAGTATAGAATACGTTTTCAATTGTGTCAATATTCATTTCTTACTGCAAGAAAACTCATCGATTGACGAGACGGTAGGCAAAGATGGAGGCGTAGTTGCACTTATACTGTATTCCTAAAATTTCCGACTACGTCGAATCTACTTCCAGCTGGAAATTTATATTCTGACAGCGCAACAAAATTTAACATTTTATTACTCTAAAGGGATTTTAATGGTATTATTAGTAATAAATGTAAGATAAATATAGAGAGGTGGTATTATAAATGGAAACAGGTGAAAAAGTAACAATAACGGTAGAAACCACAGTTCATGCACCGGTTAGTAAAGTGTGGGAATATTGGACAAAACCACAGCATATAACAAAATGGTCTTTTGCTTCTGATGATTGGCATGCACCAAATGCCGAAAATGATTTAAGGGTTGGCGGAAAATTCCTTACAAGAATGGAAGCAAAGGATGGAAGCTTTGGATTTGATTTTGGTGGAGTTTATGATGAAATTAGAATAAACGAATTTATTTCTTACACTCTTGGAGATGGAAGAAAAGTTACGATCACTTTTATTAGTCAAGAAAACGACACTAAGATAATTGAGGCTTTTGAAGCAGAAGCCACCCATTCCATCGAGCAGCAACAAGCAGGCTGGCAGGCGTTTCTAGACAATTTTAAAAAATATAGCGAACTTTCTTAAAGAAAACTCGCCGACTGGCGAGCCCCGCTCTTGGGCGAAGACAGAGGTGTAGTTGCACTTATACTTTATTCCTAAAATTTCTCGCTACGTCGAATGGTCTTCTAGCTAGAAATTTATACTTTCTTGTAGAGTAGAGAACTGATTTCTTCGAGGCCGTCCCAAAAGGTCGTTAAAACCACCTTTTGGGACGGCCTCTTATGGGACAGCCTCATTATTATTAAGCTTTTACCCAATTATCAACCATTTGAACATTTGCAGCTTTAAATATCCCATATACAGGACAGTGTGGTTCAACTGCTTTTTGTAATTCTTTAAGCTGGGAGATTTTCTCGTTTGTACTCACCTACAATGATTTCACCATCAGACGTGGTAACACGTGGGGAAGTTAATTTTGCATATAATTTGTACTCGTCTTTTCGTTTGCTGATGATCTGGTAATCCAGTTTATTTGTGCGTACGACTTCGCCAAATTCTTCAAAAATGAGATAGTATATATCTTTCTTTTTCATGAACAACGTTGGCTTGTACGAGTTTTTCGGCTTCTTTCAGTATTTTCTATTTCAGATGTTTATCTAAAAAATCTAGCACTTTATTAATATTCTCCGGCTCTTCAAACTTTGGACCTCCATGGCCCGCATTGTCCAACAATTCCAAATAAACCTTATCAGGTCCCAAAATAGATTCCAGCTTTCTAGCAAAATGGACTGATTGTAACCGTGGTATAATATCATCAAGCCAACCATGCTGAATAAAGATTGGCGGGCAATCCGGGGTGATGAAATTTTCAGGATTATGTTTAGCAACAAGCTCGGGGATCAGTGTGATCTGTTGTCCCATTAGTTTTGACTCAAAGGAATCCTCCGAATTGTGTATTTGGCCAGCAATCCCAATCTCTTCAAACTGCTGATCCATTGCTAGGAAATTTGTGGGTCCAAACCAATCAACCGCAGCCTGAACCTTGTCCGAAACATCTACGTTACCAAGGAGCGGGTTCTTAAATTCGGCGACATCCCCTGAGGTGGCGCACATTGCTGACAGAGCCCCTCCTGCTGAGCCTCCCCAAGTAGCAATCTTTTCAGGATTAAGAGAGTACGTTGCCGCATTGGCACGTATAAAGCGAATGGCGGCTTTTACATCTTGTATGATAAATGATTTTTATTGGTAAGCTTTCATTGATTTCTATCATTTCGTACTCGTATTTCATTTTTTTCACTCCCTAAAGCACTTTGACGGTTTGAGCAGATTTCCGAAAGAATTCTCCTTCTTCAACTTCGGAGGGGTCATTGACAAGAATGCTGAAATAAAAAAGCAAGCCCTCTGCCTGTTGCATTGAGCTCGCTAGACTGTTGATGAGGTTTCCTCACCATAAATGAAATCATACCAAAAATGAAAAATTCTCCTTAATCGTAGTACGCACATTTGCAACATGATTCATGACTGCTTCTTGGGCTAACTTTTCGTCATGAGACTTTAATGCCTCAAAAATTTTATTGTGCTCTTGAAATGAATTTTGATTTCGCCCTGGAATCAATATCGTTCTAAAATGATACCTTGATAATTGAGTTCTGATTACGTTTACAATCTCAACCGCTTGTGGATTTTTTGATGCATGATAAATAATTTGGTGAAATTCCTTATTTAAATTAGAGTATTCATCAAATCGATTCTGTTTTAGGTATGAATCCATCTGCTGCAATATTTCTTCCATCTGTTCCAATTCAGCATCACTAATGTTTTTCGCAGCTGTTCGGGCCACCAATCCCTCTAACACTTCGCGTATTTCTAAATAATTAATAATCTCATCCAGAGTAAACGACTTGATAAAAGCTCCCTTATTCTGTTCGATTTCTACCAAATTTTCTTGTTCCAGTTTTAATAAGGCCTTTTTAATTGTATTCCGACTAGCCCCAATGACTTCAGAAAGTTCAATTTCTGTTAATTTTTGGGACGGTTTATAGCTGCCATCTAATATTTTTTCTTTTATGAATTGGTAAGCAATCTCCATGGGTCTACTCATACATTAATCCCTCTTTACTAAAGTTTATACCTATATTATATCAATATTGTTGAACAATCAATAACAAGGTAATATCATGCGAAATATTATCTACTGTTTGAATACCCCATGGATATGCTCAAATACTCATTCCAATATTTGTTATTTAGGATCTACAATAGGTGTTCCATACGTATGAAAACTAGGAACCGTCTTATTGCCCCATGCTTGTCCTTTTGCCCGCTCTTCTTCCGTCCATGTGATCGGTTTCCAATCAGGAGCTAATACATGATAACCGCCAGAACAGATTTCAATTCTATTACCACCTGGTTCGTAAACGTATACAAAATAAGTCTGATTGATGGCATGCTTGCTTGGGGCGAATTCAATGAAAACGCCATTTTCTAGGAATAAATCTGCTGCTCTCCAAATTCCTTCGTTTGTGTCTACAGCAAAAGCCATGTGATGAAAACGGCCACGTGAACCTGTAGCATCTAACGTATATACCATTTCATATGATTTACTATTTGGGCTGTACCATACACCAGGACGACGTCCATTGTTTAAAAGAATTTGCTCGGTCAACCGCATTCCTAGCACATTTTCTGCGAAATCACCATCTGCTTCTGGATTAGAGGATAAGAAGTTAATATGATCTAGATGTTTTACAGCCACACCATGCCCTGTAAATCTTTGAGGTTGATTCTTCAGTGCCGGTCTTAGATGTTCTGGTGGTTGATATTCAAAAGAGTCATAATACAGCTCCATAAGATGACCATCTGGGCCACGATATTGGTAGGCTGGCCCATGCCCCACATCACCATCGATCCAACCAATTCCTAAACCAATCTCTTCAATTTCATTCACTCTTCTTTCTAATGCTCTCGGGCTCATAGTTCGGAGGGCAGTGTGACCCACTCCGGGCTGAGGCGATTCGGTTAGTTTCAAAGAGTACTGTTCGTAATCCCCCCAGCAACGAAGATATACCGAATTTCCTTTTCGCGCTACTTCTTGCATTCCAAGAATATCTTTAAAAAATGATAGACTTTCCTCAGCTTTTGGAGTCAATAATTCTACGTGCCCCAGATGAGCAATATCTCGAATAGGTTCGTTTTCAAATTTGTTCATATCGCACCCCTATTATTAATCAATATTGTTAAACAATTTTGTTAACTTAATTATATAGAACCTATGTAAGGGCTGTCAATATCAAATTATCAACCGTATCAAACCGGCTTCCTCCATGTCCTGCATCCTTCAACTGAATATAAGTAACTTTATCTTTACCAATTACTTTTCCCAGCGCGGCTGCAAAATCTACGGATTGTTGGGTAGACACATTTTTATCTCTTGTACCATGTTTTCAAATAAAGAAAACTCGCCGATTGGCGAGCCCTGCTCTTGGGCGAAGACAGAGGCGTAGTTGCACTTATACTGTATTCCTAAAATTTCTCGCTACGTCGAATGGTCTTCTAGCTAGAAATTTATACTTTCTTAAAGTGTGAAAAAGCGAGTGGTACAACCCCCACCCGCCTTTTCATTATTTTAATACGCTATCCAAGAATTTAAATACTTCTTTTGAATAGAAGAAATATCTGCCGCTTTCATACCACCGCTTCCTCTAGGCAGATCACTTTTGTTCCTGATCGCCATTTCTAACTGCTTTGATCTCATATGAGCTAACCTCAACATTGATAATGTGCTCTGGCTTTGGCTTGCCGCGTTTTGCCTTATGACCAGCAATATGAGCGTCACTCTTTTCCCATTGCTTCCAATGCTGTTCTGATTCCCAGCGTACTTGGATAATTACCTCTTCATCACCACGACGAACCTTTTTTACCATTACGGTTGCATCAACAAACCCTTCCTGTTCATCTAAAATTCCGGGTTTGCTGAACCGTTCTACTACTTGATCTGAATTACCCTCTGTAACAGTAATTTTTCTTAATTGAACAAACATCATAATATCTCCCAACATTAAGTAGTGTAAAAGATTAATAATTAAAACATATATAAGGGAAGGTATTCGTTTGATATGCAAATCTACTCCCCTATATTTGTTGTACTGCCATTTAACATATTAGAGTTAGAACGCTCCAGAAGACCGATGGAGGTCTTGCGGGACATCACCACAAGACTTTTGGATTACATTGGTGACATCCCTTATCTATTCATTGTAGAATTTTCTCACTTTTTTTCTGACCAGTGAATTAGTTTATCTCTTCCGCCTTTTATGATTTCAGCAAGTTCTAATGCAAGTGAAGGATTATGCAACGCTCTTTTCACTGCATATTGAAATTCCAGTTGAAATTTCTCCATCTCTTCCCGCAGTAATGCGGCTTCCTTAGATTGCTTCCACAACAAGTGAAGACGCCATTCCTCCCAAAATATCTCATCCTGATCGTGAACCTTCTCTGACAAAAATTCCAAGCCATCGCGGGTTAATGTGTATACTTTTTTATCTGTTTGTTCATCAATTGAAATCAAGCCTCTTTCCAACAAATCCTGTAAAGCTGGATAAATCGTTCCAGCACTTGGAGAATACACGCCTTCACTCCGCTCTTCTAATAGCTTCATCACTTCATATCCATGCCGCGGCTCTTCCTTAAGCAACTGGAGAACTGCTATTTGAATAAGGCCTCTTCGTTTTGCGGGCTTCGTTTTGTCCTTCTTCCTAGAATGGGACGGTTTTTTGTAAAAATGGCGTGCTTGCTTTAAGCCTTTTTCTGTAATTGCAAGCATTCCGTTTTTATCTACAATCATTTCTTCATGAAGCAAATGCTCAATAATTGTACCTAAATCCGAATTTTCAATATTCAGAGCCTGCAGCAGCTCTTCCCTGCTCATATCCTTACGGCTCACATATGTAAGGATTGTAAGAATGTCTTGCTTTTTTAAAACTGACATATGAATCCTCCTTTCTTTATATGTTACGATAAATTTTAATCGATATACACAAGTATGGCAATAGATATATCGTATTATTTTTTTCGATATATAAAATCTCTCATAATGTAAACCTGAAATGTATGCAGCACTACTGATAAGGAGAACAGAGGAATGCCCTGTGGTGCGAACGTAGACGGCTAAAGAATTCCATTAGGGATTTGGCCGCTAGTATGTAATGAAAACTCGCCGATTAGCGAGCCCTGCTCTTGGGCGAGGACAGAGGCGTAGTTGCACTTATACTGTATTCCTAACATTTCCGACTACGTCGAATTATCGCCCAGTTAGAAACTTATAATTTCCTACAGTGCAAAAAAGAATCGTCTTTGACGATCCTTTCTTAACTAAAGAAAAATAAAATTTTCAAAATAATTCTGTTATTGAACTAGATTCACAGAAAACATCCATACAACTATTCTATATTTAGATTGTCCCATGGCTCCTCAATAGTAAATAGTCCCGGTGAACCCCCGGTATGCCAGAATAATACAGACTCATTTGGAGCTATCAATCCTGTTTCAACATAATGAATAAGACAAGCCATCGTTTTTGCAGTGTAAACATGGTCTAATAATATACTTTCAGAAGAAGCCACAAGTTTAAGTGCTTGGATACCTTCTTTGGTTGGTTTCCCATATCCTTCACCAATAAACCGGTCTTCAATATGTATATTCAAAGAATCAATTCTATTCTGCTGAACGGAACAATTGTCAATGAAATCAAATCCCTCGTGGATACAATCAATGATTTGTTCTTTAATTTCTGTTTCAGAAAGCCAAGGACTTACTCCAATCAATTTGGATTCAGATTGATGAATTTTTTGCCCCATGTATATCCCTGCAAACGTTCCTGCCGAACCAGCAGTGACAAATTCCCAATGAAAGCTAAGATTTTTTTCCTTCCGTTGAATTTCTATCTCATGATAAGCATCAATATAACCCATACTACCTAATCCGTTTGAACCACCTACGGGAATGACATAAGGTTTTTTCCCTTCCCTTTTTAATTCCATTGCAACCATTTCTAATGCTTTATTCATTTCCTTTTGATTTTTAGCATCAATATACCGAATTTCAGCACCTAATATCTCGTTAATTAATAAATTTGCTTTTTTTATTTTAGGTTCTGTACCATTCAAAAGTAGAATCGGCTTTAATCCTAGCTTGATTGCTAATGCAGATGTAATTTTAGCGTGGTTCGACTGAAGCCCGCCAGTAGTTAAAATGGTATCAGCACCTTTATTCAGGGCATCGGCAAGTATATATTCTAGTTTTCTAATTTTATTACCACCTGTTACAATATCACCTGTTAAATCATCACGCTTCATCCATAAATTAACTCCTAGTTTTTGGCTAAGATTTTTTAAATGTTCTAATGGGGTGGGTGTTAAAGATAAACTTAATTTTTCCATCATTATCAGCCCTTCAATTTTTTCTATGGTTGATTTTCCTATTAAACTTCCTACTTTTATCAAATAGCCACCTAATTTCATCAACACATTCCAGAACATACGAAATATTCTTAAACCCATGTAATTCGTTAGTAAAAAGCGTTCCCGCTAATTACAGAAACGCCCCAATAGTTCAATAAAGTTGATGAGTTTTGTCCAGAAAAATGGTATCGACAATCTTATTAATGTGAATTTCTGCTGTATTTAATGAATGAATATTTAAATCTTCATTTTTAATCAACATAGGGAGTTCTGTACAGCCTAATATGATTGCTTGTATACCGTCTCTATCCGTCATTTGTTCAATGATATTTAAAAAACCTTTTTTTGTTTCGTTGTTCACGATACCATTTTCTAATTCTTCAACAATTTTTCTATGGATGTATTCCTGTTCCGATTGATTCGGTACTACTATCTCTATATTATGAGAAATAAATGGCTTTTTGAAAAAATCATTTTCCATCGTAAACTTAGTTCCTATAAGACCAATCTTTTCTAAGCTCAATTCTTGTGCTTTTAAATATGTTTCTTCTACCATGCTTATCATAGGTACTTGGACTTTTTCTTGAACTCGTTCAAAAACAATATGTGGTGTGTTTCCAGTAAACACCACAAAATCAACCCCAACACTTTCTAATTTTTGAACAGCATCAGTTAAGTAATGAATTAACTCTTGTGTCTGTCCATTCATAAGCAAATTAAACATCTTGTACATATTAATGCTGTTAATAAAGAGTTCTGGTAAATCTTCTTTGCTTCCAATCTTTTCTTGAAATTTAGAAATTATGGATTTGTAATAATCCACTGTTGATTCTGGTCCCGTACCTCCAATAATTCCAACCTTTTTCATCTTATCAGTCCCTTATCAGATATTTTTAGATTTTAGTATATACTAATTAGAATTTGAATTTGATTCAATATTTTGGACACAAACAACTTTATCTTAAATCCAAATCAGTACAGTAGTTTTTCATTTAACACACCTTTTATAAATTTGTATTATCATAATAATACAAAAAAGGAATATTCCAATTAAAAGGAGCCGTATCCCAAGTCGCTAAGTTATTGAATATATCTGAGCCTAGTGTATATAGATATTTAAAAATGATTGACAAGGACAAAAAATAAGCAAGAGGAACGATGGGTTCCCTTGCTTTTTTGCACTGTTCTCAATAGTACATTGGTCCAATAATTTCCACTGACACCAAATTAATTGTTAGGTTGAAGTATATTACCTCGGTAAACACGACTCCTGTGCCAGTTATACAAATAAGTTTTTTATTTACGATCTGTCTCATCTTCAGCACTTATCTTTTTTACCTATTAAGAGTAGACGATTTTGTAATGGAGAACGGGCAGAACCTATATTATTTACCAGCCAAATTCCGGAAAGCACCAAAATAATTCCTAGTAATGTAATAGCACTCAAATCTTCCTTTAAAATACATTTTAAACCCTTTTATTAAGGGTGAAACATCCTCTATACTATAGATTCAATCCTAATACATGTAATTCATAAGATACACACCGTTACATTTGTGTAACAAATAACTTCTTATGTTATTAAAAACTAGATGTTCCCAACTTATTTACTGTCTTACTCAATGAAGATACAATTCAGTCATAAGTACTTTTACTTCCTTTATTAAGAGAAGTTAAAAGGAGATACTTTACATTACAAGTTTTGCGACAGGATTCTTTAAATCGTAGCAACTATTTAGCAGTCAAATTACCCAGAGGTATATAGAATATGACACAAGCTATTAAAATTGTAACGATTGGCGGGGAATCTAGTCATACCCCCGAATTAGTAGAAGGATTCATAAAACGATATCATGAATTACCGGTTAGAGAGTTCCGGTTATTCGAAGGGAGTATACAAGCATGACAAGCAATAAGCAGTTTGTTGGATACATTGGTACGTATACAAAAGAGGGCAGCAAGGGCATTTATAAATTTACACTCGATACAGAGGCACGTACAATGAGCCAGGTTGAGCTAGCTGCAACATTGGACAATCCCACATATGTAACAATTAGTCAAGATAATCAATATTTATATGCTGTTGTGAAAGACGGTGACTTAGGCGGTGCAGCTGTCTATTCTATTAATGGCGAAACAAACACATTAGAGCTCGTAAATACGCAGCTGTTAGAAGGCGCCTCTCCATGCCATATTAGCGTTGATTCTAACAAGAGCCAAGTCGTTACTGCGAATTATCATAAAGGAACGATTGAGCTGTATATAACAGGTGAAGGCGGTGCATTAAATCCAGCTTCCTCCATCGCGGAGCATCACGGCTCTGGCCCGAATGCAGCTCGGCAAGAAAAGCCGCATGCGCATTACGCCGGCTTCACACCTGATGAAAAATACATTGTCGCAATCGATCTAGGAATTGATAAGCTGATCACATATGCAGTAAAAGATGGTGCTTTATCCGAAGTACATGCATTGTCCGTAAAGCCTGGAAGCGGCCCAAGACATTTGGCATTCCATCCTAACGGCAAATACGCATACATCATGACTGAGCTTAGCTCAGAGGTTATCGCCCTTACCTATAATGCAGAGGATGGCAGCTTCACTGAGCTGCAATATATCTCTACGATTCCGGCAGATTTCACAGAAAACAACCAAGGAAGCGCCATTCATCTTTCTGCGGACGGACGTTTCGTATATGCAGCAAACCGCGGTCATAACAGCATTGCAATTTTCAGCGTAAACCAAGACTCTGGAGAGCTTACTTTCGTAGAGCGTACACATACAGAAGGAAACTGGCCGCGCGACTTCCGCATCGATCCAACAGGAGCTTTCCTTATCGCTTCCAATGAAGAGTCCGGAAACCTTGTGTTATTTGCAAGAAACGAACAAACAGGAACATTAGAGCTGCTGCAATCAGACATACGTGTACCAAAGCCTGTATGTGTTGCGTTTTTGCATACACTCTAAGAAAGATGAGATGCTACAAAAAGAGTTAAAAAACTTTCAAGTAAAATTGGTAAAGCGATCTTGGATGAAATGCTAGAAGCGAATAAAGAGAATCTACCAAATTTTAAAAAAATCGGAAGTATAACATAATGAAATTTGCATAATAAAACCTTTTTAGGATGTGGACTTTTCTAGAGAAACTCTATTTTCGCCACACAGCTGTCAATTGACAGTTGTGTGGCTTTTTTTATGTACAGAAAGGGGTAAAAATCATGAAAATTTGGCACTATGCATTAATTGTTTTTTTAGGCGGATGCTGTTACGGAGTATTATCGACATTTGTTAAACTTGCTTACTCAGCAGGCTATTCGGTAACAGAGGTAACAGGCGGCCAATATTTATTTGGAACACTGCTTACCTGGATACTTGTTCTGTTCACAAAAAAGAAAAAATTAACTTTAAATCAAATTTTCAAACTACTATTATCCGGAATTCCATTTGGCTTAACAGGCGTGTTTTATTATCAATCTCTACAAACACTTAACGCTTCGCTGGCAATCATTTTTTTATTTCAATTTGTTTGGATAGGTACACTTTTTGAATGGATATTCTATAAGAAAAGACCCGCAAAATGGAAGGTTATTTCGATAGCCATTCTTCTAATCGGCTCAATTCTAGCTGCAGGCATTGTTTCAGAAGGTGGAATCGTTCTGTCATGGCAGGGAACGATTTGGGGACTATTTTCTGCTTTGACGTTTGCAACTTTCATTTTTCTTAGCAGTTTAGTTGGGAAAGATACTCCGCCCATACTAAAAAGTGCCCTTCTTTCCACTGGTGGTTCGATAACTGTCTCTCTACTGCTTCCACCAATGTTTCTATTCGATTTACCCGTCTTAATGGGAGTTGCACCGTATGGATTGTTTCTCGGTTTATTTGGAGCAGTTCTCCCGCCGCTTTTATTTTCAATTGGAATGCCGCATATCGGACCGGGACTTGGCACAATATTAACAGCTTCTGAGCTTCCAGTAGCCATTTCAATGTCTTCACTAATTTTAGCTGAACATGTAAGCTTGTCGCGATGGATTGGAGTTGTCCTCATATTAGTTGGGATTGTGGCCGGGAATATAAGACGATCAAATAAGAGGGAAATGGACAAAGATCCTCTGACTTGCTAGTTCATTTCTCTGTTACCTTTTTGCGCACCCCTCTTTTTCCAACGGCCTAGAGGGGTGCTGTTTTTATTTGCACTGTAAGAAAGTATAAATTTCTAGCAGGAAGCCAAGTCGACGTAGTGAGAAATTTTAGGAATACAGTATAAGTGCAACTACGCCTCTGTCTTCGCCCAAGATCAGGGCTCGCCAGTCGGCGAGTTTTCTTTATACTTTAAGAAAGTATAAATTTCTAGCTGGAAGCCAAGTCGACGTAGTGAGAAATTTTAGGAACAAAGTATAAGTGCAACTACGCCTCTGTCTTCGCCCAAGAGCGGGGCTCGCCAGTCGGCGAGTTTTCTTTATCTTAAAACGCAGATACTGACCACTAATACACTTTCTAAAAGTTAAAACCCTGATTTCCTTATGCTAAGCCGGAAACAAAATGCTTCATTATGATCACACCGGCAAGTCAATTTTTAAACCATCATAAGCAAATGACACACCTTCAGGCAGAAGCAGTTCATAGTGAGGAATATCGATTTGATGTGAAAGATGAGTCAATATCATTTGCTTTGCCTTTAGTTTTTCTTTTAACTCCAATGCTTCTGAAACATCATAAACAGATCTTCTGGCTTTATCCTGCTTTTCTTCCCAATAAGACGTCCCTAAGATAAGTAAATCCAAATCATAAAAAGGACTCCATTGCTCTTCAGATACTTGAAAAGAATCCGGCATATACGCCCATTTCTTATTGTTTTCTCCTCGAAATAAAATCGCATAGGAATAACCGTTGAAGCCATGGTTTACTCTATGGAAAGAAATATCGGCATTGCCGGCAGTCCATGTATCCGCTGATATAAATGATAATCCTTTCCTATGGAACTGGTAAGGAAAACGTTGTTCCAAAGCATCCATCACATCAGGCGGACTAACTATTTCGGCTGTTCCTTGCCCATTCCAGAAACATAGGTCCGCAAAATCACCGAGACCGTCGACATGATCATGATGTGCATGCGTAATCAATACAAGCGGGGGAATTCTCTTGTTGTTATAGGTTATAAATTGCTCTTGAAAATCGGGGGAAATATCAATCAAGATTTCTTGTTCTTGCATCTCCAAATATACGCTTGGCCGCTTTCGTTTATTTTTACTTTCAGTCTGTGCACAGACATTGCAGCTGCACAGCATTCTAGGTACCCCCTGAGCGTCGCTTGTCCCGTAAAAAACCAATGTTGACATTATCATCATCCTTTATTGTTTTATGAATTATCTGCAGGTCTTGAAGTTCTGGATACTAAAAGTTAATAGTATGTGTTTTTATGTAACAGGTAACCGATTACTAAAGAGATACTTCCGATAAAGTTATATTAACCTCTCATAAATCCATATACAATTTTATTTATTGAACTACCTCCACTTATCGGCTGAAGAAGGAGTCTTCCGGGCTGAAACGATAAAACAGATTACCCATACCATCAAAATTATAGTGAAATTTTGTAAAACCCCAAAATGGAATGATGGTAAGGGATGGATAGGAATGAGAGTAGGATACGCCCGGGTATCAACATCTGTTCAAAATTTAGATTTACAGATGGATACATTACATAGTCATCGATGTAATGATAATTTATAAAAGTTTGATCAAAAATCCTGTTATATGCAGGATTTTTTCTTATTCCGTAATCGGGCCATATTATCGAGGAAACAGGATGGGCAAGAATGCTAATTTAAGAAGATTGAAAAAAGTGCTACACATTTTCATAAATAATGGTAATATACAAAAGGAAATGATTATCATTATCATTTATAAAAGCAGAAGGGGTGTACATATGTTTCGCAATAAGAAGTTACTTTCGATTATGTTATGTATTATGGCACTGATGCTGTTTGTAGCAGGATGTGGCAGCAAGGAAACGACAACGACAGGTAAAGAGAAGGAGGCACCTTCGTCTCAAGAGGAACGCGTGGTTAAGCATGCTGGAGGAGAGACAACGATTAAAGGTACGCCTAAAAGAATTGTAACATTATATCAAGGTGCTTAGGAAGACAATGAACTGTACTTTTATTCCTAAATATCAGCCAATTAAAGTTATATTGATTATTCAAGAATAGGGCACGATTTTTCAACTTCCTCTTTCGCGAATTATGGGAACAAGCAATACCCCCAGATCAGCCTGGAGGGTATTTTTATAGATTTTTAGATACATTGACTCCCGATAATTAGGGATTATGTAAACCTACCATGAATATCCTATACATCCAAATTCACACAACATATCTCTTCTGTAGCTCAATTTATAATGATGAGATACTATCGTTTGTGTAGAATTAAAATTGTATTATAAAATGTAAAAAAACAAATTATAATTAAGTTGTTGTTTTTTGTATGTCTTAATGGACTAAAGCGGTTTGAGTTACATTAAAGAAGGCAAGCCAGTTTATGCAGGTTTGCCTTTATCTATAGGATGAAGTATTAAAAAACGTAGTAGGTTATCCGCGTCTTCCGCCTCTACCGCCCCGTTTTGTTTCGGTGCTACGTTTGAGGGTAGATAAATTCTCTTCACTAGTCTTTAAAAAACGAGCCATTTTATCTTCGAAGCTTTCCTTTGGTTGGAAATTACTTTTTGCACGGAAGTCTTTGGAACGGTTATCAACTCTTCCCGGGCGTGGTGGACGTTGGGAATAAGAAGAGGTCTGTCTTTCGGGTCTATCTATAGCTTTTTTGATGGATAAGGAAGTTTTTCCGTCCTTCTCACTAATCACTTTTACTTCAATCTGGTCGCCTACTTTGAGATGGTCATTAATGTCTTTTACATAGCTATCCGCTACCTCACTGATATGCACAAGACCTGTTGAGCCTCCCGGTAATTCTACGAATGCTCCAAAATTAGTGATGCCTGTTACTTTACCTTGTACCTTGCTGCCTACTTCGATTGACATAAAAAATGTTCCTCCTCAATAATGTTAAAAACACTTAATTATAACAAATTGAGGGAAATAATAGCAATTGGAGTTATTTTCTTCTTTTTATTTTGGGCTAGTCACAAATCAACACTATTATTTAACAGATCCTTTTTTTGGAAATGGGCAACACAAGTCAATTTAGGTAGCCTTTCATATTGTTTCTTTATACTGTTCAGAAAGTCACCCTGTGGTACATTGGAATCATCTATTGTTTTAATTAACTAAGTAAGATTAAATTTTTATATTCTAGATACATTGATTCCCGATAATGTCACGTTATTCCTAATATCACTTTGTAATAGTACTATTATTTTTTTCTATTCGTCTATACATTCCAACAATCATAATTATACATATGAGTAAAAAAAGTGTATTAATTTTATATCCATTTATTAACTGTACGTACACCTCTTTTGTATATATAAAACGAATAGCAAAGTATATCCCCAATAGTACTGATATATCTAAGTTAAAGTATATTTGGGCATACTATCATTCAGGTAGCTAGTCCAGATTGAAGACATTTCAGTCGAAGTCAGTGTAACGCTATTAGAGTTCATATTTTAGTACCTCCTAAGGAATATCTTGACGTAAGATATATTCTTTACTAAAAGGTACATACGTATGAAAGAAATAGTCACTGAATAAGGTGACTATTCCTTTCATTTCCTGCATCTTTTCCTGGGTTTGTCGTCAGGCCCACGAAGTCAAAATTACCAATAATTGGACTATATTCATACTATTTACTTTGTAAGCGCTTTCTATTATACTAGGAATTGGGTTGGGCGGCGCGCGTGGCTGCCAGCAGTACAAAGCGTAGGTGGGGCTTGTACTAGGGACGGACTGATAGAAGTCCTTTTATTTTTCATACAAAAAAACCGACTCACGTTTTTATTTTCATGAATCGGCTAGTGAATCTTATGATAGAAAGAAGTCATTATGATTTACTCCTCATTTTTGATGGCTTAAGTTAAGAAGTTTATTTATTACGAATTCGAGCGTTTCCGTATGCTTCCATTGATTTGATATAGCTTTCCATTACTGAAGCGACGAAATTTGAAAGTTTTTTCATTTGAATTACCTCCCTCATGTATTAATTACACCTTATATTTTTTATGTTTTTTTAGCAACTCGGATATACATTCATGGCAACGGAAACAATGAAGATGAAAGCGAATAACTGTTTTATTTTAACTACTAATTAGACATATTAGGTAGGTTTGGAAGAAAATAACTTCGGCAGCACTTTTCAAGAGGATAGAAGGATAACATAAAACAACAGTAAGCGGCCTCGATCATCCTCTTAGGAATCACAAGGTCGCTTACACTATTTCTTCATTCATTTTTTCTGAAGTCCTTTCAGTGTTTTTAGATTGTAGGATAATTACTCCTTGACTTGAGATTTTTTTATCACTCACGTCTATGTTTGTACCCGGCTTATGTAAGTAAATCTTCGCCTTACTTCACTGGAATCATCTTTTCTCTAAATGGATTTTGGTCATTCCTCATGCACATCTCTGTATATTTCACCTTCCCCTATCGCACTGGATTCGCCCTCTTTTTTGGTGTGGATGTTTTACTTGTGATTATCATAATGATCGCACTAACACTGGGAATAGGCTATGTTAGGAAGTTAGATAGATTTATTGACTACCAATAATATGTCAGCCCGACATGTAGGTAATATGCAGCGGAACATTGGAGATCAAAAAGAAACTACATTCTCACTTATCAGCATAGCTTTTACGTTATAATGATTTCAATAGCCTATGTAAATAAGTTTAAGGGGGATGGTCATGTGTCCTTTTTATTATAAAAAAGAAAAAAAGATTCAAGAAGCAGTTTCTTATTATCTAAGAGCTGATGGAACAACAGAAGAAAAAGAAATTGACATGCTAGCATTTAAAATCAAAGAAATGATTGATCACTCATCACTGAAGGGCAACGATATTGTCTTTTTATGTATCGGTTCTGATCGATATGTGGGTGATTCATTAGGTCCGTTAGTAGGGACAATGTTGATTGAAAATGAAGTTCCTTTTCATGTATATGGAACATTAGAAGAACCTGTACATGCATTTAACTTAAAAGGAATACTGAAGAAAATCAATAAACAATTTAGAAAGCCAATTATTATTAGTATTGATGCTTCGATTGGTGATAAAAATCAAGTAGGTTATTTGATGTTTAAAGAGGGATCGCTAATCCCTGGAAAGGCACTGGAAAAAATACTTCCAGAAGTAGGAGATTACCATTTCGTCGGGTTTGTCAATTATATCGATCCATTGCCAACTTCTCAATTTTTAAATGATACCCGCTTATTTACGGTCATGAATCTTGCAAAAACGATTGTAAAAGTAATAACCAAGATAACGGATTGATAATCTATTATGGGAAATAAGGAAACGATTCTTAACTAAGTACTATCTTTTTAAAAAGCGAAGCTATCTAAATTCAGTTCATAACCTAACTTTAGATGACTTCGCTTTTTTATCATGATTGGAGTTGAAAAAGGAGATGAAGGTTAGCTGATCGCACCTGTAACAAATGCAACAACAATAATAATTAGTGAGCAAAGGAGGGTCCATTTAAAGGCATAACGTTGAAATTCCCCAATGTCTGTTTTCACCATTCCGACTAGTAAAAGTGTAGAAGCAACAAGTGGACTTAAAAAATGAACAGGTTGACCTAATACAGCTGCTCTTGCAATTTCTAAAGGACTTACCCCATAAGCTGCTCCTGCTTTAGCCAGAATTGGCAAAACTCCAAAGTAATAAGCGTCGTTAGATAATACGAAAGTAAATGGTATGCTAGTTAATGCAACAACTAGAGGGAAGAAAGAGCCTACTGATTCTGGAATGATTGATATTAATGCATTTGAAATAGCATCTACCATTTTTGTGCCGGAAAAAATCCCTGAAAAGATACCTGCTGCAAACACTAATATAGTAACAGTTAAAGCATTTCCTGCGTGTGATAAAATCCGTTCTTTTTGTTGTTCTAAATTTGGATAATTAATCATCGTAGCAAGTACAAATCCAATTAGAAATAGGATTGGAGCTGATATTAACCCCAGGACCAAGGCTACCATGATTGTTACCGTTAAAATAAAGTTTACCCATCTTAATTGTGGACGTTTAATGTTATCTTGTACTGCAAAAGTGGCAGCTGCTTCACTGAATTGTAATGATTGCTGAGGAATTTCCTCAACATTGAGTACACCAAGTCTTTCTCTTTCTTTTTTTCCAAGAACAAATGCTATAAAAAGAATACATCCCATACCTGATAACATTGTAGGTAAAAGTGGAGGAAAAAATTCATTAGCATCAAGCCCTAAAGAAGCAATGGCCCTTGTAGCTGGTCCTCCCCAAGGAGTCATTCCACTCATGATACTGACAGCTAGTAAAGAGATTGTAGCAAGGATAAGTGGGTTCATGCCGATTCGAAGATAAAGCGCTAACATTGAAGAAATCGTAATCATATGAGTTGTCGTTCCGTCACCATCTAATGCTACGATCATAGCGATGATAGCAGTACCAATAGCTATTTTAACAGGATCACCTTTAACAAATTTCATCATTTTATTGATTAATGGATCAAATAATCCTGCATCGATTAAAATACCGAAAAATAAGATCGCAAACAGCAGTAAAGCAGCTGAAGGAGCAACTTCTTTTAAGCCATCCAACATCATCCCCCCGAGCTCTAAGCCAAATCCGCCAATAACTGCAAATACAGTTGGTACGGCTACTAGTGCTGTAACCGGGGATAATTTCTTTGCCATAATCAAATAAGTAAATACTACAACCATTAAAACTCCTAAAAAAGTAAGAATATGAATCCCCTCCAAAGAAATCGCTTACAATATTTTAGAAAAATGCGTTAAGAAATATTTCCTAGTTTTAAAATATTACGCACTGATAAATAAGTAAAATATATAATTTTTATGTAATTTCTAAAAAAAATTTTATAATCTATGTAAAAGAAAGAGGGATACTTGATTCTCCCCCTTGAGATAGTGCAGCTATTTATTAGATTTTTGGCTGTTCATTTAAAAAGTCTATGAAGTTTTTAACGGTTGATAGTATTAAGGAATCCTCGTTATACATTAACCATGTATTTCTAACAACAGGTTCACCATTTTTATAGAATAATTCATAGGTATGAAGATTATCAGAAGGCTGTAAACAAATTTGAGGCACGATTGCAATCCCTAAATCATTCTTGACCATTTCTTTACATGTTTCTTGTCGGTCCGTTTCCATTGTGACGTATGGTGGCTCAGAATATCTGTCATGCCACCATCCATTAATAAGAGTTTTTAACGAACTATCAGTCTTGTAATTAATGAATGGGATATCCGGTAAGTTTTCTATATCTATTTCCTTTGTAGAAATCAAACAAAGTCCTTCTTTATGCAACAATTGTTTTTTTCCATACCAATCGTAATTTCCACGCAATATACCTAGTTGCACGCTAGATGAATTTAGAAGATTTATAATATCTGTACTCCAACCTGTATTTACATTAAATTGTACATTTGGATATTTAGTTGAAAATTTTTTTAATATTTTTGGCAATTTATACTGAGCGAAGTTACTCGATACTCCTAATCTTAACGTTCCTCTTACTTCATTTTGCATATTTAACATAAAGTCTTTTGTTTTCTGCAGCTTTTTTATCATTTCCTCAGCGTATTGTACTAAATGTGTACCTTCAGAGGTAAACTCAATGCCACCTTTTATTTTGAAAAACAAATTGGTTCCAAATTCTTTTTCTAAATTTTTGAGTCTATAGGTTAGTGCTGGCTGAGAAATATATAAACGTTCTGAAGCACGACTTATATTTTTTTCCTCATATAAAACCCGTAATGCGTTCCAATCTTTTTCATCCATATTGCTCACCCCCATTTGATTGATTATAAGATTTTTTTTGTGTTTTTTTAATAAAATATCTATTTTACTTATAATATTACCTATCATACTATATTTTTAAAAGCACCGGTACTTTTTTAAAAGTGAATAAGAAAAGGTGGTTATTTAAATGAAAGTGCCTGTTGTTATTATGCGTGGTGGAACTAGCAAAGGTGTGTTTCTCAATTTTGAAGATATGCCAGCTGATCGTTTTCTATGGGATGAATTTTTATTGGATATCATGGGAAGTCCAGACCGTAGACAAATTGATGGTCTTGGTGGGGCAAACTCATTAACAAGTAAGGCTGCAATTATCAAAAAATCAAATCTTAATGGGATTGATGTAGAATACACTTTTGCCCAAGTAAGTATCGAAAACCAATTAGTTGATTTTAAAGGGAATTGTGGAAATATCTCTTCTGCGGTAGGCCCTTATGCAATTGCACAAGGTCTTGTTCCAGCAATAGAACCTATTACAACGGTTAGAATCTTTAATACAAATACTCAGAAAGTAATTATTGCTGAGGTGGAGGTAGAAAATGGTCAAGTAAAAACGGATGGCTTGTGTTCAATCCCAGGAGTTCCAGGAACAGGTTCGCCTATCTACCTTTCATTCACGAATGCGGAAGGTTCTGTAACAGGTAAGCTATTTCCAACCGGAAACGCTATTGATATCATTCGTACACCAGAAGGTCCTATCAATGTGTCTATTATTGATGTTGCTAACCCATTAATCTTTGTGAATGCCCAAGATGTTGGCTTGACAGGTTCTGAATTACCTCATGAATTTTCGCAAGAAAAACTAATAGAATTAGAGAAAGTCAGATCAATTGCAGCTGAAATGTGTAAATTTTCCACTAAAGATGAAGCTACTAAAAAATCACCCGCTGTTCCGAAAATGACCATTATTTCTCCTCCTATGGATTATATTGATGTAACAGGGGTGAAAAGAAAGGCTGAAGACATGGACTGTAGAATAAGAATGATGTCTATGCAAAAACCACATCAAGCACTTGCTATAACTGGTGCCATTTGTACAACTGCAGGGGCATTTTTGAATGATACTATCTTATCTAAGACTATAAATGTACAAAAAGAAGTTGTTCGATTAGCACATCCTGCTGGAATCATGGAAACAAAGGTTGATTTAATCGCGGGGAATATCGATGCAATTAAGGTAGTACGTACAGCACGTACGATTTTAGAAGGGTATGTATATACAAAGAAAAATTACAATATTGCCTCTAAGTTAGCATAACTTGGCTACTTTCTTTTTTAGAATAAAAAAGTTTTAAGTTATCTTTTTATTATAAAATTAAAATAATCATTGGAGGAAATGTTCGTGTGGGTACTTACAATATTTTCAAATGATGATGTGAAAATGTACGAATTCAATACAGAAAAAGAGGCAAGGGAAGCATTTAGGAGTGCAACAGGCGAGAAAATTCTTTCTGAAATTATTTACTTTAATGATCCTGTTTTAGCTTAAACTCAGGCTATCTAGGAAGTGAAAGGGATTGGTCATGCTCTTTCCCATGTTCTCTTCCCAATTGAGAACGTGTTTTTTGTTTCCCTTTCTTTTTGGTCTGTCGGCTTGGCGGGAGCTGAAAACGTGCTGGACAGCCAGATCATGCTTTCAAGGTATTTCCCTCAATCCATATCTATTACACGCAATACGTGAGGTTTCATCTGTGGATTTAAAATAAAGTTATACCGTTTATAAAAAAGTTGAATCGTTTATTCAAACTGTTTTTTGAGGAACTTCTATGAGTTTTAATCAAACTTTCTTATAAAAACACAATCTGCATTTACAAACGAAGAATCCATTTTGATCAAAATGGATTCTTCTCTAGCATATTTAAATTTCGGTTTTATAAAAAAGTTTGATCATTTTCTACCTTTGATCTTAAACAATAGCACCCGATTGCTGAATTGCCACCGATCCTTGCTAATCAGCAACCATCAAATGATATGTATAGAGCTCTCGTTTCAGTTAGTGCAGTTACACTCCAAACGATGCTAACACCTAACATATTTGCGTTTGAAGCCAAGCCTCCCTCTATCTATTTCCTTTTGGATATTTTCGGAGGCAAACAGAATACTGCTTTTTTTCTTGTCTCGCCTGATTTCGATTGGTCCTACTGCCTTTGCGGTTTCAACCGCCTTATCATGGAGCGGCAAATATGAAATCCCGACGGTGTAAATAAAATTGTTCATAGCGGATTTTGTTCGTTCAGGAGAATCGTGAATCGTATTTTCTACCTGTTCAAGCATACTGGCAATCTTGCTTGCAACAAATTCGCTGTCCGGGCGATTACCCAAAAGCCAGCAGTAACAGCTCCAGCCTGCCGACATTCTAAGCTCTTCCCCACTTGCAATCCATTTATCGGCAACAGCTTGCGCAATATCGGTTTCAGCCAAAGTTACTGCAACCACATAATCAGATAGCATATAAAAATACGCCGCATCCATCCAACGCTCAAAATCCGCCTCAGTCATTGTCATTGGGTCGGCAATGATGCCGGCAAAATACATGGCATCGTAATTCCCAGTGGCGTAAAGCTGCTCGGACAAAGGCTGATTTTTCTTGATTTTCTTTGCAAGCGGCTTCATTGCACCTGTAGCCACACCAAAAAGCGGCTCGTGTGCACCATTGCTTATATAAGTCTTTTTGATTCGTTCCTTGCCGAGCACTTCCAGTTCCTGCATAACCATTTCGAAATCCATCGTTTTGCACTTCCTTCCTTTATAATCATACCCACTTCATTGTAAACATCTAGCATATATTCTTTTTCACCACAAATATACAAGTCCATTCTTATAAAAACTAAACTGCACTTTAGTTCAATAACTTCAAGAAAAAAAGCGTAAATCCTTCTTGAATCAACGTGCCCGCTAATTTAACAAGTGTGCAATTTAGCTCTTAAAGTCACAACGAAACTAAGAATGAAATGGATCTATCCAGAAAGTAGTGACTTTCTAAATAATATAAAGAAAAAATATGAAAGACTATCTAAATAGATTCATGTTACCTGTTTCCAAAAACAGCTCTGTTAAATAATAGTATTGTTTTTTATACCCCATTATCATAAGATCTAAGAAAAGCTCCTTTTTCAAGGGCTTTTGCATCTGCTGATTTGTCTGTCCCAATAACATTCTTGACTCCATAGGCCATAAACATTTGGCAAATTGCTAATTATCATAAAACAAGTGCATTTAATACTCTCTTCACAAGGAATTACTGAATTCCCCTCTAAAGACTCTACCAAGCGAGTATTGTAGTTTGGTATAAATACTAGCAAAAAATCATCTGCTATCATTTAGCTAGCTGTCTTATGAGATCTCGGCTTCTTTTCAATAAGCGAATATCCGCTACATAATAATAGGACTGCATTTGACCAGAATACCGGAAAGAAACCAACCATGGATCCTAAAGAACCAAACAAAATTGGAATCAAAAACTGTACAGTTTTATTTAATGTAAGTCGAATCCCCAGAACTTCCCCTGTACGCCCTTTCGGTGAACGATTATAAGCCATTACGATAGACAACGGCTGGCAGCATCCCAATCCTAGACCCATGATAAAAGAGATAATCATCAATAGAACATAATGATCAAATAGAGGAATTAAAAAGAAAGCAATTGCCGATATGGTAAGACATCCTCCAAGAATTGTTTCTTCTTTGAATTTCTTCATCATCCACTGCATGCACAGACGTGAAAGAATATAGGCAATCGCATTACAGCTTAAAATTACTCCAATGGTGGAGGCTGAGAGCCCAAGATGGTTTGCGTATATAGGAAAATAAAACTCATATAGCCCTACACCTGTTAAAATGATTCCACTTGTGATAAAGGTTTTCCGTAAAGAACGTTTGAGAAGAAGCTCAACAAAACTATTCTTTTGTTCCAATTCTTTGTCAATTGCTTTTGGCAGTTTAATCATGTTGAAACAGAAGAACACTGCCGGAATCATGGCAATTACCGCCAACATTAGGAATGTCAGATGAAATTGAAAATGGTCAATAGAGAAGCCTGTAATTAAGGGACCTAAAAAATTTGAAATCGAAACTCCCAGGGTATAAATAGAAAAGTAGTGTGAGCGAGTTTCTTTATTGCTTAAAGCTCCAATTAAATTTTGCATAGTAACAATGGTGAAGATTTGACATAACCCAAACAAGGATTGAGACACAAGCAAGATAAATAATTGATCTCTAAATAAATACGGAAGCAGCAGTGCTATGCCGGTGCCCAACATGCTGATGACTAGCGGCAGACGGAACCCCATCCGATCAGATAATCTTCCAGCATAAGCAGCAAATAGCATGGGAAACAAGGAGGTTGATGCGACAATTATGCCTAAATAGATGGAACTTGCATGAAGACCCATGGCATATAAAGTCACAAGCACGGTATCTCCTCTTACACTCGTTTGATAGATAAGAGATAAAATAACAATAATATAAAAAATCATATATACACGTCCAATTTTCATTCTTTATGATGAATTACAGGAATCTATTAAGACACCACCACATACTGTTGGGGCGTTAAGCCAGCCGCCTCTCCAAACAAAATCTGCAGCATATCGCTTACACTCAATAAATTCACATGTTTATCCATTACTATGTTCCCCTCTTGTAAATGACTTATTTTACTCTTCTGCTTTTTTCTACTTCATCAGATCCAGTCTATGCATGTAAATCATAAACTCTTTCTAACAATCCAACTGACATCTATCAAAAACGCTTTTAATTGTTGAACAATATTGTTCTATAAAAATTATATTATGTTCTAATTTTTCTGTCAATCGTGAACTTAATGTAAAGAAAACTCGCCGACTGGCGAGCCCTGCCTTTGGGCGAAGACAGAGGCGTAGTTGCCCTTATACTTTATTCCTAAAATTTCTCACTACGTCGAATGATCTCCCGGTTAGAAATTTATACTTTCTTAAAGTGCAAGAAAAACCAGGAAAGAACTCCTACCTTCTACAATCTGACTTACACAATTCACAGCGGCTTATAAGGTCTAGTAGACTTACACATAATTCGTGTCAACAAAGGAAAAACATAGACAAGTAACGAGCCTTTCATCATCATTCCTATAACTGAAATACATAGGTACCTACGAATCCAGTATTATTCGACTTTTCTAAATTTTATTTGACAGTAAGAAATACAAGAATTATAATCAAAATTGTTCAACAAAAAAGTTCAATAATAAGGAGGGCTTACATGAATTCGAATGAAGAATTAACAAGAGATGTATGGAACAGGAAATCGTCAAAATGGATTGATTTTCTTCACTGATTTTAATAACCCAAAATTGCAAACGCTAACATTTTTCAGGCGAAATAAGTAAATTAGGAAATTTTATAGAAGCAGCTAAATAAAATTCCTATTCTTGTTTTACTATATCTACCTAACGTATTGAAGGAGGTTGTCCCAAAATGACTATGTATTCTATAAAGAACATTTTAGATGAGAGTAAATTTAATCGCTTTCATTTCAACTTATTACTCTGGTGCCTTTTGTTTATCACATTTGAAGGCTATGATTTAGTCGTTTATGGCTCTGTAGTTCCGCTCTTAACAAAAGAATGGGCTTTATCACCAATTCAAGCAGGGGTAATTGGAAGCTATGGGCTATTTGGAATGATGTTTGGTTCTATTATATTAAGTCTTTTGGCAGATAAATTTGGACGAAAAAGCATTTTAATTATTTCGGTTGCTTTTTTTAGTATTTTCACCACGCTTTCCGGTTTTGCAACAGAGACACAGTTATTCTCATGGTGTAGATTTTTAGCAGGTGTTGGATTTGGCGGAACCTTACCAGCCGTAATTTCTCTCTTAACTGAATACATGCCTAAATCCAGTAAAAATAAAGCGATTACATTAGCACTGTGCGGAAACCAAATTGGAGGAATACTTGCCCCATTAGTCGGCGTTCTAGTATTTGAGTCATTGGGATGGCGTCCTGCTTTATGGTTTGCAGCGCTTCCTTTATTATTAATTCCTTTTATCATGAAAGCTGTACCAGAATCACCCCAGTTTCTTATTCGTAAAGGCAAATTAGATGTACTTGATAAAACCTTAACAAAACTTAATGCTAACTATAAGAATCACCTAGTCACTGAAGAAGGTCCTATGCATCAAGCTCCTGCTGAACGTACTCCAATTATCGGACTATTCAAAAATAAACTAGGATTAAGCACAATCCTTTTCTGTATTGTTTATTTTATGGGTTTATTGATGATTTATGGATTAAATACTTGGTTGCCAAAATTAATGCAAAATGCTGGATACCCTTTAATTTCCAGATTAGGGTTTGCGATTTTTCTAAATGGCGGAGCTTTAATTGGAACTGTTATTATAGGAGTTATCGCGGATCGAAAAGGGTCTAAAAAATTAATAGCTGGTCTTTATGTTCTTGGTGCGATTTGTCTTGCTCTTCTTGGAATCAAAAGTAATATGTTTTTTCTGTATTTCTTAATTTCTATTGCAGGCGTTTGTACAATGGGGAACCAAAGCTTACTGAATGCTTTCGTTTCACAATATTACCCTGCAAATGTTAGATCAACAGGAATCGGGCTGGCAAACGGAATTGGAAGATTAGGCGGAATGTTAGGGCCTACATTAGGCGGTATGCTTTTATCTCTAAATGTCCCTATTACCTTATGTTTCCTTGTATTCGCCTTACCTGGGGCATGCGCCGCTCTTGCATTATCGCTAGTTAGCAAAAATTCCAATGATATGGATTTAACTAGCTCGGAACATCCACAAAAAGCCACAATTAATTTTTAAATAAAGAAAACTCGCCGACTGGTGAGCCCTGCCTTTAGGCCCAGACAGAGGCGTAGTTGCACTTACACTTCGTTCCTAAAGTTTCCAACTACGTCGAATTGTCTTCCAGCTATATAAGTTGAACTAAATCTTTTCCCATAACCCCATCGCAGCACAAATTCATACAGAATGCGTTGCCCTGCAAAGACAATTTGAATGATGATTTAGCAACTGAATTCAGAAGGTGCAAGAATTAAATTCAACTTATATAACTGGAATTTTATACCTTTTTACAAGTGCAAAAAAGGACTGCCACAGCAGCCTGGTTCCTAAACTCAAGAACCCGTTAATAAAGACAAAAGAAGTTTTTCAGTACTCTCATCTAAATTAAAGGAATTTTTCTCAGTTATTTATTAAGTCAGGATCTTTTAAGCTCTTCAATTCTCTCATAAACTTTTGCAAAGTGTTTTTCATGACCATTTTGTTTTGGATGGTAGTATTTTCGATCCTGTAGCAAATCAGGTAAGTATTGTTGATTTACAAATGAATTTGGATAATCGTGCGGGTATTTATAACCTACTCCATGCCCCATTACTTTTGCTCCATTGTAATGGGCATCCCTTAGATGCATTGGAATTTCTCCTACCATTCCTTTTCTTACATCTTCTATAGCAAAATCTAAAGCTTTATAGGCACTATTAGTCTTTGGTGATAAACATAACTCAATAACTGCATTTGCCAATGGAATTCTTGCCTCAGGTAATCCTAACCTCTCGACTGACTGACAAGCTGCTAGTATATGCATAGGAACATCAGGCGCAGCAACTGAGATATCTTCATATGCACACGTTAGAATACGACGGCAAATTGACACAAGATCGCCGCCTTCAATAAGTCTTGCTAAATAATGGAGAGCTGCATTTACATCGCTACCCCGTATACTTTTTTGTAAACATGATAGTAATGAGTAGTGTAGGTCACCATTTTTATCATGAGAAAAACCTTTATTTTCAACACATTCTTTTACGATCTGAATATCAACCACCACTTGGTCTGTTTTCTCATCTTTAGAAGCCATAACTACGTCCTCTAATATATTAAGTGCTGACCGAGCATCCCCATTGGTAGAGGAAGAAATCAAATCTATTGCTTCTTGGGGCATAGTTATGTTAACGGCTCCTAAGCCATCTTCTTTATCAGACAAGGCCCTTCTAAGTAATTCCTCGATATCTTTACTAGAAAGTCTCCTTAATTCTTTTATCTGACCGCATCTACTTCTAATTGCGGGATTAACATCATGAAATGGATTTTCAGTGGTTGCCCCAATCAGTGTAATTAATCCATTCTCGACATGTGGTAAAAGATAATCTTGTTGAGCTTTGTTAAATCTATGAACTTCATCAATAAATAAAATTAATTTACCCTCTTGTTTTGCTATTGTTACTGCATGTTCAATATCTTTTTTTCCAGCAGTTGTAGCATTGATTGGGATAAAAGGCCTATTAACTGTACCTGCAATCGCCTGTGCTATTGATGTTTTACCAATTCCGGGTTCACCGTAAAGTAATATAGAAGGCACATGTCCTTTTTTAATCATTTTATATAAAGCAGTATCTTTACCAATAACATGTTGCTGTCCAACTATTTCATCTAAATTTTTTGGTCTCATTCTATATGCAAGAGGCTTATTTTTATTGTTGTCTTCATAATTAAATAAATTCACTTTATCCTCCTCCTTGCTTTGTTAATATACTACCTTCATTGTACTACGGTTATCTCGTTCATAAAAAGAAAAGCATTTCCCCTCTATCAAGAAAACTCGCCGACTGGTGAGCCCTGCTCTTGGGCGAAGACAGAGGTGTAGTTGCACATATACTTTGTTCCTAAAATTTCTCGCTACGTCGAATTGGCTTCCAGCTAGAAATTTATCCTTTCTTAAAGTATAAAAGGGCTGGCTTCTATAAGCCAGCCTCCCTCTATTTCACTTTTTTAAGCTCCCTGTTGCAGAATGATAAGCTGAAGTACCTTAGTATTTTTGAACATATAATGTGGACTTCTTTTTCTTCCACTCTGCCAGTAACACTTCTGAATACTTCCGAATCCCTTTTTTATTAAGCTCTTGTTGCAGCCATGTTTCATTCATACCGCTTTGCTTTAAATTCTCCATCAATAATCGCCCATCACTGATGAGAGTGATAGGAAGGCTGGGCGGCTGGTTAGGCATGTTATGATCAGATTTTGTCGGTGCGGCATAATCTGATTTTTTCAGAATACTTAGCGAGCCATCTGTCTCTAAAACGGCATACTCCACCTCACTGACAGAAAAAGCATCTTTTGCACGCAGCATGTGCTGCAGCTCACTTAAATCTAAACGGTGCTTCTTTAGCTCACTGTAGCAAATCTTACCTTCGTGAATGACAATAGCAGGTCTTCCCTCTAGCAATGTTCGCAACCGGAAGCTCTTTTGTGTCATGAACTGTACAATGTATACTAAAAAGCCCCAGAAAAAGATTGTAAATACAATCTCTCTTATTTGAGTTTCTTCACTATAAAGAGCATTTCCGACAAGATCCCCCAGCACAAGAGCAGAGATAAAATCAAATAACGTAATTTGTGTAATGGTCATCCTTCCTAATATTTTTGTCACAATGAATAAACTCATATAACCCACAAACAACTCTATAGCTGTGTGTATAAATATCATATTTCTTCCTCCTCTAGCATGTAACTATTATTAGAGTTTTACACACGTGCCAATTTTATGAAACAGAAGTTAAAAATCTATCCACGGTCCCATGTATCTCCTATATCAAAAACAAAGTAAGCACGATTCCAAACTCACGCATACGGAAGTCCCCTAGTTATAAATAACTTAAATTCTTCTAAACTGTGTATAAACTATAACAGTACGGGCAACATAAACAAAAAAACACCCGTTATGTGGAGGTTTTGCTATGAAAACGCGTCAAGATGCATGGACATCCGAAGATGATTTATTACTTGCCGAAACTGTGCTTCGGCATATTCGGGAAGGCAGTACACAGCTAAAAGCATTTGATGAAGTAGGAGATAAGTTAGATCGTACCTCTGCCGCCTGCGGTTTTCGCTGGAACGCAGAGGTACGGCAAAACTATGAGGAAGCAGTGCAAATCGCGAAACGACAGCGCAAAGAAATGAAACGGGCATTAGCGAATCAACCGCAAAGTGTAGTTGCAGCGCAGCCGTCACGTACACCTCAGCTTATTATTGATGCAGAGTTTTCGGAGGAGTTACTGCCGGCGAAGCAAACGTCCCTATCAATGGATGATGTGATTGCGTATTTACAAAGCTATCAGCAGCAGACCGCTGATACCACGAAGCTAGAAGCAGAAAACCAACTATTACGAAGACAAAATGAAGAGCTAAAGCAGCAAAATGAAGCATTAGAGAAACGATTACAAAAGCTCATGCAACAACAAGATGCGGTGCAGGAGGATTATCAAACACTCGTCCGCATTATGGATCGGGCGCGTAAGCTTGTTCTATTTGATGAGCCTGAAGATCGAATGGCACCTATTTTCAAAATGGATAAAAACGGGAATTTGGATATTGTGTCTAAGTAAAGAAAAAGGGCTAACCGAGAAGTCACGTGAGTGCTTTTCGATTAGCCCTTTCTTCTCTTGTATTTTAAGAAAGCATAAATTTCCAGCTAAAAGTGAATTCGACGTAGTCGGAAATTTTAGGAATACAGTATAAGGGCAACTACGCCTCTGCCTTCGCCCAAGAGCAGGGCTCGCCAATCGGCGAGTTTTCTTTACACTGTAGGAAAATATAAATTTCCAGCTAGAAGTGAATTCGACGTAGTTGGAAATTTTAAGAATACAGTATAAGAGCAACTACGCCTCTGTCTTCGCCCAAGGTCAGGGCTCGCCAATCGGCGAGTTTTCTTTACTCTATTCCTGTCCTACCCGCTCTAGCTTTACACCTTTCAGCCTCTCGCGCACGACATAGCTTGCTGTAATGAGACCGGCAACAGACGGTACAAACGCATTTGAGGAAGGCGGCATTTTTGCCTTGCGGATTTTCGTTGTATCATCCGGCACAATTTCCTGACGAATCTCTTCGCGAATAACAATCGGACTTTCATCCGAGAACACAACCTTCACACCCTTTTTAATGCCTTCTTTACGAAGTCTTGTGCGTACAACCTTCGCAATTGGGTCGGTATGTGTTTTCGAAATATCAGCAATTTGGAAGCGCGTTGGATCCATTTTGTTTGCTGCGCCCATACTTGAGATGATTGGAATTTTACGCTGCAAGCATTGCTTGATAAGATGAATCTTATAAGAAATCGTGTCAGATGCATCAATGACAAAATCAAGACCATATGAGAAAAACTGCTCGTATGTTTCATCAGTATAAAACATACGCACTGCATGCACCTCACATTCCGGGTTGATATCAGCAATACGCGCCTTCATTAAATCAGCTTTTGGCTGTCCCACTGTTGATAAGAGTGCATGGATTTGACGATTCACATTTGTAATATCTACTACGTCTTTATCGACTAAAATCAAACGCCCCACACCAGAACGTGCCAATGCCTCTGCAGCAAAGGAGCCGACCCCGCCAATACCAAGGACTGCAACGGTTGTATTTCGTAATATCTCTAAACCTTCTTTTCCAAAGGCAAGCTCATTGCGTGAAAATTGATGCAGCATATTACACACTCCTAATAAAAAATCATTTCTTATGTATTTAATTGATGTATAGAACAATGCTATAGATTTCCCAAAAAAATCCTATGTGAGTCTAGTATACCCACATAGGATTCTTCTCATAGCTGATTACTTCAGCTTCAGCTGTAAATGAAGCTCGTTTAACTGTGCCGTTGCTACTTCGCCTGGTGCATCTGTTAACAAGCAGCTTGCGCTTGCTGTTTTCGGGAACGCAATCGTATCACGAAGATTTGTGCGGCCTGCAAGCAGCATAACTAAGCGGTCCAGCCCTAACGCGATTCCGCCATGCGGAGGCGTGCCGTATTCAAATGCTTCAAGCAAGAAGCCGAATTGCTCCTGTGCTTCTTCCTGTGTAAAACCAAGCATTTGGAACATTTTTTCTTGCACATCACGCTCATAAATACGCAGTGAACCGCCGCCAAGTTCATAACCGTTAAGCACAAGGTCATATGCCTGCGCACGTACCTTGCCTGGGTTGCTGTCAAGAAGCGGAAGATCTTCCCGTACCGGCATTGTAAACGGATGGTGCGCTGCAAAGTAACGTCCTGCCTCCTCATCGAACTCAAGAAGCGGCCAATCTGTTACCCAAAGGAAGTTGAATTTGCTTTCGTCGATTAAGCCAAGCTCTTTTCCTAGCTTCACGCGAAGTGCTCCTAAGCTGTCCGCTACGATGCTCTTCTTGTCGCCTACGAAGAAGAATACGTCGCCTACTTCTCCTTGTAGCAATTGAACCATTGTTGCACTTTCTTCTTCATTGAAGAATTTCGCAATTGGTCCTACCAAACCGCTCTCTTCCACCTTCAGCCATGCAAGGCCCTTTGCACCGTAAATTTTTACAAAGTCCGTTAACGCATCAATATCTTTACGGGAATATTTATCTGCTGCTCCTTTTGCATTTAACGCTTTTACTTGTCCTCCGCTTTGTACTGCGCTCGAGAACACTTTAAATCCACAGTTAGCTGCAAATTCTGAAAGGTCTGTCAGCTCTAAAGCAAAGCGCGTATCCGGCTTGTCTGAGCCAAAACGACTCATCGCCTCGTCATATGTCATGCGCGGGAATGGCGTTTGAATATCAAGACCCTTCGCCTCTTTCATCACAAGCGTCATCATTTGCTCCATCATGCCAAGAAGCTCATCTTGTGTTAAGAAAGACATTTCAATATCGACTTGTGTAAACTCAGGCTGACGATCCGCACGCAAATCTTCGTCACGGAAACAGCGCGCCACTTGATAATAACGCTCGAAGCCGCCTACCATCAGAAGCTGCTTAAAGATTTGCGGTGATTGCGGCAATGCATAAAACTCACCTGGATGTACACGGCTCGGCACTAAATAGTCGCGTGCTCCCTCTGGCGTACTTTTCGTTAAAATCGGCGTTTCTACATCAAGAAAGCCTTCTTTATCTAAGAAATTACGCATCGTCGTTGTAACGCGATGGCGCATTTTAAGCGTCTCGAACATAACAGAGCGGCGCAGATCAAGATAGCGATATTTTAAACGTACGTCCTCTGCCACATCTACTTGATCAGAGATTGCAAATGGCGGTGTTTTTGCGCTATTTAATACTTGTAGCTCTGTAACCTTTACTTCAATTTTACCTGTCGCTATGTTAGGATTGATTGTTTCTGGATCACGTTCTACCACAAGACCTTTTACATCCAAAACATATTCGTTACGCACTGCATCTGCTAATTGAAGTGCTTCCTTTGAGCTTTCTGGCGTAAATACAATTTGCACAATCCCCGTACGGTCGCGAAGATCGATAAAAATCAAGTCACCGAAGTCTCTGCGTTTTTGTACCCAACCTTTTAGCTGTACTTGCTTATCAACATCTTGTAATGTTACTTCTCCGCAATAATGCGTTCTTTCAGACATCCCTTTCTCCTCCTATAAAACCTTTTCTGCTACGTATGAAACAAATGTATCGAGAGCGGCTTCCTCTTGTTCGCCGGTGCTCATATCCTTAATATTAATTACGCTGCGCTCAAGTTCATTTTCACCAAGTACAGCCACATATTTCGCTTGCACACGGTCAGCTGCCTTAAATTGCGCTTTTACTTTACGGTCAAGATAATCCTTCTCGGCCGTTACACCAGCCTTCCGCAAATCAAACACAAGCTTTGCCGCGTAATCCTTTGCTTGCTCTCCAAGCGCGACTACATAGCAATCAATGCTTTGTGAAACCGGAAGCGTAATGCTCTCAGCCTCAAGCGCCATCAATAAGCGCTCAATACTTAATGCAAAACCAATCCCTGGTGTTTCCGGACCGCCAACCTCCTGAACAAGACCATTGTAGCGTCCGCCGCCGCTTAATGTTGTGATAGCGCCAAAGCCCTCTGCCTCGCTCATAATCTCGAATACTGTATGCTGATAGTAATCTAAGCCTCGTACGAGATTCGGGTCCTTTTCAAACGGAATATTCATCATTGTCAGAAGCTGCTGCACCTTCTCGTAGTACTGCTGTGAAGCTTCGTTTAAATATTCCGTGATGGACGGTGCCGTACTCATCAATTCATGACCGCGATCCTTTTTGCAGTCTAAAATGCGAAGCGGATTCTTTTCTAGGCGAGACTGGCAATCTGAGCAAAACTCATGAATGCGCGGCGCAAAATGGTTTACTAACGCCTCGCGATGGGCTTTTCTGCTCTCCTGATCGCCTAAAGAATTGAGCACAAGCTTTACATGTTTCAAACCTAAGCCCTTATAAAATTCCATTGCAAGCGCAATAACCTCTGCATCAATCGCAGGATCATTGCTGCCGAGCGCTTCAATCCCGAACTGTACAAACTGACGGTACCTGCCTGATTGTGGTCTTTCATAACGGAACATCGGTCCGATATAAAACAATTTTGTCGGCTGCGCCGCATCGCCATACATTTTATGTTCCACGTATGAGCGAACAACTGCTGCTGTACCCTCAGGGCGTAGCGTTAGACTTCTCTCGCCGCGATCCGTGAATGTGTACATTTCCTTTTGCACGATATCTGTCGTATCTCCCACGCTGCGCAAAAATAATTCCGTATGCTCAAAAATCGGAGTCCGAATTTCTTTATAGTTATAACGGCGGCAAATCTCCCGCGCTTGCGTTTCGATATATTGCCACAGCTCGACCGTACCGGGAAGAATGTCTTGCGTTCCTCTTGGAATTTGAATCGACATGCTGTTAGTCCTCCTATTTTCAAAAATAAAAAAGACTCCCATCCCTACATAACGTAGGGACGAGAGTCTTATACCCGTGGTGCCACCCTAATTGAAGCTTTTACGCTTCCACTTTTTGTTAACGCCTCAAACGTTCATCTCCTAATGAGCCCTTGGCTGTTCAGAGCGAAACCTACGGAGTGTTCCTTCAATAAGTCATCATGTGAAATGCTTCCAGCCAAGGCATTCCCTCTCTGTTCATGTGTATTCTTACCTACTTTTCTCCATCATCGGTTTTTTTCCATATGTAGTTATGAAGAAATCAATTTGCTTATAAATATACGTGTTATTCTGTGCTGTTGTCAAGACCCTTAGCGACGATTAAAATGCTTCTTCAGCTTTTTTACATCCTGTAGGGAGACACCAAATTCTGAAGCCAGCTCCATAGAAACTGTATTCTGTTCCTTGGAAACAAAATCTTGGAAATTCATATGCAGCATTTGATTGGCACTATTCGCTGCATTCCTCCCGCTTTCATTCATACGCATATGGTTTTTCTCCTTTTTCGTGGGTTTTCTTCTTTCAGTTTACCCACGAAAAAGGGGAAATTATCCGTTAAATTAAAGAAAAAAGGTACTAAAGGCACTGCAAATCTATGCAGAGCGCAAGATGGCGGGGTGTAATTAATTACTTTCCACAATCAATGTAACTGGTCCATCATTAAGCAAACGCACGTCCATCATAGCGCCGAACATACCTGTCTCGACATGCAAACCTTGTTTACGAAGCTCCTCATTAAAAGCCTCATACATAACCAGCGCATGCTCCGGCTTTGCTGCTTCCATGAAATTCGGGCGGCGCCCCTTTCTACAGTCCCCATATAACGTAAATTGTGAAACTGACAAAATTTGACCGCCAATATCTCGAACCGAGACGTTCATCTTTCCGCTCTCGTCCTCAAAAATACGCAAATTTGCTATCTTGTCAGCAAGATAAGCGCAGTCCTTCTCTGTATCCTCATGCGTAACACCAACAAGCAGTGTCAAACCAAAAGGAATTTGTCCAACAACTTGACCATCTACCGTTACAGAAGCTTCTTTTGATCGTTGTACTACTACTCTCATATTACATACTCCTTTAATGCATCAATCTTCGCACTGCATATACATCGCGCACCTGCTTAATACGCTCTACAATCTTTTGCAGGTGATTTACGTTATGAATGGCAATAGACATATGAATAATTGCCATTTTATTGCGGTCGCTCCGTCCTGAGACAGCAGAAATGTTTGTTTTCATCTCATTTACCGCTTGCAGCACTTCATTTAACAGCCCTCTTCTATCAAATCCTGAGATTTCAAGATCAACATTATATTCAAGCTCTCTCTGCGGGCTAATTTCCCATTCTACCTCAAGCAACCGATCCTTTGCCTCATCCGTCTGCGTATTTACACAGTCCGCTCGATGAACCGATACACCGCGTCCCTTCGTGATATAACCAATAATATCGTCTCCGGGCACTGGGTTACAGCACTTCGATAAACGGATAAGAAGATTGTCCACTCCGCTAACCTTAATACCCGTATCACGGCGCTTAATCTTCATCGGCTGCGTTTTCGCATCAGCCACCGCATCATCGAGAAGCTGCGCTTCTTCCTTCTTCTTACGGAATTTATCAGTTAAGCGCGTAACAATTTGTGCTGCGGTAATGCCGTTATACCCCACAGCTGCATACATTTCTTCTTCGTTGGGGAAATTGAATTTTTCGGCAACTCGCTTGAGATTTTCAGAGCTAAGTACTTCCTTCATATCGTAATCCGAGCTTCTGAGCTCCTTTTCAATTAACTCTTTTCCTTTTTCAACGTTTTCATCACGGCGCTGCTTTTTGAAAAATTGACGAATTTTATTTTTCGCATGTGACGTTTGCGCAAGCTTCACCCAGTCCTGACTTGGACCATATGAGTGCTTGGACGTCATAATTTCGATAATATCACCCGTCTTCAGCTTATAGTCGAGCGGAACCATCTTTCCGTTTACCTTCGCGCCAATCGTTTTGTTGCCGATTTCCGAGTGAATGCGATACGCAAAGTCAATTGGCACCGATCCAAGCGGCAGTTCTAGTACATCCCCTTTTGGCGTAAAGACGAACACCATATCCGAGAAAAGGTCGAGCTTTAACGACTCCATAAACTCCTCGGCATTGGATGCATCCTTTTGCCATTCTAAGATTTGCGGGAACCAAGACAGCTTTTTCTCCAGCGTCTCGTGATCGGCCTGCAGCGTCTTTCCTTCCTTGTATGCCCAATGGGCGGCAATCCCAAATTCCGCTATTTCATGCATTTCCTTTGTTCGGATTTGCACCTCAAGCGGATCCCCTTTCGGTCCGATGACCGTCGTATGAAGCGATTGGTAAAAATTCGCTTTAGGCATCGCAATATAATCCTTAAACCTTCCAGGCATTGGCTTCCAACACGTATGAATAATTCCTAGCACCGCATAGCAATCTTTAATGCTATTTACAATCACACGAACTGCCAGCAAGTCATAAATTTCATTAAATTGCTTATTTTGCATAACCATCTTGCGATAGATGCTATAAATATGCTTTGGACGTCCAGAGAGTTCTGCAATGATTGTAACATCGCTGAGCTTCTCACGGATTTCGTCCATAACCTCTCCTAAATACTCTTCTCGTTCGGCGCGCTTACGCTTCATTAAATTCACGATGCGATAGTATTGTTGTGGGTTTAAGTAGCGAAGAGATGTGTCCTCAAGCTCCCATTTGATTGTACTAATCCCAAGGCGGTGTGCGAGCGGCGCAAAAATCTCTAATGTTTCATTAGCAATACGCTGCTGTTTTTCCTGCGGCAAATGCTTCAGCGTACGCATATTATGCAAGCGGTCAGCCAGCTTAATCAAAATTACGCGCATATCTTGCGCCATAGCAACAAACATTTTTCGATGATTTTCCGCCTGTTGCTCCTCTTGCGATTTATATTTAATTTTACCAAGCTTTGTAACGCCGTCTACAAGCATCGCAATCTCTTTTGTAAACGCACGTTCCATATCTTCCAATGTTACACTTGTATCCTCTACAACATCGTGCAAAAAGCCTGCAGATACAGTTGCCGGGTCCATTCTTAAATCTACGAGAATGCCAGCCACCTGAATAGGATGGATAATGTACGGCTCCCCTGATTTACGATATTGCTCACGATGGGCTTCCCGAGCAAACTCATATGCGCGCTCCACGATTCCCAAATCTTGGCCGCTTAAATATTGAGCAGCCTTGTGCAGTACTTGTTCAGCCGTTAGCACTTGTTCATTTGCCATGGAATCACCTTTATAAGTATAAATTATTATTTTTTTTAAGAAAACAGACAAAGCCCGTTTGTCTCCCGCAGTAAAGCAATCTGAGCACCAAATACGCAATCCGGTGAAAGCCACTTACCAAAGCATAGCATGTATCCCCCAGCATGGAAGACATTTTCCCTTTGCATGGGACAGAATATTTTGCGAACGGAAGCAGACTATAGTAGTTAGACATCTTCTTGGAAAAGTTTTCAATTCCAATCTATAAAGAAAACTCGCCGATTGGCGAGCCCTGCCCTTGGGCGAAGACAGAGGCGTAGTTGCACTGATACTTTGTTCCTAAAATTTCTAACTACGTCGAATCATCTCCCAGCTAGAAATTTATACTTTCTTAAAGTGTAAAGAAAACTCGCCGATTAACGAGCCCTGCCCTTGGGCGAAGACAGAGGCGTAGTTGCACTGATACTTTGTTCCTAAAATTTCCTGCTACGTCGAATTCTCTTCTAGCTGGAAAGTTATATTTTCTTACAAGTGTTAAAAAGAATTATTCTATATTGTAACATTATAACGCACTTGTTGAAACAGGTGAAAAAACAAGAGAATAGCAAATCCTTCCTAACTTCTTAATATAGAAAAAGGAGGTGACCCAAAAGGGGAACCTCTTCCCCTTTTGGGTCACCTCGCGAAAGGAACCGTCGCACTGCCTAGTCTATTTACAGCAGTTTCTTTACGTTTCCTTCTGCATATTTATTAGAAGCGGATACGAACCGCTATACAATTAATATTGCATCAATGTTAATACATCATAGCCTTCTAATTTATCACGACCGTCTAAATACGTAAGTTCTACAAGGAATGCAATCCCTGCTACTACGCCGCCCAGCTCTTCAACAAGCTTAATTGTTGCTTCAATTGTTCCACCTGTCGCAAGTAAATCATCCGTGATCAGAATACGTTGTCCTGGCTGAATTGCATCTTTATGAATCGTTAATACATCTTTGCCATATTCTTTTCCGTATTCTACCTTTACCACTTCACGAGGAAGCTTCCCTTCCTTACGAACTGGCGCAAAACCAATTCTAAGAGCATAAGCAACCGGGCAGCCGATGATGAAACCACGCGCCTCCGGTCCAACAATCAAGTCGATTTCCTTTTCCTTTGCAAATTCAACAATCGCATCTGTTGCTGCCTTGTACGCTTCACCATCATTCATTAAAGGGGAAATATCCTTAAACACAATTCCTTCCTTCGGGTAATCAGGAACAATTGCGATATACTTCTTCAAATCCATACTAAGCCTCCTTGTGTACAAAAGAATCGTTTCGAATCGTTTCCAGCATTTCTTTTAACTGCTGATAAGCAGAATATACTAATTCTTTTTCCACCTGTAATTGTTCAAATTTCTTACGATATGTTTTAGACTCTGTTAAGTCGCGTTTCTCAGTCAAATGAGATAGAAAAATGACACCATCTTTTATTTTAACAAATTCAAGTTCAAAAAACACCTGTGTCATAAAATTTACTGTATCTTTTGACCAACCCTTGTATCGGCATAGCTCCTCCCCATGTTGCGTGAGAGAAAATGGAGATTTCTGCCTAAGAAAAGCATAAAACCATTTAAAATGGTCACGGGTTGGGACCGTGCTGAATGTATGATCCGCATCGCTGAGCAACACTGCATAAATGCGGGCCGGAAAGCCATATGCCAGTATATTGCGCAACTGCTCAAGCGAGGAGGGCAAATCTAAGAGCACCACATACTGCCCTTGTAAAATACCTGACTGGATGTCGGGTGCATGAGCAGAGATAGCATAGCGCTTATAGTCCTTCGGCAATTTTTCCAAGGATATTTCATCAAAATACAAGATGTTGAGATACTGGCGGGGCAGCGTTGCAAGCTGCTTCTCAAACCCGCGCATGCTGCGCCAGTCAAATAGTTGCCACTCTGTAACCGCAATATCCTGAATCATCACTTGCGGCTTTCGGAAATTATTCCATTCATTAATAGACAGTTCCCCAACAACAGAGACGCGTGCCGCCGGCGAGATGTGCTCTGCCAATGTACCTAAGCCAAAGCCGATACCGTCGAGGCGAGTTTGACCATTTGTAAACATGACCTTTAGATGAGAACCATCCGACCCAATTGGTTTTATGCTCTCAAGTAATACATTCTCCACTTGGATACGCGGCTTCGGATTGCCAACCCCAAACGGCGCAAGCTGCTGTATCTCCTCTATCACAGGAAGCGTAATATCTTCAAGGCGACACACTGCATCAACTGTCTTAACCGGAATCAAATCCTGCTTGGAAAGCTGCTGCGCTGCCAACTCATTAAGTCTTCTTCTTAGCTCATCCACATGATCCATATCGAGCGTCATCCCTGCTGCCATAGGATGTCCGCCAAAGTGAGGCAAAATATCGCGGCAATCGGATAGATTGGCAAATAAATCAAAGCCTTCAATGCTGCGTGCTGAGCCCTTCGCAATTTTCTTCACCCTATCGATGCCAAGAATAATAGTAGGCCGATAAAAACGTTCTACAAGCCGGGATGCGACAATACCGATAACACCAACATTCCAGCCTTCTTTTGCTAAAACAAGTACATGGTTTTTCTCAGGAGGATAGTGCTCCTCCACCATTGCAATAGCCTCTGCCGCAATTTCCTGCACAATATCCTGACGCAGCTTGTTTAAGCTATCAATCTCTTGCGCAAGCTCCAATGCTTCTTCCATATCCTCTGACAGGAGAAGGTGAACAGCTGGAGCTGCGTCCTCTAGCCGGCCAACTGCGTTAATACGGGGAGCGATTGAAAATCCGACGCTTTCCTCATTCGCCGCATGCTGCTGCACATTGGCCACCTGAAATAAAGCAAGCAGTCCAGGGCGCTTCGTATGCTGCAGCTTTTCCAAACCGCGAATCGCAAGCAAACGGTTTTCATCATGCAGCGGAACAAGATCGGCGATTGTGCCAATGACCGCAATGTCCAGCAAGTGCTCCGGAACCCTGCCTAGCAAGGCGTGTGCCACCTTAAATGCAACCCCAACACCGGCTAATTCGCCAAATGGATACAAGCCTCCTTTAAGCCTTGGATGAATAATCGCGTACGCATCAGGAAGCTCTGGCGGCGGCTCATGGTGATCAGTAATAATCAAATCAATACCAAGCTCCTTTGCGAGCTTTGCCTCATTAACAGCAGAAATACCTGTATCAACTGTAATAATTAACGAAAAACCAGCTTGCTGCGCCCAGCGAAACGCTCCCTCATTTGGTCCATATCCCTCTGTAAATCGGTTTGGAATATAAAATTCCACATCAGCACCAAGTTCAAGGAGCGCAAGCATTAAAATGGTTGTGCTGCTAACACCATCAGCATCATAATCGCCGTATACGAGAATTTGCTCTCTGTTCTGAACAGCTGTATGGATTCTCTCTACAGCCCGATCCATATCTTTAAGCAGAAACGGGTCATGAAATGATTGCCGCTCGCTATGTAAAAAGCTTGTAATCTCTTCTTCTGTATGAAGTCCCCTATGGACTAATAAAGACGTAATCACGGGCGATAGCTGCAGCGTATGCGATAAATGCTGAGCCAGCTCCTCGTTTCCTCTTATGTGTTTCCAACGCGTTTTCGGTTGTAACAACGAAATCACCCCTCAATTCATTCATTATACTAAACGGGTTATGAGGTGACAATGAAATGCCATGCGACGTTTCGTAGTGAGACTTGGGGCGAAGACAACAGGCATAGTTGCACCTACCCTGTATTCGTAACATTTCTGACTACGTCGAATTCGCTTCTAGCTGGAATTTTATCCTTTCTTACAGTGAAATAAAGGTCCTGCTCAATAGCATTGATATTTTATCAAAAGAAAAAAGACGAGGCTCTCTACATATCGTAGATACACATCGTCTTTTTAAAATAGCTATAGCAATCATATTTTCTTTTTGGTTACACCTGTATGTCTGATGTTGGCTCCGGTTCCCTCTGTGTTCTTCCTTTCTTCAGGCGGCTCTTCTCAAGAATCAGCCAAATTTGTGAAGCAACGAAGATCGAAGAATACGTTCCAACAACCAGTCCGATTAACAGAGCTAATGAGAAGTTACGAAGTGATTCACTTCCAAAAAACAACAGTGCGATAACCGGTAAAAGAACTGTTAACACTGTATTAACCGAACGGCCAAGCGTCTGACGGATACTCATGTTCACAATATCCTCTAGGTCGGCTGCAGAGCGGATTTTTTTCTTCTCTTTATAAAGCTGACGGTTTCGGTCAAATGTTACGATAGAATCGTTAATTGAATAGCCTACGATTGTCAGTACAGCCGCGATAAACGGTAAATCCACTTCCAAGCGCAACACGCTGAACACCATAATGATGAAAAAGGCATCATGCAAAAGTGCTAACACAGCAGATAGCGCATATGTAAAACGGAAACGGAAGCTCACGTACAAAACGATGCCGACTGATGCAATAAGTACGGAGATCAACGCATTGCGTGCAATCTCCTTCCCGATTGTTGGTGAAACAGTGCTCACATTCGGTTCATTTCCATACTTGCTTTTGATTGCATCCTTTAATTCGGCAATCTCTTCCTTCGAAAGAACATCCAACGTTCGCACAGCTGCTCCTTCGTTCTGATTACCTGTCAGCACGATATCCTCAGTTTCAATATCCAGCTTTTTCAGATCCTTTTCCAGTTCAGAAACGACAATCGCATTGTTGCTTATCACATCAATACGCGTTCCGCTTGAAAAATCGATACTAAGATTTAAACGGAACAACGATATAGCAATGATTCCTACAACAACTGCTACAATCGAGAAAACCAAAAAGCCATTTCCTACTTTTACAAAGTCTATACGATCAAATTTTGTCGGTGCATGCTCTACACCTTTTGAAAGAGGAATAACATCACGGCGTTTTACACCAAAATACTCTATCTTCTTATCAAATAAACGGCTCTTGACAAGAAGACCTAATAATAAACGTGTTCCTCCAACATTTGTAAGGAATCCAACAATAAGGCTGACAATTAAACTCGTCGCAAAGCCTTTTACCGAGCTTGTACCGTATACAAATAAAACGACAGCAGCTAACAATGTTGTAACATGTGCGTCCAAAATCGTAAGAAAGGAATGCTTATTTCCAGATCGGTATGCGGCCATCACGGATTTTCCAATTTTCAGCTCTTCTTTAAAACGCTCGTCCGTAATGACGTTCGCATCAACGGCAATACCGACACCAAGTATAAGAGCTGCGATACCTGGAAGCGTCAAAACGGCATGCATCCAATGAAAAATAACGAGCGTAATATATGTATACACTGTTAACATAATCACCGCAACAAGTCCCGGAAGACGGTAATAGACGAGCATAAACAAGAAAATGAGAGCAATCCCAATTGCACCGGCAACGATTGTTTGCTGCAGCGCAGTTTCTCCATACTTCGCCCCAACAGATGTAGAATACAACTCCTTGAGCTCAACTGGCAGCGCCCCGGCATTTAACAAATTTGCCAGTTCCTTCGCTTCATTTGCCGTAAAGTTTCCGACGATCGATACTTCCGTTTGGTTAAATACTTGATTAACTGTTGCTGCAGATAAGTACTTCGGCTTTACTTTTGCTGCCTCTGCCTTATAGGAATCCTTTCCTTCCTCAAAATCAAGCCAAATGACCATTAAATTATCCGGTTTCATCGCGAGCACTTGCTCTGTTACACTTTTAAACTTATCCGCATCCTTTAAAGTAAGAGCTACGCTCGGCTGTCCTTGCTCATCAAATGTTTGACTCGCACCGCCTGCCTTTAAATCAGCTCCGTCCATCAGTACCTTGTCATTTATGTCCCGGAATGTCAGCTTGGCTTGTGTTGCCAGAATCGATCTTGCCTTTGCTTGATCCGTTACGCCAGCAAGCTGTACCCGGATGCGGTCATCCCCTTCAATTTGAATGTTCGGCTCGCTTACACCAAGAACGTTAACACGTTTTTCAAGCGCTTCTACCGTACTTAACAGCGTTTTGCGTGTAAGCTCCTCACCTTCCTTCGCTGGCTTTACCTCATATAAAACCTCAAAGCCACCCCGCAAATCCAATCCAAGATTAATACCTTGTGTAATATTCTTTGTTGTCGCTCCAATGATGCCGCCGATGAGCAGCACAATTAAAAAGAAAGCCACAATTCTGCTTTGTTTTGCCATTTCTGTCGATTGCCTCCTCATTCTCATACGAAACCATTATAGAAATAAGCCTAGATGCATGTCAAATGAATGGTTATTTGTTTTCGTACTCCTCAAACGACGAAAGCGGTTCCTTATATGCCTGCATCGTCAAATATGTCATGTAGTCACTTGTAGAGAGCTTCAAAACATCATTAACGAGCTGATGGATTTTAATTTCTTCTGGTAACCGCTTCCATGTCTTACTCTTTAAGCATGTCCATATTTCCTGCTCTGTTACACGATCATACCCGAGCATGTGAAATTCCTCCACCTTGCTTTGCAGTACAACGCTAAGCTCCTCCCGATAAGCATCAATTCCAACTTCCTTATCAGTCATCAAAAGTCCTCCTTTCGGGTATCATCCCATTACCATGTCAACCAGAGGGTATATTATACACCTGTTAGTTCCCTTGACCTAGGGAACGGTTACAACGCATCACTCACAGCAGAGTAGCGGGCTAGGGTAGAACCCGGCAGCGTGTCTTCACCTAACTGATCAACGGACTGTATTGTGCTAAGAAAATCCCTTCTGCATCTGCTCATGCTGGAAAGTAATGAATCACTCCCTCAAATCTACAGGTCATGATTTGAAGGGGCTAACCAAGAAATCGTATTAGCATAGCTTCTCTTCGGACAGCCAACGCCATATATACAGGCAATCATTTTCTAAGTAAAAAAGGCAATAAAAAAGCTTGTACATATACACCTTGTCATGCTTGGCCCTACCGAGCGCATATAAATTATTGTAAATCATTCTATGGCTTTTGAGAAGGTGGGAAACAAATGACGAAGCAAAGCTTTTTACGCGGAACGTTAATCTTAATTATTGCTGGTCTTGTAACAAGGGTGCTCGGCTTCGTAAATCGGATTGTGATGGCAAGAATTTTGGGGGAAGAAGGAGTCGGGCTATATATGATGGCTGTTCCAACTTTTATTTTAGCCATCACCGTCACACAGATCGGCCTGCCTATCGCGATCGCTAAGCTCGTTGCTGAAGCCGAAGCAATGGGAGATCAGCAAAAGGTTAAAAAGGTGTTGACCGTATCCCTTGCTGTGACACTCACCTTAAGTGTCGTCATTACGGCAGCTCTCATGGTTGTGGCACCGATTCTTTCCCAGACCGTTCTAACAGATTCTCGGACTTACTATCCGCTCATGGCCATTTTGCCAGTTGTGCCAATTATCGCTGTATCCTCCGTGCTGCGCGGCTATTTCCAAGGAAAACAAAACATGAAGCCGGGTGCGTTTGCACAAGTGATTGAACAGGTTGTCCGCATTACATTAATTGCTGTCTGTACACGTGCTTTCTTGCATCTTGGTGTAGAATACGCAGCGGCTGGAGCGATGGTTTCAGCTGTAATCGGCGAGCTAGCTTCCCTCTTGTACATGATGTTTATGTTTCACCGTGAAAAACAAGTTGCCGTTCGTTCTCACTTTTTCCGTACAATAAAAAATGGCAAGGATACACTCGGCTCACTGATGTCCGTTGCCCTCCCGACAACCGGGAGCCGCTTTATCGGTTCTGTTTCCTATTTTTTAGAGCCTATTGTTGTCGCCCGAAGCTTGGCGATAGCAGGCGTTACCGCAGAGGTTGCAACAAGGCAATATGGGGAATTAAACGGATATGCGCTGCCGCTTTTATTTTTGCCGTCCTTTATCACGTATGCCCTGTCCACATCGCTTGTCCCCTCTATTAGTGAGGCGGCTGTAAAAAAACAGCACCAGCTTGTCGAGTATCGGCTTCAACAAGCACTCCGCTTGTCGTTTATTTCAGGGGGCTGGTCAGTCATTATTTTGTACGTATTTGCTTCTCCCATTATGACGCTTATGTATCATTCCGACCATGCAGCTGTGTTTGTAAAAGTGCTCGCTCCTTGCTTTATCTTTTACTACTTCCAAGGACCGCTCGCTTCTGTTTTACAAGCATTGAACATGGCAAAAACAGCAATGATCAACAGTCTCATCGGCTCAGTAGTAAAAATCATTGTTATCTTTGTTCTTGCCTCGCGTCCGGATTTTCAAATCATGGGCTTTGCGTTAGCGATCGTAGCCGGGCTTACAACCGTAACAATTCTGCACTACGCAACCGTATTGAAACGCATTACCTTTACCATCTACGCAAGGGATTATATTTATGGTATGTTTGCGATTTTCTTAGCCGGATTTGCTGGATTTTACTGCAATGAGCATTTAAACTTTTCCGACTCGCTTGGTATGCAGACATTAGGCTCCATTGTTGTCACAACGGCAGTATATATTGTGCTGCTTATGCTATTTCGTTTAATCCGAAAAGATGAACTGCGCCGAATTCCAGTATTCCGCAATATGTCCTTTCTAAAATAAGACAGCCTCCGCGCATGGAGGCTGTCTTATTTAGACATTATATCAACAAAAAGCTGATTATCTTGAAAGCTGCAATATGAGATCTCTGTAATATCCGTATAACCAAGCTCCCGCAATTTTTGCTGGAGCCATACCTCTGTTTTTTCCATTTTAAGCAGATTATCATATTGAACAAGTCCATCTAAGATAAGAGGAAGGGTAAAGACAGAGTTTTGCTTTTGGCTTTTTGGGCTCGGCTGCTTTTGAAACACTGACAAGCGGCCGGATGGTTCCAAAATGGCGTATTCAACATCGCGTAGATCTCCAATACCTTTTTCACGAAGCTGAATGAGCAAATCATCAAAGTTATAGCGATTCTTGCGCATTTTTCGTTCATCTATTTTTCCGTCTCGAATTAAAATAACTGGCTCTCCATCAAGAAGCTTGCGCAATTTTTGACTTTTTATGGACACTAACGCAAGCGTGATTTGAATAAGCATTAAGGTCAACATCGGAAGGATTTGTTCAACAAGAGGTTTCCCCCCATCCTCAATCGCAATGACCCCAATCTCAGCAACCATAATAAATACAACCAAATCCAACACACTCAACTCACCAATTTCCCGTTTGCCCATCAGGCGAAAGATTACTAAAATAACACCGTATAATAGAATGGTCCTCCATATAATTTCAACCTCTTGCCATCCCATACTCTCATTCCCCTCTTCTGCGCATATTCCATTATTAGCTTTCCCGATGCCGGCAGAACTATCACGTAATTTTTCGCTCCTTAATTCAATAGAAGTTAGTCTATCTCGGCAAGTTACTCAATATGCTTGTATTATAAGGAGGGGTTCATATGTCATCGACAAAACGATTAGGAGTAGCTGTCCTGTTTGGTTTAGGAACACTTCTTGCGTTAGCTGCGCTCACAAGTCTCATTGTAGCGATGCTGCTGAAAATGACAGAGCTGGATGAGGCCAATTTAGCAATTACGATTATGATTCTTGCAATTATCTCTATGATTATTGCCGGCTTTATCTCGGGATTAAAAGCAAAAGCAAGAGGCTGGTTTGCTGGAGGAGCAACAGGTGTTGCCTACTCTATTCTCGTTTTTCTTTTCAACTATCTGGGCCATTCACAAGGGCTTTCAAATGAGAATATGCTGTACCATCTTGGTCTCATCGCCGCAAGCATGATCGGAGGCATTTTCGGAGTAAATGCAGCAAAGAAGGAGTAAAGTGGCGAGTCATTGTTTACGCGAACGCCGAGAGGCTCTTTCTCTACAGCAGACATCTTATGAGAGATAAATAACACCCTCAAACATATATTTGGCAATAAAGAAAACTCGCCGACTGGCGAGCCCTGCCCTTGGGCGAAGACAGAGGCGTAGTTGCACTTATACTGTATTCCTAAAATTTATCGCTACGTCGAATGGTCTCCTAG
>JBEPZN010000015.1:0-76818 GCA_041640875.1 Ectobacillus sp. | reverse complement strand
AACCGTGATCGCTTTTAGTCATATATTTTTGATGCGTGTAGAGCCGTTTGTTATTAATATTTGAAACGGTATTTTCCTCTCCCTGTACTTTTCCAGCTTCTAACGCTCCGTACAATTCATCAAATGTCAGAACAATACTTTTTGCGCCAGTAAGCTCGAACTGCTCCTGAATTACTTCACTATGTGCGATACGAAAGACCAGTCCAAAGAGATCTTCAGGTGCTTGAAGCGGTTTTTGGTTGTTTGTCAGCTGTTTAAAGCCATTATTCCAGACAGCAAGCAGCTTAAATCCTTTCTTTTCAAGAAGTCGGCTTATTTCCGCTCCGACTGGTCCCTCTGCCAATTCACCAACTTCCTCATGGTTGTTAAATAAGTATGGTAAGTCTAGCAATTGTGCTTCTGGAAGGATTTCTGAAAATTTGGCTGTATGTGGCGCAATCATCTGAACGCTTCCCTTTTGCAGCTGTTCAATTTCTTTGTAGTCAGAATATAGACTGGAATTTGGAAAGACCTGCACCTCAATTTTTCCATTGCTTCGCTTCTCCACAAGCTCTTTAAATTTCTTCGCCGCTAATCCTTTAGGAGTATTTTCCCCCGTTACATATGGAAAGCGAATAATGAGCCTTTCTTGTTCGCTTATTTGATCATAGTCTACAGCGCGAGGTGAGCCGCACCCGGACAATAGAAAGGCGGCTGTTATGATGGGATAGAAAAGCACCCTCCTTATACAATACAAAGTGTATCACCTTCCTGATGGTCATAACGGAACTTTCCTTAATATTATAACCCAGTTATTTTGTAAGACCAAAAAGAACAATAAGAACTAAAAAACCATAAAATTGTCGTATTTGTGAACTTCCATTATAGTTGGGTACAGGGATTAAATAAAGCGTTTTCAAAGAATAAAAGGGGGTTGAACGATGTCTAAATTAAAAAATTTGACTGTTCAAGTAATTCTAGCAATTATTATTGGTATTTGCGTAGGTCACTTTTTCCCAGCGTTCGGAGCAGAGTTGAAGATTTTAGCTGATATTTTTATTAAACTTATTAAAATGGTTATTGCTCCTATTGTATTCTTTACAATCGTCATTGGTATTGCAAGCATGGGAGACGTGAAAAAGGTAGGACGTATTGGCGGTAAAGCGTTATTATATTTTGAAATTGTGACAACGTTTGCTTTGGCGATTGGACTTCTTGTTGTAAATCTCGTGAAGCCTGGTGAGGGCATTAATACAAGCGGTATAGAGGGAGATGTTTCCCAGTTTACACAGCAAGCATCAGAAACAAGTCATGGTTTAGTAGATTTCTTAATGAGTATTATCCCTGATAATATCGTGAGTGCGATGGCAAAGGGCGAGCTGCTTCCTATCCTATTCTTTGCTGTGTTGTTCGGGGTTGCGCTTGCGGCTATGGGGGAGCAATCAAAGCCTGTTATTCAACTGTTCGATAAATTGAGTCATGGCTTTTTCGGAATTGTAAATATGATTATGAAGCTTTCTCCGATTGCGGCGTTTGGTGCGATGTCGTATACAATTGGAAAATTTGGTCTTGGTTCTTTGTTTTCTCTTGGAAAACTAATGGGTTCCGTTTACTTAACGATGTTCTTCTTTATCGTGTTCATATTAGGTGCAATTGCGAGATTCTATGGCTTTAACATTCTATCATTCATTAAATTTATTAAGGATGAGATTTTCCTAGTATTAGGTACTTCATCGTCTGAATCTGCGTTACCGCGTTTAATGGATCGGCTAAACCAATACGGCTGCTCTAAATCTGTTGTTGGTCTTGTAGTACCAACAGGTTACTCCTTCAACCTTGATGGAACATCTATTTACCTGTCCATGGCTGCAATCTTTATCGCACAAGCGTATGGTATTGATTTAAGCATTTGGGATCAGCTTACATTGCTTGGTATTTTAATGCTTACGTCAAAGGGTGCTGCAGGAGTAACGGGTTCTGGATTTGTAACATTGGCTGCTACGCTTGCCGCATTCCCGATGATTCCAGTAGAAGGTATGGCACTTCTGTTAGGAGTAGACCGTTTTATGTCTGAAGCGCGTGCTATTACAAACTTAATCGGAAACGGTGTAGCAACTGTTGTAGTTGCCAAAGCGGAAAATGAATTTACTCCTCAACAGGGAGAAAAAGTAGTAGAATCAAGGGTTTCTTAATAGCGGACAAACAGGCTATCCTTTCTTCGTACGAAAGGATAGCCTGTTGTTGATTATTTGGTTGCTTATAATGGGCTTTATATTATCTATTTCAATATTTGTTTTTCAGGTGTTTGGATTTGTATGAAAATACATAAGAATGGAAACCCTATGTAGAAAGACTTTGCACAGGGAGGTATAAAAATATGCCCAATGAGTTTGTGGACAATCGCTACTTAACAGATCTGCTGTCTATTGTTTTAGGGTTTGATGATACAAGTGTCAAGGAATTATCTCCCGAGCAGCAGCTTGAGGTATTTAAGCATTTGCATAACGCAAGACATGAATTTGATAAATTGAATGATATTACAGGATGATGAAGCTAGACGATGTTCTAACGAGTTCCTCATATGAAAAAAGGCTGCTCTATATGAGCAGCCTTTTTTCATATGATTGGCAACATACGATACTTGTGTACAAAAAGAAGGTACGTGAATGGAGGTAGGCGGTGCAGCCGTTTTGGCAGACGAAAGGGTATGTGCGGTAAAGAAACTGACCGAGTACAAAATCCTATCATAGGTGTGATATGACTGTTTTGTGCAATTTGCTCCGGTTATTCGTGTTTTTTATTTGTTATCTGAACTCTATAGGAAAGCTTTCCGGATGTTTTTCATACAATTATCGTGGCTTTTGAATACCAAATTGTGCATTTAGCTGTCCGCGAATCATTTGTTCACGAACACTTTTCTCGTTCAGTTGTTTTTCCTTTCGCAGCATCTCTTTTCGAATCTCGTACGTCTGCACACCTTCCTCCATTTTCTCCACAATTTCCATCAACTGCTCTATATCGTTGAAGGAGTACTTTCTTGTACCTTTTTGCGTACGCTCCGGGAAAATAAGCTTTCTTTCTTCGTAGTAACGAATCTGACGTTCTGATAATCCTGTGATCTCACTGACTGTTCCAATGGTAATAACTTTTTTGTCTTTATAGGACTCTTCTTTGAGCGCCAACACAGTTCTCCCCTTTTTGTGTTACACTTTCTTTCCCATATCTCTTACTATACGCTTTTTTTGCGAATTATGCGACATGTTTGTTATATTTTCTGACACTCTTGTTATATTTTCTTACATTAGATGGAAAATAATTCAAAATAGTGTGAGGTTTTCTTACGGTTTTTGAGGAAAATAATTGGAATTTTCATACAATAAAATAAAAGCAAAATGATATACAGCAAAATGTAACCAGCGCATGAAAGCAGGAGAAAGGAGGGTGGCAACGTGACAAATTTAGAGGAGTCTATGCAACTGGCCAGAAAAATTATTGAGCTGGATTTGTTGAGAGATGAAATGCTCGAAGAGTTGATGACGTTAGCAGGAAACAAAGCCTTCGATCTACTGCGGACATTGCAAAACCAATAAGCTTTTCAGAAAGGGGCAGGCGGCATGTCAAATTTACTCAGAAAAGCCGTAGAACGGCAAAAGCGATTTTACATTGAAAGATTGCTGGAAGCTGGGATTTATAAGAAATCCAATGTTCATTTATATGAAATGACGTTGAGTGATCTAAAACAGGTATATCAATCGTATAGGCATTCTCAGCAGCATCTCTGAATGCTATGCTTTTTTCACCATATAAGAAATTGATTATAGGTATAACAAGAGCGTTATATAATGCTTTTGTTATACCTTTTTTCTTGTGTTGCAGGAGAGTATAAATTTTCAACTGAGAGCGCATTCGGTTCATTACTATAACTTGTAGTTGATTATTTTTCCGAAGTATGCCTACTAGTATATCATCTGCAGTTAATAAAAAGAGCAGTTCTTGAAACAGCTCGTAGTATAATTTATATAAATATTGACTTGTCAACTGCATTTAATGGTGATGAACCGCGAATTTGACTAAGTGGGAAATTTTAGGAATACAGTGTAAGGAAAACATTTCTTCCAGATAGGGGCTTCGATGCAGGTGAGAATTGTAAGTGTACAGCAGTTATACATAGAAAAAGAAAAAATTCAAAGCTTGAGAGCCGATGGATTCCGCGTGTCTGTGTCATAATATAAGTTGCATCCTTAGCTAGGATGAAAGAGAATAACAATTAGGATAGAAAACCCCTTATTATACATAAATTTTTAGATAGGGGTTTAGTTTGAGAAAAGGAGTGGCGGATGTCTATGAGAGATTTAGATAAGGAACAACAACGCGTTGATGAAGTCATCGCAAAAATGAAATTAAAAAGCGCCGCCCTAGAGCAGCAAGCGGGAGCGGTAAAATCAGAGGTTGTAGGAATTCGTCAAAACTTTTGGGAGGATGTAACCGTAAATTTTGATGATGCGGTTGAGGCTGCGGAAACCTTCACGAGCTTAAAGCAGCAAGTTGAGTTATTAGCCGAGAGGGAACGGAGTCACCGTCATGGAAATGAGCAGCTGAAAACATTAAAAAGATTACAGTCTTCCCCCTACTTTGGGCGAATTGATTTTATAGAGGATGGAGAAGAGGAAGAAAGAATTTACTTAGGAGTCGGTTCGTTTTATGACGAGGAGACAGAGCAGTTTCTCGTCTATGATTGGCGAGCACCGATTTCAAGCTTGTATTATGATTATGGAATTGGACCGGCTCAATATGAGGCGCCTGGTGGTATGATTACAGGGGAAATGAAGAGAAAGCGCCAGTTTGTCATCCGCAATAGTCACATTGAGAGTATGTTCGATACTGGGATTACCATTGGTGATGAAATGCTGCGCGAGGTATTGGGGAAGCAAGCGAACACACAAATGAAAAGCATTGTAGCGACGATTCAGAAGGAACAAAATCGTATTATCCGCAACGACACAAGCCGTTTGCTTGTTGTGCAGGGGGCAGCAGGGAGTGGAAAAACTTCCGCTGCTTTGCAGCGAGTCGCTTATTTGCTCTATCGATATCGAGGTGGGCTAAACGCGGATCAGATTGTGCTGTTTTCGCCAAATTCCATGTTTAATAGCTACGTGGCAACGGTTTTGCCGGAGCTTGGGGAAGAAAATATGCAGCAGGCAACCTTTCAGGAATATTTGGAGCGGCAACTCGGTAAGCATTTTGATTTAGAAGATCCATTTACGCAGATGGAGTATGCACTTAGTTCCAAGGCCGATCCAAGCTATCCTGTACGCATGGCAAGTATTCGCTATAAAGCGACGATGCATTTTATGCAGTTAATTGAGCGGTATATAGATACCTTAGGCGAAGAGGGATTAATTTTTAAAGATATTATGTTTCGGGAAGAGGTTCTGATTTCCGCGGCGCAAATTCATGAGCGATTTTATAACTTGGATGCAAGTCTATCCATTCCAAATCGGATGCAGCTCGTTGCAGAATGGCTGAGAACTGAATTAAAGCGTTTGGAGCGTTCGGAGCGTAAAAAGCCATGGGTCGAAGAGGAAATGCAGTTTTTGGACAATGATATTTATGCCCGTGCTTATCGCAGATTGCAAAAAAAGAAAGAATATTCCGAGCAAACCTTTGATGATTTTAAGCGGGAAGAGCAGCTGTTGGCAACAGTTGTCGTGCAGGAGAAGTTTAAGCCGCTGTGCCGTCTTGTAAAACGTCTCCAATTTTTGGATGCGGTTGCCGTGTATAAGCAGCTGTTCACACTGGGGTTTGCTGAGCAGTTTCAAATGGATTTGCCGGAGCAGTGGGAGTATATGTGTAAGCAAACTGTTGAAAAAGTTAATAGGGCTGAGTTGTTTTACGAAGATGCAACACCGTACTTGTATTTAAAAGAACAGCTTGAAGGCTTTCAGCGCAATACGTCCGTACGTCATGTGTTTGTAGATGAAGCGCAGGATTATTCACCGTTTCAGTTTGCCTTTTTAAAAAAGCTGTTTCCGCTGGCACGTATGACGGTGCTGGGAGACTTGAATCAGGCAATTCATGCGCATGCTGCTGATAACGGCTTTATGGCGGCTGAGGAGCTATATGGTCCTAAGCAGACTGAAACAATTATATTGACACGCAGCTATCGTTCAACAAGGCCAATTATTGAATTTACGAGTCAACTGATTTCTGGCGGAGAGAATATTGAGCCATTTAACCGTGAAGGAGAAAAGCCTTCTATTACAAACGTTTTGAAGGAACAGTTAGCACAGTGTATCATAGAACGTGTTCGGAGTTTACAATCAGCAGGGCATGAGACAATCGCCGTTATTTGCAAAACAGCTTCTGAAAGCAAGGAAGCGTACGATGCGATGCGGGACGCTCTTCAGCTTCGTCTCATTCGGAAGGAGAGTGCCTCCTTTGAGCCCGGGGTACTTGTTATCCCGTCTTATTTGGCTAAAGGTGTGGAGTTTGATGCGGTCATTGTATATGACGCTTCGCAATACTGGACCGAAGATCGGAAGCTGTTTTATACAGTATGCACTCGGGCGATGCATGAACTGTATCTGTACGCTTCAGAAGAGGAGAATCCCCTTTTAGCAGGTGTTTCTGAAGAATTATATGTACAAGGATAAGTGAACAAGAAATTCCTCCACCTGCGAAATATAAGACTAAGGGATAGGAGCGTAATACTTGTACTTTAAGAAAGTATAAGTGCAACTACGCCTCTGTCTTCGCCCAAGGGCAGGGCTCACCAATCGGCGAGTTTTCTTTACACTGTAGGAAAGTATAAATTTCCAGCTAGAAGTGAATTCGGCGTAGTCGGAAATTTTAGGAATACAGTATAAGTGCAACTACGCCTCTGTCTTCGCCCAAGGGCAGGGCTCGCCAATCGGCGAGTTTTCTTTACACTGTAGGAAAGTATAAATTTCCAGCTAGAAGTGAATTCGGCGTAGTCGGAAATTTTAAGAATACAGTATAAGTGCAACTACGCCTCTGTCTTCGCCCAAGGGCAGGGCTCGCCAATCGGCGAGTTTTCTTTATTAGAGAAAAGAACATAGGGAGAATGCTTGAATGACGAAACAAAGGAAAATAGCCTGGATTACAGACAGTACTGCGACACTTTCGAAGGAATATATCACGCAGCATCATATACATGTTGTGCCGCTTGAAATTATATTTGGGAGTGAATCATTCAAGGAAGATATAGATATTACAGCGGAGGCATTTTACAAACGGTTGGCAGAGTCTAAGGAATTACCGAAAACGTCTCAGCCGGCTATTGGAGAGTTTGTAAGCTTGTACGAAAAGTTAAAAGAGGAGTATGAATACGCAATTGCCATCCACGCGTCAAGTGCTCTTACCGGAACGTATCAAACATCAGTAAGCGCAGCTGCAATGGTTGGTCTCCCTATTGAAATTATCGATTCAAAAATTGGTTCGTACGCATTAGGGAAGATGGTGCAAAAGGGGATAGAGCTTGAGCGGCAGGGGAAAACATACGAGGAGATTGTATCTTACCTACAGACACTTCCTGATAAAGGGCGATTGTACATGATTCCCGGCAGCCTCGAGCAGCTTCATAAGGGTGGACGAGTTTCTACAACACAGGCGCTCATCGGCAACTTAATTAAGCTGCGACTGTTAATTAAGTTTGATAATGGAAAAGCAGTACTGTTTGATAAAATTCGTACGGACTCAAAGGCAAAGGCTCGGTTGTATGAGATTTTGGACGCCGATGCTTCTCGCATTAGAGAAGCAAGCATTATTCACGGAAATGCTCCGGAAAAAGCGCTGGTATGGAAGCAGGAGCTGGAACAAGTTTATCCGCATATTACATTTACGACAACGATGTTCAGCCCGGTGGCTGGCACCCATACGGGACAAGGTACGATAGGATTGACGTGGATTAGCGAGTAAAACGGGAGAATCTCCCGTTTTATTTTTGGCTACGTTAAGAATGTAGAAACTTTTAGCTGGGAGACTATCTACGCCTCTGTCTTCGCCCAAGAGAAGGGCTCGCCAATCGGCTAGTTTTCTTTATACACACAAGAAACAGTTTCTTCTAGTAACTTGTAACTTTGCCTGCAGCGTATGAAAAGGGAGAGAATAGGTAACAATTTTTGATAGATAGTGATAGGAGAGGAGCTTATTTTATGGACTGGCACCATTCTGATTATGATAGGCAGGAGAATCCCGGAGATTCTATGTCTGGGAAACAGCTAATGGACATTCTGGAGCATTCAATTGAAGTGGAAAATGAAATGATGCGTACCTATTTAATTACAGCAGAACGTGTTCATGCAGATGAAGAACTGAAGGAGAGACTGCAAAATTTTGCGGAAGGCAACGCGAAACGAACGCGACAGCTTTTAAGTGAGATTGAAAAGTTAGATAAAGGTGAATAATTATAATTGTGAATACTTATAACCTGGCAATCCGTGTTTGTATCGGTATTCTTCTAGGGATGGCAGAAGGTTCTAAGCTGCAATGTTATATAAAAACCTGAACCTGTATTGTACAGGGCTCAGGTTTTTAGTGCTTTAAGAAAGTGTAAGTTTCCAGCTAGCAGCAAATTCGACGTAGAAGAAAATTTTAGGGACAAAGTGTGAATGCAACTACGCTGTGTTTCCTTGGACAAGTAAAGGAGGATTGTTTCAAAATACTTTTCTGGATTTTATCTAGTAAAGTGTTGAAAACGTTTCCTTTCATCTGTACTATATATAATACGGATTGGAGGGGCATATGGGAAGCAAAAGATGGACGGCTAGTTTAATAGTATTGTTTGTGCTTTTTGTGTACGTACTTATTCGATTTGCAGCAAATACAAACAATATTGAAAAGGCGGTGGAAAGCTTAAAAACAACGCAAAAGGCAAAGGGGAAAACGGCTCATTTTATTCTTATTGCCCAGGAATTGGATAATCCATATTGGAGAAAGATTGAACAAGGAGCGAAGAAGGCAGCCCTTACGTACAATGTACAGGTAGAGTATATTGCCCCTTTGCAGACAAGTGTTGAAGAACAAATGAAATTATTTGAAAAGGCAATTGTATCTAAGGTGGACGGGATTGTTGTACAAAGCCTTGATGAGCAGATATTTGCCCCGATCATTAATAAAGCCGTTCAAGAACATATTCCTGTTGTTACGATTGATACAGATTCACCAAAGAGTGAGCGGGTTGCTTATGTCGGAACAGACAATTATACGGCTGGTGAGAAATTAGGAGAAGCAGTGGCGGAGATGACCGGGGGAGAAGGTGAGATTGGCGTAATTATTGGCAGTGAAACGTCAACGAGTCAAAAGCTGCGATTTAATGGTTTCCTCTCTGTCGTTCAGAAATATCCACAGATGAAGGTTGTTGAAGTAAAGTCATCGAATATTTCTAAAATCCAAGCTGTTTTACAGGCGGAAAGCATGCTGAAGAAGCATCCAGACATTTCAATTATGGTCGGCATGAGTGCTTTAGATGCAATTGGTATTTTAAATGCAACAACTAATATGCGCAGAAACAATGTGCAAATATTTGGCTTTGATGATGTGGAAGAAACTCTGCAGGCTATTTCAAATGGGCATATTCAAGCGACAATTGTACAAAAACCTTTTGATATGGGATTTCAATCTATCAAAATTCTACGCCAGCATTTACAGGGGAAGGCAATGAAAGTGGAACATTTTACTCCAACTGAGGTGATTACGAAGAATAATATACATCTGGAGGAAACGAATTGAATATTCGTATGAAATTATTTATTTTTATTCCAATTCTCGTTATTTTAATTAATTTGGTTTCATTTTTTGTCTTTCAGAGCGGGAAGAAGGTACAAGAAAGCTATAATGTTATGATTAACAGGGTTTTTCTATACAAGCAAATTTCAATGGAAACGCAGGAAAATCTCCGTTTATTAAGCAGCTATATTGCGAACCAAGATACAAGTTCCTATAGCGCATTTCTTCGGCACAAAGGAAAGCTGCAGGCTCTTCAGGTATCGTTAGAGAATCAAAATCGCGGAGGAAATGAGGAGCTTATTTTAGAAAATTATAGCCATCTTATTGCGTCATTTTTGGAGTTAGAGACCGCTACTACAAATAAATTACTTGAGCAGGATTTTGCGGGCTACGCGGAACAATACAAGGAAGTTGAAAAAGTTGCTTCTTTTATTCGGGAGGATAGTCAAAATCTTGTTGATTTAGAACTAAGCAACTATCAGCCTATTTTTAAGAAAATTATGGCGAATACACAATCTATGAACAGATTAGGAGGAATCTTATTTATCCTTACAACGGTGCTTAGTATCGTATTTGCAATCTGGCTCTCACGAAGCATCGTTATTCCTATCCAGCGTCTTGTATATATTGCCAAACAGATTGGAAAAGGGAACCTAGATATAGCTGTACCAGTATTCCAAGCGAAGGACGAGTTTAGTATTTTAGGAAATATGTTTCATGAAATGCTGGAGAATTTACGAACATTGATGGGGAGAAATATGGAAATTCTGGAAAAAGAACGCCTTGTGAAAGAGCTAGAGTTAAAGGCGCTGCAAAGCCAGATTAATCCGCACTTTTTATTTAATACATTAAATGTAATTTCAAAGCTGGCGTATATTGAAGGTGCAGAGCAGACGAGTGATTTGACAGTCTCTACGTCCAATTTGCTGCGCTATAACCTAAGGAAGCTGGATGAACCAGTAACACTACGCGATGAAATCAAGCATGCTGAGGAATATTTTGCGATTCAAAAAGCGCGATTCCGGGATCGGGTCCAGTTTAAATTGGATATTAACGAATCATGCTTAGACCAGGCTATTCCGTGTTTAACGCTTCAGCCGCTTTTAGAAAATGCGTTCATGCATGGTATTGAGGGAATGGAAGCGGGAGCAATTATAGAGATTTCTGTTAAGGAGATAGATGACTTTGTATTTGTCTCTATTTTTGACAATGGCGCTGGGATGACTGAAGAAACAAAAGAGGCGCTATTGACAGCTGCACCAATCTTCCCGACGAAGAGGCATTCTACGGGACTTGGGACAACAAACGTATTTAAGCGCTTACGCCTTTTTTATGAAAGGGAAGAGATTGTTGATATTATAAGCAAGCAGGGAGAAGGAACAAGTATTATTTTAAAGCTTCCGATCAAACAAGGGGGGCAGGGGAAAATATGTATCAATTATTAATCGCCGATGATGAGCCGCTAGAGAGAGAAGGTCTTGAGCTTATGGTGCAAAGGGCAATGCCTGAGCAATTCACGATCTATCATGCAGAAAATGGAAGGGTTGCAATTGAAAAGGCAGACAAACACCAGCCTGATATTATTTTTATGGATATTAAAATGCCAGGTATTCAGGGGCTTGAGGCAGTTTCTGTTATTCAAAAAAAGCTCCCGGATACAAAGATTGTGATTGTAACAGCGTATGATTACTTTACCTATGCAAAGGAAGCGCTCTCTTTAGGGGTGAGTGATTATATTTTAAAGCCGGCAAAGAGGGAGCAGATTGTTGCATTACTCCAGCGGCTTACGAATGAAATTGTTAAAGACCGCAGCAAACGAACGCAGGAGCTGGAGCTTATTGAACAAGTTTCTCATCTTCGTCCTCTTACGGAGAATGAATGCACGTTAATGCTAATGCTAGAAACGGTTCAAGAACTGGATGTACTCACACTATCACGGATGCTGGCTATAGAGATGCAGTTTGGAAGCGCAGTTGTTATAGCATTTCCAGATGTGAAGGATGAAAAGGAGCAAAGACGCGTATATGAGTGTGCGAAGCATTATGCAAAGTCACAGCAAAATTGCTTAGTCAGTCCTGTTATTCAGCGGCATATGGCAGTTTTCTTTCCTGTTACCCTAGAGAGGGAGCGAGACGTGCAGCAAGCGGCTTTTTTACATGATGCTGGAAAGCTGCGTGAATATATAAAGCAGCAAACGGGACAAGCTGTCTTTATTGGAATTGGTTCAGTACAAAAAGGAGCCGGAGGTTGGAGAAAGTCGTATGAGGAAGCTCTGTCAGCAAGTAGGCAATGTACAGAAGCTGTACCTGTACAGTCATTTCGAAAAGAGATGAAAAGAAGCATTTCAGAGGAGCAAGAGCAGCAGCTATGCAATGCAATTAGTATCATGGATGAGCAGGGAGCTGTATTGCAGCTTCAGACCATATATAAAAATCTTATAGGTACGACGAAGGGCGACACGAAGCATATTCGCACAGAGCTTCTTTCCCTATTTGGTTATATTTCACAATTTATGCAGCGTTCCCATCTGCAGCTGGAGCCTATTTCCTTCCCGGATGTAGATGATATAGCAATGCTGCGAGTAGTGGGTGAGCAATACGTTGTAAATATCATTTCTAAGATGAAAAATGAACGGGAGAAAAGAGTAGGGCATTTGCTCATGTTAGCCAAGGGTTATATTAAGGATAAATATACAGAAGATATATCTCTTGAGCAGGTAGCAGAGCACGTGAATTTAAATCCTGTATACCTCAGTAAGCTTTTTAAAAAGCAAACGGGAGAAACATTCAGCGATTATGTAATGAATATGCGCATTGAAAAGGCAAAGCAATTGATGAGAAATGAGGCGCTAAGCTTAAAAGAAATTTGCTTTCAAATCGGTTATCATGATCCAAACTACTTTAGCCGGGTGTTTAAAAAATGTACGAACGAAGCTCCGAAGGAATATCGTCAAAAGCTTTTGTCTTAACGGGGGATGAAAGAAATTCCCTATTCGAGTGCGTAACAGAAATAATATAAAAATAGATATGTTGTAAAATGCCGTTATGATTTGTAACGGCATTTTTTATTTCACTGTAGGAACGTATAAATTTCCAGCTGGAAGTGAATTCGACGTAGTCGGAAATGTTAGGAATACAGTATAAGTGCAACTACGCCTCTGTCTTTGCTCAAGGGCAGGGCTTGCCAATCGGCGAGTTTTCTTTACAAGATAAGAAAGTATAACTTTTCGGGGTGATGTCTAGCTCCCAAGACCCAAAATGGCAGACTCCGGGCTGAACCTCCGCAAAAGGCAAAAAGGGCCTTTTGCGGAGGCCTACCCCTACGCTGCCATAAAAGACGGTCCTTGTCCGCTTTTCTTAAGGTAATTTTATAGAGAAATAATCCACTTTATAAGTAAGGAGATTATTTGAATTCTGGATTATTTTAAACGGAGGATAAAAAAATGCTAGTTTTTAGCAGATATTCATTGTAAGCGTTTGCTGGAAGTTAAATTAATGAAGCTAAAGTATAAATAAGTGAAGAAAAAGCGAAAACAGCGGGAGTGTTCCCCGTGATAATCTATAAATGTAAGCGCAAACAACAAGCGTGATCAGAATAGAGAAATAGGGGGACTCAAGCATATGAATAAATGGTTCAATGTTTTATCTAAAGGTGCGTTAGCAGTTGCATTAGCTTCTACGGTTGCCGCTTGTGGAGTTGTATCATCTGGCAATGAACAGCAGGCAGACGGCAATGAAAAGAAAAAAGACGATAAAATTGTAATCGGTTTTTCAATGGATACATTGAAAGAGGAGCGTTGGCTAACAGATAAAGCGCTCTTTGAGAAGAAAGCGAAAGAGCTTGGTGTAGAAGTGAAAACATTATCAGCTAATGGTGACGATGCTATGCAGCTTAGTCAAGCAGAGCAATTGATTTCTCAGGGTGTTGACGTTCTTGTTGTTGTACCTCATAATGCCGAAGCCTCTGCGGCTATCGTAGAAAAGGCTCATAGAGAAGGGGTTAAAGTTATTTCCTATGACCGTTTAATTAAAAACTCCGAGGTAGATTACTATGTTTCCTTTGACAATGTACGCGTAGGAGAAATGCAAGCGCAAGCGATTGTGGAGAAAGCACCGAAAGGTAACTATGCATACATTGGAGGAGCTGACACTGACAACAATGCAAAGCTATTCCGTGAGGGTGCAATGAATATATTAAAGCCGCTCGTTGATAAAGGTGATATCAAAATTGTATATGATCAATATTCTAAAGATTGGAAGCCAGAAGAAGCTTTGAAAAACATGGAGAATGCATTAACGGCTAATAAGAACAATATTCAGGCTGTTGTAGCGGCAAATGACGGAACTGCAGGCGGTGCAATCCAAGCTTTAACAGCACAAGGTTTAGCTGGTAAGATTCCGGTGTCTGGCCAGGATGCAGACCTAGCAGGCTTACAGCGTATTGCAGAAGGCACACAAACGATGACGGTGTACAAGCCAATTGATAAAATCGCGACAACAGCAGCAGAAATGGCTGTAAATGTAGCAAAAGGAGAAGAGGTGAAGGCGGATCAAAAGGTAGATAACGGGAAAATTGAGGTTCCGTCCGTATTGCTTGATCCAGTTGCAGTTACGAAAGACAATATCATGTCTACAGTTATTAAAGACGGCTTCAAAAAGCTTGAGGATGTATTTAAAAATGTTCCGAAAGATCAATGGCCAAAACAATAATTTTAGTAAAGAAGAAGTGAATTGGATAGAATGCCCAATTCACTTCTTGATAGAGTAGGGGGTTAGAAGAATGTATGCCTTAGAGATGATGAGCATTACAAAAGAATTTCCCGGTGTAAAGGCACTGAATAACGTAAGTATTAAGGTGAAAAAGGGAGAAATCCATTCCTTATGCGGAGAGAATGGAGCAGGTAAATCTACCTTAATGAAGGTGCTCAGCGGTTTATACCCAGCAGGCACATACAGCGGTGAAATTCGTATCGATGGTAAGACAATGAATTTCCGTAATATTACAGATGCAGAGGGAGCAGGTATCTCCATTATCCATCAGGAGTTGGCGCTCGTGAAGGATATGACAGTAGGAGAAAATATCTTTCTTGGCAGAGAACCGAAGCGGTTTGGCTCTATTCAATGGGATCAGTTGTATGCTGAAACGAAAAAATGGCTGCAGGCTGTCGGACTGGATGTTCATCCAGAAACGAAAGTTCATTCTCTTGGTATCGGTCAGCAGCAGTTAGTAGAAATTGCAAAAGCTTTATCTAAGAATACGAGAATTTTAATCTTGGATGAACCGACGGCGGCGCTAACGGAGAGTGAAGTGGAAACTTTAATGAATTTGCTGCAGGACTTGCGGAAAAAAGGCGTTGCTTGTATTTATATTTCCCATAAAATGCCGGAGGTGTTTTTCTTATCAGACTCTATTACCATTTTACGGGACGGTCAATCTATCGCTACCCTAGATCGGGAAGAGGCAAATGAAGACCGCGTTATCTCTTTAATGGTAGGACGTGAATTAACAGAGCGTTATCCGTATGTAAAGCATACACCGAAGGAAGTTGTACTTGAGGTGAAGAACTATACCGTTTGGAATAAGGATAAACCTGGCATGAAGGTGAATGAAGATATCAATTTCAAGCTGCGCAAGGGAGAGATTCTTGGTATTGCCGGATTAATGGGCGCAGGCCGATCCGAGCTTGTGATGAGTTTATTTGGGGCATATGAAGGAAAGTCAGAAGGGGAAGTGTATATCGAGGACCAAAAGGTGAAAATCAACTCTGTTCGCTCTGCGATTCAAGCGGGGGTGGCTCTTGTAACAGAGGATCGGAAGCGGCTTGGTCTGGTGCTTGGGATGGATGTAAAAACAAATACAACATTAGCGAGTCTACCTGCAATTAGTAAGCTTGGTGTGATGAATAGTAATGAAGAAATTAAGTGGAGTGCAAAATATGCGAAGGATTTGAAGACGAAGACTGCATCACTTGAAACAAGAGTCGGTTCTCTTTCGGGCGGGAATCAGCAAAAGGTCGTATTAGCAAAGTGGATGATGGCGAAGCCAAAAATTTTAATTTTAGATGAACCAACACGCGGAATTGATGTTGGGGCAAAATATGAAATTTATAACTTAATGAATCAGCTTGTAGAAGACGGTGTTGCGATCATCATGATTTCTTCTGAGCTTCCAGAGGTTCTTGGTATGAGCGATCGTATTCTCGTTATGAATGAAGGGAAATTCGTAAAAGAACTAAAGCGTGAAGAAGCAAATCAGGAAAATATTATGCAGGCAGCAACAGGAGGGAAATAAGAAATGGAAGCGAAAGCAGTAATTGCTCAAAAAGAGACGATTAAGCAGCAAAGTCCAAAAAATATCTTTGGAAAATTTGATGTTCGTGCTTACACGATGATCATTGCATTAGTAGGTATCTGGATTTTATTCTCATTCTTAAATGATACATTTTTAACTGCGCGTAACTTATCAAACTTATTTACGCAAATGTCTGTAACATCCATTCTAGCAATTGGTATGGTACTGGTCATCGTAGCTGGGCATATTGATTTGTCTGTCGGCTCTATCGTAGGTTTAACAGGCGGCGTTGCAGCTATTTTAAGCAACTGGATGGGCTTGCCGACAATTGTTGCAATCATTGGTACACTTGCAGCAGGAATTCTTATTGGTTTATTGCAGGGATGGCTTGTCGCATATCGTGCAATTCCTGCCTTTATCGTAACGCTTGGCGGTATGATGATATTCCGCGGTTTATTAATGGCTATTACAAACTCAACAACCATTTCAATTTCTGATCCAAACTTTGTAGCGATTGGAAACGCATATTTCACAAATGCATTTGGAACAATTTTGGCGATCATAGTAATTGTGGCGTTAGCTGTTTCTATGTTCAGAAAACGCAAATCCCGTCAGAAATATGGATTTGAAGTTGCATCGTTCGGTTTGGATATGGCAAAGCTTGCATTATCTAGCTTTCTTATTATTGCATTCGTATATGTGATGAACAGCTATAAAGGAACACCATTTCCAATTATCTTTGTTATTCTCATTGCATTAATTTTTAGCTTTATTTCAACAAAAACGACATTTGGCCGCCATATTTATGCACTTGGCGGGAATCCTGAGGCGGCTCGTCTATCAGGTATTAATATTAAAAGCCGTACAATGATTCTCTTTATACTAACAGGTTTATTGTCCGCTGTAGCAGCTCTTATCCTAACATCTCGCTTAACATCTGCAACGATTACAGCAGGGCAAAACTTTGAATTGGACGCAGTTGCAGCCTGTGTAATCGGCGGAACATCTCTTATGGGCGGTACAGGGACAATTCTTGGAGCTATCATCGGCGCGCTTGTTATGACGTCTCTTGATAACGGAATGTCTTTAATGGGAATGGAGGCATTCTGGCAGTATATTGTAAAAGGAGGTATCTTAATTCTGGCGGTTTGGCTTGATATTGCGAGCAGAAATAAAAAGTAATGCTAAGACAGTGCTGCCATACGGAAGCACTGTCTTAGCATTAATAATAGGGAGAAATTAACAGGTATACCAGTACACCTGTTGAGCTAACGTACAACCAAATCGGCATGCTCCAGCGTACGATTTTTCGATGCTTGTCAAGCTGGTTTGTCCAGCCCCACACAAGGGAGAAGAGCGCAAGCGGAACGATAATAGCCGCTAACACACTATGTGTAATTAAAATAAAGAAATAGAAGGAACGCATGAATCCTTCTCCGCCGTAACGAGTTGTTTCGACTGATAAATAATGATACGTCAAATAGGAAACAGCGAACAAAAGTGTTGTTGTAAAGGCAGCTAACACAAAGCGTTTATGTAGTGTTATATTCCGTTTTTTAATGGCGTACAAAGCTACAAGTAAAAAGATGAATGTAAAGCTGTTAAAAATAGCATTCAAGCGCGGGAAAATCTTAATATCAAATGTTACTTCTCCCTGATATCCAATGGGTGAGAAGAATAGCAATAGAATTAAGACGTTTACGACAACTGATAGGGTAACAACAACAGCTGTGTAGTTCTTGCTCGTTGTCGGACGATTGTTTGTACTGTTCATGAGTAATAGTCTCCTTCGCTATATTTGTCTTTATTTAGAATACACACAAGTCGTTCCAACCTCAAGTCGGGGGAGAAAACGAACTTGCATCGTTTTCATTATACAAGATTGATTTTGCGAAAGTGAAATCGGATATGCCTTTAATATGAACAACTTGTGAACATTAGGAATTTGAGTGGTGTAGTCTGTATAATGTTTTCAAAAATAAGGAAAATAAGAATATCTTATTACTGGATAACGGAGGCATTCTTATGGATATGATGAGGATTTTTCAATATATATGTAGCGGGCTTGCGGTAGGATGTCTGTTGTTTACATACTATCATATGTTAAAGAAGGATCGGAAGGATGAAGAGGGAGCTTGAAGACGGGCTTCGTTGTGAGGTGCAAGAGAATGAATACTAAGCATTTTCATAAAAATAATATCGTAGTTAAAAAATTAGCAGTGAAATTAGCGCAAAAGTAGAGCTTAGGTTTTCCTAAGCTTATTTTAGTTTAAGAAAGTATAAATTTCTAGCCGGGAAGCCGTTCGACGTAGTAGGAAATTTTAGGAATACAGTATAAGCGCAACTACGCCTCTGTCTTCGCCCGAGAGCAGGACTCGCTAATCGGCAAGTTTTCTTTTATGCGACACGAGCTACTATTATGAGCAAAAAGGAAAGTGCTTTCTTTTGTTTATTGTTGAATCATAGCGACAAATAAAATAATTCAGTGGAATTATAAAGGGACCTAAATGATTAAGTCTGCAAAAATCTAGGTTTATAGGATCTTTCTTTATATTTATGAAATGTTTTAAAAATTATTGACAATTATCATCTTTGAGGATAAACTCATATTTAAGAAAGAGCTTTCCTTTATGAAGCGAATATAATTAATTTCAATAGTGTTGATCGTAATTGATCGAGGGTTCAATTGTTTGTACCATTGATTAATAAAGGGTTTGGAACAATGTAGCTTTATGATTAATTCTTTTTTTAAGGAAAGTTCTTTCTTTTTTTGTTGGGGTGGGGATAGAAAGAAAGGATGAGTGATGGAAAATATGAAAGCGCTATAAAACATGGTTCTTACAAAAATGTAATATAAGGTAAAAAAATATTCGGCAAGGGGTTCCATTATGAAATCAAAAAAAGTCTATATTAATGTAATCTATTTTTTTGGAGCTTTAGGTGGATTGCTTTTTGGATATGATACAGGAGTAATTTCGGGTGCTTTAATTTTCATAAAGGAAGATTTAGGACTAACTCCTTTCATGGAAGGGTTAGTGGTAAGTGGAGTGCTAATAGGAGCATTAGTAGGGGCTGCATTTGGCGGGACTTTGGCAGATCGTATTGGAAGAAAGAAATTGATTATTTGGTTAGGCGTACTTTTTTCCATTGGGGCAATTGGAACAGGACTTTCGCCGAATGTAGAGATCTTGGTGCTATTTAGAATAGTATTAGGTGTTGCTGTGGGTGGAGCATCCGCAATTGTTCCATTATATCTATCTGAAATGGCTCCTGCTGCAATTCGTGGAAGAGTAGCTTCTCTAAATACATTAATGAACGCACTAGGAATTCTGATGGCTTATGTTATTAATTATGTGTTCTCTTCATCTGGTCGTTGGGATTGGATGCTATTATTAGCTGTTGTTCCATCTCTTCTTCTAATGATTGGTATGTTATTTATGCCAGAAAGCCCTCGTTGGCTATTACAAAATGAAAGAGAAGAAGAAGCACGCAGAGTACTGCTCTTAACAAGAGATTCTGATGAAATAGATTTGGAAATAAAAAGTATAAAAGCATTAAAGTCAGTAGAAAAGGTGCCATTATCTGAACTGTTTTCTCCATTAATGCGCCCGATTCTTTTGATTGGAGTAGGTGTGGCAATCTTTCAGCAAGTAATAGGAACAAACACAATTATTTATTATACACCGACTATTTTGATAGATTCGGGTATTGGAGCATCTAGTGCAATCGCTGGAACGATTGGGATAGGTATAATTAATGTACTGTTCACAGTAATTGGAACTGTATTAATAGATAGATTAGGTCGCAAAATGTTGATGCTTATTGGGAATATAGGAATGTCTTTGGCACTGGGGATATTAGGAGTTAGTACATTACTTTTTCAGGCGCCGAGCTGGTTACTATTAGGTTGTTTATGCTTATTTATGGTAGCGTATTCAGCGAGCTGGGGAATGGTTGCGTGGGTTGTTCTTGCTGAAATATTCCCGTTAAAAATAAGAGGAACTGCTATTGGATTTGCAAGTACATGCTTATGGTTAGCTAATGTTGCTGTATCGCTGTCCTTCCCAGTGTTATTAGAGAGTTTAGGATCTAGTGTATTGTTCCTCGTTTATGCGGTAATTGGTATAGTAGCATTTCTCTTTGTCCTTAAATTTGTTCCAGAAACTAAAGGGAAGTCATTAGAGGAAATTGAAGCAGAGATAACATCAAAAAAATCAATTGCATGATGAGAATATTTCGAGAGTAAAGTTTTTCTATAAACTGGACGGTTATGGATACGAAGGGTGACTTATTGTAGAAATAAAAAATGCATAAATCACCAATCATTATTTTGGAAACGCTTTAAGACTCGGACAGTTTATAAAGAAACTTATTCATATATGGGTTAGGGATTACGAGCTTTTGCAGGAGAATAGTAGATTTCAAGAAAATATTTAAAAAGCGAAAAGGGGTAAGAGTATGAACACAGTTACATTAGGAATTATTGGTGCAGGACGTATTGGAAGATTACATGTAGATAACCTTTTAACAATTCCGCAAGTGAAAATTAAAGCAGTATCAGATGTAGTCGTAGATCATTTACAAGAATGGGCTGTTAGCAAAGGAATTTCTGTTCTAACAACAAATTACCAGGATTTATTGGCAGATCCTAAAATTGATGCGGTATTTATTTGCTCTCCAACAAGCACACATGCACAAATTATTCAAGAGGCAGCGCGTGCGAAGAAGCATATCTTCTGCGAAAAGCCAGTTAGCTTCTCTGCAGAGCAGACAATCGAAGCGCTGCGTGTAGTAGAAGAGGAGGGAGTGCAGCTGCAGGTCGGCTTTAATCGCCGCTTTGATCCAAACTTTAAAAAGGTACGTGATCTTGTACAGCAAGGAGAAGTGGGACAGCCTCATATTCTGAAAATCACATCTAGAGATCCACAGCCACCAAGCATTGATTACATTCTTACTTCAGGCGGCCTGTTCATGGACATGATGATTCATGACTTTGATATGGCACGTTATGTAATGAATAGTGAAGTAGTGGAAGTATCTGCCCAAGGAACGGTCTTAGTTGATCCTGCGATTGGCGAAGCTGGAGATATTGATACTGCCATTGTTACATTGAAATTTGCAAACGGTTCGCTAGGTGTGATTGATAATAGCCGCCAAGCTGTTTATGGCTACGATCAGCGCGTAGAAGTGTTTGGTGAAAAGGGAGTAGCAGTAGCTGACAACTGCCGCCCAACAACGGTGGAAGTATCAACCGTAAATGGAACTGCTAAAGATAAGCCATTGTATTTCTTCCTTGAGCGTTATACACAAGCATATATCGAAGAAGTAACACAATTTGCAAAGACAATCCTAGCAGGTGAAAAGGTGCTTTGCACTGGTAACGACGGCTTGCAGGCGGAGCGAATTGCAAAGGCTGCAAGGGAAGCCTTCCTAACAGGACGTCCTGTTAAGATTGAGCATGAAACAGTAAAAAGCTAGTAAACAAATTCAATAGTGCCGCTTTTGGGAAAATGAGTTAATTGCCAAAAACAATGACGCATGGTGGCGTGCAGGAATTGCGGAAGTGCCGAGGAGCGAAAGTATCCAAGCTGCTTATGCGTATAAAGAAAGCAACAAACAAAAAGCGAGACGCTACTAGGGAGAGGGAATAGATATGTTTAAAGAAAATACAATCAAACTAGGAATCGCTCCAATTGCTTGGACAAATGATGATCTTCCGGAGCTTGGCGGCGAGAATACATTTGAGCAATGCGTAAGTGAAATGGCGCTAGCAGGATTTACTGGGAGCGAAGTAGGAAATAAGTACCCCCGTAATACAGAGGTACTGAAAAAGGCGTTATCGCTTCGGGGATTGCAAATCGCAAGCGCTTGGTTCAGTGCATTTTTGACAACAAAACCTCTAGAGAAAACGGTAGAGGCATTCATCGAGCATCGTGATTTCTTACATGCGATGGGTGCGAAGGTTATTGTTGTATCGGAGCAAGGCAAAAGCGTGCAAGGTCAAGCGGTGCCTGTTTACAAAGCAAAGCCTGTATTTACAGAAGAAGAGTGGAAGCTGTTAGTAGATGGCTTGCATCGCCTTGGTGAGCTGGCTGCAGAGAAGGATATGGATATTGTATTCCACCATCATATGGGAACAGGGATTCAAACAACAGAAGAAATCGATAAGTTGATGGAGCTAACAGATCCGAAGCTTGTTTCCTTGTTGTTTGATACAGGGCATCTCGTATTCTCAGGAGAGAATCCAATTCATGTATTGAAAAAACACCTTCCTCGTATTAAGCACGTTCATTTAAAAGACATCCGCCCAGAAGTGGTGGCTCGTGTGAAGGAAGAGGATTTAAGCTTTTTGCAGGCAGTAAAGGCAGGGGCTTTCACTGTTCCAGGCGACGGTGGTATCGAGTTTGAGGAAGTGTTTACAACACTTGCAGCTTCTGATTATAAAGGCTGGTTTGTTGTTGAAGCTGAACAGGATCCAGCATTAGCAAATCCTCTTGAATATGCGTTGAAGGCGCGCTGTTATATTAGCGAAAAAACAGGACTGTAATCACAGTACTCACGTTGTTGAAAAATGAAGTAGTCCATAAAAATCCCGAAGTTCAGGATTTTTATGGACTATCTTTTTTACAGTGAAATAAAAGAAACGTGGCTAAAGCTTGCACACGTTCTTTTAGGTACTAAAATTTAAATTGTTAAAGCAAGCTTATGGCTCCATTCTTTTCATACGATCAAATAACAGCCCGTCTGTTCTTGGGTTTTCTCCAAGGACAAAATCTTTCATGTAATAGGATAAGTACTGACCGTAACGAGAAGAAGTGTGACGAAGCAGCTCGTCTACAGCGTAACAGCCGGTTGGTAATGAATCGAGCAATAATGAGGAGATTGCTCCGTAAACACCGCATGAAACTTGAAAGTATGTTGCGTTTGTGTGATAGCGTTTATATATCGCACTGCTGTTAATCATATTGTACATAAAACGTTCTTTATCGTTGTATACGAGCAAAACACCGACGAGATCGGCACCGACTAATTCGTTCTGATCTGGCAGAAGCATTTTACGTGGGTAGCTCCATAGGGCATCTGCGTTTTCCAGATTACTCCGAACAATATTCGTTGTGTGGTCATTTATTCTATAAAGAAAACCAACCTCTCCGTTGAACCATTGACCTAAGCTAATCACCTCTTCATGTGGCATCAAGCAGCCATGAAATTGAATATTTCCTAACGTCACTTTAAATTCTTGAGCATATACATCGTCATGCAGCATAACGGGAATCTGCTGTTTCATAAAGAGCGGGTAATTGAGGACTGCTTCATCAAGGAATCCTTCAGGGGACCATGTTGTGTAAATCGTGTGTTCCTGAACTAGGTTTGTATCTTTATAAAAGGTTGTATCTTGTTCCACGATGTAGCAGGCAAGGGGAGTTTCTTCAGGAGATTGCCCCATGAGATGCAGTGCCATCCATTGGACAACTCCAGGGTTCATGCCAGAGCCAATAATGCTTGTTGTGTTTTGGAAGGCTTCCTTATTTTCTATAAAACTACGGTAGCGTTCTAGGAGCCCAAATCGTGCAGTTGCCTCATTTTCATCTGCAGATTCTAAAGCAGTGCTAATATAGTGAGCCCCGAACTCATCACAGCAAGATAGCGTTTGAACAGTATCGGCTCTTGATACGTCTATTACAATGGTTGGCCCAGCGCTTTGCAGATGCTGGCGGAATAAGGCTAAATTAGATAAATCGATCTCGTGCAGAATGAGCTTGTCCGAGAGTGCGCTGCAAAAGGCTTCGTAATATGCTCTTGGTTTTTGTTTGATGTCAATCAAATGAATCTTGCAATGTTTGATATAAGAATGAATTGGATCATGTTCATCTTGTGAGGCTTGATTTAAAAGGGAGAGGATTGCTCTTGCAGCCCCGCCGCCGCTTCCAAGTAATGAAAGTGTAAGTTGAGATTGTGTCATTGTTGTTTCACCTCCTATCATTTATATATATTCGATAGAAGATAAAGTGCTTGTTCATTTATACTAACTCTATTTTTAAATTTTTAAGAAGGTATTTTCAGCTAAGAAGCAATTCGACGAACTAGCTTTATGAACAGGTCGTCCTTCTAGTTTCTGCAGCTGCGGCAGATTCGCCAAACTTGTATTCAAAATATGTTAAGGAAGGATTTATGTAGAAGAGGATAAAAATAAAAGGAACGCGGCCAAAGCTTGCGCACGTTCTTTTAAATACTAAAACTTAAATTGTTAAAGCAAGCTTATGGCTCTATCCTTTTCATGCGATCAAATAACAGTCCGTCCGTTTTTAGGTTTTCCCCAAGGACAAAATCCTTCATGTAATAGGATACATACTGACCGTATCGAGAGGATGTACGGCGAAGCAAATCATCTACAACATAACAGCCGACTGGCAGTGAGTCTAATGTTAATGAGGCAAGTGCTCCATACACCCCGCATGCAACTTGAAAGTATGTTGCGTTAGTATGGAAGCGTGTATACATCGCATCACTGTCGATTACATTATAGATAAAACGCTCCTTATCACTATATACAAGAAGAATTCCGATGAGGTCAGCGCCTGTTAATTCACCGTCATTGGGAAGCACCACCTTATGCTTCCAGTCCCATAAATCATCTACGGTTTTAAGGTTATTGCGAATGGCATTCGTTGTATGGTCATTGACTCTGTAAAGAAAGCCAATTTCTCCATCGAACCACTCTCCTAAGCTGACCACTTCCTCGTGCGGCATAAGACAGCCATAAAATTGGATATCACCTAATGTTACTTTAAATTCCTGTTGGTATACATCCTGGTGCAGCACAACTGGGATATGTTGTTTCATGAAGAGGGGATAGTTGAGGATTGCCTCGTCAAGGAAGCATTCAGGAGACCATGTTGTATAAATGGTTTGTTCTTGAGCGAGTGTAGTATCTTTATAAAAAGACGTATCATGTTCAACAATATAGCATGCGACAGGTTGTTCTTCAGGGAATTGCTGCATCAGATGCAGCATCATCCATTGTACAACTCCAGGATTCATACCAGAGCCGATAATGCTTGTACTATTTTTAAAGTTATCCTTATGTTGTGCAAATATACGATACCGTTCGAGTAAGCCGAATCGCTCAATTGCCTCATTATTATCCACAGCAGGGCATTCTAAGGCAGTGTTAATATAATGAGTGCCAAATTCATTACAGCATGTGAGCATTTCAATAGTGTCAGCCCATGACACGTCTATGACAATATTTGGCTTTATTTGCTGTAAATGAGTACGAAATAGGGAGGAGTCAGCTAAATCAAACTCATGCAAAACGAGCTTGTCCTGCAGAGCGCTGCAAAAGCTGTTGTAGTAGGATAGCGGTTTTTGATTCATATCAATCGCGTGAATCGTGCAGTTTTTTATATAAGGATAGATAGGGTCCTTTTCATCTTGAGCGGCTTGATTGAGAAGAGCGAGAATAGCTTTAGCAACGCCCCCACCGCTTCCAAGTAGGGAAAGAGTAAATTGAGATTGTGTCATTTCCGTTTTCACCTCCAATTTTATTCTTATATATATTCATATAGAAGAGAGGTTGCTTGTTCATTTATACTAAAATTCCTTTTTTATTCTTTAAGTGAGTCTAAATTTTTAGATAAGAAGTTGTTCGACACAATGAGGAGATTTATAGTTTGGGAGAAACTTCACTATGAAATAAAAGGACTACGTTTAAAAGGAATTATCAGTACCTTTTTAACGTAGTCCTTTTTGAGTTGAGAACCGCAGGCAGACGGTAAAAATTCTAGCAGGTTATCATATATAGAAAATAATTTCCTTACAGTTTAAAGTTGTGCTTTTTCCACCTCTACTGTTCCAGAAAAAAACGTAGCCCCATTGGCAATATCAGAAAGCGCATCAGGTGTTAGAGTGTTGACAGAAGTATAGCCGAGCTCTTCATCCTCCCACCAAAGACCTTGTGTGACAGCTACTCCTGGCAGAACCGCTTGGCCAACACTTGCAATGAGCTTGCAGGAACCGCGGTCGTTCCATACTTTTACGATGTCTCCATCCTGGATGCTGCGTGATTGTGCATCTTCCGCATTTAAGTAGACAACAGGTCGTCCTTCCAGTTTCTGCAGCTTCGGCAGGTTCGCCAAACTTGTATTTAAAAACTGATGATTTGGTCCCGGTACGAAGCGAAGCGGGTACTTGGAATCCTGTAACGGAACGTGAACAGGAAGAGGAGAAAGGCCTTGCTGCTCTAACGACTCTGAAAATAGTTCAATCTTTCCGGATGGGGTTGGCGGATTTTGATAAGCTGGCGCGACATGGTTTGTTTGGGCACGCAACCATTTATTTTGGCGCAAGCCTTCGTACGTAATGCCGAGCAAATGCGGGTTGCGTGGATTGTCCAGCGCCTGTCGAATCATATCCTCCTCTGAATCTTGGAAGCAAGCTTCTTCAAAGTCCATAAGTTCTGCTAATTCTTTAAATAGTGTGAAGTTCGATTTTGCTTCCCCCTGCGGCTGTAATACAGGCTCGTTTAACATAATGTATAAATGCCAATAAGATGAGAATAAATCCAGATTTTCAAACGAGCTCGTTGCCGGCAATATAAGATCAGCATATTTAGCTGTATCTGTCATAAATAATTCATGCACAACAGTAAATAAATCATCACGCAGCAAGCCGTTCCGTACCTTTGTTTGTTCAGGCGTAACCTGTGCGGGATTACAGTTATAGACAAACAGCGCCTTCACAGGAGGTTCGGTTGTCTCTAAAAGTGCACGGCCTAGCTGATTCATATTGATTGTGCGGGGTGCTGGCTTGGGCATTAAATCTGGCCGCTCAAGCAGAAAGCTGTTAAAGGAGCTGAATGAGCTATTCCCCTTTACTGCACCGCCGCCTTGATGATTCCACTGTCCCGTTAAGGCAGGAAGGCAGGAAATTGCGCGAACAATCATTCCGCCGTTATCGTGATGCTGCAACCCATTACCGATACGGATAAAAGATGGTGTCGTTGTTCCATATAGACGGGCGAGCTTTTTTATATCTTCTACGCTAACGCCAGTCAGAGCACTTACTTTTTCTGGTGTATAGTCCCGAGCTTGTTCACGAAGCTGTTCAAACCCGACTGTGTAGGCATCAATGAAGGCTTTATCTAACAAATCTTCTTCTATTAATACGTGCATGATGCCAAGCGCCAGTGCTGCATCTGTTCCCGGCTGAATTGGGATAAACCAATCTCCCCATTTGGCAGTTCGATTTTCGTGCACATCAATCACAACAATTTTTGCCCCTTTTTTTCGTGCCTCGGTTAGGAACATGGCTTGATGCATATTTGTGCTGAGCAGGTTGCAGCCCCAAATAATGATAAGTTTGCTGTGAACCGTATCTTCTGGGTCAACCCCTGCGCTTTTTCCCATTGTATACATATAGCCAGTAGAACCAGCAGCGTTGCAAATAGTTCGCTCGAGCTGACTCGCACCAAGACGGTGAAAGAAGCGGCGATCCATTCCCTCTGTATTAATTACTCCCATATTACCGTAGAAGCTATACGGCAATATTGCTTCTGCTCCATATTCCTTGATAATGGCAGTAAATTTTTCTTTTATTTCTGCGTACGCTTCTTCCCAAGAAATTTGTTTGAAGGCTCCCTCCCCTTTTGCTCCAACACGTTTTAATGGATATAGCAAACGGTCTGGATGGTGAATTTTATCCGGCGAATGGCGCACTTTATGGCAAATCACACCCTTCGTAATTGGATGCTTAGGATTTCCTGTAACTTTCACTATTTTTTCATCAACCTTTTCTACAATAAGACTGCACGTATCGGGACAGTCAAGAGAACAGACGGATACGAGCCGTTCTATTTTACTCAATATTTCTCCTCCTCATCATCAATGTGTAACAACATTATAAAGCAGAGTGGAGGGAAACGAAATATTTTGGATATCTATGAGACAGGTACTTTTAGGAAATAGCAAGAAGCAAGTTTCCAAAAGTTTTGAAGCAGGAGGGTGAATGAAAAAGCAACAACCATGTGAGTAAGGCAATAACAATAAAACAAAAACGTGAAAAACAGAAAGGAGAAGAAATTTTGAAAAAGTGGATTGTTATTATTATTTTATTAGTCGGTGCAGTCGGAGGTGGCACATGGTACTTCTTAAAGGGAAGTTCAACACCAGTACAAGCTGTACAAGCGTCAACAGCAACTGTACAAAAAGGAAAAATTGAAGTGCATGTAAGCGGTTCTGGTACGCTTGAATCTGTAACAAATTCAGACATTACAGCAGAGGCAGCAGATACAGTTGATGAGGTGCTTGTAGCTGCAGGAGATGTAGTAGCTGCGGGACAAGAGCTTGTCACATTTACAGGTGATACAGATCCAATTACAGCGCCAGCAGCAGGTACTATTACTGCTATCAATGTGGCAGCTGATGACAAAGTACAAGAAGGAAATGTTGTAGCACACATTACAAATTATAGTGATTTACAGGTCGTAGTTGGTGTAGATGAGCTTGATATTTCCAAAATTGCAGTTGGACAAACAGCAACAATAGCGGTAAGTGCATTTGAGGATACAGACTATACGGGAACAGTAACAGCAGTAGCAAATGAAGGAACATCTTCTAATGGTGTATCAACATTTAATGTAACCGTGCATTTAGATAAATCTGACAATCTGAAAATTGGTATGACAGCAGAAGCGAGCATTTTGACACAAAGCAAGGACGGCGTATTATACGTACCAATTGAAGCAGTACGCACACGAGGAGATCAAAAATTTGTTTTAACGGGAGAAGCATCAACAACAGCTTCTGAGGCATCTAGTAATACAAATACACAAGCAGCTGCTTCTCAAAAAACAGTGCAAACAGGTATTAGCAACGACACATATGTTGAGATCACAGAAGGATTAGCAGAAGGTGAAACGGTACAATTGCCTGCAGTTAAGTCATCTTCTTCAACAAATGCGCAGCAAGGCCAAGGTATGATGATGGGCGGCTTTGGAGGAGGCGACAGTATGAATCGTGGTATGCAAAGTGGCGGCACGCAAGGCAGCGCACCATCAGGTAGAGGGGGTCAATAAAGTGACCAAGTCTATCATTAAAATTGAAAAAATGTTGAAAAAATATGAGTTAGGCGGTGAAATCGTGATGGCGCTAAATGAAGCGTCACTCACGGTTCAAGAGGGAGATTTTGTATCCATCATGGGTCCGTCCGGCTCAGGGAAATCAACCTTTATGAATATGATTGGCTGCCTAGACCGGCCTGATTCAGGAAGATACTTCCTTGATGGAGAAGAGGTTGAAAGGATGAATGATAGCCAGTTGGCTGAGGTGCGAAACAATAAAATCGGTTTTATCTTTCAGAATTTTAATCTCTTAACGAAGCTGACGGCGTATGAGAATGTAGAGCTGCCGCTTTTATATCGAGGTGTTCCAGCGAAGGAACGGCAAAATAGAGTTTATGAATCGTTAGACAAGGTTGGCTTGCGCGACCGCGCACATCATTTACCGACACAATTATCAGGAGGACAGCAGCAGCGTGTAGCGATTGCCCGCGCACTTGCTGGCAATCCGCCGATTTTGCTTGCCGATGAGCCAACTGGTGCATTAGATAGCAAAACAAGTAAGGAAATTATGAAGGTTATGCAGGATTTAAATGAACAAGGTCACACCATTGTATTAATTACGCATGACCCCGAGGTTGCGCTGCAGGCAAAGCGCAGAGTGCGTATTCAGGATGGACAGCTATTTGAAGAAAAGCAGCTAGTAGAGGTTGGAGGTGAGTTACTTGGGTTTGACACAATCTATCAAAATGGCGATGCGCAGTATTAAAAGCAATAAGCTGCGCGCCTTTCTTACAATGCTCGGTATTATTATCGGTGTTTCCTCTGTTATTGTTCTTGTTGCGATTGGGCAGGGTTCTAGTAAATCGGTAACCGATCAAATTAATAGCCTTGGAACGAATCAATTAACGGTCAATATCATTAGTACAGATGATGTAAAGCTGAAGCTCGATGATGTTGAGCAATTCAGTGACCTAGACACTGTTTCTGATGTTTCTCCAGTTGTATCTGGTCGTGTGACACTGAAAAATGGTCAAACCTCTACTCAGGTATCATTAACGGGTACAACTGCTTCCTATCAAACGATTCGTAGTATGGAATTAAGTCAAGGCCGCTTCTTGACAGATATCGATGTAGAGTATCGCCAAAAGGTTGTTGTGCTTGGTTCTTCGACAGCTGAGACTCTATTTGGTGCGTCAAATGCAGTTGGAGAATATATTAAAGTAAATGGTACATCGTACAAGGTTGTTGGTGTCCTACAATCTGAAGGAAGCTCACTCGGAACTTCTGGTGACTCTGTTGTGTTAATGCCAATTAGCACAGCACAACGAGTGGTCAAAAGTACATCGATTCAAACGCTTTATGTAGAGGCACAAAATGAACAAATGCTTGATTTTGCTCAAATGCAAGTAGAGCGTCTATTAGCGACACTGTTCCCAGATAGCAGTGATAATTATAGCGTTGTGAACCAGCAGGATGTAATGGATACAATGACCTCCGTATCAGGAACGATGACGCTGCTGCTCGGAGGAATTGCAAGTATCTCCTTGTTAGTAGGCGGTATTGGAATTATGAATATTATGCTCGTCTCTGTGTCTGAGAGAACGAAGGAAATTGGAATTCGAAAAGCAATTGGTGCGAAGCGAAAGCACATTTTGTTGCAGTTTTTAATTGAAGCAGTTGTATTAAGTGCAATGGGAGGGTTAATCGGAGTGGGATTAGGACTTCTAATTACAAAGATTCTTTCTAGTGCTGCAAGCATGACAGTTGTTTATTCTACGAATGTAATGCTGCTAGCCTTTTTATTCTCTCTTGTTGTCGGAGTTATCTTTGGAGTATTCCCAGCGAATAAAGCATCAAAGCTGCACCCAATTCAAGCGCTTCGACATGGATAACGAAGAAAAACGAAGTATTTGCCTGGTGCATCACTTCGTTTTCTTGCTTTTGATAGACAAGTTTTTTATTTCACCTTAAGAAGTATAAGTTTTTAGCTGGAAGACAATTCGGCGTAGCAAGAAATTTTAGGAATACAATGTAAATGCAACTATGCCTCCAAGGGCACGGCTTTTCAATCGGCGAGTTTTCTTTACATAAACGGGGACAGAACATAGTTAGAAAAGGAGATCGATGAACATGAAAGGATTGCTGCTTGCTATAAGTACAGCTCTCACGCTTGGAACCGCTGGTGGGAATGTCAGTTTGACTGAGCAGAAAGAAGATGCACAGACAGTTGAAATGAATATTGAGGATACTCATACTGTAGATGAAAATGCAGTAAAGGAGGAAGCGGTGAGGTTAGGAATTAGCACGGAGGGAAAGGATGTTCTTGCTTTAGAGAAGGAGATTCAGGATAAGGAGCTGCGAGAAGAAGCGGAGAGCCTTGGCATTGAAACAGATGGGAAAGGGGCAGGGGAGCTGTCTGAGGAAATTTATAAAAAGAAGCTGAAGCAGGAAGCAGAAGCGATAGGGATTTCTACGGAAGGAAAAACCATTTCTGCGTTAACACAAGAATTGGCGGAGAAAAGAATGATACAGGAAGTATTTTGGGTTACTGCCGCAGATAGTGATGCAAGTGCTGACGCTAAGGAATTATATCGTACGAATTTGATGAACGAGGCCAAGTCGTTAGGCATTGAGACAGCGAATAAAGAGCTAGAGGCAATTGCGCAGGAAGTATCTGAAGCAAAAATGATTGTACAGGCGCAAGAACTCGGTGTTTCAATGTACGGAAAAGGACTATTTCAGCTCTTCAATGAGGTACAAGAAGCAAAAATAAAGAGCGTAGCCAAGCAACTAGGTATTTACAAAGAGGGAAGCAGTACGGAGGAGCTTGCAAAGGCGATTAAAGAGAAGTTTCCTGATCAAGCAAAAGCTGTAGAGTTTGTACCGTGGCTTCTGGATGGAAATGTGTATGCGCAATGAAAGGATCGGATATGCCCTTACTCTCACTTTAAGCAAGTATACCAAAAGGGGAAATATCTCTTTTTGAGCTGAAATGGAAAAATAGATCACCGTTGAAAATCCAGCAAAATCAAGGGTTTTCAACGGCGTTCTATTTCACCTAATTTCGTTAATTTTCATTATTTAAGGGCTTTTGGGTCAGCCGCTTTTCTTACACTTTAAGAAAGAATAAATTTCTAGCTGGGAGGCCATTCGACGAGTTTTCTTTAACGTAAGGATAGCTTATGAGCAATCAGATTGTGATCACTCGAACTCTATCGATGCTCTTCTCTCCGTTTTACACAAGTCTGTATAAAACATAACGGGTCTTTCACCTTTTTTTCATTAAAAGTTGTTAGTATAATGAAAGAATGTACGGCTAAAAAGGAGAGGTTTGGGATGAATATACTTTTGGCAGAAGATGATGTACGTCTTGGAGAACTTGTTGTTCACATGTTAAAGAAAAAAGGCGGTTATCAAGTAGATTGGGTGCAAGAGGGAGGAGATGCTTATGATTACGCTAAATCTTCTCGTTATGATATATTGATTTTAGACTGGATGATGCCGGGTGGGGACGGCACAGAGGTATGTCGCCGCTTGCGCAAGGACGGTTATTCAGGAGCCATTTTAATGCTAACGGCAAAGGATACAGTAGAGGATCGTGTAGAAGGATTGGATGCAGGAGCCGATGATTATTTAGTAAAGCCATTTGAACTTGCTGAGCTGTTGGCGCGGCTTCGAGCGTTAACACGTAGAGCATATGTGCCAATTGTTGGCGATTGTGTTTCTCTTGGTTCGTTTGAACTGGACCGAACAAACCGTGTGATTCGTCAGGGAGAAGAAGAGATCTTGCTTAGCCCTCGTGAATTTGGTTTGCTTGATTTGCTAGTGCAGAATAAAGGACAAGTACTGCCCCGTGAACTTATTTTAGATCGTGTATGGGGATATGATGCCGATGTATCATTGAAAATTGTGGATGCTACTGTGAAATTGCTGAGAAAAAAGCTTGATGTGTTTGGACAACAGGATGTAATCCAAAGCATCCGCGGGGTGGGATACAAAATTGAAGATTAAAAGCTATTTTCAAAACCTGCTCTCGAGAAAGGATGTATTTTCCCGTACGCAAAATCGACTGACATTGCTGTACAGCGGGGTACTGGTGCTGTTTCTTGTTCTGTTCATTGCGTTGGTGTATGCATTATTATATAACATCATCTTCACGCAGCAGGAAAGACAAATGAAAGAACTGGCATCAAGGGAGATTACCGCTATTAAGAAGGAATTTTTCCAAAGTAAGAAAGCGTCTGGACCAGGTTCAGTCAATGAGAATGTGGTTGTTACGAACGAAAGCCTGTTGTTTTATTATGTAGATTATGTAGATGCAGTAGGCGTAAATGACGAAGCCTTAGTTGGAGATGAGGTGATACTTTGGATGCAGGACGATTTGCTGGGAACCTTGCAGAACTGGGAGCCGACCGACGAAGAAATTCGCTATATAGATGTAAAGGTAAAACGTCTGGAGACCGGAAAAGAACGGCACATAGAATTTGAGAAAAATCATACGATGCACATTATGATGGTTGGGCGTCCTATATACTCTGACAATAAATGTGTAGGGTTTCTGTATATCGGGAAAGATGTGTCAGTACAAGAGAAAATATTTAAATGGGTAATCTTTGTTCTTGGTGGAATTGGCCTTTTATTTTTTATTGTTGCCTTAGCGATTAGTCACTTTTTATCAAAACGGACGATGATTCCAATTGCGAATGCTTTCGCAAGACAAAGGGAGTTTGTGGCGGATGCTTCTCATGAATTGCGCACACCTTTGAGTGTTTTATTATCATCTATCGATACATTGGAGATGGAAGAAACGATTGAAGAGGATCCGTTTTCCCGGAATGTTTTGGCGAATATGAAGGATGAAGTCAAACGGATGGCCAACTTAATTGGTGATTTGCTTACGCTGGCACGTTCGGATTCAGGTACGCTTGAGGTACGCCGGGATTCATTTGAGTTTCGTACGCATGCGGAAACAATTGTTCAATCGTTAGAGCCGATTGCCGCTGCTAAAAATATTAGCCTTCAATTTCATGCGTTTTCTGACATCCACCTATACGCAGATTTAGAAAAATTGAAACAGCTGCTTTATATTTTGTTGGATAATGCAATCAAATATACACCGAATAACGGTTTAGTACAGCTAAGCCTATCTACAGAAGGAACAGAGCAAAACAAGATGTTTGTTATGCAAGTACGGGATACAGGAGTTGGTATCCCTCCGGAGGATTGTGAGAAGGTATTTGATCGGTTTTATCGGGTTGACAAATCACGCGCGCGACAAATGGGCGGACACGGACTCGGATTATCAATTGCAAAATGGATTGTGGATGCCCACCAAGGAACAATTCGTGTAACAAGCGCGTTAAATGAAGGAAGTACATTTACCGTTCGGCTTCCTATGAAGTAAACGAAGATCGGCAGTTACAATAATGTGATAGAATCTAAACTCTCTAACAATTCAGTTGGAGAGTTTTTTTGTGTTTTAAGAAAGTGTAAATTCCCATCTGGAATAGAGTTTAACATGTAAGGAAATTTTAGTAATAAATAAGTGCAACTACGCCTCTGTCTTCGCCTAAGAGCATGGCTCGCCAATCGGCAAGCTTTCTTTTGATAAAATATCCAAAAATTCCAATATGCGGTAAAAAAATGATTGTTTATGATTATTTTTTGCGATCGTGTGAGATTTTTCGATAAAATTCGTCATTTTTTTTGATTTAAATTGGTTGTTTTTGAATGTTTATGATTGATTTTAATTTATTTATAGTGTATGATGAAAGCGTAAACAATAAGTTGTTTACTCGGGGGGTGAGAACGTGCTGACAGCAGAAAGACATCGCATCATCCTTGATTTGTTGGAGAAGCAAGAAGTTGTGAAGCTGCAGGAGTTTGTAGATGCGACATCTTCATCTGAATCGACAATTCGAAGGGATCTAAGTCAGCTTGAAAGCCAAAGAAAGCTCAAACGCGTTCATGGTGGCGCTGCACTGCTTCAGCAGAAAAGGGAAGAACCTAGTGTGTCTGAGAAATCGACCAAGAATTTGCAAGAAAAATTAGAGATTGCTAAGCATGCAGCGAGTTTAATTCGAGATGGTGATTGTATCTTTTTAGATGCAGGTACAACAACCTTGCAAATGATTCCTTATATAGAAGCCAAAGATGTGGTTGTCGTTACAAATGGTATTACCCATCTGGAGGCATTGCTGGAGAATAGCATTCCTACCTATTTGACTGGCGGCTTTGTCAAGCAAAGAACACGCGCGTTAGTAGGACGAGGTGCTGTGATGGGGATGGAACAATACAGCTTTGATAAAAGCTTTATCGGTGTAAACGGCATTCATCTTACTTATGGTTATACAACACCAGACCCTGAAGAAGCATTCCTAAAGCGTTTGGCTATTCAGCTTTCACAGCAAGCTTATATGTTGGCTGATCATACGAAATGGAACGAAAGCACATTCTCCAAAATTGCAGATTTGCATGAAGCGAACATAATCACCAGTGAATGTGATGAAGAACTGTGGAAACTATATAAAGAGAAAACATTTATAGAGGTTGTGAAAAAATGATTTATACATGTACACTAAATCCTTCCATAGACTACGTTGTCGAATTGGATTCTATCCAGTTAGGAGATTTAAACCGGGCAAAACGTACAGAGCAATATCCAGGAGGAAAAGGAATTAACGTTTCGAGAGTATTAAAGCGCTTAGGTGTTGAAAATACAGCTCTTGGATTTATCGGCGGGTTTACTGGCGAATTCATTCGCGAAGAATTAAGCAAGGAACTAGTGAATCATGATTTTGTAAAAGCAAATGGAACTACACGTATCAATGTGAAACTAAAGTCCGGAGATGAGACAGAAATTAACGGACAAGGTCCGACGATTGAAACGGAGCAGATTAACGAATTGTTACAGAAAGTGGAAGCTATGAACGAAGGGGATATCTTCGTATTAGCGGGAAGTCTTCCATCTTCTGTTCCAGCAGATTTCTACAAAACGTTAGCGACAGCAGCAAGAGCGCGGGGAGTAAAGATTGTAGCAGACACAAGCGGGCCAGCTTTACAGGAAATCATCGAAGAAGAGCTATTCCTTATAAAGCCTAATCATCATGAGCTAGGCGAGCTGTTTGAAACCACGATTACAAGTAAGGAAGAGTCGATTGCATACGCAAAAAGACTTGTAGAATCAGGTACTCAGAATGTGATTGTATCCATGGCGGGAGCAGGTGCACTTTTAATTACAAATCATAAAATTTTATACGCAAATGCGCCAAAAGGAACAGTCAAGAACTCGGTAGGAGCCGGAGATTCTACGATCGGTGGATTTTTAGCAGCATATACACAAGGAAAAGCTTTAGAGGAATGCTTCCGATACGGTGTGGCAAGCGGCAGTGCTACAGCTTTCTCAAGCGATTTATGCACAAAAGAGGAAGTAGAGAAACTATTACCGGAAATCACGGTTACTCAACTATAAAGGGGGATTCACATGAGAATTACAGAGCTTTTAACGAGCAGCACAGTAATTTTGAATCTGCAGGCGAAAACGAAAGCGGCGGCAATTGATGAGCTTGTAAATAAGCTAAATGAAGCTGGGAAATTAACAGATAAAGCAAAATTTAAAGAAGCAATCTTGGCGCGTGAAGCACAAAGCACAACAGGTATTGGTGAAGGAATCGCAATTCCACATGCAAAAACAAGTGCAGTAAAAGTGCCGGCAATTGCATTCGGACGTTCTAAGGAAGGTGTTGACTACGAGGCATTGGATGGTCAGCCAAGCCACTTGTTCTTCATGATTGCTGCGCCAGAAGGTGCGAATAACGCACACTTAGAAACATTATCGCGTTTATCTTCTATGCTGATGAACCCGGCATTCCGTAGCAAGATTGAGAATGCTTCAACAGTAAATGATGTGTTAGCGGCAATTGATGAGCAAGAGCGTGAAGCAGCAGAAGAAGAAACAGTTTCTTCTAGTTCTGGTGGTTCTGGCAAAAAGGTATTAGCTGTAACAGCTTGCCCGACGGGAATTGCGCACACATATATGGCTGCTGATGCTTTAAAAGCAAAAGCAAAAGAAATGGGTATTGATATTAAAGTTGAAACAAACGGTTCCAGCGGCGTGAAAAACGCACTAACAGCACAGGACATTCAGGAAGCAACTGCTATTATCGTAGCTGCTGATAAACAAGTTGAAATGAATCGCTTCGATGGTAAGCACGTTATTCAAGTTCCGGTTGCACAAGGTATCCGTAAGCCGCAAGAGCTGCTTGATCGTGCGGTGAAGCAAGATGCTCCTATTTATAAAAGCAGCGGCTCTAATCAAGGCGGCGGCGCAGCGAAAACTGAGCGTACAGGCTTCTACAAGCATTTAATGAGCGGTGTATCCAACATGCTTCCGTTCGTTGTTGGCGGCGGTATCTTAATCGCAATCTGCTTCATGTTCGGTATTAAGGCATTTGATCCAGAGGATCCATCCTTCCATCCATTCGCAAAAGCATTGATGGATATTGGCGGCGGCAGTGCGTTCGGATTAATGATTCCAGTATTGGCCGGCTTTATCGCAATGAGTATCGCAGACCGTCCTGGTTTTGCTCCTGGTATGGTTGGCGGATTTATCGCAGCTAATAATGGCGCAGGTTTCTTAGGCGGATTAATTGCAGGTTTCTTAGCAGGTTATATAGTAGTCTTATTGAAGAAAGCATTCAGTGGTTTACCGCAATCATTAGAAGGTATTAAACCAGTATTGTTATATCCTTTATTTGGTATTTTCTTCACTGGTATGATTATGCTTTATGTAATTGTAGATCCGGTAAAAGCTTTAAACGAAGGTTTGACAGCGTGGTTGAACGGTCTTGGTACAGGAAACTTAGTATTAATGGGTATTGTTCTTGGCGGTATGATGGCTATTGATATGGGTGGTCCTATCAATAAAGCTGCTTTCACATTCGGTATCGCAATGATTGATGCAGGAAATTATGCTCCTCATGCAGCAATTATGGCTGGTGGTATGGTTCCTCCATTAGGTTTGGCTCTTGCGACAACATTCTTCAAAAGCAAGTTTACAAAAGCAGAACGTGAAGCAGGAAAAACAAACTACATCATGGGTGCATCATTCATTACAGAAGGTGCGATTCCGTTCGCAGCAGCTGACCCAGGTCGTGTAATTCCATCTGTTATCATCGGTTCTGCAATTGCAGGTGCATTAACAATGATGTTCCGTATCGGTCTTCCAGCACCGCATGGCGGCTTGTTCGTTATCGGAGTTGTAAAAGGAAATCCATTCTTATACTTGGTAGCAATCTTAATTGGTTCTATCGTAACGGCAGTATTGGTTGGACTCTTGAAGAAGCCTGTACAAGAACAAGAGTAATTATAGGAAAAGGCATACACCTTTAGGTGCATGCCTTTTTTGCATTGTAGGAAGGCGTAAATTTCCATGTAGAGATGAATTCGACGAAGTTGAAAATTTTAGGAATAAAATATAAGTGTAACTACGCCGCTGCCTTTGCCCAAGAGCAGGGCTTGCCAGTCGGCGAGTTTTCTTTACTTTCCTTATATATACAGGGCTTGAGCCGTGTAAAAATTCGAAAGATGGGAAGCTTAACTATGTGAGGAATGCTTTACGCAGCTATGTATGTACTATGAGATTGTAGAGATTTTAAACGCAAATTCGAGTCAGCCCCTATGTTCCTTTCCTGTAAGAGGACTTCCCTCGCTCGAGGAAAGGGCGCTCTCGGATAAAAGTTGATAAAGGCTGGAGAATGTTATGCAGAAAAAAGAAAAATATTGTCTATGGGCACTCTCATCTGTACCTCTTGTCATGACTTTAGGGAATTCGATGCTTATCCCTGTTCTTCCGGTCATTGAAAGAAAGCTCGATATTACAGCATTTCAGGTTTCGATGATTATTACGGTGTACTCCATCTTTGCTATTTTTCTTATCCCTGTAGCAGGTTATTTATCTGATCGATGGGGGAGAAAGAAGGTTATTATCCCTAGTTTGATTCTAGCTGGAATTGGGGGAGCGATCACTGGCTGGGCTTCATGGAAACTTGAGAATCCTTACTGGTGGATTTTAGCGGGGCGCGTTGTACAAGGAATTGGTTCGGCCGGTGCTATGCCGGTTGTAATGCCGTGTGTCGGTGATCTATTTAAGGAAGAAAAAGATGTGAGCTGCGGTTTAGGGATGATTGAAACATCTAATACCTTTGGGAAGGTATTAAGCCCAATTTTAGGATCTGCGCTTGCGACAGTAGTGTGGTTTTTACCATTTTGGTTCATCCCTATCTTATGCGCTGCAGCTATTTTACTTATTCTTTTCTTTGTCAAACCGCCTAAACAGGAAGAAAAGAAGGTGCCGATTAAAGAATTTATCCATACTGTGATGGAAACCATTCGCCAAAAGGGAAGATGGCTTCTCGCGATTTTTATATTAGGCGCGATTATTATGTTTATCTTATTTGGCGTTCAATTTTACCTGTCTACACTGTTAGAAGAAAAATATAAAATTGATGGCATTTGGAAAGGTGTTATTCTTGCTATTCCACTCACAGCCCTATCGCTATGTTCTTATATCACAGGGAAGAAAATCGGCGACCAAAAGCAAACAATGAAGCGGTGCACACTTATTGGATTTACTATGCTGGGAGGAGCATTTGTAATTCCTTTGTTTTTCCATAGCATTTACATGCTGGTAGTCACACTTGTCATAGCGGGAATTGGCATTGGACTCTCTTTACCAAGCTTAGATGCCATGATTACAGAAGGGATTGAGAAGGAAGAACGTGGGACGGTCACTTCCTTATACAGCTCAATGAGGTTTATTGGAGTTGCAGCTGGACCTCCGATTTACGCCTTCCTAATGAAAGGCTCGGATTCTAAAATTTTCTATGTGTCCGGTGTACTCGGATTAGCTGGGGCGGCTTTGGTAATGTTCTTTATTAAACCAAAAGAAAATAAGCCGAAGGAAGGGAAGGCTAGCAATGTATGCCCTTCGCCAGCCAAAATAAAAAGACATCCGGTATAAATAGTCCCTTCATTAATTCAAGATACGGATAGAAGAATGACGGAGCTGACCCAAAACGCTGATGCGTTTTAGCGTCGGCCTTTTTTTCTTTTCTTGTTCTATAAGCGGTTTTTTACAAACAATATAAAATGTTGTCACACAATATTCACAAAAAACAAGAGGATATGGTATATTTAAAATGCTTATTAGAAAATAGAAATTCATTGATGGGATGTAACAAGTTGTTGCACTTTCATCCTGTTTTTCTAGTTCTCAATGGCGGGAAGGATTTCTGGTATTTCACAATGCTTAGCTATCAACCCACCATAAAACGGTTTATGCAAGTATGTTTGCATAGAAACCGATTTATGGTGGGTTTTTTGTATGCTTTGAAAGGAACAAAATTGTTCTGTGCTCTAATTCTTAAGTGTTTTAACATAATGGCCGATAGTAGTAGTGAAGAGAAAAGAAACTCAGTGAAGGAGGGGAAATATGGCATTTCATAGTCCACAGCGCATTGCGCAACTAGTGGTGGAGGCTGGCGTGAAAAAGGCGATTATGCCGGCTCGTAACACACTTTTATTAGGATTTTTAGGTGGTGCTTTTATTTCATTAGGCTTTCTATTGAACATTCGCGTAATTGCAAATCTGCCAGAAGCATGGGGTTCCTTCAGTTCCTTTCTAGGAGGTGCTGTTTTTCCGGTTGGACTTATGTTTATTACGATTGCTGGTGGAGAACTGTTGACCGGGAACATGTTAGCATTACCGATGGCGATATTAGCAAAGCGCGCCACTGTAGGGCAGCTTCTGAAAAATTGGCTGCTAATCGTAGTGAGTAACTTTGTTGGAGCAATTTTTATTGCATATTTTTTTGGTCATATTGTCGGTTTAACGGAAACAGGTCCATTTTTAGAGAAAACTATTGCCATCGCACAGGCAAAAATCAGTGATACCTTTATTCAAGCTTTAGTTTCTGCTATTGGATGTAACTGGTTAGTATGTTTAGCTATCTGGATGGCGTTCGGTGCAGAAGATATTGGCGGGAAAATTTTGGCTATTTGGTTCCCAATCATGGCATTTGTTGTAATGGGGTTCCAACACGTTGTCGCAAATATGTTCGTTATCCCTGCTGCCATTTTTGCAGGGCATTTTGACTGGGCGGATTACTTTTTTAACTTCGCTCCAGTATTTATCGGTAATGCTATCGGCGGCGGAGTATTTGTAGGCTTTATGTACTGGATGGTTTATAAGGATGCAATCGAAAACAAGGCTTCTGCACCGAACAAAAAACTAAAAAAGGCAGTGTAGCTGAATCTATTTATGTTAAACGATTCTCTACGTGAAGAGAGCTGCTTTGGATAGAGAAGTTTTGTGGTTATAAATGGTTTTTATTCACAAAAAATTCAAGAGTATGGTATATTAATAGTATTAACAAAAAAGAGAAGGATGCATTGAGGTCAAGTAATATGTATTGCTGTGACATCCTGCTCCTCACACATGATATGGCGGGAATGATCCCTAGTATTTCGTATGCTCAGATATTCTCCCCCCATGAAACGGTTTGTGCCATTTAGGTATAGCAACTGTTTTATGGGGGGTTTTTTATTTATAGGGGGGACTTATGTTGTCGGAAAAAGTGAATGTTCTTATTAATGGAGCAACACATGAAGTAGAACAAGGAACACGTATTTTAGATTATCTGCTTTCCCAGGAGATACAGCACCCACATATTTGTTATTCAGAGATTCTTGGTCCGGTTCAAAGCTGCGATACATGTATGTGTGAAGTAAATGGTAGCATTATGCGTGCGTGTTCTACTGTTGTAGAGGCTGGTATGAATATTCTAACAGCTTCCGAGCTCGCAAAGAAAGCGCAGGAAGAAGCAATGGATCGGATTTTAGAAAATCATTTATTGTATTGTACAGTTTGTGATAATAACAACGGTAATTGCCGTGTGCATAATACAGCTGAAATGATGGGAGTAGAACATCAAACACGCCCGCATCGTTCTAAGGGATATGAAGTAGATATGTCTCATCCGTTTTATCGTTACGATCCAGACCAATGTATTTTGTGCGGCCGCTGCGTTGAAACATGTCAAGACCTACAAGTAAATGAAACATTGACAATCAATTGGGAGAGTGACCAACCACGTGTTTTATGGGATGGAGGAAAAAGTATTAACGAATCCTCCTGTGTTTCTTGCGGACAGTGTGTAACAGTTTGTCCTTGTAATGCATTAATGGAAAAATCCATGCTTGGAAATGCGGGATTTATGACAGCAATTGAAAATGATTTGCTTACTCCGATGGTTGATCTTGTTAAAGCAGTAGAGCCTGACTATCAAACAATCTTTGCAGTTTCAGAGGTTGAGGCAGCAATGCGTGATACACGCACGAAAAAGACAAAAACAGTTTGTACCTTCTGCGGTGTAGGCTGCACCTTTGAGGTTTGGACAAAAGACCACCAAATTTTGAAAATTGAACCTTCTGAAAATGCACCTGTAAATAGTGTGTCTACATGTGTAAAAGGAAAATTCGGCTGGGATTACGTAAATTCACCAGAACGTATTACAACACCGTTAATTCGTCAAGGCGATGTGTTTGTAGAAGCAACATGGGAAGAAGCAATAGATCTTGTTGCAACAAAGCTAGGCGGCATTAGAGACACGTATGGAAGTGATGCGCTCGGTTTTATTTCATCTTCTAAAATCACAAATGAAGAAAACTATTTAGTTCAAAAGCTGTCCCGTCAAGTATTTGGAACAAATAACGTTGACAACTGCTCTCGTTATTGCCAATCTCCTGCTTCTTGGGGCTTGCAGCAAACAGGCGGCATCGGCGGCGACTCTGGAACAGTTTACGACATCATGGGCGCAGGACTTGTTATCTTAGTAGGATGTGCTCCAGCAGAAGGACATCCTGTTATCGCATCACGCATTAAGCGCGCGCACAAGCTTTATGGACAAAAATTGATTACAGTTGACGTGCGCAGACATGAAATGGCAGACCGCGCTGATTTGTTCGTTCGTCCAAAGCAAGGAACGGATTATGTATGGCTTTCTGCAGTTACAAAATATATGATTGACCAAGGCTGGCACGATGAAGCATTCATTCAAAAGCATGTCAACCAATACGATGAATTCTTAAGGATGGTATCTCCTTATACGCTTGAAGAAGCAGAGAAGATTACAGGCATTTCTCAAGCAACATTAATCCAAATGGCTGAAATGATTCGTGATGCTGATGGCACTGCAATTTGCTGGGGGATGGGTGTTACACAAAACATTGCCGGCTCTCATACATCTGTTGCAATTGCAAACCTTCTTCTTGCAACAGGCAATATGATGCGAAAAAATGCAGGTGCGTTCCCGCTTCGCGGACATAACAACGTACAGGGCGCAGCTGACATGGGGACTATGCCAAACATCTTCCCAGGATATCAGCCGGTTGCTAATGATGAAATTCGTGCGAAATTCGAGAAGGCTTACGGCGTAACACTTCCTGCACAGCCAGGTCTTGATAACATTGAAATGCTTGAGGCAATTGACAAAGGCGAATTGAAAGGAATGTACATTGTCGGTGAGGATATGGCATGGGTAGATGCTGATTCTAACCATACACAAGATATGCTTTCTAAGCTCGATTTCCTTGTTGTACAAGAAATCTTCTTATCAACAACTGCTCAATTTGCTGATGTCATCCTGCCGGGTGCACCGTCACTTGAAAAAGACGGAACATTTACAAATACAGAACGCCGCGTACAGCGTTTATACAAAGCGTTAGAGGTTACTGGCAACAGCAAGCCAGACTGGTGGATTCTTCAGCAGGTAGCAAATCGTATGGGCTTCAACTGGAGCTATGAGCATCCAAGCGAAATCTTTGATGAAATGGCAAGCTTAACGCCATTCTTCACACATTGTAGCTATGATGTGCTTGAGGGCTGGAACAGCTTCCTATGGGGCTCAACAGACGGAACAAACACACCAGTTCTGCACATGAACGGCTTTAACTTCCCTGACAAGAAGGCTCGCTTCGGATTGTTTGACTATGTGCCGCCGGTAGAATTCCCAGAAGAATTCGATCTGTCACTTGATAACGGACGTCTGCTTGAGCATTTCCATGAAGGAAACATGACGCATAAAGCAGAAGGACTGAAATATAAGTTTCCGAAAGTATTCGTTGAAGTATCACCTGAACTTGCAAAAGAACGCGGCGTGAAGGATGGAACGCTTGTACGTCTTATATCGCCATACGGTGCAATTCGTTTGCCGGTTCTTGTAACAGACCGGGTAGAAGGTAAAACAGTATACGTGCCAATGCACTCCTCTAGCCACGAGAGCGCGGTTAACCTATTAACAGGAGGCGCAGTAGACGTTGTGACACATACCCCTGCTTATAAGCAAGCGAAGGTCCGTATGGAGGTTCTTGAGGTAGAAGGAGAAAATCCGCTTCCGAAGTTTAACCCGCGTAATGCAACACGCACACCGCAAATGGGTCTTCAAATCTACCGTAAATGGGAGCGCGGCGACTATGCTGCCATCGCAAGCATCAATGAGCATGTACAACCTGGTTTCTATGACAGGAGGAATGCATAATGGCAAAGCCAATTCAAACCATTAAGAAAATCGAGCTCACGGAAGAGCAAAAAAAAGCGCAATCTTTGGAGAATCTTCTCTCTGAGGTTGCACAAAATAAGGATTCGTTGCTTGAAACTCTTCATTTGCTTCAAGAATTGCATGATAGCGGTATTCTTGAAGCTTTAGGAAGTCTTGTAAAGGCAAAGGAGAGCGTGGCAAAGATTGCAGTAGGGCAGTTAACCCGTCCGCCTGTTACAAACATGATTAACAATGCAATGGCTGCAGGAGGAGCATTAACAGCCATCGATCCCGAGATGACACAAAAGCTTATGGCAAGCGTAGCGAATGGTTTGCAAAAAGCGGAGCAGGGGCTTCAATCGGGTGAAAAGGTTGGTATACTGGACTTAGTGAAGGTATTAAAGGATCCTGATATAAACCGGGCAATTGGCTTCGGTTTGAACCTACTAAAAGGTGTGGGTGAGGGATTAAAGGAATAGTGAAGAAAGGAAATCCATTTGTCCATTGTCAGACAAATGGGTTTCCTTACCTTAACGACAACTATTTCTAAAGACAGGAGAGGAAAACGATGTCGAAAAACTTAGAACACCAATTCAGCATGCTTGTTAGGGAAGTACGAAAGGAATTTGTAGGAAACGGCCCGAAGGAAATTAGCACCCGCTTTGTTGGAAATTGGGCGATTAGCGAGATGAAGGGAAATTTAACGAATGTTGAAAAGTTCATGATTAGCTCGGAGCAAGGTAAGCAAATGGTACACGAAGCTCGTACAAAGATGGTCAAGCAAATTTATGAAAAAGCTGAGGTAGTAAACAAGTTTGAAGCATTAATGGGGGCGAAGGTGCTGCGGATGTTTTCTGATATTAATATTGATGAAGACATCGCTATGACTGTATTCGTGTTCGAGCAATCGATTGAGTCAAAAGGAAAATAGATAGGTAAGGGAGAAGAGAACCGTGGATCAGCAAATGCAAGTTACCAATCAAGTATGGCGGTATGAAAATGGAGCGGTTCAAGTTATAGAGGACTTCATTGTAACAGAATATCCAATTACGATTATCTTAAATGAACAAGAATTTGCGACGTTAGTTTGCAGCCCCGAACACATTGAGGAGCTCATCGTCGGCTTTTTAGCGTCAGAAGGCATCATTAGCCGTTATGAGGATATAAAGGAACTACAGGTGATTGAAACGATGGGAAAAGCAGTCGTAACCACATATCAAGTAAATAAGCTAAATGAGATGTTTCATTCTAAACGATATGTCACATCCTGCTGCGGAAAAAGCCGCCAGAGTTTTTATTTTTATAATGATGCAAGGACGGTGAAGCCAATTCAGAAGACCGGTACAAGGATTTCTATTGAGGATTGCTTTCGTCTGATGGAGATGATGCAGACGTCATCAACTATCTTTCAAGATACAGGCGGCGTTCATAATGCTGCTTTATGCGATAGTAGTGGGATCATTGTAGGAAGAACAGATATTGGCCGACATAATGCACTTGATAAAATATATGGATATTGTCTGAAAAATGCTATCTCGTTAGAAGATAAGGTGATTGTATTTAGCGGGCGTATTTCCTCTGAAGTTCTGCTGAAGGTGGCAAAAATTAAGTGTGGTATTGTTCTTTCCAAATCGGCACCAACTGAGCTGGCGCTGCGTTTAGCGGAAGAGCTGGGTATTACCGCTGTTGGTTTCATTCGCAATCAAGCCTTAAATATTTATACACATCCAGAGCGGATTATAACGCCGCAATTCAATGGATAAAGCACACTGCTTTGTATGACATAGCGGTGTTTTTTGGTTTACACTTTTATTAAAGAAAACTCGCCGACTGGCGAGTTTTCTTTATTGCGGCATCGGTGTCGGAGTGGGCTTTGCAAATCCTTCTTTATATTTTGCATCAATATAATTGCGAATTTCTATTGTTGACTTTCCTTTTTGTTTTAAGGAAGCGGATTCTAAGGCAATTTCCAGGCAATTTACACATGTTGTTGCATGTGAATCCCATACAATTTCCCCTGTCTCTCTTACCTCTCGGATAAAGCAGTTTTTATTGCTTTCATGTCCAACGCTATCTCCGCAGCCGCAATAGCATGGGATCCAGCTTAGGAGTTCATGATTTTGAGCGGCGATATGATAGATTTGCTGCACCTGCTCTGGCTGTGAGGAAAGAAAGGATGGAAGTGTATCGGCATTCTTTGTTATTTCTGTTATATCACCAGTGACTTCGTGGGCATGGGTATGTTCAGTTGCTTCCTTTTTTTCCTGTACTTCTTCTTTCGTGCTGCAGCCACTTAAGGATAGAGAGGCAGTGAGTATAAATGGGATATATAACCATTTTTTCATGTGCATGCTCCTAACAAGTAGTTTTCATTCTTTCGTATTAGATATTGTGTATATGAATTCTTTTCCGTAAACATTTTTGTTCCGCTTGAAGGAAGTATAAATTTCCAGCTAGAAGTAGATTCGACGCAGTAGGAAATTTTAGGAATACAGTATAAGTGCAACTACGCCTCTGTCTTCGCCCAAGAGCAGGGCTTGCCAATCGGCGAGTTTTCTTTACACTGTAGGAAAGTATAAATTTCCAGCTGGAAGCCAATTCGACGTAGTCGGAAATTTTAGGAATACAGTGTAAGTGCAACTATGCCTCTGTCTTCGCCCAAGAGCAGGGCTTGCCAATCGGCGAGTTTTCTTTACAATAACTACTTCTATTGTAACAAGATTTTTATCATTTTTCATAGAAGGGGGCGATAAGTATTTTATAAACCTTCAATAACTTTAGCAAACTCCTGATTTTGCTTACTGTCCTTTTCACTATACTTTCATTCTGTGGTGCTAAAGTTTGAGTATTGAAAAATAAGCGGCAGGGAAAGCGAGAGAAGGACATATGAACAGACGAACGAGATGGGCTATTTATGTTCTTGCAGTTGCGATTCTTTTTATAGTATATATACGTACTGTGTATGATCTCGATTTTTCTGACAATACGGTTGCCATTACAGAAACTACCGATGAGAAAGAGAGTAAACAACAAGAGGAGGAACAGCAAACTGAAAATATTCAAATAGATGCTGATTCTACTCCACAGCCAGTAGAAACGCAAAGTGCTGCATTGCAGCAGGAGACAGTATTATTACAGAACGTTCCATTTATTCAACAAATGCCTGAGCTAGCACGTGGTTGCGAAGTAACGAGCTTGGCTATGATGCTGCAATATGCGGGAGTCCAAATTGATAAAATGACCTTAGCTGCCGAGATTGTAAAAGTCCCGTTTTTAAGTAACGGTGTGCGAGGAAACCCGAATGATGGGTTTGTAGGAAATATATATACGTTCTCGGAGCATGGCTATGGAGTGTATCATGGTCCTATAGCAAATTTAGCAGAACAATATTTGCCGGGGAGAATAAAGGATTTAAGCGGGCTGAGCATAGAGAGTGTGTATGAAGCATTACAAGCTGGCAGTCCAGTACTCGTGATTACGAACTCTACCTTTAGAACACTGGCTGAGAGTGAGTTTCATACATGGCAAACTGCTTCCGGTCCTATCCGAATCACCTATCGTGAACATAGTGTGGTAGTTACTGGCTACGATAAAGACTATATATATATGAACGATCCGCTTGCTGAACAGGCAGGCACAAAAGTATCAAGAGCAGAATTTGAAGCTGCTTGGGTACAAATGGGAAGCCAGGCTGTGACATATGATACAGTTGTAAACTAGAAAATTATAATTTTAACAAGAGCTGCTCCGTCTATTCAAGGCGGGGCAATTTTTATTTCACACTGTAGGAAAGCATAAATTTCCTACAGTGTGAAATAAGCCTTGAGCACATGTACAACTTGCTCAAGGCTTATTTTACGTGTAGTATCGAATCTTTCCTCTTTCATGCTGATGCTTTTGATCTTAGAATCATCACGGACATGCCGCGCCACAAGAGCTGCCTCTACTACATATCGTTTTGATGTATAGCCGATATATCGGAACGGATAGCATGTCGTAATCGTAAGTGAAGCGTTTGGTTTTGGCACAATAACAGTTTTATCGTTTCGATCGGTAATTTTCATATTTGTAACGCGATACGTAAAGATACCGGCGCTTGTCTGAATGATAAAGTCATCGCCTTTTTGTATTTCGTCCAAGCGGCGAAACACGCTGTCATTATGTCCGGATAGTACACAGTTATCAGTCTGACCAGGCAGAACGCTTCTGATATAGTGGCCAACGCCTTTTCGCAGCGTTTGTTTATCCGTCCCCTCGTAAATGGGCAGACTCATATGCAGGGCAGGAATATCTAATGTTCCGAGGACTTCTCCCCTTGCTGGTGCCGTTAGATAGATAGGCTGAGAACCGCTGGTGGGCACTGTGTGTACGGATATTGGTTTATAGTGAGATTGCGTGTTGCCTTTCGTGAATTGTTGCCCATTCATATATAAAAGGTACCCTCCGATTGTACAAAGTAAGATACCAAGAATGAAGGAAGCTATTTTTTTCATTTTTTTACAACAAGCCCTTTATAGATGAAAAAGCTTCCGAAAGCTGCCAAGGCGATACCAAATAGAGTGTATAGTGTATAGTTACCCGCTGTATCAGGCAATTGTCCTCCGTTTTCTGTTTGATTTTGTTTAGCTAGAATATCAAGAAGATCTAAATCCAGTTCAGTTACAAAGGTGTACTCATCTACAGAAGTGTTATATTTCCGAAGCAGATTATCAGCTTCGTCCTTTGTATAGCCGTATTTATCTAAAAGAGCTTGCAACGCTTGCTCCTCCGTTGTGCGTGGTCCGAGGTAGGCCACCAGGTCATCCAGAGAATCAAAGGAATCTAATGTTTTTGTTCCGCGGGATGCGCGTTCTACGTACATATCCATTATATCTCTTGTCCACCCAATATCTTCTAAGTAGATACTGAGTTCTTCCTCCGGAACAGCCGCAAGCGATGTAAAAGATGCAACAAAGCTGAAAATGAAGACAGCAAAAAGTGAAGCAATGAATGATTTCAACAATGTTCTTTCCTCCTATTTCTTTTATATACGCCTTTATTGTTTGCCAAATAGTTCCGAACATACGAAGGAAATGAGAAAAATTAGAAGGGGTTCCGAAAAAGCCCAAAGGAGAATTTGAAAATATAAATATTTGGAGAGTGATTCAAAAGAATTCATTATTTTTTCATTGTAAATTTATTAGAGGGGCGTTAGAATCAAAAAATGTAGAGCTAAGTATAGCGTAAAAAGGGTGAGAATGTATTGAATAAGAAAAAGATTTTAATCGTGTATATAACTTTAAGTGTTATTTGGTTATACGCGACGGATTCTTTACTTGAGATTTATATAGATACCTTTGACATTGCCTTGTGGCAGCGGGTGAAAGGCAGTATATACATCGTCTTAGTAGGCGGCTTTATTTATTATTTATTAAAAAAGGAGGAGAAGCTGCAGCACGTTAAGCAGGAGGAACAAAGGTTATCCACACTGATTAATGCAATGGTCGATTTTGTTAACTTTAAGGATGGAGAAGGAAGATGGATTCTGGCCAATGAATTCGGCTTGAAACTGTTTCACTTGGAACATGTAGATTATCGAGGGAAAAAGGATTCTGAGCTTGCCCAATATACGTCTTTTTATAAAGAAGCTTTAGAGTATTGTGAAATATCGGATGAGGAAACATGGCAAGCGGGTGAATTGACACATTGTGAAGAGAGTGTTCCCCTCCCGGACGGTACCTTTAAGGTATTTCATACAATTAAGGTTCCTTTGTTTTTTGAAGACGGCAGCCGTAAAGGACTGGTTGTAATCGGACGGGATATTACAGAGCGCAAGGAGGCTAAGAAGCAGTTAGAAGAAAGTGAGCAGCGTTACAAGTCGCTGTTTGAATATAACCCAGATTTAGTATATATGATTGATCTGAAAGGGAATATTACGAACCTGAATCCCGTATTTGAAGACTTGGTAGGCTATAAAAGGGAGGACGTTATTGGAAAATCTATTCTTTCGTTTATCTCTGATAAGGATAAAGAAGGGGTGACCGATGAGCTGTCTCAAATTATTACAACCGGAGCAAGCAGTAAAAGTAAAGAAGTGGAGATTGTACGAAGGGACGGCGTGAAAATGAGCTTTGAATGTACGTCCATTCCCATTATTATTGAGGATAAAGTTGTTGGCGTTACTGGGTATGCGAAGAATGTTACAAAAATAAAAGAAACAGAAGAAAGACTGCGGCGTGCAGAAAAGCTTTCCGTAGTCGGAGAGTTAGCCGCAAGTGTTGCGCATGAAATTCGCAACCCGCTTACTTCGTTAAAGGGATTTGTACAGCTTTTGCAAAAGGGAGATGCTGAACATACGCATTATTACAACATTATGTTAAATGAGCTGGATAGGATTAACGATATTGTCAGTGAGCTGCTTGTTCTGGCAAAGCCGCAAACATTGTGTTTTAAGAAGGATAATATTATCTCTATTGTGGAGGATGTAAAAGCGCTTCTTGAATCACAGACCAACCTATATAGTGCCGAAATTGATATTAGTGCTGAGCAAAATCTTCCTCTGATCGAATGCGAATCAAATCAGTTGAAGCAGTTGTTTATCAATCTTATTAAAAACTCGGTAGAAGCAGGAGCAACAAAGATTCGAGTCACGATGAGCCGAACGGAGGAGAATATGGTGCTTGTACGTGTAAGGGACAATGGATGTGGAATTCCGGAGCAACGCATTAAGCATCTTGGGGAGCCGTTTTTTTCTTATAAGGAAAAAGGAACCGGTCTTGGATTGACTGTGAGTTATCGCATTGTAGAGTCTCATAAAGGGAAGATTATATTTAAAAGTGAAGTGGATAAAGGAACAGAAGTGGAAATTATGCTTCCTATTCATATAAATTCTAGTGATGTTTCATAAAGAAAACTCGCCGATTCCCTTGGGCGAAGACAGAGGCGTAGTTGCACTTATACTTTGTTCCTAAAATTTCTCGCTACGTCGAATTGGCTTCCAGCTAGAAATTTATACTTTCTTAAAGTATAAAGAAGGCTCGTTGATTGGCGAGCCCTTCTCTTGGAAGAAGACAGAAGCGTAGTTGCACTTACACTTGTGTCTAAAATCTAAAAAAGAAGTTAACCGATCCTGATGGTTAACTTCTTTTTTAGATTAAGACAAAATTCGTTTTTCTCCTGAAATTTCTTGGATTGGACTAATATTTTGTGTGAATTCCAGTGTTCCTACATATTCACCTTTCTCGTCTCGTACAGCAAAATAACGGATATAGACATATTTATCACGGAAAGAAATCCAAAAATCCTCTGAGTCTTTTTTGCCAGTTTTAAAATCTTCAAGCAGCTGATTCACGACATGAATGCTTTGCGGTGGATGGCAATTTTGTACCGTTCTACCAATTACGGCTTTTGTTCGAGCGAAAATACGCTCTTTTCCGTGTGAGAAATAACGGACAACATCATCTTGATCAATGAATGTAATATCGACAGGCAAATGGTTCAACAGCAATTCGAGTTGTTTTAATGACAGGATGCCTGTTTCCATCTTGATAAATCCTTCTGTCATCACAGATTCTGCTGTAATGTTTTTTCGCGCTGGCTTCCATATGCCTGCTGGTTCTGTTAGGCAGTAGCCGATTTCATCGCTTTCCTGTGCGATCTTTACCCACTCATCCTCTGTTAATGTTTGAAGTGCCATTGGAAACAAAATATTTTCTTCTTTGAAAATCATTTCTCCAGTTTCCCCTATTATATATTGGAGAGCACTAATCATTGCTTTTACATCGCCATTATAGTCTGTAAGCTTTTGTTTTGCGTCTTTTATGGCCGCTCGAATACGGTCATCTACGCCCCACATTACTGTTGTCGGCCCGAAAATTCCGTATTTCTCTAAGTATGGAAAGAGGAGATTTTCTTTGCGGCTGTAATGCTTATCTACAGCAAGAAGCAGGTTTAAATCCTGCAGCAGCTTATGAATATTATCTGCGTTATCTTCTTTTTCGAAGCGGTCGAGATGGAGCTGCAGTTTGAAATTCACAAGCATATTAATTTCTTTGTTTTCGAGCTTAAATGTGTGAATAGGGTGACCAGGTTGTTCTTCTGGTTTTTCCGAACGATGGATATCCTCAATGGAGCCTTTAAATACAGCTGTATGAACAGAGCATAAACGCTGCACCTCTGAAACAGGAATGCCTTCCTCCATAAGAGCCTGCTCTAGCTGGGCAATTTCCGTTACTGTCACATCGCCAACCGCTTCTTCAAAACGAATTTTTACCTCTTCTACACTTTTGCCGTTATGCAAATCCTTTATAATTTCTTTTAATAGCGTTTGTCGTACAATGTCTTTTCCTTCATGTGTTTCACGATTGTTAATAATTTCACTCATAAAAGCGCCTCCCTTTATGCCTTCCATGTATATCCGCATTGTTTCAAAGTGTTCTTGATCGTGTCTAAATGAATACCCTTCATACGTGCTCCATTTGGGATTGTCATCACTCGCCCCGCTGTTTGGAGCATGCCGGGTTTCGTAATATGTTCAAAGCCAAGCTGTTTTAGAATGTGTATCAATTCAGGATTATCTGTACATAGCTTATAGACGGTTTTTGTTAAATCCACAATCTTTGTCATGGATACTCACCTCTTTTGTTTTAACATTGGATGAGATTGTTTCTCAATAACAAGATATCATGAGGAGGCAGGGGAAGCTGTGATTGCAGTCACGGGAAAAAAAGCTGTTTTGTGAAGGAACTTGGCAGGGTTATGGGTAGACTAATTTCTTCTTTTCTAGGAAAAGATACGTCGTGTATTACGATAAAATCATAAAGCGAGTAGACTCGGCAGTATTTAGAGGGAGTTGGTTAAGCAATATGGATTTGTTAACAGGAAATTTATATTGGCCCACTACATATGAGCATGTCCCTGCTTATCCATCGCTTCAGGAGGACATAAAATGTGATGTTCTTATTATCGGGGGCGGCAGTTCAGGAGCACAATGTGCATATTATTTGAGTGAAATCGGCTTGGATGTGGCAGTGGTTGAAAAAAGGAAGATTGGATATGGCAGTACCATTGTCAATACATCCCTTATTCAGTATTTAGGAGATAAAATGGCGTATGAGCTTGTTAATAGCTTCGGAGAAGAGCATGCCATCCGCCATTTAAAGCTTTGTGAGGAAGCAATCAATGACATTGAACAAGCTGCGTATAAGCTAAGAGTAGATTCGGAATTTATTCGGCGGGATAGCTTATATTACGCCAGTTATGAAGAAGATATTGCAAAGCTGCAACAAGAATATTTTTATTTACACAAGCATGGTTTTCAGGCAGAGATATGGACAGAGGAGCAAATTGCGGCGCATTATCCATTCCGTAAAAAGTCAGCATTATATATAAAAAATGATGCTGAATTAAATCCTTATAAGTTTGCACATGGCTTGTTAGAGTATGCAAGTAACCATGGTGTGCGGGTGTTTGAAGAAACAGAAATTAACGGACAAAGGCTAGAACGCGATATTGCTACTTTTTATACAACGAGCAAGCATTCTATTCAAACGAAACATGTTATTATCGCAGCCGGATATGAGGGACTTTCATTTAAAGCCGAGAAAAATGCGGTACTAAGCAGTTCATATGCAGTTGTTACTGAACCGATTGAGTCTTTTTCTGACTGGCACAAGCGGACATTAATTTGGGAGACAGCCAGACCATATATTTATATGCGCACAACAGCAGATGACCGTATTATTATCGGTGGTTTAGATGAAGCAACCATTGATGTAAGCAAAAGGGATGCGAAGCTTATACATAAACGGGATAAGCTGATTCAGGAGTTTCAAAAACTGTTTCCCAGTATACCAGTGCAGCCGGAGTTTTATATAGGAGCCTATTATGGAGGAACACATGATGGATTGCCAATGATCGGTATGTATGATTCGCTGCCAAATTGCTATTTTGTTTTTGCATATGGAGATAATGGGACTGTATATAACATGGTTTTAGGAAAAATCATTCGTGATATGATTACGAAGGGGTCGCATCCCGCTGCGGATATATATTTGCAAACAAGACCGATGCTGCAGAAATAAGAAGAGCGGACATCATTCGCTCCAGCTCCTGTTGAAGAACAACCTGCGTATAAAACACTTTTTGTCTTTTGCCTGTGAGGTTTATTCTGAAGATAGGAGCGGCAGTGTCCGCTAGATAATGCTCCAACACAGGGAGCTTTCTTTTAAGAGCAGAGGGCAAGGCTTTTGGGAGAGGGGCTTAGTGATTTAGCAGTAGTAAGGTCCGTAGCCGTAGCCGTATACAGGAGCGCAGCTTTGACCGCCAAATCCGCCGCACCAAGTTGCACCGATAATAATCAATAAAATGAACAGTACAATAATTAACGCAAAATCCTTTGAAAATCCGCAGCCATCTTTACTATCTTTATGGTCGCTGTTATATGGGCGAAATGGTTCTCCAACTTGATTCATACGATATTCCTCCTCAGATGTAAGTATAGAAGATACAATGCAGAATATGCATCTTAAGGATGTTAGGAGCCTATTCGATTTTTGATTGGGCTTGTGTATATATGGAGTTGAAGAATAATGGAAAAAAGAACAGGGAGCTTGATTCAGGAAGCAGTGATTGTCCAGGTAATAGTTGATAGGGAGAGACATGAAATGTAGCTGCGCCTAAAGGCTTTCCAATCGGCGAGTTTTCTGTATTGATAGGAAAAGCTAAAGATACGCACACTTTTGATGCAAATGCTGTGTAAATAGAATATGTCTAAGATTGATAGGATATCCCAATCTTAGACATACTGAAACGGATGGTTTTATGTTAAAATATCCCTTTTTTTCTTCTGTTGAGCTGATATAAAGACACAATGCGCTTAGCAACAGGTGTTGGCACATATGAAAGCTCAGCGGCATGACCAATAAAACCAGATATGTGGTGGATGGCAATGGTGCTGTAGCCGCGCTGCCTTCCGAAAGGCGTTGTATATGTTTTTATGCATTGAACGCGTGACATTGGAATAATAGCTGTCCATTTCGCAAGCCGTTGCGATGTGAAGGCGATATGATAGTCTGTTAAATCCCATGCAGCAGTTTTGCCTTGTAGATATCCGAGCCCTGCCGCTATCAGAATGAGTGGAATTGTAATCCAAAGCGTCCATGCTTTCCAAAAGAACAGCAGCAATGTCCAGCCTGTTATGATGATGTTGCGCCAAATAGGAGCTCTCTGGAACTTTCTTGGAAGCGGTGTTTTTCCTAAAGGGAGTGTATATTCTGGGGTGTAATATGTTATCCAGCTTTTCAAATCCCGTTTCTTTAAGAGAGGGAAGAGAACATTATCAAATGATCCGTCTTCATCGCTTGACGAGGTAAGATGTGCACGTACGCTCACATAACCGAATAAGGCTTGCAGCGGATGTTGCATAAGTACGAGACTTTGTATTTGCTCTGCACGAATCCGCATCGTTCTGCGATTCCAAAGTCCTTTCGAGATTGTGAGCACACCCTCGTTCCGTTCTAATGTAAAACCATAATATTTGCTTGCGACAACAAGAGAGGCGATGATCCAAAGAAGAGACACAGCCCCAGTTAGTCCAGCAATCCATAGCCAAAGCCCTTGATGCTTCCACCATTCCTTTTTCTCTAGAAGGTGGTCTGGACTCAAAAAGTCACTGAGGAGACCAATAACTGCGCCCATGGCAACAAGAGTTGCAGGGGAAGATGCACCGTATAGAAAAAGCTGTTTGCCAGTAAAGCGATATGCCGCTTGTGAATGCTGCTCTTCTTCCAGCCATTCTTCTGCCAAATGATTTGGGATATAAGACAGTACAACGTCTGCCTCTTTGCCGCCAGCTGCGGTTTCTAGCTTCAGCGTTACGAGTCCGCATAATTTCATAATAGGATTAGCGCTGCGGTCAACAGCTGTAATAGCACTTCTAGGAACGGTCGTTTTTGTTTTTGTCCATATTCCGCTTGCGATGTGAATTTCCTTGTCATTCCATTCATATGTAAATGAACGCCATTTTAAAAATTCAAAAATGAGAAGAAGGAGAATAAGACCGATCAATATGCCGAAGTTTGTGAGAAACGAAAATTCTCCTCCTTTGCGCATGGCTTGTCCGAATGAAAAAAGAATCGGTAAAATCGCCGCCCATAGGGAACGAATTGCCCCCATAGGAATTACGAGCGGATGGCGGCGGTAGTTATACATGTTTTTCCTCCTTTAGACGCTGTAAAAGTAAGTCGCGGAGCTCTTCCGCTTGATGCAAGTCAAGACCGCGAATATGATGCTTTGTTGCAGCTGTCTCAAGCTCTACATTAGCTAAATTCGCTCGGCGTAAAAATGGATCCTGTCCAAGCTGTACATGCTGCACACGAAATAAGGGAACAACCGTTATTTCCTGTGACCAGCCTCCATCATATAACCAAACATCCTGCTCTGTGATGCGGTATCCATGAAATCTCCAGCGTAAGCGCGGTAAAATTCCAATTTGCAAAATAGACCATATGAGAAGCAAACCCCCGATGATGGTAAGAGGCAAGAGAGGAACGCTGTAGTGCTGCGCATAGAAAAAACCGACTCCAACTACAATCCAAATGATAGCGTGCATAAGCGCGGCACGCTGTTTCCATACAGTCATGGCACGGTATGGAACCTTTTCGAATTCTTTCATTTCTAATCCTCCATTATCTATAATTCCATTTTTATCATATAAGATTGGAACTAGGAAGAAAATGTATTTTAAATAAAATTTATATTACCTTGCTGAAATATTTTGTATAATTTATAAGGCTAAAAATAAATATACGGAGGGAAGGCATGAAGGCAATTGCTTTGGGACTATTAGCATCCTTCTTTTTTGCTTTTACATTTATCTTGAATAGAGCTATGGACTTAGAGGGTGGGAGCTGGATTTGGAGTGCATCGCTGCGTTACTTCTTCATGATACCTCTCCTTCTGGTGATTGTAGGGGCACGCGGTAAGCTTACATCTTTGTTTCTTACGATGAAAAAACAACCTTTTCAATGGTTTATATGGAGCTTTGTTGGTTTTGTTTTATTTTATGCACCGCTTTGCTTTGCTGCCTCGTTTGGACCAGGATGGCTTATTGCATCTACATGGCAAGTTACCATCATTGCTGGTATTTTGCTTACACCCTTGTTTTATAAGCGTGTGAACGGAGTACGGGTGCGTGAACGAATGCCGCTAAAGGGATTTAGCATGTCTCTTATTATTTTGGCAGGCGTGATGCTCATGCAGGTTGAGCATGCGTCAGCATTAGGAATCAAGGAGGCGCTAGGCTGTATTGTCCCAGTTATTATTGCTGCTTTGGCGTATCCACTCGGAAATCGGAAAATGATGGAGATATGCAAGGGAAAGATAGAACCATTTGAGCGCGTGCTCGGTATGACAATTATGACAATGCCAGTCTGGATACTATTAAGTGCGTATGAATGGAGTGCCTCTGGTGCGCCGTCTAGTAATCAGGTGCTGCAATGCTTTTTTGTCGCAGTCAGCTCAGGTGTAATTGCCACTGTTTTATTTTTTGCCGCAACAGATTTAGCAAAGGGAGATGTACGAAAGCTAGCAGCAATTGAAGCGACACAATCCGGAGAGATTATCTTTGCTGTGGGCGGAGAAATGCTGATGTTGTCTGCACCGCTTCCATCTAGTGTTTCTTGCATTGGGATGGTGTTTGTTATGATTGGGATGATTTTGCATAGCTTTGTTTCTCACAAGCAGCAAAAGACTAAGCTAAAAGCGTCTTAATGCTGAATAGAAATAGAAAAAGTGCCGGAAATGGCACTTTTTCTATTTCTATATTATATTTACTATTTCTGCTAACGTATTTTTGAAATTCAGCTTCTATAGGATGAGTAAGATTAATGAGTCGAATTTTAATCTTTAGATATAAAAAAATGGATTAATTATGGTATTTTTGTAATTATTTGTAATAAAAACCAGGAGAAAATCGACAATTTCATCCGTATATAGAGAAATTCTACGTTTCTTAAAGAGTTTGTAAAGGAATTGAAACATTTTTGTGTTATAAATAGTACAGAGAGAGGGGTAGAGGCATGAAGTATATGAAGCGAATAGCAGGACTTATACTGACAGGTGCTCTATGTATTTCGAGCACAGTTGCAGCCCGTGCCGAGGCAAACGGTGATCAATTGGGTGAGTTGCAGCAGCAATTGCAGCAAAGCGATACAAGCATCCAGCAAAAAGAACAGGAAAAGCAAGCGGTTTCAGCAGAACTGCAAGGCTTACAGCAGGAACTGCAGGACATTAACAGCATCGTTGCGGAAAATGAGGCTGAAATAGCAAAAGTACAGCAAAGCATCAAAGAAACGAATGAGCTTATTGAACAGAAAAAAGAAGAAATTATTCAATTAGAGGATAAAGTACTTGCTCGTAAGGATGTTATGCGTAATCGTGTTGTATCTATTCAAGAAAACGAGAATACGCATGTAATTGTTGATATTCTTATTAACTCAGAGAATTTGGCAGAGCTGCTAGAGAAAATGCAGGCAGTTTCAACATTGCTAAATGCAGACCAAGATATTTTACAGATTCAGCAAAGAGACCTTGAGCAAATTGAACGTGATAAAGAAATCATTAAGCAAAAAGAGGAGCTTCTTGAGGCTGATAGCGAGAAATTGGCCAAACAGCAGGCGGAGCTTCAAGATAATGTAGCGAAAAAGCAGCAAGCATTGCAGGCAGTGCAAGCAAAATATAATGAAATTAATAACTCTATTGCCATTGCCCAGCAAGAAAAGGCAAATATAGAGGCAGGAATGAAGGCGATTGAAGCTGAATTAGCTCGACAAGCGGCTGCTGCAGCGGCTGCGGCGCAGCAAGCGGCAAAAGCACAGCAAGAAGCAGAAGCAAAAGCACAACAAGAGGCAAAAGCACAGCAAGCGGCAAATGCGCAGCAAGCGGCAAATGCACAGACGGATACTGTTAAACCTCCTGCTAAAGAAGCTTCAGGCGGACGCGAGTTATATGTAACAGCAACAGCTTATACGCCGTATGATGGTCCATCTCATGAACAAATCACAGCAGCCGGTTACGATATTGGTGCAAACCCAAATATGAAGCTGATTGCGGTGGATCCTAATGTTATTAAGCTAGGCACGAAAGTATGGGTAGAAGGATACGGTTATGCGATAGCTGGAGATACAGGCGGGAAGATAAAAGGTCATAAAATTGATGTTCTTCTGCCGTCTAAGGGCGCTGCCTATACTTGGGGTGTAAAACGAGTTAAAATTATTGTGTTTGATTAAGAAAAAAGCATCGTCCCTCTGGACGATGCTTTTTTTATACTTTAAGGAAGTATATTTCCCAAATACATATCTTTGTATCATAGAGCTTATAAACAAATTACTCTTTATACCTAAAAAACCAATTTTATCTATTTTTTTGTTAAATACAATTAACATTTTGTTAATTAGATTATACAATAGCTCATAGAGGTGGTATATTTGAACATTGAAAATAAGGTTAGAGAATTACGGGCACGATTTCAGTTCTCTCAAGGAGCGTTAGCGAAGCGAACTGGAGTTACCAGACAAACGATAGCTGCTATTGAAAAAGGTGATTATGTTCCTTCACTTTTGCTTGCATTAACAATTTGTGATGTATTTGAAATGAAAATGGAAGATGTATTTTGGTTAGTAGAAAAGGAGGAAAGGGTATGAATGCAGTGCTTCGTTCTTACTTACTGAATATTTCATTCGTTTTTTTATTCGGTTGGGGGATTTTGGAGTTATATCGTTCTAATGTACGATTCTCTTCTATTTTGCAAAATCCAGAGCCGTCTTGGGAAATAACGATGAATATTAGTCCGTTTATACTAGCATTCTTGTTAAGCTTTATCATTATGTATGTGTCTAGAAAGCAAAAACAGACAAAGCTTGCATTTTGGCTTTTTCCTTTGTTTTTCCCAGAGGCTGATGAAAGAGAGCAGGCAATCACTGCCAAAGCATGTCGCAGCGCATTTATTTCCATTTGGACAGTTGTCCCATTTTGTGCATGTCTTTTACCGTTCTATCCTATTATTGCTTCATCCCTTCCTGAGTATCCAATTTACCTGCTTCTATTTATCCTTCTTGTTCAAATGACTGTTTTTCATATTTCTTTGTATCGCAATCGTATGTAGAGCAAACAGGATGCGTTCTGGTAAACGTATCCTGTTGTGTATTGCAATTGCATCTTTTAATGAAAATCCTCCACAAATAATTAGAAATACAAAGAAGAAGATAAACGGATTACACCAAATAGAGAGACACAAAAATGGCAGCCTCTGTGAAGAGACTGCCATTTTTATTACATTGTAAAGAAAATCCAAATTGTACCACCAACAGTAACAATAGCAATAAAGAAACTGAAGATGATCGCAATCGTTTGTGTAATTCCTTCTCCCTCAGACATATGCATGAACATTACAAGCTGTAAGGCAGCCTGTAAAAATGCCATAATCCCAATTACTGTAATAATTGTTGAGAAAGGAAGAGTTGTGTATAGTGCTAAATATAGTGCTGCGAATGTTAGTACTAAGGATAAAACAAATCCGAAAACGTGTGACCAAGGAAATCCTTTATGATGGTGTGGAGTTGATTGTGTGTTATGTTGTGCCATAATTACGCCACCATCCCGTTCAAGTATACAAATGTGTAAATAAAGATCCAAACTACGTCAAGGAAGTGCCAGTATAAAGAGATAATGAACACTTTTCTTGCTGTAATTGGTGTTAGACCGTGTTTCAATAGCTGAATAATAACCCCAATTGCCCAGAATGTACCAACTGTAACGTGGGCTCCGTGCGTTCCAAGAAGCGTGAAGAAGCCGGATAAGAAGCCGCTTGTTTGCATTGTCGCGCCTAAATGCACGTAATGAGCAAACTCTTCAATCTCTAGATACAAGAAGCCTAAGCCTAAAAGCAAGGTAATAACAAACCATACTAAAAGACCTTTTAAGTTATGCTTACGCATTTCATGAACTGCGATACCGCAAGTGAAACTACTCGTTAAAAGAAGGAGCGTTTGCGCCATCAACGGTCCAAGTTCAAAAAGTTGCAGCGGTGTTGGGCCGTCTGCTGTACGGCCCGCCAACACCAAGTAAGAAGCGAAAAGCGTTGCAAACAGAACAATTTCCGCTCCAAGGAAAATCCAGAACCCGAGAATATTCAAGCGACCTTGGCCATCTTGATATTCCAGCGGAGCATTTTTGTATTCTTCACTCACTGCTGCCATTGTGCTTTCACCTCTCTATGCTACTTTTTCCGTCTTTTTAATTTCGTCTACGTCAATGTAGTATCCATTGTCATAGTCAAACGAACGCATGAACAATCCGATTGCGATACCAACACCGCCAACGATTGCTACTGGAATCCACTGGAAGATTAATCCGAAACCAGCGATAAAGAAAATAATCGATAATGGGAATGCCAGGTTTGTATTGCTTGGCATATGAATCGGTTTAATATTTTTCACATCAACATGAGACTCACCGTTCTTCTTCATGTGCCACCAAGCATCAAGATGCTTAATTTCTGGAAGAGCGGCAAAGTTGTAATGCTGAACAGGAGATTGTGTTGCCCATTCAAGCGTTCTGCCATCCCATGGATCGCCTGTTAGGTCACGTTCACCGTGACGCGCGCTCCAAACGATGTTATAGCAAAGAACTAAGAAGCCGATACCCATCATTACCGCACCAACAGAGGATAGTTGGTTTAAGCCTAACCAGCCAGGAAGGCTTGAGTCATATGTGTACATACGACGAGTCATACCATCTAAACCTAAGAAGAATTGCGGGAAGAAACATACGTTAAAGCCAAGCATGAACAACCAGAATGTCCATTTTCCTAAACGTTCGTTCAGCATATGACCGAACATTTTTGGATACCAATAAATTAAACCAGCGAACATCGCAAACACTGTACCAGCGATTAACACGTAGTGGAAGTGGGCGATTAGGAAGTAGCTGTTGTGATATTGATAGTCAGCTGCTGCCATCGCAAGCATTACCCCTGTAACACCGCCGATTACGAAGTTTGGAATAAACGCCAATGTCCAAAGCATTGGTGTTGTAAAACGAATACGTCCTTTATAAAGTGTGAATAACCAGTTAAAGATTTTTACACCTGTCGGAATCGAAATCGCCATCGTTGAGATGGAGAAGAACGAGTTGACCGCAGGGCTGTTACCCATTGTAAAGAAGTGATGCAGCCATACAAGGGCACTTAAAATTGCAATTGCGACCATTGAGTATACCATCGCATTGTATCCGAATAGACGTTTACGCGCGAATGTACTTACGATCTCAGAGAAAATACCGAATGCTGGTAGAATAACAATATATACTTCAGGGTGACCCCAAACCCAGAACAGGTTCGCCCATAGCATTGGCATACCGCCATCTGCCAGTGTAAAGAAGTGTGAACCGAAAATACGGTCAAATGTCATTAAAGCAAGTGCAACTGTTAATACAGGGAAGGCAAAGATAATAATGACACAAGTAACTAAGATAGACCATGTGAACATTGGCATTTTCATTAATGTCATACCAGGTGTTCTCATTTTTAAAATCGTAACAAGGAAGTTAACTCCTGTCATCAATGTACCAATACCGGAAATCTGCAATGCGAGTGCATAATAGTTATTACCGACACCAGGTGTGAACTCTGGGCTGGCAAGCGGGAAGTACATTGTCCATCCTGCGTCTGGTGAACCACCGATAACGAATGCGATATTAAATAGCATTGCGCCTACAAAGAACAACCAAAAGCTAAGTGCATTCAAATATGGGAATGCTACGTCACGGGCACCAATTTGCAGCGGAACCGCAATATTCATTAGTCCGATAACAAACGGCATTGCCATAAAGAGAATCATAACAGTACCGTGTGTTGTAAAGATTTCGTTATAGTGCTGTGCATTTAAATATGGTGAATCAGGGAAGGTTAATTGCGCACGCATCATCAAACCGTCCATACCACCGCGGAACAACATTAATACGGCAGAGATAATATACATAACACCGATTTTTTTATGATCAACACTTGTTAACCAATTGTCCCAAAGCCATCTCCATTTTTTGTACTTTGTCAGCACGTAAATGATCCCGAGTGTTACAAGAACGATGGAAGCGTCAGCACCGTAAATAATGGGGTCACCTGTGACAAAAAATTCGTCAAGCTTCACTTTATTCACTCCAATCTTGATGGAAAGTTATTATTTCTTGTTCGAGTAGTAGTTATAGTCACAATACTCAAGAGAATCTGGATCCACATAATCTAAATGGTGGCTTGAGAATGTCATACGACCTACTACACCAGGCTCAATAATTTCGTTATATTTTTCTTTTGTTAATTTAGAAGCAGTTTCTTTTACTTCTTTCACCCATTTGTCATAGTCCTCTTGTGTTTGAGCTTCGACTGTGAATTCCATGTCAGTAAAGCCTTCACCAGAGAAGTTCGCGCTGCGTCCTAAATAATCTCCAGGATGGTCAGCTTGTAAATATAAGTCCATAACCATGTCATCCATTGTGTATTTCATTCCGCCAAGCTGTGGTACCCAGAAAGCGTTCATTGGACCAACGGAAGTAAGTTTGAACTTAATAGGTGTGTCCTCTGGAATTTTTAAATAGTTGACTGTTTCAATTCCCTCTTCAGGATAGCTGAATAGCCATTTCCAGTTTGCAGATGTAACATAAATTTCAATTGGTTCTTTGTCTTTTGTACTTTCTGGAGGTTTCTCCAGTGCATATGTTGTTTTTACTGTTGGAATTGCCAAGGCAATAACGATAATGACTGGAACTAATGTCCAAATGATTTCCAACAATGTGTTGCCATGTTGATCAGGAGGCTCATACCCCATATTCTCAGGCGTTTCACGATATTTAATGATAATAATCGTGAATAACGTAAATACTACCACAATGATGACTAACATCAGCCAAAAAGACCAGCTAATCAAGTCCTTCAAGCTTTGCGCATTAGGACCTTGTGGGTTCAAAACTGCTAGCTTCATATCGCAGCCACTAAGGAACAATATAAAGGATAGCGGAAGAAGTGAAGCAAGTTTCCAAAATGCTTTCTTAGGTTGCACGGTATAAATCTCCTTTCTGTTTTGACTGTCACTATGCCAATAAAATAATATAAACCTATGAATCTTTTATTAGCAATAGTGTGGCGAATATTGTTGAAAAATAGACACAAATAAATCACAAATTTCATTTACGGAGAAAGACTATGCTGAATCCGTGACACAGCCATATTGTATACTATTTTGACTGCTACATCGCCATATTCTAAATTTTCTTTCGGAATAAAGTGATGGCAAAACAGATAATATGTTTCTTATTTGGATATTTAAGGGCAAAGTATGTTTTTAGACAACAATATTTTTTGAATAGTTATAATATTCTAAAAATATTGTTGTAAAGTAATGTTAAATGTATTTCTTCGCTGTGGCTTAGAAGAATGTAATCTAACGGCAGTCCAATTGTTTTGCTCCATGCCATGTATATAGTGAGGTATGTTTCAGGAAACAAAGTTGCGTAAATCTCTTTTCAGGTAAAAAGGGAGCAGATAGCTGCTGTTCCTTTGTAGGTCAAATCAGGAAAAAAATACGAGTTTTCGAGAAGGCCTTCCTCTTGTACAATAAGAAGAAAAATAATTAAATGGAGTATCAAATATGCTTAAAGCAATAAAATACGCCACAAGCCTTGTGACATTTGCGCTGTTTACTTCTGCATGCACTTCTGATTTAGCAGATATTAAGGGAAAATTAATTCAAGAAACTCAGGAAGTGGGCATGAAACTGAAGATGCAGCTGTATTTAAAGAAACAAGCGACAATTGAGAATGTTCCATTTTTACAGCAGCTGCCGGAATTGCAGAGAGGCTGCGAGGTAACCAGTCTGGCAATGCTGTTGCAATACGGTGGAGTGAAGGTTGACAAGATGACGCTTGCGACAGAAATTGCAAAGGTTCCATTTCAAACAGCCGGCAAACATGGCAATCCTAACGAGGGATTTGTGGGAAGCATATATACGTTTTCACAGCCGGGATATGGGGTCTATCATAAGCCAATCTATAAGCTCGCACAACAGTATGCACCTGGAAAGGTAATAGATTTAACAGGTCGTGATATACAGGATGTATATAAAATGATTAGCCTCGGGTCTCCAGTTTGGATTATTACAAATGCTACATTTCAGTCTTTGCCAGATAGTAAATTTGAAACGTGGCAAACAACTGCAGGAGAGGTAAAAATTACGTACCATGAACATAGCGTGGTAATTGTCGGGTATGATGAAACACATGTATATATAAATGATCCATTAGAGACTAAACCTAGAACAGCGCATCCACGAAAGCAGTTTGAACAAGCTTGGGTGCAAATGGGAAAGCAAGCCATTTCTTTATTACCGAAGTAAAAGCTCTTGTATGAACAACTTTTCTGTAGCAGAGAGTATGGCTTTGCTGTTTAACACTGTAAGAAAGTATAAATTTCTAACTAGGAGACCATATTTGTTCAGCGCTCTTGTCGTTAAAAAAACGGAGTATATCAACTTTTTCTATGCATTTCTAAAGAAGATTGTACTATTTTTTGGTACAATATAAGGAAATATAGCTGTCACTGGAAACGATAAAGAGGGGGATGAGGAGGATGGGAACAGACATGAAAGCGATTGTGACGAAGGAACAGCTTATACAGTGGAGAAGATATTTACATATGTATCCAGAGTTATCCTTTCAAGAGGAGAAAACATCTCAATTTGTATTTGATACGTTGTGCACTTTCTCACATTTAGAGGTATCGCGTCCCACAAAATATAGCGTAATGGCCCGATTAATTGGGGAGAAACCAGGAAAAACGATTGCTATTCGCGCTGATATGGATGCATTGCCTATTCAAGAAGAAAATGAGTTTGCGTTCGTGTCGAAGCACCCAGGTAAAATGCATGCATGTGGGCATGACGGACATACTGCAATGCTTCTTGGCGCGGCATATGAGCTTTCACAGCGTAAGGATGAGGTTTGCGGCGAGGTTCGCTTTTTGTTTCAGCATGCTGAAGAAGATTTTCCAGGCGGGGCAGAGGAAATGGTACAAGCTGGTGTGATGGATGGGGTAGATTATGTAATTGGTGCGCATCTTTGGTCTCCGCTTCAAGTAGGGAAGATTGGCATTGTTTATGGTTCTGCAATGGCATCACCTGATGTATTTCGAATTACGGTATTTGGAAAAGGCGGGCATGCAGGTATCCCTCATGAAACGGTCGACAGCATTGTGATTGGTACGAATATTGTAGCGCAATTACAGCAAATTGTGTCCAGGCACACAAATCCTTTAGATTCTCTTGTTGTTTCTGTAACGCAATTTCAAGCTGGCACTACACATAATGTAATCCCGGATAAAGCAGAAATTACAGGAACTGTGCGGAGTTTGCGCCATGATCTGAGAGGAGCTGCCGCCAATCGTATTGAGAAAATAATCAAGGGAGTAACGGAAGCTCACGGAGCATCCTACACATTTGCTTATGAGTATGGATATCGTCCTGTTGTGAACAGTGATGAGATAACAGCACATATAGAGAAGACCGCGCAAGAGTTGTTCGGAAAAGAAAATGTAGTTTCACTTTCTCCAACGATGGCAGGCGAAGATTTTTCCGCCTTTTTGGAAAAGGCGCCGGGTTGCTTTTTCTTTATTGGTGCTCGTAATGAGGAAAAAGGTATTATATACCCTCATCATCATCCGCGATTTACGGTTGACGAGGATGGACTTCCGATGGGGACAGCTTTATTTGTTGAAGCTGCACTCAGCCTGGTTCATAAAACTTACTGAAAGTTATCGTTAAGCACGAAACTAGAAGTTTTACATCTCTTTTCGAAGACGTGTGCCCACAGGATTGCACACTAGGGGACCGCTCTCGCTCAGTCAATAAGGGATATTCTTGCTCCTTATTACAGGTGTAACCTGTCCCTCTAAAGCTCTCCCTAGCCTTCTTCACGATGTTCCAACTAGGGAGGGTTATTTTTTAGTCATTTATATATAAAACGAGCTGTTCTATATTCGCATCTTACTCAGCGATTGGATGTACAATGATTGTTTCAGAAGAAACCTTCGTTTCTGCTTTCTTTTTTGAAGATTTTGTTTTTCTTGCTTTAGGTGCTACAAGAGCTTGATACACACGTTTCTTATAATCATGCCATTGATAAAAATTTGCACCTTGCTTTTTCAACAATTTGGTTGCTTGTTTTTGCAATGTACTCCATTGTTTCCATTCATTTTGCTCATCGAACGTTTCCAATTGTTTTTTGGTTAACAAACACAATAATTTTTTAGGAACAATTTCCCGAAGTCCACCAATCGCCCGTCTTCCTATGACTAAAGCAGCAGCCAAATGAACATTGACTCGGAAACGAGTTTGATATTTCAATCTTCCAATCACAGAAGTGAATTGCGGTTTTACTTTTATAAGTTTTACTCCATAGCGAATACATAGTGCTTCCATGCATTCCAACAGTCTCCGGTAACAAAATTGGTGTGATTTACGTCTTACTTTCTTCGAAACATCTTTCGTAAACAGGAATGCAAGGTCTTCCAGAACTAACGCTAGCTTTTTCTCTACACATTGCCATACCACTTGATGAGCAAGTTCCCAAATCACATTTTCTCGCTTATGGGTTGAATAATATTGCAGTCCACCTTCCCCAAGCCATGTGAATGTTGTAGGAAAGCCTTTTACGTTCATCAAACATAAAGCCAACCCATCAATATTTGTATCTACTGCAAGGTAGCCATTGATGTTTTCTTGGACAATTGGTTTTTCTTCAGAAATAGTAATTCTCACATGATATTGTCCATCACGCTTTACAATTTCTACTTGATACGCTTTTCCAGGTTCTAATGCTCGTTTCATTAATTCTGGATACTTTCTGCCATTGAATTGTCCTGTTTTCTTAGAAAGTTTCGTTGCTATGTATAGTGGAATCATTGTTTTTTCATAAGAAAAGGTTTTCCCATGAACAACTTTACGGTTAGAAGTCATTTGCAAAGCAAACCCTTCTTCTGTTTCTATTACACGAATATTAGGATTTCCACCTTTTGTTGCATCTCCGCGAGAACTCATACGACCGTTTCGTAATTCGTTCCACTTTTCTTTGGAAAGATTCCCTTTTTGTAATTCCTCAAAGTTTTTACGTCCTCCAAATACAACAGAAGGGAAAGTGTTATGTAAAATGTGCTGTTCATAAAACGTTATGTTTTTCAACTGGCGTTCCATTTTATTTTGCAAACCAATCATTTTTAAAGAGTTAGGGTTTACATTTGGAGTATTTTTTAACTTCTCATACTTTGCTTTTGTGTTCTCATAACGTTCTTTCCACAGTTCATGGTATTCCACCATTAATGTATGTCTAGCTTTAAGAAGCTCATTTGCATCAGCTACAGCATCTTTAGCAACACGGATTGGATAGCCTGTACGTTTGGAAAGGTCTTTTTCCAACTGTTGAATGGCTTTTTTAATATCTTCATCCGTCCAATGTTCGCGCTCTACTTCTAATAAACGCTTAAAGGCGAAACGAAACATGAAACTGTAGTCAAACATAAATTGGTCTACTTCTTGTTTCATCTGCTCTGTCATGTTGATAAGAACACCAAAAATAGTTGTTTTTCTATCTTTTTTTTTACTTTTAGCCATGTCCGTTTCCCCCCTTTTTGTTAAGAACATACGTTCCTTATAAGGAAAATATTAACAAAAAACAAATTGAGTTCAATAGGGACCTTAACTTGTTTTGAATTTATTTTTAAATGTAGCATTCAATAATTTTAAATAATTTTTGGTGATTTTCAGAATTTGTTGTAACCTCCTTCAAACAAATGCTGATTATGAAGAAATAACGTAGTTTCACGATACATAAAATGTATAATGATGGAACCTTTCGTTTGGGGAAGGTTCTGTTTTGTGTTGGAAATCATCACAGGAGATATTCTCCTCGTCTAGAAGAGAATCTGATTGCAGAATATAAGCAATGATTCACGAGGGAAAAAGGAGGCTGTCAATATGGATCATTCTTTTATTCCAAGCAATGAGGTGCAAAATGCTGCGATACAGGCTTTACAAGGGCGCGGGGTCCGAATTGAGGATATTGCAGAATTAACATTGTTCTTGCAAAAGGCATATATTCCGGATTTGACAATACAGGATTGTATAGAGAGCATTGAGCATGTATTAAAGAAGCGAGAGGTACAACATGCGCTATTAACAGGGATTGAACTTGATCTATTGGCTGAAAACGGTAAGCTGTCCGCGCCGCTTCAGCAGCTAATTAAAAAAGATGAGAGCTTGTATGGAATAGATGAGATACTTGCTCTTTCTATTTTAAATTTGTACGGTAGTATTAGTTTTACAAATTATGGGTACATTGATAAGTTGAAGAAAGGCATTTTGCAGGAGCTGAATGATAAGTCGTCTGGAAGGGTTCACGCGTTTTTGGATGATTTAGTAGGAGCGATTGCAGCAGCAGCATCCAGCCGGCTTGCTCATCGCTACAGAGTGGAGCTGGAAAGTGGTGTCCTTCTTTCCTAAAGCAAACAGGGACGGCTAGGTTAAACCGTCCCTGTTTTATAAACTTCCTCCAACTAGAAGGTTATTCGACGTAGTCGGAAGTGTTAGGAATAAATTATAAGTGCAACTACGCCTCTGTCTTCGCCAAAGAGCAGGGCTCGCCAGTCGGCGAGTTTTCTTTATACAAGCCCAAGCGCTCTTGCGGTTTGTGCAATAAGGAATGTTATCAATATAGCAAGAACTGTTGGAATGGCAAAGGATAAAAATGTCCATTTTACGCTTTTCGTTTCCTTATAAATATTAACTAATGTTGTACCGCAAGGGAAGTGGAGGAGTGAAAATAACATCATATTTAATGCGGTTAACCACGTCCATCCCTGATCAAGAAAGATTTGCTTCAATTGTGTTAAATCCTCTATCTCTGTCAATGATCCTGTTGCTAAGTAGCCCATTAGCAAAATTGGTACAACAATTTCATTTGCTGGAAGACCAAGAATAAAGGCAGCTAAAATAAAGCCATCCAATCCGAGAAGCTGAGCAAAAGGGTCAAGGAAGTTCACAATATACATTAAAATACTTGTATCGCCGATATAAATATTAGCTAATACCCATGTTAATATAGCAGCGGGTGCGGCTACTATGACGGCCCGTTTCAATACATATACTGATTTATCGAGAGTAGCCCGAATAATCGTATTCCAAAACTTGGGCTTACGGTAAGGCGGCAATTCTAGCGTGTATTGCGTAGGAACTCCCCGTAATGCGGTTTTGGAAAGAACCCATGATACAGTGAGAGTGACGATGATGCCAAATACGACTATTCCAACGACGACAGCTGATGTGACAAATGTTTGTAGCCCGCCTGTATAGCCGGCTGCCATGAATAAGGAAGCCAGAAGGATGAGCGTCGGCCATCGACCATTACAAGGAACGAAATTATTTGTCAGGATAGCGAGTATTCGTTCGCGCGGCGATTCAATAATACGTGTCGACATAATCGCGGCGGCATTACAACCAAAACCCATCGCCATTGTTAAGGATTGCTTGCCGTGAGCTCCAGCTCTTTTAAAGAGTCGATCCATGTTAAAAGCCACCCGCGGCAGGTACCCATAGTTTTCTAACAGGGCAAAGGCAGGAAAGAATATGGCCATTGGAGGCAGCATAACGCTAATTACCCAACCAGTTCCGCGGAATAAGCCGAGAACAAGCACTCCGTATAGCCAATCCGGCGCATGCATAGCCTGGAACCAACTCGTTAAGTAACCCTCCATCCATCCAAAAAACTCAGCAAGCATGGAAGAAGGGATGTTGGCTCCGGCAATTGTTAAGTAAAAAATAGCAGAAAGCATGGCAAGCATAATAGGGAATCCCCAGATAGGAGATGTGAAAATATTATCGAGCTTCTCAGAGCGGCGCAGCATTTCCCGATCTTTATAAGAAATAGCAGTCTCGCAAATACTATGTGAGGAGCGGTAGATACTTGCGACAATATCATCGTGGATATTTTCTCCGGCTAAGTGTTTTGCCTGTTGAACAAGCTGTTCAAGAGAAGGGGCTTCATTGGCTGAACGATACTCCATTAACGAAAACCTCCTTCATAGATGGTGTTTTATAGTTTTGCTGTAAGGTCTCCAACAAGCTTTTATCGCCATCGAGCATACGCAGTGCTACCCAGCGGACTGGATATGCATCTTGGAACAGTTTTTTCACCTCGGGTTCAAGCGCCGCGATCATTTTTTCAATAGAATCGCTATATCTTACTTGGTATGGCTTTGGCTCCAGTGTCCCTTTCGCTACGAGTTCAATCGTATCGAGTAACTGCTTCAGACCGACCTTATTTCTAGCTGAGATTTTTACAACAGGCACACCAAGCGAGTGTGACAACTTCCCTGCATCTACCGTAATCCCCTTTTTCTCCGCTTCATCTATTAAATTTACACACACAACAACATTGTTTGTCATTTCCATCACTTGAAGAGCAAGATTCAAATTTCTTTCCATTGCAGTAGCGTCTAGTACTACGACTGTAACGTCAGGTTTTTCAAAAATAATATAATCGCGTGCAATTTCTTCGTCTGCAGAATTAGAGTGAAGGGAGTATGTGCCGGGCAAATCAACAACGATATAGCCTTGCTCATTGTGTAAATAGTCTCCCTCGGCTTTTGCTACAGTTTTTCCTGTCCAGTTACCCGTATGCTGCCGTAATCCCGTTAATGTATTAAACAGTGTACTTTTTCCGGTGTTCGGGTTTCCTGCTAGGGCAATACGATATTTACTCATATTGTTCATCTCCTATACTTCTGCAGAATATGAGGGAACTTTCTTCTTTTCGTAACGCAATCGTTGTACTGCTTACTTGATAAGCGACCGGATCTCCGAGTGGGCTTTTTTGAAGAACCTTAACAATAGCACCTGGAATAAATCCTAAGTCGAGTAATCTCCGTTTTAACGTCCCTCGAAGCTCAACTCGTTCTAATAGGACGGTGTGCCCCGTTGGGAATTGGGAAAGGGGCTGGATTTTAGTTGTATCCATAAGCATTACCTCACCTCTTTTTTAGTTTAAGGTTAAAAAATTGCCTTGAGGAAACTTTATGTCAATACTGCATCCCTTTAATGAGTCTATATATACTTCTAACGTATTCGCTAAATTTTGGAATTGTGCTAACTGACTTTCTCTCGGGCAATTCTTTTTGTGAGGGGTAATTTTGTAAAGAAAAAGAACGTGGAGGATACATCTCGTTTACATTCTGTTTACAAATGACTTCTTTTCTTGAAAAGAAGAGTCTATTTTTCCAAGGATTATGTGTAAAAATTCTTAATTTTCGCGTGTATATAATGGGTCGTAGTGCAAAAAATATAATGTGTACACGCCTTTACTTAAAATTAAAAAACGCTTAACACTAACATAATATTGTTGTCCTACAATGAGAATGTGCTTGAGAGGATGGCACGAACGAGTTAGTGTCAAAAATGAAAAAGCAAATAATGGGGGTCCAAAAAAACATGGCTAAAAAAGGTTTTAAATTCACGATTGCAGCTTTACTTATCTCTGGTGTGCTTGCTGGATGTGGAAATGCCGAAGACACAGCAAATAACGAAACTACTGATAATGCTGCGAAGCAAGAATTGTCCGGAACAATCACAGCTGCTGGTTCTACAGCATTACAACCTCTTGCTGAAGAGGCTGCGACTGAATTTATGGGAGAAAACCCTAATGTATCTATTACAGTACAAGGCGGCGGAAGCGGAACTGGTATCAACCAGGTAGCATCAGGCGCGGTTCAAATTGGTAACTCAGATGTTCCATCTAAGGATAAAATTGAAGATGAAGCTTTAGCGAAAGAGCTTGTTGATAATAAAGTAGCAGGTATTGCGTTTGGTGTAGTAGTAAATAAAGATATTACTGTTGATAATCTAACGGTTCAACAAATCACTGATATTTTCGCAGGTAAAATCACAAACTGGAAAGAAGTAGGCGGCAAGGATGAGAAAATCAATGTAATCAACCGTCCTGCATCTTCTGGTACTCGTGCAACATTTGAAAAGACGATTTTAAATGAAACAAAAGCGAACGACAGCATTGGTACAACACAAGATTCTAACGGTGCGGTAGAACAAGCGGTTAACTCTACTCCTGGCGCTATCAGCTACCTTGCAATGTCTTATATGGTAGGCGAGAAAAAAGAGGCATTAAAAACAGTGAAAATTGACGGTGCGGAACCTACTACTGAGAATATCGCTGCAGGTAAATATCCGTTCTGGTCTTATGAGTATATGATTACAAAAGGTGAAGCAAAAGACGCAGTAAAAGCTTACATTGATTTTGTTGCTGGTGAAGATTTTGCGGAAAAAGTAGAGGAAATGGGTTATATCCCAATGACAGAGCTTAACAAATAATATAAACAGGTGATGGGCTGGCTACCAAGCCAGTCCTAGTCCTGTTGATTTTTATATCGTGTAGATAGGGTGATAAAAGAGGATGAAGGGGCAAAAACAAATCAATTATATAAAAAGCGAGTATATAGGAAGATCGCTTGTTACGTTTTGTGGAATTTTAATAGTAGTTATTACATTGGCAATCATTGGGTTTATTTGTGCAAAAGGTATTCAATCTTTTACCCAAAGCGGTATTTCTTTTGGGGAGATTCTGACTTCTGCGAATTGGAGTCCAAATAGTGAGCAGCCAGCATTTGGCGCTTTGATTTTTATTGTAGGTTCCACAATTGTATCAATTGGAGCTGTTCTGATTAGCGCACCGATTGCAATCGGGCTTGCTATTTTCATGAATTTAATTTCACCAAAGTTTGGGAATAGAGTCTTAAAGCCTGTTCTTGAGCTTTTAGTTGGAATTCCTTCCGTTGTATACGGCTTATTAGGGGTTACAATTCTTATCCCTCTTTTGCGCGATTCGTTTGGAGGAGTTGGATTTAGTTTAGTGGCGGGAATTGTAGTGCTTAGCATTATGATTTTACCGACTATCGCTAGCATTGCATCCGATGCAGTTCGTTCTGTACCATTTGAATATTTAGAGGCTTCGTATGGGCTCGGCTCTACAAAATGGCAAGCCATCAGCCGCGTGATTGTGCCTGCTGCCAAAAGCGGTATTTTAACAGGAATCGTTCTTGGATTGGCTCGTGCATTTGGAGAAGCACTGGCTGTACAGATGGTAATTGGAAATACAGTTAAGTTTCCAACAAGTCTATATAGTCCAACATCCACATTGACAGGCATTCTAACAATGGATATGACAAATACTTTAAATGGTACTTCATGGAACAATGCATTATGGACATTAGCCATGATTCTTCTTCTTATCTCCTTTATCTTTATTTTAGTTATTCGAGCGATCGGTCAAAGAGGTGGACGTTAAATGATGAATGCAAGAACAGTTAATAATATTTGGACAGGGATTTTATACGGTTTGGCGTCCTTGGTCGTTGCTTTATTAGTCTTCTTTGTGTATCAAATTCTCGCTAAAGGCTGGGGATTTTGGGATCCGGACTTTTTATTCGGAAGACCGAGTAATACAAGGCCTGGCGGAGGGATTGGTCCGCAATTGCTTAACTCATTTTACATGCTGTTCCTTACACTGCTTATCTCAATCCCGCTTGGACTTGGAGCTGGCATTTATTTAGCAGAATATGCAAAAAAAGGACGTTTTTTAAACTTTGTCCGTTTATGTATTGAGACGATGGCGTCTCTTCCTTCTATTGTTGTAGGTTTGTTCGGCTTATTAGTATTTGTGACACTGACTGGCTGGGGATATACGGTTATGGGCGGTGCGCTAGCCCTTACGATTTTAAATCTCCCTAGTTTAACACGTGTTTGTGAAAATGCGATTACTGACATTCCAAACAGTGTGAAAGAAGCAAGCCTAGGACTAGGTGCAACAAAATGGCAGACAATCGTAAGGATTATGCTTCCTTCTGCAGTTCCTCAAATTATCACCGGCGTTATTTTGGCAGCGGGAAGAATTTTCGGGGAAGCCGCAGCTCTAATCTTTACTGCGGGACTAACAACTCCGTTTCTTAACTCAGCAGCAGACTTTAATAGTCCAATGCATCCGCTCAATCCGTTTCGTCCTGCTGAAACATTGGCGGTTCATATTTGGAAGCTGAATTCTGAGGGGATTGTACCAGATGCAGGTTTAATTGCAACCAGAGCTGCTGCAATTTTAATTGTGATGGTTCTTTTGTTTAATGTACTAGCTCGCCTATTAGCTAGTGTGCTTCACAGCCGTTTTTCTGGAACAAAGGCACGTAAAACAAAAACAAAAGCAGCCTGATATAAAAGCCGTTACTTGTCGTAGAGTAACGGCTTTTTTCCTTCCGGCAAAGTATAAGTTTCCAACTGGAAGCTTATTATGGTGGTGAGAGCTGTTTCAAGGTGTATCTGTCATACTCCGTCCAATATATTGGCACAATAGGGAGCTTGAGAATAAAGAAAACTCGCCGATTGGCGAGCCCTGCTCTTGGGCGAAGACAGAGGCGTAGTTGCACTTATACTTTGTTGCTAAAATTTCTCGCTACGTCGAATTGTCTTCTAGCTAGAAATTTATACTTTCTTAAAGTGAAAATAAAAAAAGGGTTGCATTTGTAGTTTGAAGTTGTTATATTTATATTCGCTGCTGTGAGCGGCAAACATAAAAAACAACTTTTGATAAAAGTTGTTGACAATGAATTTTGAAAATGATAAGATGTGAAAGTCGCTTTTGAGCGATGGACAAGTTCTTTGAAAACTGAACAAAACACAAAACGTCAATGTTTTATTTAAAAAGCTAGACAAACACTTTTATGGAGAGTTTGATCCTGGCTCAGGATGAACGCTGGCGGCGTGCCTAATACATGCAAGTCGAGCGAGGTTCTTCGGAACCTAGCGGCGGACGGGTGAGTAACACGTGGGTAACCTGCCTGTAAGACCGGGATAACTTCGGGAAACCGAAGCTAATACCGGATAATTTCAAGCATCGCATGATGGTTGATGGAAAGATGGTTTCGGCTGTCACTTACAGATGGACCCGCGTCGCATTAGCTAGTTGGTGAGGTAACGGCTCACCAAGGCGACGATGCGTAGCCGACCAGAGAGGGTG
>JBEPZN010000014.1:0-89613 GCA_041640875.1 Ectobacillus sp. | reverse complement strand
AGGGGTGGACCGGAGTGAAAGGCGCTTTTTGCCTTTTGCGGAGGTTCAGCCCTACGCTGCCATTTTGGGCCTTGGGAGCTAGACATCACCCCGAAAAGTTATACTTTCTTATCTTGTAAAGAAAACTCGCCGATTGGCGAGCCCTGCTCTTGGGCAAAAACAGAGGCGCAGTTGCACTTATACTGTATTCCTAAAATGTCTTACTACGTCGAATTGGCTTCCGGCTAAAAATTTATACTTTCTTAAAGTGCAAGAAATGGACCTATTTCCTTTATTTTATAATAACTTTCCTATTTCATGCATATGACTTGAAGAGTTCTTGTTTTTCATTCATTATTCCATACTCCAGTTTAGCGGACAAATGTAAAAATCTATATATCATCATTATATCAAAAAGATGATAACCTCTCGATTTACAGCAACAAACATGATAGAGTTATAATCGCATACAGATTGCGGCAGCATTTTGGTAAATGAATTATATTTTCCTGATAGAAAATGGAGGTAAGGCTTTGATCGAAGTATACATTGATGGAGCATCAAAAGGGAACCCAGGACCATCTGGTGCGGGTGTTTTTATAAAAGGAATTCCACAACCAGTGCAATTGTCCATTCCACTTGGAGTTATGAGCAATCATGAAGCAGAATGTCGTTCACTGCTCATCGCTTTGCAGTATTGTCTTGAGCATAATTTTAAGGTTGTATCTTTTCGCACGGATTCACAGCTTGTAGAACGCGCACTTGAAAAACAATATGTAAAAAATAAAACCTTCCTGCCGCTGCTGGAGGAAGCATTCCAGCTCGTTGAACAATTTGATTTGTTTTTCATTAAGTGGATTCCAAGCAGTCAGAATAAAGTTGCAGATGAGCTTGCGCGTAGAGCCATCCTGCAAAATGAGCAAAGATAAACGACATGTTAAGCAAAAAATGGATTGCTCACGCATCGCTTCTGTTTGTTACTCTTATATGGGGGGCTACGTTTGTTGTCGTACAACATGCCATATCACTTGTACAACCGTTCACATTTAATGCTATTCGTTTTCTCATTGCCGGGCTTATCTTACTCATCATTCAAATAATATATACCAAACGAGTAACTGTCTCTATTTCACGAAAAGACATTGTATCTGGTGCACTCATTGGTTTTTTCTTGTTTGGAGGCTATTTATTCCAAACATTTGGCTTACTGTATACTACCTCATCTAAGGCTGGTTTTTTAACAGGGTTGAGCATTGTAATGATTCCCATTTTTTCATATATTTTTTTGAAACAAAAAACAGGATTATTTGCCATAATCGGTATCCTAACGGCGACAGCGGGATTATTTTTACTAACAGCGGAGAATTCCTTTCGTTTGAATCAAGGAGACATCTTGGTGTTATGCTGCGCGGTTTCCTTTGCGCTTCACATACTCATAAATGGAGCCTATGCACACACGCTTTCACCGCTCTTCTTAAGTACCGTGCAAATATTAACCGTAGGGACTCTCTCTACCATTTGTGCAATTATATTTGAGGATTGGGAACGCGCCCTATCTAACGATTTATGGCAAAATCATTCATTTTTATTCGCACTCTTTTTAACATCTGTCTTCGCGACCGCCCTCGCCTTTTTTATTCAAACAGCCGCACAAAAAAGCATTTCACCTACCAAGGTAGCGATGATTTTAGTAACGGAACCGGTATTCGCTGCTTTAACAGCAATGATTGTAGACAATGAACAGTTATCCTCAACAACAATAATCGGCTGCGTTTGCATCTTCCTTGGCATGATTCTAGTAGAACTGCCCAACAAACAAAAAGAAGAAAGCGCACAGGCTGCGTAAGCTCAGGATTCGAGCCTGCGTACATATGCCTGTGCGCTTTTTTCATCCTCAATATGATCTCTTTTCAAGCCTTCTAACAAGGCAATAAAATAACTGCCATCAAAATCACGCTGATGCTTTAAGGTTGCCTCAATCGCTATCTTCACAATTTTGTCCGAAGCGCCTGTATATTTTTGTCCAAACGTAATAAATCCAAGTGCTTCTTCTGAAAGCTTAAACCCTTTTGTTTGCAGGTAAAAAAGATAGTCCTGTACTGTTTTCATGATGCTTCTCCTCTAGAAATTTCACTTCTATTCTATCATACCTTGTTTTGGAAGCGCTGAAAATAGAGAAGAAGCTATAAAACAAGCCGTGTTCGAGTTTCTTACCCGCGCACAAATGGATCTCGCCACTCCATCGCTCTATATACTGTTTGTATACGCTTTTCATTCCAATCGAGCAACGCTTCATCCAGAGAGCAAACAATCGGTACTTCACAATGTATCGCCGCCAGCTGAAGAGATAACTGAAGGCTTTCTAAATCATTCTCTATTTTTATTCGCTGTGCTTTTGTAAGATGTGCTAGGTTTTGTAATACACCTTCTGTTGTACCGAATTGCTGAATCAGCTTATACGCAGTTTTTTCCCCAATTCCTTTTACACCGGGATAATTGTCACTCGTATCACCCATAAAGGCTTTGACATGGACAATTTGCCACGGCTTTATACCTTTCTCTTCAAAAATCACTTCCGGTGTGTAATATTTATAATTTCCCATCCCCTTTTGCAAAAGCATAATGGTAACCGTCTCACTAGCAAGCTGCAGAAGGTCGGTATCGCCGGTTAAAATCATTACCTCTGCTTCGGATGCATATTGCTTGGCAAGCGTTCCAATACAGTCATCTGCTTCATAGCCTTTTAAGCCTATATTGGGCATACCCAGCATCGCTGACGCTTCCTTCACCAAATCAAACTGCGGAATGAGTTCACCTGGGGGAGCTGCTCTGTTTGCTTTATAATGCTCATATGATTCCGTTCGAAAGGTCGTACTCCCCATGTCCCAACAGGCAACTGCATGAGTCGGCTGCACAGCTTGAACAGCTGCCGTAACATGTTTTACAAAACCATTCACACCATTCGTCGGCACGCCGCTTGCTGTCTCCATATATCGACCGTATACACTTGTTGCGTAAAAGGAACGGAATAGAAGCGCCATCCCATCTATTAATAATACTTTTTTCATTTTTCTCATCTCTCCTGCAAAAATAAAAACCTCACGCATAATTACGTAAGGTTAGGAAACCCCGCTTGTGCCGTCGCTTGAATATGTCCGTAAACCCGCTCTCGCAGGGGGATGCTCTCACAAGCACCTTCATCTTCCTTTTAACAAGGCATGATGGCAGTGCTTAAATATCGAACTTCCGTATTTACACCGTTGGTTTAAGACATAAATAAGATACGTACACGGCAGGATGTTTCTTTTGATTATTATAGTAACACACTCGCTTTATCATGTAAAACCGTTTTCAAAGCGTTTGTTTAACTCTGTGTAACTTATTGTAATACAAAGAAGGCACATACGCAACAGCCTAATTCATTTTATCTTTTGCGTTTTTTCTACAATATTTTCATCGTATGAAATCCAATCGCTCCAGCTTCCGGCATAGAGCTTTACATTTTGAAAGCCAGCCACCTTAAGCGCGAGTACATTTGGACATGCTGTTACACCTGACCCACAGTATACGATCGTTTCCTTTTCCTTGTCGAACATGCCAAAACGCGCTTCTTGTTCTTTTTCACCTTGAAATAATCCTTCTGCGCTCACGCCGTCCATCCAAAAGCTGTTTACAGCTGTTGGGATATGTCCAGCCTTACGGTCAATCGGTTCTTCAATTCCTGCATAACGGATCGGTTCACGTGAATCGATTAATAAGAAGTTTGCGCCACTTTCAATTCTATTCTTAACATCTGTCATACTAACCAGCATATCTGACTGCAAATGTGGAAGGAACTCTTTTCTTTCAAAAACAGGGACGGCATCCGTTGTTGGTAATCCAGCCTGCTTCCAAGCTGTAAAGCCGCCATTTAGAATATATACCTTTTCATGACCAAGATACGTGAGTAGCCACCAAAGACGAGAAGCCATAGCTCCATTTTGACTGTCATACGCAATTACTGTCGTATGCTTATCAATTCCTGCTGCACTTATTTTCTTTGCAAACAGCTCGATTTCAGGCAACGGGTGGCGTCCTCCGTGTACGCCAACCTCACCTGACAAGTCCTCATTTAAGTCAAAATAGAGCGCATATGGAATATGCTCCTCTTCATATTGTTTTCTTCCCCAAGATGGGTCACTTAATTGAAAGCGGCAATCAATAATGCGAACCGCTTCACTATTGTAATGCTCAGCTAACCAACCGATTTCCGCTACCCCGTTCATCCTATTCCCCTCCTGCTTAAGAATGCTTTAAACGATTTACGTACTCTTCCACCATCTCTGGCGTTACATATTTACGAGTCGGTACAATACCATATTTCCCCGCAAGCTCATTAATTTGCTGTGTTACACCATTAATGCCTTCCGTTGAGAACGACTTGCCGTTCGTGCAAAGCGCAACAGCAGCTTCAATTGCAGCTTCACGCTGCGCTTCAAGCCGCAAAAATGTTGTAACAATCTCATGTTGTTTTTGTGAGTGAGCTGTAATTGCTTTATGTACCTCTGCCATTTCTTCCACCTCTTCATAAAATCAATAGAAAGACAATTTCTAGCACGCTTATGCATAGAAGCGCACTTGCCAACGCAATGCAGAGCATTTGCTCTGCACTGCGCCTTATACAAGTGCTATATATCATTGTCTTTCGCTTATTGTTTCCTTATTCTACTTCAACCTTACACAAGGATGCGTTACAGGACGGACATCTCCTTCTCCACATCCTCTATTGAGCATTGTACTGCATGCCTTACCGATTTGTACACTGAAACATCAATTTGCTCGGACAGAGCAGCCAATACGCCCTCATAATAATGCATCGCCTGCTCCTCCATATTTTGTTTAACATCCCCCCACGCACGCCGCCATTCATTTTCATAATGACGGCCGAGCAGCTGCCGCTCCTCTTCGATGTAGGACGAAACAAGCGGTTCTAATACCTTTTTCATTTCTTCCTGCATACGGGCCTTATCGTTATTCTCAAAAAAGCTTTTTGCATTTTTAAAAATGCCCCACGCTTTTTTGAAGCGCTGCAAATCAAGCTCAGTAAATGGTTCAATATGCTTAGCAGACATATAAGAAATCTCTTCAGCCAGAATGAACGGAAGCTCCTTATTATGGGATAAGCATATTTTTTGCAGTTCCCCATGCGAAAAATGAAGCTTTTCATTCATCCATTTTTCAAGGCGAAGCGAAGTTGCCCGCATTTCCTGCAGCAAATCATGCTTAAGAAAATCACTTAGCTCGCTTGTGCATTCACGCAGCCGTTGCTTCGTATCGCCTCCGTCAGCACGGAGAACAGCCGGGTTAAAAATTTCACTAAATACATCCTGATAACGGAAGAAAACACGCTGCTTAACATAAAACAAAAGTTCACTTATTTCCTTCTCAAGTGCCTTCTCCTCCGTTAAAACACTGTAGGCAGATAATTCTTTTGCAATATGCAGCCGTTCTTCTTCATAACGTTTTTTCTTTGCTTCCTTTTGTTCATTCCCTTCAAGAGCATTAGCAATAATATTAGATAGCAAGCTGTTTGCTCCTTTTATAGAAGCCTGAAGAGATGTTAAGGATACAATCATTAAATCACGCAGTGTGAAGGACGTGAACGACCTTTCAAATGCCGACATACCAGATTGCTGTAAAATACCATACTGCCCCATCTTGACAGAACGTCCCTTCTTTTCATCAAGCGCAAACAAGCTTGATAATGCAAATAGACGTGGATGACGAATGCCATACTGCAGCAGCTGATCGGCAATGTAATGCTGGACTGTTTGCAGCTCCTCTGCAGACTCTGCAAGATCAGCAGCATTAATTAAGAAAAACATTTTATCCATTGCAAAGGAATCTTTTACACGACCAAGTTGAATTAAAAATTCACGGTCAGCTTTAGAAAATACATGATTGTAGTATGTTACAAATAAAATGGCATCAGCATTTTTGATATACTGAAACGCCACATCTGTATGGCGGGCATTCACAGAATCTGCCCCCGGCGTATCAACCAGCGTAATTCCCTTGCGCGTAAACTCGCAATCATAATAGAGCTCAATGTATTCAACAAAGCATGATTTTTCCTCATTCGCGACATAATCACTAAACTCTTCAAATGCAGTACGTATCATTTGACCGAGCTGACCTTGAAATGTGCTATAGCCCCTTTGCAACGCTCTCAGAAAGCTAAACGTTGTTTTTTGGCGGCCGCTCGGAGACGGATGCCGCAGCAATTCATCGATTTGCATAATTCCTTCTTCAATCGTTGCCACACGTTTTCCAAATAATTTATAAATATCCTGGACGTCTTGCAGAAGTGTTTCCTCAGACTTAAGCTGTACTAACACCGTACCATGTGGATGTTCAGCAGTGATTGGCAAAATTTTATTAATTGTTGCCGTTGTCGGGTTAGGTGAAACAGGAAGCACCTTCTCACCAAGCAATGCGTTAGCAAACGATGACTTCCCCGCACTAAAAGCACCGAATAGCGCTACAGTAAATCGCTTCGTTTCAATCCGTTTTCGTTTTTCAACAATTTCATCGTATACATGACGAAGTAAGCTGATTGGGCGAATTGTTTCCTCTGCACGCTTCACAGAAGCAAGAATTGTCCCAATACGTTCTTCTGCCGTAAGCTCTGTATTCACCGTAGGGAGTGCTTGCTCGGCCTCAATATGCGGCTCCGCCGTTTCAAATACAATTGGTTTAGCTGCTGTAATTTCCTGTTCCATGCTCATGACGTCCTTGAGCTGCACAGTCGCCTGAGCCTCTGTCTTTCCGTTCCAAACGTCGGACAACATCTGTTCATATTGTTTTATACCTTCATCGGCAACAGCAGTTTGCTCCCCTGCCTCTTTATACTGCTCATATTGCTGAATATCCTTTTGCAGCTTTGTTAAATCCTGCTGTACATGTTCTCTTATCATCGGAAGCTGCCCTTCAAAAAATCTGTTTGCTGCATCCCGATATGTCTTCTTGAGTGCCTGCGCTACATCATTTGTATAATTCAACACATAATCACCGGTCAGTCCGGCTCCTTGTTTCACAGCGGATGTTAACAACGCCGGCTCAAATGATACTTGCAGCCCGTACACTTGTTGCGCCAAATCCTCCGAATACAAGTTCTCCATTTTCAAAAATGACAGCATCTGCTCTTTTACATGAAAATTAAGCTGCGTATCCACAATCCCTTTTAGCTTCTCATAAAACGCATGTAAACGGTCTTCTTTTTCTTTTTTCGTTTTCGATTTCGAAAAGAAAAATCCAACCCTAAAGTTCGATAACTCCGTCTCCAAATAGCGCTCCGCCAAATCTCGTACTTCATACGGCATTAAATACGCATTATCTAGGATATGATCAATTTCCTTTGTGAACGTGTTTCTAACAGCGACTTCCTTCCTCTCTGCCTCTTCCTTCTCTGCATACAGTCGTTGTAGATTGGCAGCAATATCCTCAGGTGAAAACAATTCTGCTGGTAACAAACGCCGAAGCGGCTCAGTTTCCTCCTCTGCTCTTTTAACAACAAAGTCTATATGCTCCTTAAGCAAATACTCTGCTTCGTTTCGCATGCTTTCTTGCATATATACCGTTCTTTGCGCAACGAGTGATTCTAGCAGCATTTTAAGCTTCGGCAGCTCGTTATCGGCATGATCCTGCTTACGCAGTGACGTATAGTATATCCCGTCCGTCTCAATATTCCAATTAGCAAAGGAATCACTCACGCTCTGTCGATAGGCAGCAAACGAAAGCTCTTCTTCCTTATGTTTGTCAATTTGGTTCACAACTAAGTAAACACGCTTGTTTCGTTGCTTTAATTCCTTCACAAACTGCAGATTCACCTCTGACTGCACATGATTATAGTCCATCATATAAAAGATTACATCCGCTACATGAAGAGCGGATTCAGTCGCAAGCTTATGTGCATCATCCGTGGAATCGATTCCCGGTGTATCGACGAGCATGACTCCTTGCGGCAGCGGAGCATCATGCCGATAAATATGTACACCCGTTACTTCGTCGCCATTTTTGCACAGCTGCTTCAGCTGTGCATCCGTGTACACCCCTTCATACGAATGCTTCTCCCCCGATTGGAGAGTTATTACAACGCGGTCGCTTCCTTTTTGGATTTGCACAACGTTCGCACTCGTTGGAATCGGGCTTGTCGGCAATAGCTCCTGACCATACAAATAATTCATCATCGTTGACTTGCCGGCGGAAAAATGTCCACAAAACGCAATCATAAACTCCTGCTTCCCGTACTTGCGAATAACGTCTAGGAGCTTCGTGCTATGTTGGACATCCCCCTTTTCTTTCCATGTTTCATACATAAAAAGAAGCGAATGCAATGAGTTAACAGGCAAAGTTTCAATCATCTCCCATGTTCCCCTTTATCCAAAGATGTATCCCTTCTTATCTTACTAAATTTCCACTCTCTTCACAGTATAAAAATAAAAAATCCCTTTCATTTTGCTTATATGAAAGGGATTTTTATAATAATGCATTCATTATACTTCTCCTGCCGCCTTATTTAATACTACTTTCGCTAGCACTGCATACAAAGCAATTGTACCTGCTACAAAAGCATATACCATCGTTTTCACCACACCTATTTTGATAATGATTATCATATTTATTTGCATTGTATCACGAGGGAGAATGATTATCAATATACATTATGGAATGAACCGCGAAATATTTTGAAAAGACTGTTTATAGTTTGTCAGCTCCTGCAATGCCCGTTCTTCCTCACGAATACGAATCGAGAGTACGAGCACATTCAATACACTGCATACAATGGCAGTAATATAAGCTTGAAACAAAAGAGGAATAATCCAAAACTCCAGCATAACGACTATGTAATTCGGATGGCGCATAAACTTATACGGTCCCTTTGGCACAAGCATACTATGGGGCAAAACGAGGATTTTGGTATTCCAATATACCCCGAGAGAAGCGATCGCCCAAACACGGAGAAGCTGTGTACCGATAAACAAAACGAGCAGCAAAGGCCACATAGGAGAAGGAGTTTTTTTAAAAAAAGCGACTTCAGCAACTATTAAAACGAAAAATAACATATGAAGCAGTACAATATACTTATAATGCGTCCTCCCAAACTCCAGTGCGCCTCTCTTTTTCATGTACCGCTCATTCCGCCGAGCCAATAGTAATTCCGCGAGACGCTGCACGACTACAAACGCAAAGAAAAAAAATGTCATTGTATGCCCTCCCATCTCACAAGTATCAGCTCAGAACTAAATCCCGGGCCAAGCGCGGCAAGCATCCCTATTTCGCCTGCCCCCCTCACCCGTTCCATGTACCGTTCTAGCACATAAAAAACAGTAGCCGATGACATATTTCCATGTTCCTTTAATACATCAAGTGATGTCTTTAACTTCTGTGTAGACAAATCCAACGCCTCTTGATATGCTTCTAATACTTTTTTTCCGCCTGGATGCGCGATAAAATGCGTAATATCCGAAAGTGTTAGTCCATGCTTGCTTACAAACGGCTCTATATTCGCTCTAAACCATGTTCTAACCAATGTAGGAATATCCTTTGAAAACACAACATACAATCCTTCATTTTTCACATTCCATCCCATAACATCCTCTGAATCTTTTAATAAAGTAGATTGAGCATCTAGATAAGCAGGCAAAGCAGGCAGATGAGATAAGGCTCGCACATCCACCTCATCTCCCGCAACGAGGATGCAGGCAGCACCGTCGGCAAACAACGATGTTCCAATGAGGTTACTTTTCGATACATCATGCCGCTGAAAAGTAAGACTACAGAGCTCTACTGCAAGAACAATTACCTTCGCATGCGGGAATGCTTTACAATACTCAAGCGCTCGCGCCAAACCGGAAGCACCTCCAGCACAGCCGAGACCCCAAATGGGAATACGCTTCGTATGAGGAGAAAACGATAGCATATTCATAATTTTTACGTCAATTGTAGGTGTGGACAGACCAGTAGAGGAAATAAAGAAAAAAGCATCTACTTCTTCCTCTTTCACATGGCAACGCAAAAATGCATCATTTTGCAAGCAATTCTGTACAGCCTTTGCACCAAATAAAGTAGCACATTCTATGTAAGCACGATTCTTCTCTTCCCATGTATGCTCATGCCGAAACCATGACAAATCTTTAGCAAAATTTCGCATTTCAATGTCACCATTTTGAAACACCCGCAGCAGCCGATGAATATCTTCAAAGGCCCCGCCAAACATCTCTTCTGCAAAGGCGACTACCGTTTCCTGCGTCATACTGTATGGCGGTTTACAAATTCCGACTGAAACAATTTTCGGCACACTTTTCCACTCCATCTTGTCTAATTATCTATAACTTCCCCAACAATTGCTAAACTATTCATGGTATAAGAAAAGCGGACAAAGCCCGCCTTTTATGGCAGCGTAGGGGTGGGCCGGAGTAAAAGGCGCTTTTTGCCTTTTGCGGAGGTTCAGCCCGGAGTCTGCCATTTTGGGCCTTGGGAGCTAGACATCACCCTGAAAAGTTATACTTTCTTATTCTTATAAAGAAAACTCGCTGACTGGCGAGCCCTGCTCTTGGGCGAAGATAGAAGCGTAGTTGCACTTATACTTTGTTCCTAACATTTCTCGCTACGTCGAATTGGCTTCCAGCTAGAAATTTATACATTCTTAAAGTATGAAAAAAAAGCCCCTTTGCATAAGGGGCTTCCATTTGAACTGCCTGTTTGAAAGGAGTGGTTTCAAACTGTTGTGCACTCTTATTATAACGCACTCTTTTCATGTTAACAGTAAAAAAAATTGGAAATATTTTAAGCAAAGATAGATTTCCTTCTTTGTCTCCTTCTATAATAGAGAAAGCAAATGGAAAGGAGGAATAAAGTGGATCTCATTACAAATGAACAAAAACGAATCCAAACGTTGGATGTGATTCGAGGATTTGCAGTATTTGGCATTTTTCTTGTAAATTGGCCCTCAATCACTGGCATTGAAACGCTTGATGGAACAAAAACATATGTAGGTGTTGATGCATTTATTCGGCTCATATATGACCTATTCATTCAAACAAAGTTTTATACGATTTTTTCCTTTCTCTTTGGTCTCGGCTTCTTCATCTTTATGACGAACGCTATAGAAAAAACACAACATCCGAGATTGCTCTTCGTCCGCCGCCTTTCTTTTTTATTTCTATTCGGTGCCTTGCATTATATCCTGCTGTGGAGCGGAGATATCCTTCATAGCTATGCAATCTCGGGAATCTTTCTCCTGCTCTTTTACAAACGGCGTCCTAAAACAATTCTGATTTGGGCCATTTTGCTGCTCGCATTGTTTCAACTCCTGATGTTTCTCGTATTTATTTTTATTGATACATCTACTAATACGGTACATGAAATAAATGGAGTAAATCCGCTTCAGCATTGGACAGAGCAAACCGCAAACAGATGGGAGCGATTTTCAGGAGAAAGTATAGCGTTAAATCTACTCTATGTACCCGAAACATTAGGATTATTTCTGCTCGGATTATTTGCTGGTAAAATCCGCTTCTTCTACCGAGTGAAAGAATGGGACCGCCGGCTTCGCAGACTGCAGATCACCGCACTTCTCCTCACCTTGCCGAGCTGGTATATGATCTTACAATATTATACTTACACAGATGTGTATAATTCAGCAGAAATTTATATCTATATACTATTAAGCGGAAAAACATTGTTTATCTTCTATACAGTTACGCTGACACGGCTAATGCAGAATAAAGCTTGGCAACGGATTCTTCAGCCTCTTCAATACACGGGTCGCATGGCATTTACAAACTATCTTACACAAACGATTTGTACCGTTATCCTATTTGGAATTTTCACTCCAAATAGTCCTAAGCTGCCGCTGCTAGCGGGTCTCGTATTTTGCATAGCATTGTATAGCATGCAAATCTTTTGGAGCAAATGGTGGTTGTCCCGTTTTCAACATGGACCTTTTGAGTACATATGGCGCCTCGGTACGTATGGAAAAAAAGCAAGACATAGGCAAACATGACGGCATGAAACAGCACCGAAGCAGCAAGAAGCTATTGATAACATATCTAGGCTGGGTAAGTAATAGAGGTTGTATCCATTACAGAAAATGAAAAAAGCGAACCGCCGGTGGTTCGCTTCTTTTTGGAATGATATCTCATTCGCTATACACGTACTCCTATACTATCTAAGTTATTCCCTGTAATTTATTACTCTCTCACACTGATAATAATTACCATATCAGCTTATTTTATAATAGACTTTTGTGTAAGGGTTTATACAGTAAGTGGAATTAGCTACTGATGGGTCATCTAAGTTATATTGAATCACGTACTCACTTTTTTCATTTGTATATTGGTAATTACCGAATATATTAGCATGTAGAGGTATACCTACCTGATTCGCTATGTACACAATGGCTTCATCTGGGTTCATAGGATTCTGCTGTTGCTGTTGACTGGTCTTTTTTTGTTCTTCTTGCTTTTTCTTTTCTTCTTCCTGCTTCTTTTGCTCCTCTTCTTTGTTTTTCTCTTCGTTTGCAGCTGCTATTATCTTTGCTTTTTCTTCTTCCACCTTACCTAATAATACCTTGGTTTGATTTGCATAAGAAGCATAAGACGGATGTTTAGAAATTAACTCTAAGGTTACCAATAGAGACTGATTTGCCTCATCCAATTTATTAGCATTTATCAGTATTTCGGCTGCTTTTAACTTTTGTTCAATAGTTTGTTTTGTCTCTTTCATTTCATTTGTTTGCTTCTCTAATACTGCCAATTGTGACTTTGCAAGAAGCCTTTCCTTCCTGTGTTCTCCCCACAATAAGGTTTCTCTCCATTTCAGCTACTGCTAACATCGTAGTCAAGAAGAATTTTCTTACTTATCGCCTAGTTCTCCTATGTTAGAGACTAGATTTTTTATGCCCTACTTTTTAAACTTGTTTAGTTGTCTTTCCACGAAGCCTTGCCCATCTTGCCTTTTTACGAGCATCCCTACGAGTACGGTATGCTATTACTTTACTCTCTGCTTCTGTAACATCTTTCTTTTGAACTTTTACAAGTATCTTTACAATACCATCTTCTACTTTATCGCAAATTTTCCGATAAACTCCCATCTCGCTTCTCCTTTCCTATCATTTCATTCAGTTTTGCTATTTAATCATTTTACGAGCCACATAGAAGCGACGTCCAAACCAGCAAAGCAAACCGAATAGACCGATACCCTTTAGAGTTTCTTCTCCTTGTTCCAAGTTCTTTTCGTATTCTGTCTTACCTTCATCGTAACCAGCTTTAAAGAATACCTCACCCTTTACATACTTAGCTGGGACTTTATACACCTTACCTTCAAGTGCAAGCTTCCGTCCTGCTTCCTTAATCTTTTTACCTTCCGTTAATCCTTTATCAAACCCTTCTTTATACCATTCAATAAACTTCGGGTTTGGAAGTTCAGGCTCTTTGTATACAGCTGATGCAAGAGCAGCTTCATAACCTTGTTGTACATACGTTTCCTGCAGTTCCTTTACTCCTTTATTAAATCCCTCTTGGTATGCTTTCGTATAGAGTTCCTTTACATCTTTTGGATTGTTATTTTCGATATAATTCTTACCATCATTGTATCCGAGTTCTGTAAATTCCTTTACCTTCAATTTATCACGCTCTACAACAGCCTTATTGAAAGCCTCTGTAAACGCAGTTTCCAGTATGGCATTTCCCTTATAAGGTGCAGGGATATCCAAATTATCTTGTTTCATACCTTGTTCATTACCTACTACAACTGCCGATTCTTTGTCAGAGGCTAGTTTAGTAGTACCCTCAGCGTAGCCTCTTTCATACCCTGCCTGATATCCTTGTTTATATGCATCAGACCCATTTGCATTTATATTTTTTGTTGCAGCAATATATCCAGCTTGGTAGCCAGCAGAGTAACCTTCCTTGTCACCCTGAGCCTTATCTCGTTCTGCCGCCTGTGCAGCTTCTATAGCGGCTTTTTGGGCAGCTATTTGAGCAACTTGTTCTGCACTGCCATTAATTTTTGTTTTGTCGTAACCACTTGGTGCTTCACAAGGAATACCATCATCTACTACATTGCCCCAACCATCTAATCGTTCTGGGTCATTGTCCTTTGTATATCCCTTAGCGTTCCAATATGCAACTACCTCATCATAACTTGAGAAATCAGGACAATCCTTATCTCCTGATTGATAGCTAGAACTTGAAGATGTGGATGTACCCGATGAAGAACTTCCACTCGACGACGAGCCACCTCCATTATGATAATGATATCCTGTACATAATCCCTTTGCTTGGGAACTTTCACTACAATTATGTCCCCCACTACTATCAGTTCTCCCTGAATGGGCTTGTACTACAGACCCAAAAACAAAACAAAGTAGTAGAGTAATAATCCCTATAACCTTTCGCAATTCGAATCCCCCTCTGTTAAAACAACAAATTCATATATTCACTAAATTTACATTAATTTTACTTTTATTACAATACAAAAACTATATTTCCAGTTTTTGCAGTATAACTCACTCCTCCACGGCGATAATCCATTCATATAGAGTGACGTGTGAGTTACGGTACTATGTCCTCCTCCTATAGTGAATAGGATATGAATTATAGAAATATAGCCCCTATATAAAAAGAGATGAGTCACCTCATCTCCTACAAACCTTACACTAATTCACTTTTATACATTTATTAAACACTTACTCTAATAGCAATCACTTCAACAATACTTATATTATCCAATGTTTACAGATAATGTTTCATAGTAGACATATCTTTAAATCACTTTTTGCTTTATCCTTATCTTACTACCTTTTAAACTTCTGACGTAACTTCATAACAGGACTATACAATTCATGTTGATTCTTAATCATTTGTTCACCAAATCTCACATATTTCCTTGTTATTCTCAGATACCTTTCGAACACTAATCCTTTTTCTTTTCATAAAAAAACGCCCCCTCCAAATTCTTACCAAAAGGAAAGAAAATGTAGACGACGTTTTAACATATCTAGTTAGAAATTTATACTTTCCTACAGTGAAATAAAAGAGCCTGTATCTATGATGACTTTGTCATGTAAGATACAGGCTTTTGCACGCAGCATTTAGAGATCTTTATATATTTAAAATTTTTCTTAATTCAGAACGTAATTACGAACGTATACAGTCAACAATACAAATCATATATCATAAATATTTTTGTATTTGTCTTCTAAATATGTTGCCAGATATGCCGCATTCAATCCTTCTCCCGTTACATCCTGTAAGATCTCAAGGGGCTTCTTAAGTTTTCCATATTGATGGATACGCTTCGTCAACCAGCTGCGAATAGGGGCGATATTTCCTTCAAACAACAATTGATCAAAGTTCGGAATATCCTTCAGCATCGCATGTTTAAACTGCGCTGCATACATATACCCAAGCGCATATGACGGAAAGTACCCGAAATCACCGCCGGACCAATGCACGTCCTGCAGCACACCCGTCGCATCACTCGGCGGACGAATCCCTAGATACTTTTCCATCTTTTCGTTCCAAATTCGAGGCAGATCTTTCACCTCTAAACTGCCATCAAACAAGTCTTTTTCTATTTCGTACCGAACCATAATGTGAAGTACATATGTTAATTCATCTGCCTCTATGCGAATCAGCGATGGCTTCGCTTCGTTAATGGCCTCATAAAACTCATCAAGCGTTACAGCATCAAATTGCCCACTTGCATATTGCTTCAGAAGATCGTAGTTCTTTTTCCAAAACTGTTTATTACGACCAATGAAATTCTCAAAGAACAACGATTGTGATTCATGAATCCCCATAGATGTTCCATCACATAACGGTGTGCCAATTAAGTCCTTTGAAATATTTTGCTCGTACACAGCATGACCGCATTCATGAATGGTTCCAAATACAGCTGTACGAAAATCCGATTCATCGTATTTTGTCGTAATGCGTACATCACCTGGATTCAACGTAATCGCAAACGGATGCACGGTTTCATCTAAGCGCCCTGCATCGAAGTTATAATCGAGCTGTCGCAGCAACTCAAGACTGAGAGTACGCTGCTGCTCCTTCGGAAAATGCTTCGTTAACGGCTCCGTTTTCAGCTCTTTACCAGATGAAGCAATTTGTTTAACGAGCGGTACAATGCGCTCGCGCAGTTCAGCAAATACACGGTCCAGTACATCCACAGTCATGCCTGGCTCATACATATCTAGGAGTACATTGTAACAATTCTCCTTATACCCCCAATAGGAGATGAACTTCTTTTTATACGCAACAATTTCCTCTAAATACGGTCTGAACATCTCGAAATTCGATTTCGTCTTTGCCTCTTCCCATATACTCTCAGATTTCGCTTGCAGCTTCACATATGCTGTATATTCTGCTTCCGGAATCTTCGTATTACGATCATATTCTTTTCGGCATTCTTCTACCGTTTTCTTCGTCTTTTCAGAAAGCTTCCCATCTGCTGCCAAACGTTCTAACGTCTCCAAATAACCCGCCATCTCGTCAGATATAGACATATTGAATACATCTGTCGATAGCTGACTAATGACTTCTGAGCGCTGCTCTATCCCATCTTTTGGCGCTCCAGTGCGCAAATCCCAAAACATCACATTCAGCGCTTCTTCATAATTCATCATCTTTTTTACATAATCCAAAAATTGTAGCTCTGCCTCATGTGTAACAATTGTCATACCTAACCCCCCTGTCTAACATACCACCCATCGCATTACAACTAACGGATAATTTCACCTTGCACCGGTAAAGAGCTGAATACAGCATCTGCTACCTTCGGATCTTCATCCTCTGTCAAGAAAATAGAAACATAGCCGTTGTCCTCGCTCGTACGAATTAAGCGGCCAATCCCTTGACGTAAACGTAAGATCATGTAAGGCAAGTCCACCTGCGCAAATGAATCAGACGCATGCTTACGCTTTGCTTCAAATACGGGATCATTCGGAGGAAACGGGAGCGACCAAATGATAACATGTGACAATGATGCTCCTGGAATATCAAGACCCTCCCATAAATGGACAGCACAAAGCACTGTTTCTTCTTCATTTTGAAATTGTGAGACAAGGCGGCTAATTTCTTGATCTCCTTCATATAAGAACGGGATCTGCATATCTACTCCCTGCATATGCTGTTTAAATGCCGCAAGCTCTTGCTTTGTTCGGAATAAAACGAGAGTGCGCCCTTGCAGCTTCTCAATTTCCTCGAGTGTATATGCAATCTTTTTCTCAAACAATCCGTCTGCATTATACGTTGGCAAATATACCTTCATCTGCTCTTCATAATCAAACGGTGATGCTACTGAAAACGAAAGATAATCCTGTACCCCAAGACTGCTTGCTATAAACGAAAATGATCCATTTTCTGATAATGTGGCGGAGGAAAAAATGAACGGAACTTGTTTAGAGAACACCTTTTCCTGAAGCACTTCTTCTACAGCGCGCGGCATAATGACAAGCGTGAGTATTCCGTCTCCCTCTTCTGCCCAAGAAATGACATTTCTCTCATGCAAAAACAGCTTCAAGGAGTGATCTAAAATATCGAGATGCTCATCCGCAATCTTTAAATCATACTCTTCAATTGTATACAATTCACTTTCAAAGACGAGTGCATCACCAATTTCCTGTACTTTTCGATAGAGCCGTTCTCCCTCTTTTCGTACCTCGTTCGTGATGGCGATTTCTAACCGATCGGATCCTGGCACTTCCCTTGCTGCATCTTTGACTGCATGAAAAAACTGCTCTGACTGCCAAATCGTATCTTCGATAAGCTGAGCAAATTCCTCACGAATATCATTTTGAAGCAGTCTGGAGAGCAATTCCTCCATCATGCTTTGCTTCAATCGATATGTAAGCGCCTTTTGTGCTGCATATTCCACCAAATGCCCTTCATCAAATACAACACAGCTGCCTTCTGGCAGAAGCGGCAACTGCCCCTCGCGCTTTCGTGCCTCGTATGTCCATACATGCTCCATATAAAAGTCTTGTGAGCAAATAATAATATCCGCTGCTTTTCGATAGTGCTCGCGAGACAAAGTTTGTCCACAACGGTGACGCTTCTCACACGCAAAGCAATCTTGAAAATAATCCCAAGAAATCTGTGACCATTGTTCATCACTTAAGGACGGATATTCCTTGCGGTCGCCATAATGATGAAACGTTTGCAGCGTACCATGATCAAAAACAAATTCAGGCAGTTCATAATATAAGTCTTCAATTTCCTCGGATGCCGCTCCGCTCATCACATCGTCTAGCTTTTTTAAGCACAAATAATTGTCCATTGATTTTGCAAGACGAACATCGATCTGCAGATCAAGTGCGCGGGAAAGCTTTGCAATATCTCCTTCTTCTTTTACAAGCTGTTCAATTAACGTTTCGTCCGCACAGGCAATGATAGCTGGTTTTCCTGTATAGCGTGCATAGCAAATCGCATACAACAGGTACACAATTGTTTTTCCCGTTCCAACTCCTGCTTCTGAAAACATAACCTTTTTCTCTCGAAACGCACGGTCGAGCTGAAACGCCATAAAAATCTGCTCATCACGCAGTTCAAAACCAGCATCCGGCAAGATATCATAAAACACATCGCCGATCCATTCATTCAATTTGTCATAAAAATTATCTTGCTTTCCTACTTCAAACGGCAGTTTTTCTCTCGTCAAAATCATTCTCCTCCAACACACGATAACTGCAAAAAACGTAAAAAGTTTTCCGAAAAGGAAAACTTTTTACTCCATCATCGCTTTTAAATAATTCGTATCAATTAATGTTTTATGGGATAGCGCCAGCAAGTATTGCTCCTGTGCCGCCCGCAAGCCATCGACCGCCATACTAGCAGATTCATCATTTTCAAGCATATGGTATGTGCGGTGAATCGCTCTTTGAATAATGTCAAACTCAGGAAAATTCCCTGTCATCTTCTGAGCCCTCCTCTAGAACAGTTTACATAATAAACAGTATATGTGCTCTAAAGAATCTTTATTCATTTTGCTTCAGCGCTCGTCCGATTTTGCCTATTACAATTGCGGACGTGGCGGTCTCTTGCCAAAATATTGATAATAGTCTGTTCGAATAAATCCGTTAAACAACTTTCTTTTTTTAGAAGCTTCAGCTCCGTACCATTTTTCAAACTCTGGATAGCTCGTCAGCACATAGATTGACCAAGTATCCATTTCTCGGAATACTTTTCCCATTTCTGCATATAACTTTTCAACCAACGGCTTTTCACTTAAACGCTCGCCATATGGAGGATTCGTCACAACATAACCATATTCCTCTTTTGCCGTAAAATCTTTTACCTGCATTTGTTTAAATGTAACTAAGTCCGCAAGACCAATTTCTTCTGCATTATCATTTGCAATTTGTACCATACGGTGATCAATGTCAGAACCAATAATGTGAAGCTTCTGATCGTAGCGTGCCAAATCCTCTGCTTCTTCGCGAGCACGGCGCCATCTATCCTTCCCAATCCACTCCCAGCCATCGGATGCAAATTCACGGTTAAAGCCTGGCGCAATATTCTGGCCGATAAGAGCCGCCTCAAGCGCAATTGTGCCGGAGCCGCAAAATGGGTCAACGAATGGACGGTCTGCCTTCCAGTTTGTCAGCATCACAAGCGATGCTGCTAATGTTTCCTTTAGCGGAGCCTCCCCTTGCGCTACACGATAGCCTCTTTTATGAAGACCAGCACCGCTCGTATCGAGCGTAATCGTTGCAATATCCTTCAACAGGGCTACTTCAATGCGATATAATGGCCCCGTTTCTTCAAACCATGTTGTACGCTTGTATGTATTGCGCAGCTTCTCCACCACGGCTTTTTTTACAATGCTTTGACAGTCTGGAACACTAAATAGCTTCGATTTCACGGATTTACCGATAACAGGAAATTCCGCATTTTCCGGTATGTACTGTCCCCAATTTAGTGCTTTTGTTTTCTCGAACAGTTCATCAAATGTAGTAGCCTTAAATTCCCCAACTTGAATTTTTACTCGGTCTGCAGTTCGCAGCCACAAATTTGCACGGCAAACCGCATCTTCATCCCCTTGAAAGATTACCTTTCCATTATCAACCTGACACTCATAACCAAGATTTCGTACTTCCTTTGCAACAAGCGCCTCAAGTCCCATGGCTGCCGTCGCAATCAATGTTAATTTACCCATTTTCATTCTCCTAACAACAGTAGCTTTCCTTACCATTTTAGCTCGCTAGTGTGAAAGTCATACAGTTTTATGTACAAGCAAAAAGCTCCCCTTCGCACAGGAGAGCTGTTCTCTTTAAGTTACTGGTTCATAACGTTCTGTAAGCCATGTTCTGTACCATTGTACTGCAAGCGGCTCCCGCCTCGTACTCCGGTGGCGATTATCTATCTACAGACGAGTTGCCTGTCCTTTCCCCTCGTTCATTTCCTTGGAAAAGGTGCCCCTACCATAATTTGGGTTTCTCGCTCGTGGGGTTTACCGCGTTCCACTCCCGGCATTTCTTTCGGGACTCCGTCACTGTGGCACTTTCAAGGTATTTGAACCATATCCCGTAGGACTTAGGTTCTTTCCCTGCCGTTAGCCCTTTCAGACTACCTTAGCTTATGACTTCGCTAAGCACGAACACTACGACCATCTCAGGTCGTGCGAGCATGGACTTTCCTCTACAACATACATTGCAGCAATCACCCAAACGTCATGATATTCCTAAGTATAGTAAAAAACTACGCATGATGCAACATTTTTATATGTAAGTTTCCACAGGTTGTACTAACACTCATTTATTCATATAGCTTACTTCCAAATACAGCCTTCTCCAAATTAGATAATCTCTTTAAAATATCTGTATTTGCGCTTGTATAAACAGGCTGCTGCACAGGTGGTGTGGGTTGCTTTGTCTTTTGCTCATCCATCATTCGTTTTAAGCGGGCATTTTCCTGTTGTAATCCTTCAATTTCCTTATGAAGTGTTTCATAATCCTTAATGATTAAATCTAAGAATTTATCAACTTCCTCCTGTTGATAACCACGAAGACCCGTTTTGAACTCTTTTTCTAAAATATCCTTTGCTGTTAATTTTAGTTTATCGGAAAGCATTTCCTTCACCTCAAATCTTTGCCATAACTTTCAACACTTAAATTTTCCACAAAAGATGGTATTTTGTCAATATGAACTATAAATTGGGTTACTCTACGCTCCACTGTTCCTCATCCATTAAAAGCTGCAAATCAGAAAAACCTATAGAGTAATATGCATATTCTCCCTGCTCCGCTCGTCTTTTTGCCAACTCAATCAGAAATTTTGGACTTCCTTCTTTTTCTTCATCATATACAGCTAGTAAAGCATCACTTTTTTCAATTAAAAACTGATTTTTCAAACGGAATTGCTGTGGACTTTCGTACTTCCGTTTCGTAATACTATCAACGTGATCAGCTTGTGCTAGAATAAACTCGTAGTATTCCTTGTTAGCTTCATTCCACTTTTCTTCTTGTTCAAGAAACGGGGTAAACACTGCCAGCTTTAAATCCGGATACTCCATCTGCAGCTCAAACACAACCTCAGCTGTCCATAACTCTACGCCAAGCTGACCACTTACTAGCACCCACTCCAAGCCTTCTTCCAAAAAAGCAGTCAATTGTCTGGAGATAGCCTTTTTTATGTAAAACACACCGGGATGATCCCCAGAGAATATTCCAAGTTCAAATGGTTTATAGCCTGTCACTGTTATAATACGCATTACCTCACCCTTTCGTAGCATATCATAAAAGCGGACATATACGTGCTCCTAGAAAATGCCTATCGCAATGCAGCTGCTGTTCCGCAAATAAAGATATTTGTTACCCCATACTGTTAAGCCTCATTTCAAAGAATCGCGACTTCTTCGTTCATAGAAAAAGAACCGGCATATCATAACCGGTTCTTGCAGCTTATTTTTTAAACATTCCGCCAACCATTGGATTTGCATTCGCAGTTGCAGGACTTGTCAACGGTCCCATATTTCCTGGATTCATACCTGGACCTGTCATTGCACCGGCTACCATCCCAGGCATTCCAGGGCCCATCATTCCAGGAGCTCCTCCCATTGGACCTGTCATTGCGCCAGCTACCATCGGCGACGGATAGCCGCCATAAGGACCAGGGCCTGGGCCATAAGGACCAGGACCAGGGCCATAAGGACCTGTTGCTGCACCGGCTACTTGCGGCACAGGACCATATCCTGGAACATCAGTTTGAGAAACAGTGTTCAACACAGATTGCGTTTGTGGGAAATAGTGTTGATTTTGAATCATTTGATGATTAATCAAAGTATTGTGTGTTGGATGAATGTGCGGAACTACTGTCGTAGAAAATGTGTGTGTATCACAATATTTTGTTGGATGCACCACTGGAGGTGCTGTAAAAGCAGGACCTGTTGCTGCTGGACCTACAAAATTCGGTCCTCCAAAACAAGGTTTACAAAACATAGTTTTTCTCCTCTCCATCATTTGAGAATGAACTTACACTTTACAATATGACAGAGAAATGGTACATGACTGTTACAAATACCTATTTCATGAGAAAATCGTGTACAAAACATGTTTAAAGCTCGTAAACACCAAAAATGTTAACGTAATCATTGCAAAGAACATATACAGAATTGCCTTTTTCACTGTCTTCCTCTCCATACTCATAATAATACAAACAAGCTATTCCTAATTGTAAAACCTATGAGAAAGAGAGACAACCATTTTATAAATATAAATAAAAATTTTACTTTTCAGAATATTCTACCTGACCTTTGACACGATAGAAAACTTGCCGACTGGCGAGCCGTTAGGCGAAGACAGAGGCGTAGCTGCACTTATACTGTATTCCTCAATTCGCTTCTCGCTGGAAATTTATACTTTCCTACAGTGTAAGAAAAGCGGACACAGTCCGCCTTTACTCCCCTAGTAAAACAACCTGCGTACGACACACGCAGTGCAACGAAGCTTACTCTATAAAAGATTTCCATCATGTTCTTCACCACGGAAAACCCTTTTTCCTTTTGCGAAGAAATTTATTTTACGTAAGGGAGTAGATGATAGGAGTTATACAATCTCCTCAAAAGTACTGTATGTTTACCTTCCAAAAAATCCTCCGACTTGCTTAACAATTCCTGTGACCTGGTTCATCGCGTTCATCATTTGTCCTGCAGTGTTCATCATTTTATTAATATCGTAATTGCCATCTGCTGTTTTAAATTGTGACATCAAACCTGCAGTTTGCCCCTGTGACTGTTTTTTATAGTTTTGCTTATTTGTTGCCGGATACATCGTATACGGATTCATTTGCGGCATCATAGGAGACTGTGGTGGATAAAAGGTTGGCTGGCTCATTCCGTTCATAAAGGAAAGCTGAAATGGCTGAAAATAGTTAGGTTGCGTTCCATGATACGGCTCAAACGGATACATATTATACAGCATATATGGGTTTCGTACATCGGTATGCATAGGTTGGTTTGGAAACAATAGAATCCCCTCCTCTTTATCATCATCTACACATTACAATATGAAGAATCGAAGGCAGATGTGTAGCCAGAATCCTCTTACAATCTGTCTATTCTTGTCGGAAGTTTAAATTTTTCGAAATCGGTGAAAACGCTTTTTTTATGCTACCATAAAGAGGTAAAAGGTGATTTCTTCTTAAGGGGGAAGCGGAATGACATTAGGGGAATTGCGCACGATTTTTGTCGGGATAAGACAATATGAGCCAACGGAAACAAACGAATTACTCGATTTTGTGCAGCAACGCTATTTAATGGAGGAAATTTGCATTTTACAGTACCGGAATTTAATTCGCGAACTTGAAGCAATGGGTGCAAGAAAGCCTGATTATCTTGTGGAAGAAGGCATTGCGCAAGGAAACTTTTAATTGAGAGGGAAACCTCTCATTTTTTTGTTTTTGAACCATAAAGAAAACTCGCCGATTGGCGAGCCCTGCCCTTGGGCGAAGACAGAGGCGCAGCCCTACTTATACTTTGTTCCTAAAATTTCTCACTACGTCGAATTGGCTTCCTGCTAGAAATTTATACTTTCTTAAAGTATAAAAAAAGCAGCAAGGTACTATTTTGTACTGCCGCTTTACATATTCCTATTCATTAAAATATTACGCAACACATACTCTACAGATTTATATCTTTCCTTAAAACGCTTTGGCTTGGCAGTTCCAAAACATTCCACAGCATTTACTCTTACATTCTCGCATACCTGCTCGATTTGTAAAAGATGTATATGCTTGGGTTGTTCCTCCTTCACCCAGGATTCCGCCGCATGCCTCCATTCTTCTAGAGCACGATCTATCTGCTCCACAAATGGCTGGATCTCCTCCTTAAAATCTGCATCCTTTGTTTCCTTCATAAATACTTGGTGTACCCGTTCATTCCAATCCAGCAATTGCTTCGTCAATTCTACCAACATACATTATCCCTGCCTCTTATTATTATACAATTGCCAGTGTCTCTAACTTATGCAGCCAGCTTCCCTTCTTTAAATGATGCTCCAGCTTAGAATCCAAATGCGTCAAGTGCATGTTCACAACCTCTATATCATCCATTACTTCATCTTCTTTATGTTTGACAGCATGGTTCACACGTAATGTTACATTCATTTCCAGCAAATCAAGAGCGCTCAGCAGACGATCCATCCCATTCAACACGTCATCCATCGGAACTATCTTCATTATAAAACCTCCCTCATTGCTTTCATGCTTGTCTATTTCGACGCACCTATTCCCACTCCCTTCCTGTCTGACAAAACTAGTTTGCATTCGGCAAAGAAAGTGATTTTTCTTCTTTCATAAAGAAAACTCGCCAACTGGCGAGCCCTGCTCTTGGGCGAAGACAGAGGCGCAGCCCTACTTATACTTTGTTCCTAAAATTTCCCGCTACGTCGAATTGGCTTCCAGCTAGAAATTTATACTTTCTTAAAGTATAAGAAAAGCGGACAAGGCCCGCCTTTTATGGCAGCGTAGGGGTGGGCCGGAGTAAAAGGCGCTTTTTGCCTTTTGCGGAGGTTCAGCCCGGAGTCTGCCATTTTGGGCCTTGGGAGCTAAACATTACCCCCGATAGGTTATACTTTCTTATCTTGTAAAGAAAACTCGTCGATTGGCGAGCCCTGCCCTTCGGCGAAGACAGAGGCGCAGCCCTACTTATACTTTGTTCCTACAATTTCTCACTACGTTGAATTGGCTTCCAGCTAGAAATTTATACTTTCTTAAAGTGTTAAAAAAAGTCCTGAACCTCAATCAATACATGTAGTTGCTTTTGCTTTATTATAAACCAGTCCGTCAAATCAAACGGCTGCTGAGGCGGTTCAAAAGAAAACAAGCTTTCCAAATCCACCTCTGCATTATACCAATCATTTTCAACGTATCTTTGATGCGGAATCATCGGAAAAACATCCCGTAAATAAGGGGTATCCTGTTCCTTCACAAAAGGAAAATATTGCTCATAGTCCCTGCGTGAACCTGTGTGGACGGTTTCATCAGAAAAACGCTGGAATTCATCCCGATACCTTGGTCGAAATAAAAGCCACGCCAACCGCTTGCCAAGTTCAACACGTTTGGAAAGCCTCTCAAAGTCATATACGGAAAAGCCATATAATTTCGCTTGGGTGGTAGGAAACAGCACAGCGCTAAAATGAAATAGTTCCTGTACTTTAAAAAGGAGCGAATGAAATACATGCTTTTGAAAAAATGGATGTTCGATAACAGGCTGCTGGATCATATGCTGCTCATTTATAATAAGTGCTGTCATAAGTCGATCGTCGTCCTTTTCGTACCAATAACGTTCCCACTCAGCCTCCATAAAAACAGATACAGAAAAGGCTTTTAGGAGGTGGAATAACGGTTTTTCAGCCTGTTTGCTCTTTTCATATAATAACAGCTGTGGATATGCATCGGAAAAAATATACCAATTCGCACGTTCATATGTTAAAAACAAACGCTTTCGTACCTGCTCAGGCAGTATTTTCGGATAATACTTCCCTTCTAAATCTGTCATATTCCACCCTGCATTACGTGATACCATACTTGCTAAGAAAGACCAACGAATCTCACAATTTCGTAAATAATACTCCTTATACGCATGCGTGCGCGAAATATTATCTCTATTTTCAAGAATAGTGCCTTGCTTGATTTCTTTAATCAGACTTTTTTCATGCTCTGTATAGACGGTTCCCTGCCGCCGCTTGTTCATTTGCTCATATTCTGCTCGAATAATTTCCATTTTTTCCACCTCATTTCTATCTTTACCTTTTCCTATGAAAACTTTATAGTCTATTCTCCTATTTTTTTTGATATAATCTCCTTTGTAAGTGATTTTTGTCTGGAGTGAGTACATGATGTCCATCCGTTATCCGAACGGCAAGCGCTATGCAAGCGAGAAGGAGATTCATAATCCCTACATAAAGAAACATACTTATAGTAACAGAGGAATGTCCTTGGAAGAGGAACTGAACGAAACGAACGAATACTATTCTGTCGCTGATATTGCCTGTATACATAAAAAGCCGACTCCCCTACAGATCGTAAAGGTAGATTATCCACAGCGGAGCGCAGCAGTAGTGCGAGAAGCATATTTTAAACAGCCTTCTACGACAGACTATAATGGTGTATACAAAGGAAGATATATCGATTTTGAAGCAAAGGAAACAAAAAACAAAACGAGTTTTCCCTTGCAAAATTTGCACCTGCATCAAATCGAGCATATGAAGCAGGTACTGCAGCATGGAGGGATTGCCTTTGTAATCATTAAGTTTACCTTCCATAATGAAATCTATTTCCTTGACGCAAAGCATATGATCGAATACTGGGATAGGCAAATGAATGGCGGGCGAAAATCAGTAACAAAACAGGAAATTGAAACGCAAGGATATCTAATTACTTGCGGTTATCGTCCAAGAGTTGATTACCTTCACATACTAGACACACTGTATTTTTCGTGATAAAGTCAACAATAAAGCGCATTTTTCGACACTTCTTGGAAAAGTGAAAGGTAGGAGAAAGAATAATGTCAGACACATATCGTTCTCGCGAAGAACGAAAACAAGCAGAAAGAAAAAAACAAGAAGGACAAACATCGGAAAAGCCGAAGAAATCGGGAAAACCGAAGAAAAAAGGGTCCTTCTTGAAAAAGTTTTTAATCGCCTGCTTGCTTACCGGCATTGTCGTTCTTGGAGCTGGAGTTTCCACCTTCTTTGCTATGGTGAAGGATGCCCCAAAGATCGATGAGTCGAAATTAGCAGACCCGCTCTCTACAAAATTTTATGACCGAAACAATACTTTTCTTCATGAATATGGTTCACAAAAACGCACAAAAATTACGTACGACCAAATTCCAAAAGTGTTAGAGAATGCTTTTTTAGCAACTGAGGATTCACGCTTTTACGAACACCATGGTATTGATATAAAACGTACTGCTAAAGCTATTTTAGAGAATATAACAGGAGGGTTCGGTTCTCAAGGAGGCAGTACAATTACACAGCAAGTTATTAAAAACTACTTCCTATCACCAAAAAAGACTCTTGAGCGTAAAGTACAAGAATGGTATTTAGCTTATAAACTAGAGCAAAAGTATTCGAAGCATGAAATTTTAGAAATGTATATGAACAAAATCTTCCTTGGTAATCAAGCATATGGTGTCGCTGCGGCTGCCAAGGCATATTATGGCATTGACAATTTGAAGGATTTAACGCTCCCTCAAGCAGCAATGCTTGCGGGCCTCCCACAAGGTCCAAGTATATATGACCCATCGAATCCTGAAAATGTAGAAGATGCTAAAAACCGACGTGACATTGTTTTATCAGCTATGTATAAACAAAATTTTATTACAAAGCAGCAAATGGATGACGCAATGAATGTTCCTGTAACAGAAGGTGTGCTTCCACGTCAAAATAATCCAATGCCATATCAAGCATTTCTCGATGCTGCCGTTAAGGAAGTAGAAAGCCAGCTCAAGGATGTTGACATTAGCACAGACGGCTTGCAAATTTATACAACACTTGATCCAGAGCAACAAAGTTATGCCGATAAGCTACTGGATACAGAAGACATTATTGACTACCCGAATGATCGTTTTCAAGCAGCATTTGTATTTATGGATACACGTACTGGAGAAGTACGCGCAATCGGCAGCGGGCGCAAGGAGCATAAAGCAACCTTCCGTGGCAGTAACTTCGCGATTGATATGAATCGTCAGCCAGGTTCGACATTCAAACCAATTTTTGACTATGGTCCAGCAATCGAAAATTTAAAATGGGCTACCTCTCATATCGTCAAGGATGCGCCAACAACGTATTCAAACGGAACACCGATTAAAAACTGGAATAATGACTATAAAGGAGACATATCCATTCGTACAGCCCTGCAATGGTCTTATAATATTCCAGCGTTAAATACATTGAAGGAAGTTGGACTGGAAAAAGCTCGAACATTTGCAGAAGGACTCGGTATTACATTTGACAAAGATGTTGTATACGAATCCTACGCTATCGGAAGTAATGCAGTAAATCCGCTGGAAATGGCTGGCGCATACGGGGCATTTGCAAACGATGGTATGTATACAAAGCCTCACTTTATTCGTAAAATCGTATTTCCAGACGGAAAAGAGCTGAGCTTTGAACCAGAACCGCAACGTGCAATGAGCGACTATACAGCTTATATGGTGACTGATATGCTCCGTACGGTTGTAGATTCCGGTACAGGAACAGCAGCCAATGTTCCAAGTCTTGACGTAGCAGGAAAAACCGGAACAACAAACTTTGAAAAGCAGATCATTGCCAAGTTTGGTTATCCAAGCAGCGCAACGAGCGACAGTTGGTTTGTCGGTTACACGCCGCAATATACAATGTCTGTTTGGACCGGCTACGCCCAAAACGGTTCGGGGAATTATATGGTTGGTAACACACAGAACATAGCAAAATATATTTTCAAACAAATGATGCAAAATTTCGGAAATGATAATTCTGCATTTGCACAACCGTCAAGCGTTGTCCGCCAAGATGATAACGAGCTTTATGTAAAGGGTGAAATGCGCGACTATGTTCCAGTAAAAGTAGATACGCCGAGCGGATTACAGGCAAAATATAACCAGGCGAAAAGGGAGATTACCCTGTCGTGGTCATATACACAAAGTAAACTACAAAATACAACTTTTAATGTGAATTATTCACTGGATGGCGGTCAAAGCACCCCTCTTAAAACAAATACAAAGGATGTCACTCTCACGCTGGGTAATGCAAAGGCTGGAGGACGCTATACCTTCTCTGTTACTGCAGCATCAAGAGGAAAAACTGGCAGTGCAGCTACTATAACAGTTGTCGTTCCGGCTGCTGCAACTGAGAAAAAGTCGGAAGAAACCAATACGTCGAATAATAATGCTTCTAACAGAGAAAATAATAGTACGAACAATGGCAATAACACTACAAACAATAATGGCAATAGCACGAACAATGAAACTGCTGAGCCTAATAACAATAACAATAACACTGATAATAGTAATACTAACGGTGAAAACACAACTCCACCATCCACGCAAAACCCGCCTGTTAGTGAAGAAGACGTGGGAATTCCTAACGTTCCTTAAAAAAACATCTCCTGCAAAGGAGATGTTTTTTTGCACTTTAAGAAAGTGCAATTATGTCCATGTCTTTATCTAACGGCTTGCTAATCAGCGAGTTTTCTTTACAGCGATTTGCTTAAAGAACTGTTTTTCAGCTTCCTCATACAGTTCAGACAGTTGAATAAATGAATGATAGTGACTCGGTCTATCCAAAATAAATAAAATTCGTTCTCCTACGTTGATAGGCTTTACTTGTAGATGCCGCATGTTTTGCTCCATATTCTGCAAGGATGAGACCCCAACTCCATTCATCCAATGAAGAATGGAGAGAAAATGTGCTGTAAAGTGAATCATTGGTCCTCCTGCTTCCCCCCGCTTACGTTGACGAAGCAGAAGAGCAATCTCCTGCTTCTTTTCCTTCCAAAGAGAAAGTACGGCTAAAATTGCTTCTTCTGGATTCTCCCAAGGCTTGTACAGCTCTACTAACTGGACAGCAGCAATATCATACACAAAATAAGCATGTCGCATAATCTCTGTAAAAGAAGGTGTTTCATCATACACGACTTCCCTTTCCCCATTTCCAAAAAAGGGGCGTCGAAAAAAAGGGGCTGGAATAGCTATATACTGCATTATCACTTATTCCTTTCTTTCATGCGTTTCTTTCCTTCACGACACAATTCCAACAATGGACAAATCTCACATTGCGGACGCTGTGCTTTACAATGATAACGCCCAAAGAAAATCATGCGATGATGCGTAACACTCCACTCCTCCATCGGCACCTTCTTCATTAACGCCTTTTCCACCTCTAATACAGAGTCCTTCCAACGGCAGAATCCAAGACGCTTGCTCACGCGCTCAACATGTGTGTCCACCGCAATAGCTGGTACACCAAATGCAACAGATACAACAACGTTGGCTGTCTTCCTTCCAACACCCGGCAGCTTCGTCAATTCATCCCGGTCACGCGGAACCTCTCCACCATACTCTCCTATAAGCAAATGACATAGCTTTTGAATATTTTTTGCTTTATTCCGATACAAACCAATAGAGCGAATATCGTTTTGGAGTTCTTCGAGCGAGACACTCAAATAATCCTCGGGTGTTTTATATTTTTGAAACAGATCTTTTGTCACTTTATTGACAAGCGCATCTGTACACTGTGCTGATAAAGAAACAGCAATGACTAATTCAAATGGATTAGAGTGTACCAATTCGCAATGCGCATCTGGAAACATCTCTCCCATCGTATCAAGACAATGGCGAATTTGTTTAACTGTTAGCATTTCTTTCACTCCTGGTGCAATTACATTCTTTTATTGCTCAAGCCAATTATAAAATGGAACTTTTCCCGTATACTTCGTTTCCTGCCGCATAGGAGCACTATTGCGCGTTTGATTCGCTCTAAACTTTTGCCCATATTGCTGCGCCTGCTCGACCGTTTTAATTCCGTTTTTCTTCCACTCAAATAAAATACGGTCAATATACCGAAAATTGAGCTTACCGCTGAGAACAGCTTCACGTAAGGCAGTCTGAATGATAACTGGCGTATGATGGTCTTGGTCCTGCCACATTGTTAACGTCTCACATTCAAACGGTGATAGCGGACGGCCAAACTCCTGTTCAAATATGCTATATAAACTGTTTTCTAGTTGTTGTTGCATCTCCAGTTCTTCTGAGATAGTTTCATTCATAAGCAATTGCAAGATTTTCTCCCACAATGGTTGTAGTGAATAACTCTCACATAGAGCTCCATCTTTTTGACTTCCTTCAATCATCAAAAAACCGTTTTGCACAAGCGTACGAAGCACTTCCATACATTGTACCGATGAAATAGTCATTCGGTCTGCAATTTCATCCGGAGTTGGAAAAGTCTTTCCTGACTCTAAAAATGTATGAACATGAAGAAGAACCATAAATTCTATTTCACTCAATCCCATTTTTTGGTAATGAATCATAAGAAGCTTCGGAATGGCAATGCTGCCTTGTTCAAACCATTGAATCATAATTTTCTTTTTCATCTATCTAACACCTCGCCCTCTAGTATACCACACTCGATTATGTTTGCCTGAATCGAGAAATTTCCTTTAGCCTCTTTTCTACAGAATAAATTACTTCCATCCCCCCTGCAAACACTAGCTGCTTACCCGGCTTCAGAAAAAGAGGATAAAAAGACCTTCCCTGTGGATGGAAACGTCATAAGTACCATCTTAGGAAAGGCCGTATTGTTCTTTATATTACGGATATAGACGATTAAGCAGACGCGGGAATGGAATTGTTTCACGTACATGCTCTGTTCCTGAAATCCAAGCAACAGTACGCTCTAATCCAAGTCCAAAACCTGAGTGAGGCACAGAGCCATATTTACGAAGATCCATGTACCACTTATACGTCTCTTCGTTCAGTCCATGCTCATCTAATCGTTGTTTTAAGAAATCATAGTCATCAATCCGCTGCGAACCGCCAATTAGCTCACCGTATCCTTCTGGTGCAATTAAATCTGCACACAATACTACATCTGGGCGGTTTGGATCCGGTTTCATATAAAATGCTTTAATTTTTGCCGGATAGTGTGTAATAAATACCGGTTTTTCAAAACTTTCTGCAATTGCTGTTTCATGCGGCGCACCAAAATCATCGCCCCATTGAATATCATTATAGCCTTGATCATGAAGCATTTTAATCGCTTCATCGTATGTAATACGAGGGAACGGAGCTTTTACCTTTTCTAGCTTAGCAACATCTCTTCCTAATGTTTTTAATTCTAATGCACAATTCTGCAAAACAGACTGCACAAGATAGGATACATAATTCTCTTGCATGCGCAGGTTATCTTCATGATCCATAAAAGCCATTTCCGGCTCAATCATCCAAAACTCAATTAAATGACGACGTGTTTTTGATTTTTCCGCACGAAATGTCGGTCCAAATGAAAATACCCTTCCAAACGCCATTGCGGCAGCTTCCATGTACAGCTGACCACTTTGTGATAAATACGCATCCTCATCAAAGTATTTCGTATGAAAAAGCTCAGTTGTTCCTTCTGGTGCACTCCCAGTCAAAATAGGCGGATCTACCTTCACGAACCCGTTTTTATGAAAGAATTCGTATGTTGCACGAATAATCTCATGACGAATTCGCAATACCGCATGCTGGCGCTTAGAACGGATCCAGAGATGACGATTGTCCATCAAAAATTCTGTACCATGTTCCTTCGGCGTAATTGGGTAATCTGTCGCAGCGTGAATAAGTTCCACATTTTGAACTGCAAGTTCATATCCGAATGGAGAACGCTCATCTTCACGTACAATACCTGTTACGTATAAAGAACTTTCCTGCGTAAGTGCCTTGGCTTTTTGGAATATCTCGTCCCCTACCTCTTCTTTGACAACAACCCCTTGAATAAAACCAGAACCGTCACGAAGCTGTAAAAAGGCTATTTTCCCGCTAGAACGCTTATTGGCAAGCCAAACTCCCATTGTCACTTCTTGGTTTACATACTGATTCACTTCAGCAATTGTTATTTTCACTTCTATAGTCCCTCCAACAAAAGCTCAGTCCAATTCTTTTCTCTATTATACAAAACAATTCCCTTTTCTGTAAAGAAAAGGGAATTTTGTATCACACTGTAAGAAAGCATAAATTTCCAGCTGGAAGCCAATTCGACGCAGTCGGAAATTTTAGGAATACAGTGTAAGTGCAACTATGCCTCTGTCTTCGCCTAACGGCTCGCCAATCGGCAAGTTTTCTTTAGCGGTTCATTTTCTTTTCCATAAATGCTTGAATGCGATCTAACGCTTTTTCTAATTGTTCAAGCGATGTTGCATAAGATAAACGGACGTTATTTGGTGCACCAAAGCCTGAGCCTGGTACAAGCGCAACCTTTTCCTCTTCTAAAAGCGCTTTTGTCCACTCGTCTACTGTTTCGTAACCTGCTAACACTGCTGCCTCTTGCGCATTCGGGAATAAGTAAAATGCCCCCTGCGGTTTGATACAAGAAAATCCAGGAATTTGGATCAATTTATCATAAATAATATTTAAACGGCTTTCAAATGCTTCACGCATTTCTTCTACTGCATCCTGCGGCTGCTGATAAGCAGCAATCGTCGCATATTGTGCAATCGAAGTCGGGTTGGATGTGCTATGACTTGCTAAGTTTGTCATTGCTTTAATCAAAGTTTTATTTCCAACTGCATAGCCGATACGCCATCCCGTCATAGAGTGCGATTTGGACACACCGTTAATAATCACTGTAAGCTCCTTCAATTCCGGAGAAAGCTGCGCGATTGAAACGTGCTTTGCATCTCCATAAACAAGCTTTTCGTAAATCTCATCAGAAACAATAACGAGATTATGCTCTACACATACCTCTCCAAGCGCTTTTAATTCATTTTCAGTATAAATCATACCTGTTGGATTGCTCGGTGAGTTAATGATAACTGCTTTTGTTTTCTCCGTAATAGCTGCTTTCAACTGCTCCGGTGTAATCTTAAATTCGTTTTCCTCCTTACCTTCTACAAAGACAGGCACACCTTCTGCAAGCTTAACCTGCTCCGGATAGCTTACCCAGTATGGAGTAGGAATGATTACTTCGTCCCCTTCATCAAGAATAACCTGGAACAATGTATATAATGCGTGCTTTGCTCCATTGCAGACAATCACTTCAGTAGGCTCATACGACAACTGTTGATCACGCTCTAATTTAGAAATAATCTCTTTTTTCAAAGTAGCTAAGCCGCCTGTAGGCGTGTACTTTGTATGCCCTGCCAACATTGCTTGATAAGCAGCATCCATAATATGCTGTGGCGTGTTAAAGTCTGGCTCACCTGCACCCAGACCGATTACATCATAGCCCTGTGCTTTCAATTCTTGCGCTTTTGCTGTAATTTCTAACGTTGTAGATGGTGTTAAAGCAGATACGCGTTTTGCCAATTTCATGATTAGTTCCCCCAACATCTATTTTTGAAGTGTGTATAAGCGTAAAACTCTCCCAGTCTTCAAATCAACATAACAAAAACTATAACGGTCCTCTACATCTACGTATGTAATTTCCCAAAGTGAAACGTTTTTTTCAGCACCCATCTTCATTTTGACGATTTCCTTCGGCTTTTCGGAATCTCCGACTACCTCTGAATCCTTCATGATGCTCTCCAAGGCTTGTTGTGCTGAAATCGCATCCTTTTGCTCGACCGTTAACACCTTCTCATCATCTTCCTCTGGCACAAGTACAATCCACTTCTTACCTTTTGCATCAGAGCCTTCTACAACAGTATAAGACAGATTTTCCTTATAACCATGATAATAGTCTGTTCTTGTAATGCTGACAAGATTCGCATTTTTCTCTGCCATTTCGATTGCATGCGCTTCACCATGAGTCTTTCCATTCATCGCTTCCTTATAAATATACAAACCCCAGAGGAGAAGCAATACGAGCAACGCAACGGCTCCGAGTAGCCACTTTTTCATTGTATCACTACGTTCTATATATAGTAAATACAGCTGTTTTTTTCTCATCAAGAGCCAGTCCAAACATTAAATCTCTTTCCTTAGGGGTTCGGTTGAGACTGTCTACAATTTTATACAAATTGTTTGTATATTGAAGACGCGTTGTAGAAAGCACCTCAATCTTATTATCCATCTTGACTCCTCCGTTACACAAAATTTCTAATCATAGAAGCGAGCAACGAGGTTACAATAAAAGTACATTCTTATAACCCCTGCTGCATTACCACTTATTATAGCAGGTCATTACACGGGAAAAAAGGTTTGGACTCATATCGTCTCGCCTTTTTATCGCACAATATTTGATGGATGAACGAAGTGAAAGATTCTACAATAAAATTTCTTCTAACCCACATGAACGCCTGCGGATGTTTCTGCAGGTCTTTTTATACTTTAAGGAGCATGAATTTCCAACTAGAAGCCCATTCCACGTAGCGATAAATTTTAGGAATACAGTATAAATAGGGCTACGCCTCTGTCTTCGCCCAAGGGCAGGGCTCGCCAATCGGCGAGTTTTCTTTACACTGTAAGAAAGTATAAATTTCTAGCTGGAAGCCCATTCGACGTAGTTAGAAATTTTAGGAATACAGTATAAGTAGGGCTACGCCTCTGTCTTCGCCCAAGAGCAGGGCTCGCCAATCGGCGAGTTTTCTTTATTGAAATGCAGAAAATCTACCCATTCTCTATCAACTCTAACAAATTTTGCAATGGCTGCTCATATAGGGGAATCGCAGGAATAGATGTAATAAATCGTTTTCCGTAAAAGGTCGTTGTAATACGACGGTCTAACACAAAAAACGTGCCTGTATCACTTTTCGTACGAATCAGTCTGCCAAAACCTTGCTTAAATCGAAGAATAGCTTGTGGAAGAGCCAATTCAATAAAGGTATTACCTCCATCCCTCTCTATTTGTTCCCCCTTTGCTGCCATAATGGGATGATCCGGTGGAACGAATGGAAGACGTACCATCACAAGACAACTCAAACTTTCTCCAGGTATATCGATTCCTTCCCAAAAGCTGCTTGTGCCAAACAAAATCGACTTTTCAAACTGTTGAAACTGCTTCGTCATCCGCATCCGGCTGCTGCTCACCCCTTGCGCAAGAAGCGCAAATTCCTCCAATGCTCCTGTTTCTTTAATTGCTGCATGCGTTTGCCTCAGCATCTCGTAAGAGGTAAACAAAACGAGCATACGACCGTTTGTTACCTTAGCAATTTTTGTAATATGGCGTGCGATCGCTTCTACATACTCATTCTGTGGTACTTGTTTTATAGAAGGTAAATCCGTCGGAACCATCATTCGAACTTGTTGATCATATTGAAACGGAGAGGAAACAGCCATCACAGATGGGCAAAAATCAGAGAGTCCGAGCGCTCGAATGATATAGTCAAACGTATGGTTGACAGTTAACGTCGCAGATGTAAGAACAACGCTTTTCTTTTTCGCAAAAAAGCGGTCGGCCAGCAGGTCGCTTACGTCAATTGGCTGCTTATAGATAATGGTAGAGTGAATGCTCCCCTTCGTTTCTGCTTCGAACCATGTTACACCATCCTGCTGCTCCTGCAGCAGCAAATGAAGCAGTGTCTGTCTCATCTCATCAAGCGAGTCAACAAGCGCAGTAAATTGCTGCACGATTACATATTCAGCAAACTTTCCGCTCTTTTGCACTTGCCCCTGTAACAGAACATACAGTTCTGCCAGCATATGCATCAAACGATCGGCCCCTTCTGTAATAGCATTCCAAAGTTTTCCCTTTTCTGTCTTGCGTTCATATCGGTATAGAACCCGAACATTACTATCAGCCTGTTTACTTTTGTTCTTTTCAAAAATAAAGGATCGGAGCAACCGAAATAATTCATCGCTTTCCCATTTCACTTCTTTTAAGACATGATGAATCTTCTTCCACGCTGGATCCATTGTATCGCCTAGTATGTCGCGTATGTTTGAGAGTACATTATCTGTTTCAAGTGTCCCCATCCTTGATAACCATAGCTGAAACTGCATACATGAAAACTGTTCGCCAAGCATATGACTCGCCGCTTCTTCAATATGATGCGCCTCATCGAGCACAACATATCCATATGAGGATAACAAAGAATCTTCATTCGTCGCATCCTGCAGCAGCAGCGCATGATTTGTAACAATGAGATCAGCAAACAATACACGATGCTTTGCCTGCTGATAAAAACAACGGCTGTTCCATGGATTACTCATTCCAGCGCTATTTCCACCACTGCAAATCCGTTCCCATAGCAGCTTTCCACCAGTCGGTAAATTCAGTTCATCTACATCTCCCGTTTCTGTTTCAAGAAGCCATACTAAAATCTTTGCTTTCGTTAACACAGTATCATAATTTTCATCTGGCTCTTCTAATACATGTTCAAATTTTTGTAAACATATATAATGCTTTCTCCCTTTCATCACGGCTGTTTGAAAGGAAAAAGGAAGCAGTTCCCTTAAAATCGGGATTTCCTTCTCCATAATTTGCTGTTGTAGCTGTATTGTTTGTGTGCTAATGACAACAGGCTGTTCGGCTTTTCGAGCATGGAACAAACTCGGAATTAAATATGCTAACGTTTTTCCTGTTCCTGTTCCTGCCTCAACTAACGAAATGCGATCCGAAGAAAAGGCACTATACACTTCCTCTGCCATTTGCATTTGTCCTGCTCTATATTCTAATCCATTCAAATGGTCATTTTGTTGCATCAGCGTTTTCCATGCAGAAAACCCTATAGGGCTCGCCTCTTCCGCAGGTGCTTCATAGCTGCGTTTACGGAGCGCAATATTACGGTGAATGTCATATTTCTCTTTTTGGGAGCCGCTTACTAGTTTATCCAGAATAAGAGCGGACAACAATTCACTGATATGACTCTTAAGAGAGCGGCTCAGATTGTATAACGACTGAAGCGTAACAAGAGGTAAAGCGGCTAACTTGTCGCATAGCAGCAAAAACAATTCTGCTGTTACCATCGCATCACTATCAGCGCGATGCGGATTTTCATGCTCAAGCGCAAAAAGCTTGGCTAAATCACCTAGCTTATGACTTTCGGCAGTAGGCAATAAAATGCGCGCGAGTTCCACTGTATCAATAGAAGGACATACAATTGAAGAAAAACCAGATAGTTTCATTTCCTCCTGCAAAAATCTCCAATCAAAATGAACATTATGAGCAACGAAGCAGGAGTTTTCTAAAAGCTCGGCAATCATCGGAGCCACATCTTGAAAAGAAGGAGCATTTTGAACCAGATCATCATCAATTCCCGTTAGTTCAGCAATGAAAGGAGGAATTGATTTACCTGGATTCACAAACGTTGAAAAGATTTCTATAACCTCTCCATTCTCGATGACAACAGCTGCCACTTGCGTAATTTTATCAATTCCGTCTTTATATATATTTCCTGTCGTTTCAATATCTACCACAACATAGCGGTTATACATAATGAACACCTCTTTACCTTTCACAACACCAAGACATACTTACTCTTACTATACCACGTTCCCATCAATCTTACTTAAAGAAAACTCGCTGATTGGCAAGCCCGTAGGCGAAGACAGAAACGCAGTTGCACTGATACTGTATTCCTACAATTTCTCGCTACGTCGAATTGATTTCCAGCTAGAAATGTATACTTTCTTACAGTGGAACAAAAAGAAAAATCCCCAACAACTGGGGATTTTTCTCCTTCTTACAAAATCAAAATGTATAAAATGCCAACCACTGTTTAGCTCCCAGAGTAAGAAAAGCCTTTTCGCCCAATGAGACAAAACGATTCTCACCTGCTAGAGGAACCGGGTCTGCTTTTCTTATTTAACAGTTGCAGCTGGTTCCTGCCCGAGCATTTCCACAATCTGATTCTGCTCATCTAAAACAGCAATTTTTGGCTTATGTTCGTGTATCTGCTCCTCTGATACAAATCCGTAACAAATAATAATAACCTTATCTCCAGGCTGGACAAGACGCGCCGCTGCACCATTTAAACAAACCACACCGCTGCCGCGTTCTCCCTTAATAATATACGTTTCAAAACGTGCGCCATTATTATTGTTTACAATTTGTACCTTTTCATTTTCTACAACACCGACCGCATCCATTAAATCTTCATCAATCGTGATGCTTCCTACGTAGTTTAAATTCGCTTCCGTTACGGTTGCACGGTGCAATTTCGCTCTCATCATCATGCGATACATAGCTGCTCCCCCTTATTCTACTGTCAGTACAAGATTGTCAATCAGTCTTGCTTTCGAAAACTTCACTGCAATTGCTATTATCACGGTTCCTTGTAGCACATCTAGCTCTTCAAGTTCCGGATACGAATATATACTCACATAATCAATTTCGCCGTCTGTATGTGTTACAATCTGCTCTTCTACGATGGAGCGAACAACGGAAGGATTTCGCTCACCATTTGCAATTGCCTGCTGCGCAAGCTGCAATGCTTTATATAGATTCGGGGCTTGCGCACGCTCTGCTTCGGACAAATAAACGTTACGGGAACTTTTTGCCAGTCCATCATTTTCTCGTACCGTGTGAACCGGAACAATGGTCACCGGAATATTATAATCGGAAACAAGTCCTTGTACAACAGCCACTTGTTGGGCATCCTTCAGGCCGAAATAAGCTCGATGCGGCATAACAATATTGAACAGCTTTAGAAGTACCGTCGCTACCCCGTCAAAGTGTCCAGGTCGCTTTTGTCCACATAGCACATCAGTACGGGATGTCACCGTAATAGTTGTTGTCCGCTTCGATGGATACATTTCCGTAACGCTTGGATAAAACAAGTAGTCCGTTCCCGTTTCCTCCGCCACGCGTTCATCGCGTTCTATATCGCGCGGATACCGATCAAAATCCTCGTTCGGGCCAAATTGCAGAGGATTTACAAATACACTTAAAATAACAATATCATTTTCTGCTCTTGCTTGTTGGAGCAGTGTTGCATGGCCCTCGTGCAAATATCCCATTGTGGGAACAAACCCAATTGTTTTTCCTGTTTCGCGCAGCTTTAACACTGTTTGCTGCATTTCTGTAATATGTGAAATTATCTGCATGAAATACTTCCTCCGTACAATGCAAGCAGCTCTTCTTCCTTCATTGTGAAAGATTGTTCCTCGCTTGGAAATTGTCTTGCCTTTACCTCTTTCGTATATTGCGCAATCCCGCGCACAATTTCATCCTGAACAGATGCAAACTGCTTTACAAACTTCGGTACGCGCCCTACGCCATAGGTGATAACATCATGGTAAACGAGAACTTGGCCGTCTGTATCATTACCTGCACCAATACCAATTGTCGGAATGTTCAGCTGCATAGATATTTGCGCTGCCAGTTGCTTCGGCACGCATTCTAATACAAGCGCAATCGCTCCTGCTTGTTCGCACTTTTTCGCATCCTCCATCAGCTTACGTGCACTTTCTGCATCCTTGCCCTGCACTTTATAACCGCCTAATACACCGACTGACTGTGGAGTTAAACCAAGATGTGCAACAACAGGCACACCAGCGCGTGTAAGAAAACCGATGATGTCAACCACTTCATCTGCTCCCTCAACCTTTACTGCATGTGCCCCGCCTTCTTGCATAATGCGGCGCGCATTTTTCATCGCCTCTTCTTTAGAAACGTGATAAGACATAAATGGCATATCCGTTACAATAAACGTCTTGGCAGCACCTCGGCGGACCGCTTTTGTATGATGGATCATATCCTCAACTGTAACCGGTATTGTAGAATCGTACCCGAGCACTACCATACCGAGCGAGTCACCAACTAAAATCATATCCACACCAGCTTGCTCCGCCAGCTTGGCAGATGGATAGTCATACGCTGTTACCATTACAATTGGTTCATCGTGCTGCTTCATTTGCAAAAAATCTTTAGAGCTTTTCATTATTCTCCTCCTCATTTGCAGGAAGAAGGAAAGTGCCATCCTAAAAACCCTCTTTCCAATACAGAAAGAAGGATAATATGACAGCTATTCTCATCCTTCTGTCCTAGTCCTATATTGCGGATCAAGGCAGAATCCTTTTTTCTTACGTGTGTATGATGGTGCAGTTCTCTCGATACTGCCCTTGTTCAGTAACCATTATAGCAAACTTCCTTTTCCGGTACTAGATTTCAATATCAGCAGAATGAATATAATGAATGACACCTTCTCGGTCTTCCAGCATTAATACGCCATCCTCCGTGATCCCTTTTGCTATTCCCGTAATGGCATTCGTCATAGTTCGAGCCGTAATTTCTCTGCCAATACTTACCGCATAACTCTCCCATAGCAGCTTAATGATCTCAAAGCCATCTGCTATATATTGCTTATATAACTTTTCCAACTGCAGAAAAATTGCCTGCATTAATTCTGCCCGCTTTTGTTCGCGTCCCGTTTCAATAAGCAGAGACGTCGCAATGTTACGGATATCTTCCGCCAAATGTTCATGCTGCTGATTAACATTTATGCCAATGCCGATGATCACAGCATGAATCTTATCTGGATCTGCCTGCAGCTCTGTTAAAATACCGACTGCTTTTTTACCGTTAATTAAAATATCATTTGGCCATTTAATGCCGACAGAAAGACCTGTGCACTTTTCAATCGCCTGTGCAATGCTAACAGCAGCCAAAAGTGTGAGCTGAGGCGCTTTCTGCACTGGAATATCGGGACGTAAAATAACACTCATCCAAATACCCGTTCCCTTCGGAGAATGCCATGTGCGGCTTAAACGACCGCGTCCCGATGTTTGCTCTTCCGCTACAACAACAGTACCCTCGGAAGCCCCTTCATAAACAAGACGTGCGGCAATCTTTTGTGTAGATTCCACCGTCTCCTCAAAATAAATATTTCTTCCAATATAATCCGTTTGTAACCCAAGATGGATTTCATTTCCAGTTACTTTATCAGGCTTACGGGCAATTCGATATCCGAGCCGCCGAACTGCCTCAAGCTCGTAGCCTTCCTTTCGAAGGTCCTCCATATGCTTCCATACAGCCGTCCGAGAACAACCTAATTCATCACTAATCATTTGTCCGGACACGAACTCCCCAGTTGACTTAGAAAAAATTTCGAGCAATTGTTTTCTTATAGAAGATTGCATTGTTTCAGCCACTCCTTCACACTTTCCTTTGAATTGGCAAGCCTGCCGCATACAACCTCACGCTCTAGTTGCCCAAGGGCAGCAGCAAGCCACGGACCGCCTTGTTTGCCTGTCCATTGCAGCAAATCTGTACCGGTCACCGCTAAATCCTTTCGACTGTGAATGGGCAGCTTTCTATATAGACTATGCACATGCTCGATATTAGGCTGCTCTCCTTGCAGAGCAGACACAACGCGCTCTGTCATGACTGATACTTCTTCTCCGCTCTGATATAGAAGCACGTCATTCCACTCTGATTTCTCCCGCTGCGCCAAACAATGGAGAATAGACGTAATCGTGTGAACTTTTTTGTTAGACAGCTTCCAGTTCCTCAGCAAAACATCCGCGTTCTCATGTTTCACAGCACGCAATAGCAATGCCCACGCCTCTTCGCTTGATTGAATGACACTCCAATTATACACAGCAGCACTTGCGATTTGTTCTCCCTTTTTCTCAAAATAAGGAAGATATGCATATAAGCCTGTTTCTGCCAGAAGTAAAAGTGCCTGTCGAGCTCCCTCTCCCAGCAGCAGCTTTTCAAACTCAACAGCAATGCGTTCAATTGCAATATGTACAAGCAGTCCTGCATGCTCCTGTATAGCCTGCTTCGTTGCATCCGACAAATAAAAGCCAAGTGTACTTACAAAGCGAACACCTCGCATCATGCGAAGCGCGTCCTCCCTAAAACGTTCATCAGGATTTCCAACAGTTTGAATTTGTTTGCGATGGATTGCTTCCTGTCCTCCAAATGGATCAATCCTATCGCCGTTCGCTGTCATGGCAATCGCATTCATCGTAAAATCCCTTCGCTTTAAATCTTCCTCAAGAGACCTTACAAATGAGACATGACTTGGTCTTCGAAAGTCATCATATTCCGCTTCCATTCGAAATGTCGTCACTTCATATGAAATACCTTCATACAAAACAAGCACAGTTCCATGTTCCAGCCCAATTGGAACATGATGAGGAAATATCCTCATCACTTCATTAGGAAGCGCTGATGTCGCGATATCCACATCACTAATTGGCTTTCCAATGATAAAATCACGTACGCTTCCCCCTACAAAATAGGCTTCAAAGCCGTGTTTCTCTAGCTTCTCTATAATAGCGGACGCATGTTTAAACGGTTGCATTTCGCTCAGTCCCTAGCAGTTTATAGTACAAATCTTCGTATTGAGAAACAATGTGATTCGAACGGAAGCGCTCCTTCGCCATATCCATTGAACGCGTTACCATCTCCGCATGTAATGTTGGATTTGTTAAAACACGCAAGGCCTTTTCCGCAATATCTCGCACATCTCCCAGCTGACAGATGAATCCTGTTTCCCCATCTTGAATCACCTCAGGAATGCCGCCTACATTCGTACCAATGCAAGGTACACCGCAAAACATTGCCTCAAGCAGCACTAAACCAAAGCTTTCCTTTTCAGAAAGCAATAGTAGCAAATCACTCATAGACAAGAGTTCCTCTACATTATCCTGCTTTCCTAAAAATAACACATCTCCTTCCAGACGGAGTTGCTTCACCAGCTTTGTCATCCCGCATAGCTCTGGTCCATCTCCTACTAGCAGCAGCTTGGACGGTGTTTTTTCTCGAATGAGTGCAAACGATTGAATAACATCCTCCACTCGCTTAACTTTCCGGAAATTTGAAATGTGGATGATAACCTTTTCCTCCGGCTCAATGCCATATTCATTTCGTAAATGAGACATATCGCGTTTGTGATATACGCGTTCATCCACAAAGTTGTATACTGTTTCAATATCCTTATCAGGCTTAATTAAATCATAGGTTTCCTGTGCAAGCGAATCCGAAACAGCTGTTACGATATCAGATTTTTCGATACCAAACCGAATTAAACTGTTTAAAGATGTATCATATCCAAGAATTGTAATATCTGTACCGTGCAAGGTAGTAACAATTTTCAGATGATCACCCGTCATTTGTTTTGCTAAATATGCACAGACAGCATGCGGAATTGCATAGTGCACATGAAGCAAGTCAAGCTTCTCCCTCTCCGCCACCTCGGCCATTTTATTTGCAAGCGCCAAATCATAAGGCGGATATTGAAAAACAGAATATTGATTCACCGCAACCTCGTGAAAGTAAATGTTCGGATAGAAACGATTCAGCCGAAATGGCATACCTGAGGTAATGAAGTGAATTTCATGTCCGCGCTCTGCTAACAGCTTCCCTAATTCCGTCCCGACAACACCCGAGCCGCCGACGGAAGGATAACATGTAATCCCAATTTTCAGCTTCATTCTATCCCTCCCAGTAAGCCATGTCTGATGAGAACCGGCTTTTTACTTATAAAGCCTTCCGCATACTTTGTTCCTACTTCTTTTCCAAACAATGTATCGCGTGCAACAACCGTTTCAATATAGCCTTCCGTCAACGGAGTGCTAACACCGTTCTCCCCTTTTACAAATTGACTTTTGTATGCTTGTAAAGAACGAATTTTTTTGTCCATCTCTTCGCTTATATCTACGCAAAAGGACGGTTGGTGAAATCCATTAATCATGTAATAATGTAACGCTTGTACGCGGTGTGCGTCACGTTCCGGCATATATTTGCGTATGCCCGCCGAAAAAACTGCTTCCTCTACAAGATGAGCGCAATTTGTATGATCAGGATGACGATCCTCCCAATATGGAGCAAACACAAGCTGAGGCTTATACAGGCGAATCACTTCTACCAATTTCCAGATGCGTTCCTCCTGCATGTACAATCCCCTATCCGGCATACGCAGATTGATGCGTTGGACGGCCCCTAATATATGGGCTGCCTCCTCCGCTTCGTATCTTCTTCCTTCTACAGTGCCATTAGAGGACAGCTCAGCCTCTGTTAAATCGCAAATCCCCACTTTATATCCCGATCGCGCATACTTGGCAATTGTGCCAGCCATCCCGATCTCTACATCATCCGCATGTGCGCCAAACGCTAATATATGTAAATCACTCATGCTGTACTTCCCTCATTTTCTTAATGCTCGATAATCTAGATCTCCCCGTTCTAAAGCATGCATCAATAATTCAGCACTCGCCATATTTGTAGCAAGCGGAATCGAATATACATCGCATAATCGAAGCAATGCATTGACATCCGGCTCATGCGGCTGCGCTGTAAGCGGATCGCGGAAAAAAATGACCATATCCATATCATTTTTTGCGATCATCGCACCAATCTCTTGGTCACCGCCTAACGGACCAGACTGATAACGTGTAACCGCCATTTCTGTCGCCTCCATAATCCGAAGCCCTGTCGTCCCTGTCGCAAATAGTTCATGCTGCTCTAATATTGGTTTATATGCATACGTAAACGCAACCATATCTTGTTTTTTCTTATCGTGAGCAATTAAAGCAATTTTCATCTCCGTCTCCCCCTTTAATATTGTATTTATTTACACTTTTAATCTACAATATTTTCTAATCCATACACAAGTCCGTCTACCTTCATAATCGTTTCAACAGCCAGTTGGACACCAGACATGAAGGAAACGCGGTTAAACGAATCGTGACGAACTGTAAGCATTTGACCATCGCCGCCAAATAGTACTTCCTGATGGGCAATTAATCCCGGTAAGCGGACGCTGTGAATATGAATACCATCTACCTCTGCACCTCTCGCGCCTTGCAACTGCTCTGATTCATTTGGGTGCCCCTGCTTTTTCGGCTCACGAACAGAACGAATTAAATCCACTGTTTTCACCGCAGTTCCCGACGGGGCATCAAGCTTTTGATCATGATGAAGCTCAATGATTTCAACGTCCTGAAAATATTTTGCTGCCATCTGCGCAAATTTCATCATCAAAATGGCACCAATCGCAAAATTCGGGGCGATAATCGTTCCTACACCTTTCTCCTTCGCTGCTGCCTCAAGATCACGAAGCTCCTGTTCTGTAAAACCTGTTGTTCCAATAACCGAACGTACGCCATGCTCTAAAGCAATATACACATGGTTTTTCCCAATTTCTGGTGTTGTCAAATCAAGCACCACATCCACCTGCACCTCTGATAAACATACGTTTAAATCCTCGTAAATTGGCGCAGCCAGAGCTGGAAGCCCGTCGACGTCAGAAATCATTTTCCCGCCATTTGTGCGGTCTACAGCCGCAACAAGCTGGAAATGCGGAGTCCGTTCAATGAGACGAAGCGCCTCTACCCCCATTCTTCCTCTTGGACCAGCTACTGCAATACGAATTGTGTTCATTGTTGTTTCTCTCCCTCTTCCTTGCGTGTCCAGCGATTTTTGTCACGCGTTTGAAATTTATCCATCACTACATTATGAGCTGTTTCGAGGTCAATGTTCAAGCTGTTTGCCATACAAATCATAACAAAAAGTACATCGCCCAGCTCTTCTTCGACCGTTCGTTCTTTTTCTGTCGATTTTTTCGGCTTTTCTCCATAGTAATGGTTGATTTCCCTTGCTAATTCACCCATCTCTTCTGTTAATCTTGCCATCATCGCAAGCGGACTGAAATAGCCCTCTTTAAATTGACTAATATATCCATCCACTTCTTGCTGCATCTCATGCATCGTTTTATGTCCCATTCCATTCACCTCAATTTTCTTCCTCTTTTCATGTTAGCCAATTCTATGGCATTTGACAAATTTCTTGTCACTTGTACATAATTTCCCACTAATAAACAGATAAATTATAATATGGTATTGCACAATGGAACAGGGGGATTAGCATGAACTTCGGTCTAAGAATCAGCAATCTTATCTTTATCGTCATCGGATCTGCCATCTTCTCATTTGGCATCGTCAATATTAATATTGAAAATCATTTGGCAGAGGGTGGGTTTACAGGGATTACACTGCTGCTGTACTTTTTGTTTCAATGGGATCCGTCTTATACAAATCTGCTTTTAAATATTCCGCTTTTTTTTGTTGGATGGAGGCTGCTTGGCCGCACAACATTTCTGTACACACTAATTGGAACACTCAGCGTCTCTGCCTTTCTTTGGATTTTCCAACGATATGAGCTATTTAATCTTCACTTGAATTTACAAAAGGATATGACATTGGCCGCACTGTTTGCAGGTCTGTTTATCGGAGTAGGTCTTGGAATTATTTTCCGCTATGGAGGTACAACAGGCGGCGTTGATATTATTGCACGACTGGCGCACAAATACGCAGGTTGGAGTATGGGTAAAACTATGTTTTTGTTCGATGCGGTTGTAATTGTCGTCTCAATTATTACATATCTCTCCTATCAGCAAGGAATGTACACGCTTGTCGCAGTATTTATCGGTGCACGAGTAATTGATTTTATGCAAGAAGGTGCTTACGCTGCGAAAGGAGCAACAATCATTTCAGAGAAAAACGAGGAAATCGCGGAGAAAATCCTATCAAAAATGGATCGCGGCGCTACATTTTTACAAGGGATGGGTACATATACGAAGAAAGAGCGACACGTCTTATACTGTGTAGTAGCAAGAAACGAACTCATCAAACTGAAAAGCATTATCACATCTATTGATCCGCATGCCTTCGTTGCTGTCAATGATGTCCATGATGTTATTGGGGAAGGATTTACACTCGATGAAAATAAAAATCCTCTTCATAATTGACGGCGGGAAAAGGATTCACAGATTTTTTGTGCATACATGCCGCAGTCAATATTCAGTGAATTACGAAAAATTATTCCTTAAGTAAACCCACATAAAGAAAACTCGCCGATTGGCGAGCCCTGCTCCCCGGGCGAAGACAGAGGCGCAGTTGTACTTATACTTTGCTCCTAAAATTTCTAACTACGTCGAATCGGCCTCCAGCTAGAAATTTATGCTTTCTTAAAGTGCAAAAAAAGCTATCGAGTCACCGATAGCTTTTTTGTTTAATCATCGCTCCTTTAATCATCGCTCCGCTGCATACCTGTATAAATGAGAAGCAAACGCAGCAATTCAAACACAGCAACAGCCGCTGCCGCTACGTATGTAAGGGCTGCCGCATTCAACACCTTACGTGCCTGCACTTCTTCACTGTGCGACACAATACCAAGAGAAGAAATCTGCTTCATCGCTCGGCTTGACGCGTCAAATTCAACAGGCAGCGTAACAACCTGAAATAACACCCCAGCTGCCATGAGAACAATTCCAAGAAGAAGCATATTGGAAAGACCCGCAAACATGCCAATCATAACAAAAATCCAAGACATATTAGAGCCAAAGTTAGCAACGGGCACCAGCGTATGGCGAACACGCATAAAGCTATAATTTTTCGCGTCTTGAATCGCATGACCGACCTCATGGGCCGCTACTGCAGTTCCCGCAACCGACTGACCGTAATAGTTATTCGTGGACAAGCGAACTGTTTTCGTGCGCGGATCATAATGATCTGATAAATGTCCTGGTGTTTCTTCAACCGCTACATCGTATAATCCGTTCGCATCCAGCACCCTTCTAGCAACCTGCGCACCCGTCATCCCGGATGTTGAGTATACTTGTGAATACTTGCTATAAGCACTGCGAACTTTCATTTGTGCAAACAATGGGATAAGCAAAATGATGATGAAATAGATTACGTAAAGCATTATTATCCTCCAATTTTGAACCGCTTCTTTCCTAACTTTACTAACTAAACAAGCAAGGAATGAAAATTATACAGTGGTATAATTTTCATTCTATTTTGCCGCTATTTTCTTGTCAACGAAAACCTGGAATATATTATCGGTTTTTAGACTTCATGCGATTTTTTCGCTTTTCTTGTTCACCTTTATATTTTCTCCAAGCCACATAAGTTAATGTAAAAATAATAATACTGCCTGTGGAAATCATAACCCAAATTAAGGAAGGGGTTGCTTCATCCTTGTTTGGGCTCTGAAATGCAGTTTCTAAATCCTGACGAATCACCTGCATTTGCTTTTGTCCGCTCTCATTTTTCGCCATTACGTTGCGAAACTCATCCAAGTAAGAGATATGTGCGTTCAGACGCTCAATTTCTTCCTTAGGCAAATCTACCACTAAGCTTGGATAGATAATATCAAACTCATATAAAAATGTATTAAGTGTTCTTTGGAACTCCTCATCATCCTGTTTTTGTACTGCTGTTTCCATATGAGAAAACGCACCCATAATCGTATTCTCACGACTGAGCCAAAGCGGCTGAAATTGTGAAGATTGCGCATCGACCACAAGTCGAAGCGCTGTTACATCATCTTCCTTTTCCTTCTGACTCATCGTCTCTTCCTGCATAGCTTGCACCGCTTTATCGTAAGCGATAGAGATGACGCGAGTGTGCTCCGCCGAAAAATCCTCTTGTTTATTTAAATTCGCAAACTCGGTTGAGAAATATGTTAAAATTCGTTCTGCTTTCGTATATTCCTCCTGCTTCACAAGTTGCAAGGACTCGTCAAGCAGCCGATTTAATTCGCTCCAATCTGCTGCATAAATGCGAGTCGGTGCTACTAAGAGAAAAATTGCTATTAGAAAGGCAATGATTTTTTTCATTCCTGTCCCCCCCACACCTTCTAGTTACAATGTATGAAGGGGTGGACAAGAAAATACCAAAAATGATACCTCCCTTACTGTAACGGTAACTCTAAACGCTTCTCCCGCAAACAGAAAAAATAAGCGGCACCAATGCAGCATATACTCAGCCAAAATGTAAAATATCCGATAGGCTGATAATACTGGTCTAGTATGCCGTACCTAGGCATTTGCTTGTATACATAGTCAATGACGACATCATGAAGCGTCCAAATTGATGCCGCAGCAAGGTGCCAACGTTTCATTCGATAAAAAGGAGCATACAATATCCCTTGTATCGCCATTGCAGCGTGTGAAATCATGAGCATGTATCCTGTCCAATCCAATGTTCCCTCCGCCAAGAGCAACAAAATATTCATACCAACAGCCCATACTCCATACTTTAACAGTGTTACAATTGCAAAAGCCTCCATTATCCCCCAATTCACTTTAAACAAAAAAGCAAGCAAAACAAATGAAAAAAATAAACTAGCAGTAGGGCTGTCTGGTACAAAAAGAAGAAATCTCGGCTCAGTTTCTACCAACTGGTAACCATACCACATATACCCATATACGCTCCCAAGTAAATTTACAATGAGAAGCAGGAGTAAAAAAGATCGACTACGCAATACATGATACAAATACATCACAGGTTTTCCCTCAACTTTCATCCGAATCCACATATCCCTATCATACCAAATTTTCCTGTCATAAAGAAAACTCGCCGATTAGCGAGCCCTGTCCTTGTGCGAAGACAGAGGCGTAGCCCTACTTATACTTTGCTGCTAAAATTTCTCGCTACGTCGAATTGACCTCCAGCTAGAAATTTATACTTTCTTAAAGTATAAAGAAAAGCCGACTACAATGCGCAGTCGGCCTCCCCACTATTTTTCATTATATTGAGTAATATACTCCGCGACTTTTTTCAGTTCCTCGTCTGTACCTTTAAATACCCCTTTTGGCATCGCACCTTTACCGTTTTTGGCAATATTAGCGATTTCTTCCTCGGTTAATGAAAGATTTTGCAGTGCTGGCGCTGCCGCTCCACCTTGCAAATTATCACCATGACAGGTTAAGCACGTATTTTTCTGCAGCAGATCGTAGCCTTCTGCTTCCTTATCAATATCTACTGTTTTCACAATCGCTCCTTGCTTTTTCGCAGCTTCCCAATCGTGGTTTACAACCGATTCCCATGTTAAGAAGATGATAGACGCAAGTGCAAGAAGCATAAATCCAGTTGCGAATGGGCGCTTAATAGGTCTTCGCTCCGGCCCGCGATCGATAAATGGTGCTAAGAGCAATCCACCAGCTGCAATTCCCGGCATAATAAAGGCCCCTATAATTGTGTATGGACCTGATGCATATGAATATTTCAGCAATTGATACAAAAATAAGAAGTACCAGTCTGGAAGCGGTATGTAACCTGTGTCTGTTGGATCGGCAATACGTTCTAGCGGTGACGGGTGAGCAACCGTCAAGCATAGATATCCAATTAAAAATACAGCTCCAACCATCCATTCCTTTAATAGGAAGTTCGGCCAAAATGCTTCTGTTTTCCCCGGATATTCTGAATAATCCTTTGGAATATTGGAATGCCGCACAGCATGTACGCGTGAATCTCCGACAAACTTCATCCCTTTGCCCCGATGCATAATCTCCCTCCTTTAATACGGTTCCTATAACCCTAACAAGCTTTTATAGAGGACCGGAAATACCTTGTTTACGAATAATTAAGAAGTGTGCGGCCATAAGACCTAGTAGTGCGCCAGGCAAGAAGAAGACATGGATAGCAAAGAAGCGAGTTAAAGTCTGAGCACCAACAATGTCAGAATGCCCTGCGAGCAGCGTTTTGATTTGCTTTCCAATCAGCGGTGTTTGCTCAGCAATTTGCAGACCTACTTTTGTTGCAAATAATGCCTTCATATCCCAAGGCAGGAGATAACCTGTGAAACCAAGTCCCATCATAACACCAAAAATTAAAACACCAATAATCCAGTTCAATTCACGAGGCTTCTTATAGGAACCCGTAAAAAATACACGAAGGGTGTGCAAAAACATCATTACGATAACAAGACTCGCTCCCCAGTGATGCATACCGCGCACAATTTGTCCATATGCTACCTCATTTTGAAGATAGTACACAGACTCCCAAGCGTTTTTAATATCCGGTACATAGTACATCGTCAAAAACATGCCGGAAAGAATTTGAATAACCGTAACGAAAAAGGTAAGTCCACCAAAGCAGTATACAAAAGCAGAAAAATGGTGCGCTGGATTTACGTGCTCAGGGACCTCATGGTCTGCAATATCGCGCCATAACGGTGTGATTTCAAGACGCTCATCTACCCAATCATAAATTTTATTTAACATCTATTTTGCACCTCCTCGCGGCTTCGCCTTACCAAGATACAATGTGCCATCCTTCACGTCTGATTCATACACATCAAGCGGTGCAAGCGGCGGTGTCCCAGGAATGTTCTTGCCATCCTTTTCATATCGCCCTGCATGACAAGGGCAATAAAACTGATTGGGATGAGCCTTGTCTCCATTCCAGTTCACCGTACAGCCTAAGTGTTTACAAATGGGAGAAAGCGCTATGATGTCGCCGCTTTCATTTTTAAATACCCAAGCTGATTTCGGCTCATCAGATTTGTGCCATCCATCCACTTGCTTCACTTTGTAGTCAAAACGCTTCGGTTCTGTTGTAATATCCTTGACTTGTGCCACGGCTACCATCTCTGTTCCCGTTTCCTTCTTTAGAACAGGATCAAGTGCAAAACGCGCCATCGGCATAATAATACCGGCTGCCATAAATCCACCTACACCTGTTAGCGTGTAGTTGAGAAATTGGCGTCTTGAAACCCTATGTTCTTTCTCGCTCATGAAAATTCCCCCCTCTATCAAAAGTGATCCCCATTAGGATAATACAAGAAACAATTGGAAAAACTAGGACACTATCATGATATAATAAGCATCCTCATTGGTCAATATCATACTACTCATAATGATGCAAACAATCAATTTATTCTGTATTTTCCCACTTTTCAGTCAAAATAGACATAATTTCACGAATTTGTGATCCTATAACTTCACGCTTCGCTTTGTCATCAAGCTGGTCGAGTGAAATTGCAGGCAACCAGAACAAATTGCCATCTAAGGAATCTTGCTTCCATTCGTAATCGCTTGTTATATACACAATGTGACGCATCCCATTTTGTTTGAAGAGATTTGTCCATTCTTGCAGACGGCTCTCTTCTGCCTTTTGTCCAACTATATAGGTAAATGATGGAAATAAAAGAAGACGCCCTCTGTATTCTCTCTCTAGTGACTCGGCAAAAACAGAGATAAACTCTCCTTTTTGCACAGTGTTTTGCATATTGCTTCCGAAAGAAAGCGGAATGAGCGGAATAATGGCCGTATCAACATATTCCTTTGCCTGTTCGTACAGCTGTATATCCTTAACGGTCCAATTCATATGCATCCCTCCTTCAAATTACTTCTTTCTTCTATTAAATCATACAACAACAGGAAAAAAAAAGAAAAACCCTTGGGAATCAAAGGTTTTTCTTTTTTCACTCATCATAATCTTGACAAAATCACAACAATACTATCAATTGTATTATATCCTCTTTAATTGCTCTGTCAGCTGCAAAAAAGCAGCTTCATTTTGCTCATCAAGCGCCTCATCAATTAAGCTCATTAGCCTGTCGCGTTGAAACTTGAACACGCTCTCCTCCAAAAATCGCTCTGCAAGAAGACGATCCTTCTCATTCACTTCTATGCTTTTTGGGACGTAGGGATTCTCTTCCAATACTGCAACATAGTTTGCATTTTGAAACGAACTTTTAAAATTGAGTTGAATATATATGTCCTCGTCCCGATTTAGCCGAATGTCATGAAAGGACTTCTCTGCGTCCGTTGTCATAACATTTTGTTTATAGAAATGAAATGGAGCTTCTTTTACACAGCTTGTAGACATTACCAGTCCGCGTGGACAGTATTTCGCATGCTCTACGAAGTGCACCTTTCTCATGAGCTGATCATGGCTCATCAGATAGTTTAAAATCCATACACACTCTCGCTGTTTAAGCTGGTAATTGCTTAAAAACCATTTGACGAAATCTTTCTTTTCATTCACAGAAACAGGGGTATTCATCGCGCGCCGTCCCTCCTCTGTCCTTCTTTTTCTTTACCTCTTTACCCTTTACATTCAAGAAACGCGACCAAGTTTCCTCCCTAGATTACTGTAAATCCTCTAAATTATATAGTAGTTCCTCAATGTGAACTTGTGTCGGGTCTAGTTGCAGCAAACGCTGAAACACATCCTTTGCTTCTTGTCGAAGCCCTTCCTCCAGCAAAAAGTAACCGTACTCTTCCAAAAAGGAAGAATCATCCTTAAAAGAAGTATATGCATCGCGATAATGGTTTAATGCATCCGAATACAACTCAAGCTGTTTTTTTGCGTATGCCGTCTCCCATATTAGTTGCGGGTCATCTTCTCCGTACTTTATTGCATCTGCTGCTATCTCAATCACCTCTTCATACTTTTCTTGCTGTTTAAATAGATGTATGAGTTGTAACACTGCTCGCAGATGAGATGGGTCTATCGCAATAGCTTGCTCAAGCTCTATCTGTGCTTCATCCATTCTGCCAAGCTTTGCTGCCGCCTCTGCCACTTGAACATGCAAGTCAGCAGAGTATTCATCTGTTTTCAATCCTTCTCGTAACGTATCATAGCGTTCCTGAAACAAACCCTCTTTGTCATAACACTCAGCCAAATACAAATAAAGCGATGCATATTCCGGATCCTCTTGTTTCACCTCTAAAAAAGCTGCAATTGCTCTTTCATATAAAGCAGCCTGATAGAGTGTAAACGCATAACCAAACAATGAATGAATATCACGCTGCTCCTGCAAACCTGACTCATAATAAAGAACAGCTTCCTCCCATTGTCCGAGTGCACTAAAACATTCTGCTAAACGAAGTGAAATATTGACTCCCGCCATATCGTCATGCTCAGCAAGCACCTCTCTATAATAAGGAATAGCCTCTGCATAACTGCCGCGTCCGCTGTACAGTTCTCCTAATCCGAACGCAATGACGGATTCATCAGGCATCAAGCGGCGCGCCATTAACAACTTCTGCTCTGCAACTTCCTCTAATCCTTGCATTTGGTATAAATCAGCAAGCGTCAATAATGCCTGTACGTACAAATCATCATCTTCTGTAATCTCACCGAGCACCTCAATGGCTTCATCTTCTCTATCCAAATCGACATATAACTCAGCTAAAAATAACGTAAGCTCACTTTCAGCTTCATGGCGTATGCGCAGCTCCTCAGTCACTTCCAACGCTTGTTCTACAAAACCTAATGTATGATAATAACGGGCGATATTATATTTTTCTTCATCCGTACCTTCCTGAACGCAAGCATTAAGGAGCTTTAAACCTTCCTCAACTTCCCCTTGTTCTATGTAATCAATAGCTTGATTCAACTTATTCATCGTATAAAGTACTCCTTTTCCGTAATACTGTCATTTTTATTATGATAAACAATTGAGAAGAATAGAGCAACTTTGAACCTCCCCACCGTAAGCACTAGTGGGACAACCCTCTTTATCACACTATAAATGTTCCACAGAGACGTTCTATTCAGCTACTACATCACATACTGATTTAAAGAAAACTCGCCGATTGGCAAGCCCTGCCCTTAGGCGAAGATAGAGGCGTAGTTGCCCTTATACTGTATTCCTAAAATTTCTCGCTACGTCGAATAGCTTCCCAGCTAGAAATTTATACATTCTTAAATTGCAAAAAAAGAATCCCCCAAAGGGAGATTCTTACTGTTTCAATTCATTCAACTGTGCAAAGAAATTTGGATAGGACACAGCTGCCGCTTCACTGTTTTCAATAACTGTTTCTCCATCAGCCAAGCATGCTGCCACTGCAAGCATCATACCAATACGATGGTCACCATGGCTATTTACCTCAGCGCCAGAAAGACTGGATTTACCGTGTACAATCATACCGTCTTCTGTTGCTTCCACGTTTGCACCCATTTTGCGCAGCTCGTGTACAACTGTATCAATGCGGTTAGTTTCCTTTACCTTTAATTCCGCCGCATCCTTAATAACTGTTACTCCTTGCGCTTGTGTTGCTGCTAATGCAAGAATTGGAATTTCATCGATTAGACGAGGAATCACATCCCCACCTATTTCCGTTCCTTGTAGTTGGGACGTTTCTATTGTGATATCACCGAACGGCTCGAACTCTTCATTTTGAATATTTTCAATGGTAATAGCTGCACCCATTGCTTGTAGTACATCTAAAATACCTGTTCGTGTCGGATTGAGTCCAACCTTTTTCAACGTAATTTTGCTGTCTGGCACAATCGCACCCGCTACTAGGAAAAATGCCGCTGAGGAAATATCGCCAGGCACCTCAATATGAACCGCCTTCAGTTCCTGTTGTCCCTGTAAGGAAACAGTGCGTCCGTCTGTTTGTACGCTGCAGCCAAAAGCGCGCAGCATTCGCTCTGTATGATCACGTGATTGCAGCGGCTCTGTTACAGAAGTCACGCCTTCTCCTTTTAAACCAGCTAAAAGCACAGCTGATTTTACCTGCGCACTTGCAACGGGGGAATCGTAGTGCATTCCCTTCACTTGACCGCCGCGAAGGCTGATTGGCGTAAATTGACCGCCTTCTCTCCCATCAATTAGTGCGCCCATCTGCTTTAGAGGCTCTGTTACGCGTTTCATTGGACGTTTGCCGATGGAGCTATCTCCCACTAAGCAAGAATGAAACGGCGTGTTCGACAAGATACCCATCATTAAGCGAATCGTCGTACCAGAATTGCCGACATCCAATACTTCCTTTGGCTCCTGTAAGCCATCAATTCCATTTCCGTATACTTCAACATAGTCACCGTTTTGTTCAACCGTTACACCAAGTTTTTGAAAGCATGAAATTGTGCTTAGGCAATCTTCACCTGGTAAAAATCCGTTAATTGTTGTCTTTCCTTTTGCAATTGCTCCGAACATGACAGCTCGGTGAGAAATAGACTTATCTCCCGGTACCTGCAACGTGCCGTTTAAGCCTTGCGTTGCTTTCGTCAATTTTGTCATCGTTGTCACTCCTACATCGTCGTATAGGTTCCGTATCCGTGCTGCTCGAGACAAAGCTTCGCATTCGCCCTATCTTCTTCTGTTTGGAAGCTGAGCCGCAGTACGCCGTATACGTCCTCACGCGTTTCAAGAATTCGAATATTCGTAATGCTTATATTTTTAATAGCGAGCAAGGTTGTAATATGCGAAACAACACCTGTGCGGTCAAGGATATCCACATATAAATCGTAAAAGGATGGAATGGCACCCTTTGACCGAATCGGAAGCGTATCCCGAAACTGCTTGGCGCCGCGGAAATAATCATATAACTGTTCCCCGTTTCCTTGCTCTACTATGCTGCGCACTTCACGCATTTCCTCCATCCACTCATCGAGGAACGAGAGAATATTTTCCTTGTTATGCGTGATAATATCACGCCACATAAACGGGCTGCTAGATGCGATACGTGTAATATCACGAAATCCGCCCGCTGCAAGTCCGTTTACAAGTTCATCCTTGTCAGCATGCTGCTTAACTTGGCGCACAAGACTTGCTGCAATGACATGCGGAAAATGGCTCACGATCCCTGTCAACCTATCGTGCTGCATCGCATCCATCGTTAAAAACCGCGCCTTTGTCCCTTTAAGCCATTCCTTCAGCTGCTCAACCTTCTCATTTTGCGTATCCGCAAACGGAGTAAGAATATAAAAAGCATTTTCAAATAAATGAGCCTTTGCACTTCCGGCACCAGTTTTATGAGAACCGGCCATTGGATGACCACCGATAAATGTAATTCCCTTTTCATGCAGTGCGCGTGCGCGCTCCATAATTCTTTCCTTTGTGCTTCCTACATCAGTGATAATCACATTTTCCTTTAAGGAACACCGTTCTAACTGCATAAGAAGCTTTTCTGTTTCTTGCACGGGAGCAGCGAGCAAGATTAAATCTGCTCGCTCTGCTTCCTTCATAAACTGATCTGTGATTTCGTCAATAATATTTAATGATTGGGCGAGCTTACAATGCTCTGTATTAACATCTTGTCCGATAATGGTGACATCGTGCTCCTGTTTGATAGCAAGTGCTACCGAACCACCGATGAGACCGACACCGACAAGCAAAACGCGCTGTTTCACGAAAGTGTCTCCTCACGGCTGCTGTTTAAGAATGAAAGCAATAACTGCATTAGTTGCTCGTTATCCTCCCGTGTCCCAACAGTTACGCGAACACCCCTTCCAAGTCCTAGACCCGCACCAGAACGGACAATGAAGCCTCTTTGCATCAAATATTCAAACACATCATCACCTGTCTTACCGATCTCCATAAACACAAAGTTTCCTTGAGATGGATAATACGAAATATCATGAGCTTCGCAGAACTCGTAATATTGTTGACGACCTTCTTCATTTACTTTCACACAATATTCTAAAAACTCCTTGTCGTCTAATGCTGCAATAGCTGCCGCTTGTGCAACTGTTGATGTATTAAATGGCAATCTTGTCACTTCAATTTTCTGAATAAGATCTGCATGACCGACCGCATACCCCATACGAAGCGCCGCGATACCATATGCTTTTGAGAATGTGCGCAGCACCATTAAGTTTTCATAGCGAGGAAGAAGCGCCAATGTATTCGGATAATCCGCCGCCGTTGCATATTCATAGTACGCTTCATCCATAATAACAAGCGCTGTTTTTGGTACGCGCTCTAGAAAAGAAACAATCTCTGCCTCATTCACATATGTTCCTGTTGGATTGTTCGGGTTACAAATCCAAACGATTCTCGTATTTTCATCTACTTGTCCAAGCATAGCTTCTAAATCATGAACACCATCTCGCAATGGCACCTCACGAATTTGCGCATTTTCAATAACCGCATGGTGGCGATATTGTGAAAACGTTGGCGATGCCATAACAACATTCGTTGTTTCATCTAAAAGTGCCCGGCTAATAATTTGGATTACTTCATCCAACCCGCTTCCGAACAACAATTGATTCTGCTCAGCTCCAACATGTTTTGCAACCTTTTGTCGTAACACTGTTGCAGCACCATCTGGGTACAATGCAAACTGCGAGGAAAGAGCTGCTAGCGCCTCCGCAACCTTCGGAGAGCAGCCAAAAGGATTCTCATTTGATGCAAGTTTAATAATTTTTTCCAATCCATATTGCTTTTTTACTTCTTCAATCGTTCTTCCAGGCGAATAAGCTTTTAACGATAATAGCTGTTGTTTTACGTTCATAAAAATCCCCTCACTTCAGTCAATCAATTTTGTAAATCGGGACGCAGCTGAACAGCCTTTTCCTTATATACGTGTATAATCTCTTGCTGTGTTAGCGTCGTTTCTGCTGTCACCATAATACGAATACATTTTTGGAGCGCTCCAACTACATCCATTTCCTGCATACACATTACAGGCACGTACATCCATCCCTCTATTTTGCGTAGGGCTGCTGCCGGAAAGCACGCATTTATATCCGCAGTGGCAGAAATAAGTACAGACACAACATCGGTAGGAGAAAGGTTGTTTTTCTCAATTATTTCTTTAAATAGCTGCTCGGTCGCCTCCAAAATGATATCTGCTTCATTATGCTCAACCGTTGTCGCGCCGCGGATTGCACGCATCACAATGACCACTCCCTATTCATAAACTCATCAAGTGTCGATGCAATGAGTTCATCTGACACCGGCACAACTTCTACTTCACCAATTTCTTTCATAAGTACCATACGGATTACGCCGCTATTTGCTTTTTTATCCTTCTTCATCAATTCAATCAGACGATCTGCCGATAAACCGGCCGGAAGCGTAGGAAAGCCATAGGTACGGAATGTTTGTACAAATGAATTATATTGTAAATCCTTATCATACACACGCTCACTCAACAAAATGGCATATAGCATCCCAATTGCGACAGCGTCTCCATGCGTCACTGTTCCATATCCTAGCTCTGCTTCAATCGCGTGCCCAAGCGTATGACCAAAATTTAAATACGCTCGTATGCCCTTTTCGGTCTCGTCTTGAGAAACGACCGCAGCCTTTACTCCGATGGCTTTCTCTAATGCATAAATTAGCTTATCATCGCGTAAATCCTCTAATGTGCGGACTTCGTTACAAAGCCAAGCATACAGCTCGGCATCCCAAATAAGCGCATGCTTTAGCATTTCAGCAAATCCAGAACGCCATTCATGTACCGGAAGCGAATCTAAAAATGCAATATTATATAAGACAGCTTCTGGCTGATGAAATGCTCCAATCATATTTTTCCCAAGAGGATGATTGACAGCTACTTTCCCGCCAACCGCGCTATCATGAGCAAGCAAAGTTGTAGGGATTTGGATAAATCGGATGCCGCGCATAAACGTTGCAGCAACAAACCCAGCTAAATCACCAATCATTCCCCCGCCAAGGGCAATCACAAGGGAATTTCGGTCTAGCCCAATTTCAAGAGCACGCGTTTGAGCCTTGTAATAGTTTTCAAAAGATTTTTCCTTCTCCCCGCTCGGAACGACAAATGAATATACTGACAAGTTAGAATGAATGGCATTTGTAACGTCGTCTAAGTAACGAGAAGCAACCGCCTCGTCTGAGATGATAAGCACAGAGGAAACAGCCGGCTTCATAGCCGCTACTGTTTCCTCAAGCTTTGCCAAGGTGTTTTGTCCTAAATACAGCGGATATTGCTTCGATTTCGTTGCAATATGTACGCTTCTCATTAAAACTCCCTCGCATATCGTTTATGCTTTTCAATATTTTCCTTCAGCAAGTCGATACGGTCTTGACCAAATTGCTCCACTAAAGCACACGCAAGCTCCCAAGCAACAACTGCTTCTGCAACCACACTAGCTGCCGGAACGGCACAGCTGTCAGAGCGCTCAATGCTCGCTTGGAATGCCTCTTTCGTGTCAATATCTACGCTTTGCAGTGGCTTGTACAGCGTCGGAATCGGCTTCATCACACCGCGCACAACAATTGGCATGCCAGTTGTCATTCCGCCCTCTAATCCACCTGCATTATTTGTTTTCCGTGAAAAACCAGCTTGCTCATCCCATGTAATCTCATCATGTACAACACTTCCAGGTTTGTGAGCCGCTTCAAAACCAATACCGATTTCCACGCCTTTAAAAGCATTAATGCTCATCACTGCTGCCGCTAGCTTCGCGTCCAGCTTACGGTCGTATTGTACATAGCTTCCAACACCTACTGGCATACCTTCTACAACTACCTCTACAATACCGCCAATAGAATCTCCGTTTTTCTTCGCATCATCAATTGCCTGCATCATCTTCACTGCTGCTTCTTCGTCTAAGCAGCGTACAGGTGACGCTTCTGTAACTTCTTTTAGCTCATCAATCGATGTATAAGCAGTCTTTTCAGCTTTGACACCGCCGATTTCAAGAACATGTCCTGCAACCTTTACCCCAAGCTCCTCCAAAATACGTTTTGCCACAGCACCAGCTGCAACACGTACAGTCGTTTCACGTGCTGAGGAACGCTCAAGAACATTTCTCATATCACGATGACCATATTTGATAGCACCATTTAGATCTGCATGACCCGGACGAGGTCTTGTAATTTTGCGTTTGATTTCACTATTATCCTCTTCTTGATCTAATGGAGCTGCTCCCATAATCTTTGTCCAATGCTTGAAGTCACGGTTTTCTACCGCAAGTGCAATCGGTGAACCAAGTGTCACGCCATGGCGCACACCGCTTAAGATTTGTGCTTCGTCCTTTTCGATTTGCATCCTTCTTCCGCGACCATGTCCTTTTTGTCTTCGTGCTAATTCCTCATTGATTTGTTCAGCCAGTAGTGGCAATCCGGCTGGCACGCCTTCTATTATTGTTGTTAGTTGCGGTCCATGTGATTCTCCCGCTGTTAAGTAGCGCATGGCGATACCTCCTTATGCAGTATTTATGTATCAATATAACACATCGTCTTCTCTTTCGTAACTAGTTCAAACAAAAAAGACATGAGCCCGCCATAGTGGTCTCCTGCCTTTTTTCTCTAAAGCGTTTTCAATTCCAATTAATAAATCCAGTGGTTTAGTAATTTTTTGTAAGATACAAGCTCCTCTTCTTTGAAGAAGATGGAAATCTCACGCTCCGCACTTTCAGGAGAGTCCGATCCATGAATTACATTTTTATTCATTGCTACCGCGAAATCGCCGCGAATGGTGCCCGGAGCAGCTTCTCTCGGATTTGTTTTCCCCATCATCTGACGTGCAGTTGCAATGACTCCCTCACCTTGCCAAACCATAGCGAAGACAGGACCCGATGTAATGAAATCTACAAGTTCACCAAAAAACGGACGTTCACTATGTTCAGCGTAATGAAGGCTTGCTGTTTCCTTAGAAATTTGCATAAGCTTCGCGCCAATAAGCTGATACCCCTTCTTTTCAAAACGAGCAACAATATCGCCAATCAATGCGCGTTGCACACCATCAGGCTTTACCATTAAAAACGTTTTTTCCATGAAATTCTCTCCATTTCTGCATTCATTATGTATATTACCATCCCATGACAATAGTATCATTACTTTCTTAATTTATCAACAGTTTCGAAATGGAGGAATTTTCTAAAAATTTAATTATTTCAAAAATAGGTTTAAAACTTTCTTTTCCCAATATATTTAGCAATATTATACAATGCTGTTTTAGCTTGCCCTCTTGGCAACGGCTTAATTACTTCTAATGCTTTTTGCAAATATCTTTCACTAAATATAAAGGATTTCTCAATCGCATCACTATTTTTAATCAAAGCAATAATATCTTTCATCTCATCTGTATCAATTTCGGAATGAACCTTGACAATCCGTTCACGGAGAGACGGAATTTCCATCGCATATAATACCGGGAGTGTAATATTTCCCTGCAAGAGATCGCCCCCTGCTGGTTTGCCGAGCTTCTCCTCTGTTGAAACAAAATCGAGAATATCATCAATAATCTGATACGACATCCCCACAAAATAACCAAACCAAAACAAGCGTTTGACGGTATCATGGGACGCTCCCGATGAAATTGCTCCAAGTTCGCAGCTCGCTGCAATAAGCAAAGCTGTTTTCCTTTTAATCCGTCTTAAATATGTACGTAGACTCTGATCAAAATTATATTTATCGCGAATTTGCTCAATTTCTCCTTTGCATAGCTCTACCATCGCTTTTGATAAAGTTTGATGCACCTCTGGGATCTCGATATTTGTAATACAACGAAGTGATTTGGCAAACAGATAATCTCCAGTATACATAGCAATGCGATCTCCCCATCTCGCATTTACTGTTGGACTGCCGCGTCTTACAAGGGCTGCGTCAATCACATCATCGTGGACGAGAGAAGCCATATGAATCAGCTCCAGAGCAACCGCTGCATGCTTAATGACATCTAGCCGATAATTACCAAACTTTCCTGACAGCAGCACAAAAACAGGGCGGATCCGCTTGCCGCCTGCCTGAATTAACTGCATCGCTGCATCCTGCAGCAGCGCCTCTTCGGACGATACAACCGCCTTTAATTCTTGCTCAATTTTTTCAATATCCGACCTTAAAAAAGAGTACGTTACTTGTAACTTCATACTGTTCACCTTGATTTCAAAACTTCTTTGGTTTATGCCCTACATGCATCGCCGCAACGCCAAACGTAAACGGCTTTACTTGCACTTTTTCTAATCCTGCCTGTTCAAACATCCTTGCCAATTCTTGCATTCCTGGAAACGTGCTTGCCGACTCCTGAAGCCAAGAATATTCCTTGTAGCTTTTCGCTAACATTTTCCCTAATATCGGCATAATGTAGCGGAAATATAACACATAGAGTTGACGCACACCGAATGCTGTAGGCTGTGATGTTTCCAAACATACAACCTTCCCCCCTGGCTTTACAACTCTTGTCATCTCTCGTAATACATGCATATAATCCGGAACATTGCGTAATCCAAAACCAATTGTTACGTAATCAAACGTATTGTCCTCAAAAGGAAGCTGCATAGCGTTTCCATGCACAAGCTTTACTTGATCCAGATTCAGCTCCTTAATTTTCTCATCTCCAATAGAAAGCATGCCTTGACTAAAATCAAGACCGTACACCTTCCCCTCTTTGCCAACTGCCCTAGCAAGCGCAATCGTCCAATCACAGGTTCCGCAGCAAACATCCAGCGCTGCTGCTCCTTGCTTTACATCCATCACTTGCATCGTATATTGACGCCATGCTTTATGGCGTTGAAAGCTGATCACGGAGTTCATTACATCATATCGTTTATAAATCTTCTCAAACACATCGTGCACTCGTTCTTCTTTCGACTGTTGCATGCCTTCTACCCTTCTTCCAGTGGATTTCTGTCAAAAGCCTACTATTATATATTCAACATTTTCATGGTTCCTATTAGCTTTTCATGACCTTCCGCCAGTTTATGCAACTCTTTCTTCGCATTTTTGATACAAGACTCATATACTTCATTCAACTCCTCACTCGGGAGCATCCGTAAAAAAACGGACCGCACAGGTGTCTCCTTCCCCTTTTGGTGCAGAACATACTCACGCTCCATTCGCTTGAGTGCTGCAGCTGCCGCAACAAATGGTTTCCATGACGGTACATTAAAATGGTCACAGGCTTTTTGAAGAAGTGCCGATTCGATAATAGACACGCTCTCCACAACAGCTGCTACCATCTTTTTCTCCTCCTGATATAGCACAATCTTCTCCTCGTTAATCTCTTCAATCCCCTCTGCTAATATCCGAATCAAAGCAATATTATGTCGTTCCGCCAATAGATAGTAATACAACCCGCTGTAATAATCCCCCGCCAACGCGGTTATCTGCCGTTTTGTATGAGAGTCTTCCGATCCTGTATTATTTGAAACATTCTCATGAGTATCAAGAGCGATTTGTACGAGCATAATGGTCAAGGCATAATGCTGAATCTCATCTATATGTAAGTTTGCACTTTGTAACAGAGAGTATAAAAGCAACAATTTATCTTCGTCTACAAACGGAAGGTCAATGTGACGCATTACGTAAGGATGCCGCAATTTTTCTTCCAAGCGCTCTTTTATTTCCTTAATGCATTCATAGATGTCATCCACACTCATCACCCTTGTCCTTCAAAGTCCATACATAACATAATCCGTAAAACCTATTATAACACATACGCATCGTTTTCCTATTAAAAAAAGAAAAGCAGCCTTCTGCTTTTCTATTAGTTGGATTTGATAAGGGATAGCACTTCAGCTCTTGCTGCAGAGTCTGTTGCCAGTATACCTCGAACCGCTGACGTCACCGTTTTCGCCCCCGGTTTCTTTACGCCGCGCATCGTCATACACATATGCTCTGCCTCTAACACGACCATTACGCCGTGCGGGTCAAGCACATCTAAAATAGAATCGGCTACTGTAGACGTAATTCTCTCCTGAAGTTGCGGCCTCCTCGCTACAGTGTCCACTGTACGGGCTAATTTACTTAATCCTGTTACGCGTCCGCCTCTTGGTATATATGCAACATGGGCTACTCCGTAAAATGGCACTAAGTGGTGCTCACACATAGAAAAGAACGGAATATCTTTGACGAGAACAAGTTCCTCATGTTCTTCTCCAAATACTTTATGCAAATGCAGCTTCGGATCCTCATTCATGCCTGCAAAAACTTCAGCATACATCTTGGCAACGCGCTTTGGTGTCTCTAATACCCCTTCACGATTCGGGTCATCACCAATTGCCTCAAGGATGAGGCGAACTGCATATTCAATCTGCTCTAAGTTCACTTTTGTCATCCGCTAAAAGCCTCCAGACTAAAACCTATTTATGAACACATTCTAGCATAGAAACATTTGGAAAAGCAAAACTGCAGTGTAAAGAAAACTCGCCGATTGGCGAGCCCTGCTTTTGGGCGAAGACAGAGGCGTAGCCCTACTTATACTTTGTTCCTAAAATTTCCCACTACGTCAAATCGGCTTCCTGCTAGAAATTTATACTTTCTTAAAGTGCAAAAAACAACCCCCTGCTTCGTTCGAGGCAGAGGGTTACTTTTGTAATAAGGCGCTTATTTGTAGAAATTATCAATGCTGATTCTTTGTATGTATTTCATTCGCTTGGTCCAGCAAACTTCTTCTAAGCACCTTTCCTTTTACGCTTCTTGTACTGCGTCTTTCAGCGCTTTGCCTGGTTTAAAAGCAGGCACCTTGCTAGCTGCAATTTCAATCTCTTCGCCAGTTTGAGGATTGCGCCCTTTGCGAGCAGCACGTTCACGAACCTCAAAGTTACCGAATCCGATTAATTGTACCTTATCACCATTTTTTAATGCATCTAAGATTGAATCGAAAACAGCATCAACTGCTTTCGTTGCGTCCTTTTTTGAAAGATCACTTGCTTCCGCAACTGCATTAATTAAATCTGTCTTATTCATGCCATTCACCTCCTCCCAAAGGGACCACTGTATGAATATTAATAAAGTGAGTCTTATTTTCATTTGTAGGCAAATTCCGCAAGTTCTATACTACAAAGATAGAGATAATTCTTTATCAACGCCTATATTATATGATTCTTTCTTAGAATTCAATATTTTTAAAGAAAATGTTGCCAAGAAAACAAGAAAAAAATCGAAAATACCGAAAAACCTGCTCCAACTTTGGATATACATGCCCTTTCCAAAGTAACAGCAGATTTTTTTATAACAAAAAAAGGAATTGCATCATATTTCCTTCGAGCAATATGTTATTTCAAAAAAAGAAAAAAGCCCCTAAAAAGGAGCCCTATTTTATAAAATAATAGCAATTAGACCACCGGAGCCTTCATTGATAATACGCTCAAGCGTTTCTTTAAGCTTGTAACGAGCGTTTTCCGGCATGAGAGATAGCTTCGCCTGAATCCCTTCACGCACGATAGAGCTCAGTGAACGTCCAAAAATATCAGAACTCCAAATAGAAAGCGGGTCATCCTCAAAATCTTGCATTAAATAACGAACCAGCTCTTCACTTTGCTTTTCGGTTCCAATGATTGGCTCAAATGTTGACTCTACATCTACTTTAATCATATGAATAGATGGCGCAACAGCTTTTAATTTTACACCAAAGCGAGAGCCATGACGAATAATTTCTGGTTCATCGAGGCTCATATCAGCTAAGGCTGGCGCCGCGATGCCATAGCCTGTTTGTTTGACCATACGCAAGGCATCAGCCACTTGATCATACTCCGTCTTTGCATAGGCAAAATCAAGCATGAGCTTTAACAAATGATCCTTGCCTCGAATCTCAACGCCGACAACTTCCTTTAAAATTTGATCATATAGCTCATCTGGCGCATATAGGTCAATTTCTGCCACCCCTTGCCCCATGTCAATACCTGCAAGGCTGGCATGGTCAATAAAATCATACCCGCCAAATTGCGATACGACACGGTCTACATCACGCAGGCGTTTGATGTCCTTAACCGTTTCTTGAACCGCTTCTTGATAGCTTTGACGCAGCCAATGGTTTTCATTTAGCACCATAACCCAACTTGGCAAATTCACATTCACCTCAAGTACAGGGAACTCATACAGCGCCTCACGCAAAACATTGAAAACGTCACCATCTCTCATCCCTTCTACACTCATCGCTAAAACAGGGATATCATATTGTTCAATTAAACTTTGTCTCAGTTGTTCAGTATCTGGATGATACGGCTGTACCGTATTAATAATCATGATAAAAGGCTTTCCTACTTCTTTCAATTCATTGACAACGCGCTCTTCTGCATCTAAGTAATCGCGGCGCGGAATTTCACCAATCGTTCCATCTGTTGTGATAACAACACCGATTGTGGAATGCTCCTGAATCACTTTACGAGTTCCAATTTCTGCCGCCTCATGAAAAGGAATTGGCTCCTCATACCAAGGTGTACTGATCATACGCGGACCGTTTTCATCCTCGTATCCCTTGGCACCAGGAACGGTATAGCCAACACAATCAACAAGACGAATATTAACAGCTAAGCCGTCATCAACTTGAATAGAGACCGCTTGATTCGGAACGAATTTCGGCTCAGTTGTCATAATCGTTCTTCCTGCTGCGCTTTGCGGGAGCTCATCCTGCGCTCTTTGACGATCGCCTTCACTTTCAATGTTCGGAATCACAACGAGCTCCATAAATTTTTTAATGAAAGTTGACTTTCCTGTACGAACGGCACCTACTACACCTAAATAAATATCACCGCCTGTACGCTCGGCAATATCCTTGAAAATATCGACCTTTTCCAAGTGATCCCCTCCCCAAGAGTTGTTGGAAATGAAATTGCGATCATTCTAGTAGTTAGGACATTACATACTTATGATGTTGTCCGTGTTGTATGACTATTTTAAAAGAAATTTTTTCTTCGTTGTGAAGTCAGAAGAAGTAAAAAACCCTTCTTTTAGAACGTATTCTTAAAAAGAAGGGTTCATGACTTATTGCACGAAAAAAACGGGTTGTTTGTCCTCTGCCTTATAGGGAAGGGAATACGCCGGTACAAAAGGGGCTTCCTTTGTGAGCAAAAAGCGGATATCGCTGCCCGGTTGCACTTCGTCCCCATGCTTCTGCAGCGCTTCATATAAGTCCACACTATAGTCTACATAAATTTCTCCTTGGCCATCGATCACCAACGGCAAGTTTTTACCAGAATACGGGCTCACAACATACGGTTCTTCCTCATAACCCAGTTTGTTATAATCCAACGTATAAACACCATTTGCAAGCACTTTTTGAAATGGCGGATATTGATGTTGATCGCGGTACATTTGTAGCTTTAGCTTTATATCACGAATTTGCTCAGTCACACGCAAATCAATGAGCTTTACCGTCGGCTTCGTTTCCACATCAATGAGTACATACTGATAGATACCGCCATTTTCAAACGAGTTGCCGGGAGGCTCCTGCATAAAGCGCGGCACTAATTTATTAAACTCAATCGGGTACTTTTGATATAGCGGCGTGCTCATATCCCGTGTTTTAATGGGAAGCAGACCATCGCTCTCCTTTTGAAATGAGTCTACGGCCGCCTGCACAGCAGCGAGTTGGTCAGCATACGGGACTTGGTTTTGCTGCAATTTCTCCTGCGGATACAAGCATCCTGTTAACACGCTTACAATACACATCATCATAATTCCAATTGTAATATTTTTCATATACACCCGTCCTTCATTCACTTACCGGACCGCTAAACACAACAATAAAAATAATAAATCCAGACACAATCATAAGCACGTATGCAATAAAGGCTGTAATCCCTTTCAAAAGCTTATTCTGAATTTTATAACGGCTCAGCAAAATAAACATAACTGAAATAAACATAAATGCGATTGCTCCAAGCGCAAACCACATTTTTATTAACCCGACAGACATACATACACCCCTTTATGTAATGACAATCTAGTACTATAACTCTTTTTTATTTTAGCAAATTATGTATCTAAAGAAAAAGTAAAAATACAGGACCTGTATGAAAAGAATCTAGACCCTATCCTGGCTTACAATTAATAAGGAAACGAGGAAACAGACCATTCTTCTCCAAGGTTCACTCCTTACAACTTTCCATACGATTTCATCTCACTATAAAAGAAGTTTTTTATAAAGAAAACTCGCCGACTGGCGAGCCCTGCCTTTAGGCGAAGACAGAGGCGCAGCCCTACTTATACTTTGTTCCTACAATTTCTCACTACGCCGAATTGGCTTCCAGCTAGAAATTTATACTTTCTTACAGTATAAAAAAACGGAAGCGAAGAGGGGCATCTTCGCTTCCGTTGACCAAATATCTCCCATTGCCAATCCATGTTCCTACTATACATAGTATCATATGCTATACGAAATGCGGATGGTTCCCACTTTTATGAAAGTTGTGTCATTTATTTCTTAAATAAATTACTTAAAGAGCTTAGGTCAGCGGGAATATTATTATTGACAATTGCTTTTACAATTTGCTCTTCCTTATCCTTCGATACTGGACGCCCCGCAAGCAAAGAGACTTGCTGAATAAGCTGGCGCAGTACTTTTTCATCCTTTAAATTCGCATTTTGTACAGAGGCCGCCAGCTTAAAAATATCTTCTTTATTTACTTTTGTTTGCTTTTCAATATTATCAAAAAAGTTGTTGCTGCCGTTCATGAACTCCACCCTCTCCTGTAATCTACAATCCATCCTATGCGAAAGCGGAGAATTGGTGAAAACACCCAATCAAGAAAACTTACCAATCAGTAAGAAAAGCGGACAAGGCCCACCTTTTATGGCAGCGTAGGGGTGGGCCGGAGTAAAAGGCGCTTTTTGCCTTTTGCGGAGGTTCAGCCCTACACTGCCATTTTTGGCCTTGAGAGCTAGACATCGCCCCGAAAGGTTATACTTTCTTATCTTGTAAAGAAAACTCGCCGATTGGCGAGCCCTGCCCTTGGGCGAAGACAGAGGCGTAGTTGCACTTATACTTTGTTCCTAAAATTTCTCACTACGTCGAATTGGCTTCCAGCTAGAAATTTATACTTTCTTAAAGTATAAAGAAAACTCGCCGATTGGCGAGCCCTGCCCTTGGGCGAAGACAGAGGCGCAGTTACACCTACACTTCATTCCTAAAATTTCTTGCTACGTCGAATTTACTTCTACCTGGAAATTTACACTGTAGGAAAGTATAAAAAAGAGAGCTTTGAGCTCTCTTTTTTACGACAAATCAGGAATAGCCTCCATTTCATGCTTTCGGACACGCCCCATAAGCGATTCAACCGCTTCCTTGACGTCCTTTCCGTTAAATAACACTTCATAAAGCGCTACTGTAATCGGCATCTCCACATTCATTTTACCAGCAAGCTGATAGGCCGCTTTTGTTGTACGTACTCCTTCTACAACCATCCCCATATTCGCCAGTACATCCTCTAGCGATTGACCCTTACCAAGCATATGCCCAGTTCGCCAATTTCGGCTATGTACACTTGTACACGTAACGATTAAATCTCCCATACCGGTTAAACCGGCAAACGTTAACGGATTTGCTCCCATCATTCTTCCCAAACGGGCGATTTCCGCCAAACCGCGCGTCATGAGAGCTGCTTTTGCGTTATCTCCAAGGCCTAAACCATCCGTAATACCGGCAGCCAACGCAATGATATTCTTTAAAGCGCCGCCAAGTTCTACACCGATAATATCTGGATTCGTATACACTCGAAAATAGCTGTTTATAAATAAATCCTGCACCATCTCTGCTGCTTCCATATGCTTGGACGCTGACGTAACGGTCGTCGGATGCCGCAATCCAACTTCCTCCGCATGGCTCGGACCAGAGAGAACAACAACAGACTCAATAAGATGCGCCGGAATTTCCTCCTCAATTACCTCGGAAATACGTTTAGATGAGTCTGGTTCAATCCCCTTGCTCGCATGAATGAATGTTACAGGACTAGACAGCATCGGCCTGATTTGCCGTAATACGTCGCGATATGCCTTTGTCGGCACAACAAGCAAAATATGTTCGGCACCCTGCAAGGCGCTCTCTAAAGAAGCATATGCACGGATCCCATCCGGCAGTTCAACTCCCGGCAAATAACGACTATTCATACGAGTTTCATTAATTTCCTGCATAAGCTCCTCGCGATGTCCCCATAGACGCACTTCGTGGCCATTATCGGCCAGAACCATCGCTAAAGCCGTTCCCCAACTGCCAGCCCCCGCTACTGCAACAACTGCCATACAATCTCATCCTCCCCCATTAATCCCTAGCTCTTGCCAGAATCTTAATCGGTGTTCCCACAAAATTAAATGCATCACGAATACGATTAATTAAAAAACGTTCATACGAAAAATGCAGTAATTCCGGATCATTGACAAATACAACAAACGTCGGCGGTTTTACAGCTACTTGCGTTGTATAATAAATCTTCAAACGCTTGCCGTTATGCATCGGCGTAGGGTTTCTCGCTACCGCATCCATAATGATATCGTTTAGGATATTCGTTTGTACACGTAAACTATGGCTTTCACTAGCTGCTTGAATCATCGGCAAAAGTGTATGCGTACGTTTCTTCGTTTTAGCGGACAAGAAAACAATCGGCGCGTAATCTAAAAACTGAAAATGCGCACGAATATTCTCTTCGAATTCCTTCATCGTTTTCTCATCTTTCTCAACTGCATCCCATTTATTCACCACGATTACAACAGCTCGTCCAGCTTGATGTGCGTAACCTGCAATTTTTTTATCCTGCTCAATAATCCCTTGCTCACCGTCTAGGACCACAAGAACGACATCAGAGCGCTCTATTGCTTTTAACGCGCGCAATACACTATATTTTTCGGTACTCTCGTACACTTTCCCTTTTTTTCTCATACCCGCTGTATCAATAATTACATAATCGTGTCCGTCTTTTCGATACGGTGTATCAATCGCATCGCGCGTCGTGCCCTCAATATCGCTCACAATTACGCGTTCCTCACCAAGCAAAGCGTTCACAAGCGACGATTTCCCAACGTTCGGACGTCCAATCAAGGAAAAGCGAATCACACCTTCGTCATAATCCCCGCCTTCATATTTCGGAAAATGCTTCGCAACTTCATCAAGCAAGTCACCAAGCCCAAGACCGTGTGCACCGGAAATCGGAAACGGCTCCCCAAAACCAAGCGAATAAAAATCATAAATATCCTCCCGCATTTCAGGATTGTCGATTTTGTTCACCGCGAGTACAACAGGCTTTTTAGATCTGTATAAAATTTTTGCTACCTCTTCATCAGCTGACGTAACCCCATCTCGACCGTTTGTTAAAAACACAATCACATCAGCCTCATCAATCGCAATTTCCGCCTGTTGACGAATTTGTGATAAAAACGGTTCATCACCGATATCAATTCCGCCTGTATCAATAATATTGAATTCATGCGTAAGCCATTCACCAGAGCTGTAAATGCGATCACGTGTTACACCTGGAATGTCCTCCACAATTGAAACCCGTTCCCCGACAATGCGATTAAAAATCGTAGACTTACCAACGTTCGGACGTCCAACAATGGCAACTGTTGGTTTTGGCATATTACTTTCATCCTTTCTCTTACTAATCTGTATGTAAAAACCCCCTCTTTGCGCAAGAAGGGGGTATCAACAATATTTCCTATCTTTCAAGCACTACACATTATATCATATGTTAGAAGTGTTTCACAATAATATATACGTTCTCCTGCAGTCTGTGCGCGATCCCGTCTAAGATAGCCTCTAGGTTGGTCGCAACAAATTCCATTTCCTCTGTGGAATGGCATGTGAATAGAGGTGCTCCGCCTGCAAACTTACTTGCATCCGTTGTAATAACGGCTAGTATGCATTTTTCCAATATCATTAGGATGTACGCCTCCCTTTTGGTGCTTCAGAGGAGAGGCGAATGGCATTTTCAAGCGTCGGGACATTACCGATAACCTGTATTGCTTTTTTCACATCCTGCTCCTGCGGAAGAACAAATACTCCAATTCGGCCGTCATTTAAGTCACGCTTAGCAAGGGGAACGAGCGCCGGAGTACCGGAATCACGCACAACACCGAGCCCAACTGCAACATCATGCAAAATCGCTTGCCGTTGTCCAAGGTTTGAGAGTGTAATATTTGCATCCATTGACTTTGGCTTTAACAAAAATCCCATTCCATACTGCATAATCTCCTTCTGTCTTGCTGGCAAGCCGATATTCATAATATAGATATTATCAATATACAAACCAGCCCCATCAAATCGAAGTGGAACATGTTCAATCTCAACAATATCCTGCAGCCTGCTTCCGGACATGAGCGCTTTCGCTACGAAAAAGGAAGCAATGCCTGCTATAACACCCGCTATGGGAGAATTAAAGGCGAAATATGCAAATGTCGTAACGAAAGATGCCATCATCGCCAAATAGTTCCGGCTCTCAAACACAAGTGCAATTCCTTCTATATAGGTGCTTCCGCGCGGTACAAGTTCAAAGCCATCTAGCTGCTGTAAAGTATTGCGTTCCATATTGCGTACATCGCGAAATTGCGAAGCAGCGAGCGTTAAAAATGTAAGGGCTGAAAAATCCTTTTTCATAATAGAAGGAATGGCAACTGCTCCCAAAATAGCAGCAATAAACCCCATTGCAATATGAACAATCTTCCCATGCAAACGGGTCGGATACTGTCTCGTATCGGTCTTTAGCATAATTAAACGTGTGATGATCCCCACAAGCATACCAAGTAAAATCGGGAACGTATAATGATTCATACTCTAGCCTTGTCTCTCCCTTACTTGTTTTTGTTTGAATGGTTCTATAAATGCGAGTCCCTTCAAGATGGCGGACAATACGCACAGTAAAAAAACAGCACATGCAACCGCATCTAGAAACAGCATCGATCCAAATTCATTATGAAAACCGTATGGTCTTAAAACAACCGCAACCAAAATCTCACCCTGTACAACACCAACACAAAGCACTGAAATACGCTCTTCCGGTAAACGAATTAATACGTAAGCTATGTATGCAAGCAATATACTAAGAAACCATGTATGATTTATAATAATCCAGACAGGGTCATACAATTCAACAAGATGAACAATTGCATACACCATTCCCACTATTGTCGAACACACAGCATAATACAGCTTTGTCCACATCGATAGACGACTAATACCTATAATGCCAATCACTAGCAGAAAAAATGCACCGATCCATATTCGGAATTCTCCGAACGTTACCACTGTTTGTGAAATCATAATCGTGAACAAAAGGACTGCTGCATAAACAAGACGCGCTGTGCTTTTTTTCATAAAAAATGTAACAAAAATCCAACCAAGCCAAGAGAAGAAATAAAAATAGGCCCCTTCCATGCTACTCCCTCCTATCATTTCCATTATGGGTGCTTTTTATGAAAAATAATCCTTCATGTGAAATCGTATAGTTCATCCCGAAACAGAAACACTTACAATAAGGAGGTGGAGAGGATGGGTAAAGACCGTCAAGAAAAGAAAATGAGAGAATCGCGCCGTGTTGAATCCGACCGCGATCAAAATCTGCAATACCCAGGGGCTACTGGTCTCGATACACCAGAGCTCGCACGTGAACAAAACAAGCATTAAAACTTTGACTCCTCATCTCCGTAGGGCGAACGTTTCTCACCATGAAAGCCGCTTTTTGGCTTCACATGGGGAAAATGCTTGACCGGAAGGAGCTAGGAAGCAAAGCTAGACATCAAAAAAGCGCGACATAACGTTTTGTTATGTCGCGCTTTTTCTGCTGTAGACAGCAGTATCAATACCTCGTTCCGTCAGCCAATGATGTGTATAGCCGCTAATCACAAGCGGAACGTGCTGTAATTGCTCGATAGTGCTTGCCCCCAGCGCTGTCATAATCAATACCAAATCCTCATGTAGCGCGGTTAGCTCTTGCATTAAAGTTTCTACGCCATGCTGCACGAGTATACGCAAAAACTGTCCAGCAAACGCTACAGCCGAAGCTCCGAGCGCAATAGCCTTTGCCGCATCAAAAGCCGTTTGCAGGCCGCCTGAACCGATTAACGATGCTCCACCGACACTTGCAGCCTCTGCTAACGATGCTGCGGTAGGAATACCCCAATCATTAAAATATGATAACACTCGCTGACGCCGTTCGTTTTCAATGCCGGCAAAATTTGTTCCGCCGAAGCCACCAATATCAATAATGGTCACACCTACGTCTCGCAGCTTTTGTACTGTTTCTTTGCTCATGCCAAAGCCGACCTCTTTTACAATAACAGGAATAGCGCACTCCTTAACAATCATCTCAATGCGTCTGAGCGCACCTGTAAAATCACGGTCTCCTTCTGGCATCGTTAGCTCTTGAATCACATTCAAGTGAATTTGTATTGCGTTTGCTTCGATCATCTCAATGGCACGCTTTGCCTGTTCAACTGTTGCCTCGCTTCCTAAGTTTGCAAAAACGATTCCATTCGGGTTTGCTCTTCTCACGATTTTATAAGAAAGTTCCTCCCGTTTGTCTCGTAAGGCCGCCATTTGCGAACCGACTGCCATCGCCAAACCTTGGTGCTTGGCGACCAGCGCCAAACTCTCGTTAACGCGCTCCGTTTCCGCTCCACCGCCACCCGTCATCGCATTGATAAAAATAGGCGAACTTAAGGAAAGTTCGCCTATTCTCGTCTGTAACGAGATATGTTCACATGACGTGTTCGGTAAGCTTTGATGAACGAAAGAAACATCCGAAAAGCCATGCGAGCAGGATTGCCCAGTAGAAAGCGCAAATTGAATATGATCTATCTTTCGCTGCGCTCTTGTCACAACCATCACCCGTTTATTTGCGTAATTTTTTCAACTGTTCACCGATAATGTCACCCAACTGGAAAGTGGACGACTCTGTTGTAGGCTGGTACTTGCTGTAATCCTCTTGCACTTCCGGCTCTGCCGATGCATCTTTAATGCTTAAGGACACACGCTTATTCTGCGGACTCACTTCGAGCACCTTCACTTTTACAATTTGTCCGATTTCAAGCACTTCACTTGGATTCTTTACATGGCGATTGGCAATTTGGGACACGTGTACCAAACCTTCAATAGAAGGAAGCACTTCTACAAACGCTCCAAAGCTAACAAGACGCTTGACCTTTCCTTCTAAAATATCGCCCACCTTCACTTCATTTGCTATGTTTTCCCAAGGACCAGGCTGAGCAGCCTTAATGGAAAGTGATACACGCTGCGTGCCTGAATCTACGGACAATACCTTCACTTTAACAGTTTGACCTTCTGTCAATACATCAGATGCCTTTTCAACACGATCGTGAGAAATTTGTGAAATATGGACTAAACCATCTACACCACCAACATTGACAAATGCTCCAAAGTCAGTCAAACGCTGTACAGTTCCTTCTAGCACGTCTCCCGCTTTTAACGAATGCAACGCTTCCTTTTTCTTAGTCTCCAGCGCTTCCTCTACTACTGCTTTATGGGAAAGGATTACACGATTTTTCTCTCGCTCTAACTCTACGATTTTTACATCTAATGTTTTCCCTTTATAATCTGTAAAATCTTCTACATAATGTGTTTCTACAAGGGATGCTGGGATAAATCCACGAACGCCAAGGTCTACAACAAGACCGCCGTTTACGATATCTTTTACCGTTACGTCGAACACTTCACCTGTTTGGAACTTGCCTTGCAATTCCTTCCAAGCTCGCTCTGCATCAACAGCACGCTTCGATAAAACAAGATCGTCGTCTTCAAGTTTGATGACTTGCAGTTCCAGCGTTTGACCTTCTTGTACAACATCGCTTGCTTTCTCAATGTGTACATTTGCCAACTCGCTGATTGGAATCACACCTTCTGTTTTGTAGCCTGCATCTACAAGCACTTGCTTATCTTCGACTTTTGTAACTTGAGCTGTGACAATATCGCCAACTTGCAGCGCCTTCGCCTCTACAACCTCTTCATTCATCTTTTCAACCATGGAAATACCTCCCTACTAAAATGAAATTGCATATTTATGTATATACGAAATGGAAAAGATAAGTTTCCATTTGCATGTTGGAAAAGTATTCAGAAAATATCTTCCTTTTATTAACTTCTAACAAATCCAAGAATTTGTCAAGCAAATTGTCTTCTTATAAAAATAAGGAAAGAGATCCTGCTCTTTCCTTATTTCGCTAATTTCAAAGAGACAATATCCATAATCTTTTCTACGACTTGTTCAATCGATAAAGACGTTGTGTCTAATTCAATCGCATCCTCTGCTTTCTGCAACGGCGCAAACTCCCTCTCGGAATCCAGCTTGTCACGCAAAGCAATTTCTTCCTTCAGCTTTTCTAAATCTGACGAAAAACCTTTTTCTGTATTTTCCAGATGGCGTCGCTGCGCCCGCTCTTCAACAGAAGCCAAAAGGAAAATTTTAACTTCCGCATACGGCAGGACATGCGTTCCGATATCACGTCCGTCCATCACGACACCACCGTTCTCACCGAGCACTCGCTGCCTCTTTACCATCTCTTCCCGAACAAGGCGATGCTTCGCGGGAATAGAAACAGTATTTGTTACCTCAGGAGATCGAATCGCATCCGTAACGTTATTGCCATTTAACAATACATGCTGTCCATCCTCTCGGTTTTCGAAGCGAATTTCAATCGCATTGAGCACATCTACTACGCTGCTCTCATCGTTCACGTCGATACCATGATTTAAAGCAGCATATGTTAGAGCGCGATACATCGCTCCTGTATCGATATATACATAAGAAAGAGATTTTGCGATAATTTTCGCAACCGTACTTTTACCTGCAGCTGCTGGTCCGTCAATTGCAATAGAGATTTTTTGATTCATAGTAACACCTCTTAATTTCAAGTAAAAAGAAATAGAGAAAAGCAGGAACCTGACCTGCTTTTGTAAGTTTTTTCCGTGAAAGTCTTCATTCATTGTAACACAACCATGCAGAGAAGCAAATCAAAACTACTTTCCTGTTTCTAAACTTTTTGTAACCGCTCCCTTTGTGACGCCTTCGTAGTAGACAACCTTTGATAAATAAGGTGCAATACGCGGCTGCATCAGCAGCACTTGCACCAGCAAAAGAAGTAAAAACTGCACTAACACAAGTTTAATAATAAAATGCTCTACTCTTTTCACACTTATCCCGCCTTGTCCTTTTTCACAGTTTAGAACAAGTACAGGTGATTTATACTACTGCCGCGCGGCAACTTCCCTAGCAACAGCGTCCCCGTGGAACCGCCCATTCTCAATAAATATTTCATTCGCGTTATTACCTGCTGCGATAACACCTGCAATGAAAATACCTCGTACATTTGTCTCCATCGTATCTGGGTCATGGAGCGGGCGACCGGTTTCTTTATCAATTCCTACACCCATTTTCTCTAAAAAGGTATGGTCAGGATGGTATCCCGTCATCGCAAACACAAAATCATTCACAATGGTTTTCTCTTCACCGTTCACCTCATACGTAAGTGTATGTTCTGTGATCCTCTTCACATGTGCTTGAAATTCCATCATAATCGCTCCTTGGCGAACGAGAGCTTCAAACTCTGGTAAAATCCATGGCTTAATACTTGATGAGAAAACATCACCGCGATAAAGCACGGTGACGCGTGCGCCCGCTTTTACAAGCTCAAGTGCCGCATCCACACTTGAATTTTTACCGCCGATGACAGTTACATCCCGATCAAAGTATGGATGTGCCTCCTTAAAATAATGAGACACTTTCTCTAATTCCTCACCCGGTACATTCATATAATTAGGATGATCATAATACCCTGTCGCTACGATAACATATTGGGAACGATACTCTGCCGCTTCTCCGTCTCTCTTCGTCGTACGTATAACAAATGAATCATCATCCTGCTTCTCTACATGCTCAACCCGCTCGAAAGGCTGTACACGCACCTGCTTCCGTTTCACAACCTCCCGATAATAAGCAAGCGCCTGATTACGAACAGGCTTTCGATTTTCTGTTATAAAAGGAACACCGCCGATTTCAAGCCTCTCACTTGTGGAGAAAAAAGTCTGATGAGTTGGATAATGATAGATGGCATTGACGATGTTTCCTTTTTCAATAACTAGCGCATCAACTCCAATGTGCTGCAAGGAAATCGCTGCAGCCAAGCCGCACGGACCTCCGCCCACAATAATTACTTTCTCTTTTTGCATACTGCTCACTCCCCCAACACTCCGTTTCGATAACTACATATATAAAAAAACCTACCATTCGAAGTAGGCGCCCATTTGTATTGTATGCTTTTCTGCACTGTTTGTCACCTGAGTGATACATACATACGATATACATCATTTAAAAATTGTCTGAACGTAATACCTTGCTGCTTTAAGACATTTTCGGGATCGATTTTGCGTACTGGATCTAGTCGTTTATGAGACACAATAGCTGTTTTGGGATTCAGCCCATATACCTGACATAGATATGCGTGGTACCAAGCAAACCTCGTATATGCATCCCAAAAACTAATATTCCCTCCGTAGCAAAGCTCTACGCCTATTGCGGCACTGTTTGCATTATACCCATACAGCTCATTATCGTTTGGTACACTATACCTGACATGATACGCAACTTCATCAATTGGAATCATTTCAATAATACGTTGATCATCAATGAACGTATGAGCAGACGATTTGGGCATTGTTTCCTGAAAATAGTCTCGGTTTCCAATGGCATTGCTCCCGGGATTTCCTGTATCATGCGCTACAATAAAACGGACCTTTGACAAACGGCTTCCGGGTCTAGAGTTGCCATAGCTAATATAAATTCGTTCTATCGGAAATCTCATTTAATCATCTCCATGCATGACATATCCCTACATATGTATTCAAACCGTTCGTCCCAATAGAAGTAAAACCACCACACGCAACCTTACCAATAAAACAAATGCCTGTTAGTGCAAAGCATTAACACGGTTTGTTGCTTCAGCGTTTCTGTAAAGAAAACTCGTCGATTGGCGAGCCCCGCCCTTGGACGAAGATAGAGGCGTAGTTGCACTGATACTGTATTCCTAAAATTTCCGACTACGTCGAATTCACTTCTAGCTGGAAATTTATACTTAAGTGTAAACAAAAAATGTCCGCAACAACAAACACTGTCGTTTTGGACATTTTTCCGTTTATACCCAGCCTCTGAAGCGGCTCGCTTCTGCCATCTTGCGAACACCTACCATATAAGCAGCAAGACGCATGTTCACCTTACGAACCTGAGACATCTCATATACAGAGCCGAATGATTTTACCATTACCTTTTCCAGTCTTTCCTCTACCTCCTCTTCCGTCCAATAATAGCCCTGATTATTTTGCACCCACTCAAAATACGATACCGTCACACCGCCCGCACTGGCTAATACGTCAGGAACCAGTAAGATACCGCGCTCCGTTAAAATATTTGTCGCTCGCAAGGTAGTCGGGCCATTGGCTGCTTCTACAATGATTTTGGCTTTAATATGAGGCGCATTGTCTTCCGTAATTTGATTTTCAATTGCTGCTGGTACGAGAATATCACAATCAAGCTCAAGTAACTCTTTATTTGTAATTGTGTTTGTAAATAGCTTTGTCACCGTTCCAAAGCTATCACGACGGTCAAGCAAATAATCGATATCAAGTCCGTTCGGGTCATGCAACGCCCCATACGCATCAGAAATCCCAATTACCTTTGCTCCAGCATCATACATGAATTTTGCAAGATAGCTGCCCGCGTTTCCGAATCCTTGTACAACAACACGGGCACCTTCAATGTTAATCCCTTTTCGCCTAGCAGCCTCTCGAATACAAATCGTCACGCCTTTTGCGGTAGCGGTTTCACGTCCATGCGATCCTCCGAGTACAAGAGGCTTTCCTGTAATGAAACCAGGTGAATTAAACTCATCAATACGGCTATATTCATCCATCATCCATGCCATAATTTGCGAGTTTGTAAATACATCAGGCGCTGGAATATCTTTTGTCGGTCCTACAATCTGACTAATTGCTCTTACATATCCGCGGCTTAAACGCTCTAACTCGCGAAACGACATGTCACGCGGATCACAAACAATACCACCCTTTCCGCCGCCATAAGGCAGATCCACAATACCGCACTTTAAGCTCATCCAAATTGATAGCGCTTTTACTTCCTTTTCTGTTACATTCGGATGAAAGCGAATGCCCCCCTTTGTTGGTCCCACTGCATCATTATGCTGTGCGCGATAACCTGTAAATACTTTCACAGTGCCGTCATCCATACGAATTGGGATCTTTACTGTCATCATGCGGATAGGTTCTTTTAGCAGTTCATATACTTCTTGCGGATAGCCTAGCTTGTCTAACGCCTGTTGGATAACAATTTGTGTAGATTTCAATACATCTAACTGTTCAGTTTTCTGTTGTGAATGATCTCCCTTTTCGGCCACCATAATCAGTAAACCCCCTGTATACATTTCTTTAGTAAGCCTTTATTGCTTAGTATACACTCTGAAAACCGGAATGCAAAATTTGACATCTCCGGTTCATAAGCACTTAAACACATGGTTATAGTTATAGTAGGTTTTCCGTAATAAAAAAGCATCATGCATCCTTTCTGATAAAGAAAACTCGCTGATTGGCGAGTCGTTAGGCGAAGACAGAGGCGTAGTTGCACTGATACTTTATTCCTAAAATTCCCCACTACGTCGAATGAACTTCTAGCTGGGAATTTATACTTTCTTAGCAGTGTAAGAAAAGCGGACAAGGCCCGCCTTTTATGGCAGCGTAGGGGTGGACCGGAGGAAAAGGCGCTTTTTTTCCCTTTTGCGGAGGTTCAGCCCGGAGTCTGCCATTTTGGGCCTTGGGAGCTAGACATCCCCCCGAAAGGTTATACTTTCTTATCTTGTAAAGAAAACCCACCGATTAGTAAGCCCTGCTCTCGGGCGAAGAGAGGCGCAGTTGCACTTATACTATATTCCTAAAATTTCTCGCTACGTCGAATGATCTTCCATCTAGAAATTTATGCTCCTACAGTGCAAAAAAACCCCAACTGTACCTTAGTTGAGGTTTGATTTTGCTACAAAATAGTGATGCAACTGAGCTAACGCACGCTCCGCCATCAGTTCCTTCCCATATTCCATTAACCTATAAATTGTAATCGTTGCAGAATTTCCAAATTCCGCCAAGATAGCGATTAAATTCTCATGGGAAAGCGATGTAGCTGACTCTTCCAGCAATAAGTAGAAATGATTTTGAAAGGAATACAATTTCCCATTTTCAACTCCGAGAGGATATAAACGCTCCGCCAAGGAAATGACGTCCTCGAACGAAGCAAACTCATATAAAATATCCTCGCTCTCGTCAAGAGTTACTTGCATTTCAATAAAGTCATCGCTAAAGTCTTCATCCAGACCTAGCTCTTGATGCTCCTTTGTCACGATGACAACCATACCTTGTGCCTGAAGTGAGAATACTTCTACAGCAATCGGTCCGTCTGCCTCAAATCCAAGCTCTTTATTTGCCTCATGCATCATATCGCGAAACAACTGCTGTACTTTCGGCGCATTTTGCCATAAGTCTTCTTTCGTGAGCCCTCGTTCCAACAAATCGTCAAACGTAAGGAAAATCTTGATTTTATTGTAGTTCAAACGTTCCAATCTCATCTCTTACCCTCCTTACCTCAACCGTTACACCTAATGTTTATTATATGAAGGATGAATCGGATGGTTCATAGAATGAGGCTATGCCCTTACCATCCATTTATCCCAATCTTCTTTCGTTGTTCCCACAAGATACTCCTCTAGCATCGCTCTTTCTTGCTCAGGCAAGAGAGAAAAAGCAATTCCTCCGAGTCCTATGGATAGATAATCATACTCCTCCCGCAAGCAATTGGCAAGTTTTATCGTTGGGACAACATATTTTGGCAACGTACAGGACATAAATAAAAATTTAGGCCTTACTTCTTCAATAACAACATGAATATCCTTTTCATCAATACTTGTTCCGAGATATATAACCTGATATCCTTTACGGCGTAAATAAATCGTAAAAATCAAAAGCCCAAGTTCATGGGAATCCCCTGGTCCGCATACAGCAACTGCTTTTGGCAGCACAGTATTAGAAGGTAGATTATGATAAATCATACCAATTCGCGAACGAAGAAAGGATGTAGCATAATGCTCATGGGCACTTGTAATAGTCCCCTTCCCCCAAAGTTCCCCAATCCGTACTAAAATCCCCCGCAAAATATCCATTGTTACCTTTTCAACAGAAAATAAACTAAACGCTTCATTCAAATATTCATGTGCCTTCATCTCATCAAACTTTAACAGTGCATACAAAATTGCTTCAGTTAATGACTCTGCTTTATTATCCTCCTGTTCGGAAAACACTTGGGTATTCAACTGATCGCTTTCAAGTAAACTTACTGCCTGCCCGATTGTAAATCCTTCATTTACCTTTGTGATAAGCCACTTTAATATTTTCACATGCTCCTCGGTATAAAGGCGATGGCCTGCTTCATTGCGTTTTGGAGCAATAATTTGATAACGTCTTTCCCATGCTCGCAAAGTACCTGACTGAATACCAAGCATGTTTGAAACTGCCTTAATGTTGTATTTCCCTTCTAAGGTTGACATACCCTTTCCCACCTTAAACAATAAATCTATACTTTTTTCCTTTTTAACGAGAGCAAGTGAGTTTGCGCAGGAGCTTGAAAACGCAGCGGAATAAATGTTGTGCCATAACCGTTGCTGACCAGCAATACTGTGTGCTCATACGAATAAGTTCCTCCCCGCATATATTTTTCTGATGGCAGCAAATAAATTTGCCCCCCATGTGTATGCCCGCTTAATACAAATGAAATACGCTCTTTCTCTGTAAACTTTTGAACGATATCTGGGTTATGACTAACAAGAATGCGAAATCCTTCTTCCTCACAATCTTCTAGCGCCCACTCCAAGCGATCTTTGCCTAACGATGTATCATCGACACCGAGCAGCCAAAGCTTTTCTCCTTCTTCTGACTCAAACAAGACAGCGGTATTATCTAAGCTCTTCACCTTGTGATCAAGAAGAAGCGCATCTAAATCATGACGTTCCGTTTCGTAGTCATTATTGCCCCAAACAAAATATACAGGACCGATCCCACTAAGCAGACGAAGATTATGTGAGACCCTTGTAAGCGGCACTCCTTTTTCCGTTAGATCGCCTCCTATTACCACAAAATCCGCTTTTCCTTGCAGTTCGTGAATCCATGTATCTGGCAGCTGTCGCTTATGAATATCTGAAATAAAAAAAATACGAACCTCTCCAAAGCTTTGAGGGAAATCAGGAAAACAGTACTCTTGATATATGACTCGATTTACATGTGCTTCCTTATACATAAAAACAAGCAAAGTAAGACATGCGATGATAACGAGCATCAAAATAACAATCATTGTATACCCCTTACATTTTTATTGTACAATTACTATCACATAACTTACACAAATCATAACATATCTTCATCTTTCCGGCGTAAGTATAAGCCCATCACAAAGTCCACAAGAAAATGGGAGAAAATTGTAACCAAAAGGTTTCCTGTATACGCAAACAAATACCCAAAGGCTATGCTAATTACTAACACAAAACAAAATAAAAATGGTTTTTTTATATAGCGCACGTGCAAAACAGCAAACATCACACTTGCAGCTATCAATCCAAAGTGCGTTTGCAAGATGCCGCGAAATAATAGTTCCTCACAGGTTCCTATTAAGAGCGTAACGCCTAGCAAATGCGGAATGGATAAGCCGCGAAATATCCGTTCATTAATCCCTCCGTCGTCAAACCAGGACTCAGGAAACACACGCATAGCAGCGTAATCAACTATAATAATAATAAAAGCCGCTCCTCCCCCAAGCAAAACGATAGAAATAGGCTTCCATTGCCACATAGCTAAAAATGATGCGGTATCATCAAACAACCAATACGATAAAATCATACACGCGAACAAAATAAGAGCTTGTGTAATATACAAATTGAGCCGCAGCTCGCGATCAGACATATTTTTAATTTTCTCCTGCTGGCTTTTCATACAGCTTCCGTTTCTCCAATACTAAGTATTTGCTTCAGCTCCTCACGCCATCCCGTATAAGGAAGCGTACCGCTCTTGTCTTTCTTTTTATACACATCAAGCATTAGTCCGCAAACATCACAGCATTGCTTAGGCGCGCTCTCTTTTTCATAGTCGAAAAACCGAAGCAGCAATTCTCTTCGGCAGCCGCTTCCCTCCAGCCAACTCCGCATCACTTGTAACTTTTCATATTTTTTGTTAAGCCTTTCTATTACCCTTTCATAAAACAGGGCAGGAGCATGGGGGGGAATCGCCTCTAGGATGAGTTCTTTGTCTTTCACTGCTCCAATTTGCTCGAGGCGGTATTGTAAAAACCGCCAATGTTGTTCTGCAAAACCCGCAACATTTCGCGCTATATATTCCGCATCAGATAGCAGGAGGACCGGTCGACGAATTAGTTCCTCCTTAAACAAAGAAAGACAATACGCTATGCTTCTCTCATTCGGAAGCTCCTCCTGAATAAGAGAGAGCGGCAATTCATGATCAACTGTACAAAATAATAAAATAGCAATGCTCGCCCCCCCATCTCGTCCCGCTCTTCCGATTTCCTGCAAATATGACTCTAAGTTAGAAGGATAATGAAAATGAATAATATAGCGAACATCAGGTTTATTAATTCCCATTCCAAAGGCGCTTGTACAAACAATGATAGAAAGCTGTCCTTTCATAAACTGCTGCTGAATGAGCATACGTTCCTCCTGCTCCATGCCGCCGTGATAATACGCTACTCCTTCTGTCCCCGATGCACGCAGTGCTTGCGCAAGCGCTTCAGCCCAACTGCGGCTTGAGCAATAGATAATGCCAGGCCCTTGTAGCTGACTAGCATATAAAAGTACCCTTTCTTTTTTGTCATCAAGTGTTTCTACGTGCTCTACCTGTAAGGAAATATTAGGACGATCTACAGAATGCAAGTGAAACGAGGGAGCGGCCAGATGAAGACTATGAGCAATATCCTCCAGCACCTCCCTTGTCGCTGTAGCTGTTAGTGCAAGTACAGCGGGATTCCCAAGCTCCTGAATGACATGGTCAAGCTTTTTATAGTCCGGTCGAAAGTCATACCCCCATTGCGAAATACAGTGCGCTTCATCTACAACAAATAGAGCGATATTCACCCGTTTAAGGGCATGGAGAAAAGAGCGAGCCTGCAACATTTCCGGAGATGCAAAAATAAATTTGTAAAAGCTAAGATTGCGAATAGCCTCTCTCTTTTCTTCCATTGTCCGAAAGCTGTTAAACGCAATGACACGCTTCTCCCCAATAAGCCGCAATTGATTGACCTGATCCTCCATTAAGGATAGCAATGGCGATACAATCAATACGGCCCCATGCATCACATACCCTGGAACTTGGTAACAAACGGACTTCCCTCCCCCGGTTGGCAGCATCGCTACAACAGAAACACCGCGCAGCAGATCCTCTATAATTTCCTTCTGCCCTAGGCGAAAGACACGGTAACCGAATTTTTCATATAACACATCCTCAATTCTCATTCGCTCCCCCTATCCTTGCAAGCACCAGTCTAATATCGAAATAGCTTACATCGTCGCCTGCATGCTTTTTCAATTCTCGTAGCCTTCTCGTATCCATACGTTGAATTGTTTCCTTAATCCTTCTCACTTTATCTTCTGCCAGAAAAGATTCAATCGGAAAATCCGGCTCATGCAACGCAATCTCTACAATGTGATCCTCAATAGTACTGCGCTTTAATCCGCGTATGCGCACCGTCTCCTCCATTGTTTTTCCTTGCTTCCACAAATCGTACGTTTTAATGGTGGATAAGCTTAGTACAGCAACTCTTTTTTCTTTATGGGATGTCATTTGCGACAATAACGGATATCTTTCATCCTCCTCAAGTCCCTGCTGTGTGAGCTTATGAAGCGCACTAAGGAACTGGAAATGAATGCGAAGAGGGTCCTCATCCAGCATCTCCGCAATCTGCCCTTCCGTATATCCAACTCGGTGATAGCCGCTGAGCCGTAGCACAAATACAGTACATTCTGCTTCCGTCAGAGTAGAGAGTGCACCCATGCATTCTTCATACAAAGCATTTGCTAGCTGCTTACGCGAAACTTGTGCCGATAAAAAAAAACTTTTCACCCATTCTGTCACTTCTATGTCCTGCTGAATAGGGAGAAAAGAAGAACTATTTCTTTGTAAATGCGATAGGCTTTGCACAACAAGGGAAAGACGCTTCCAAAGCACTTCACCCGTCTCCCCATAACGCAATCCCTCCAAATACATGGGAAAAGGAACAATAGCGCCGTACTGCGTCAGCTCATCCTCTCCCTTCGCAGTTACAGCATACGTATTTTCCTGTATTTGTTCAATACAATTTTCGTTTAAAAGAAGCTGGATTTGTTTATCATAAACGTGTCGGCTCAATTTCTTATACACGCCAAACAAAAATGACAGATGATAGATCGTACCATCCTGCAACGTTTGAGACGAACGCTTTCCTTTTAACAAATGGTAAATGGAAGATGCTGTACGTTCCCCTTTTATTCGCTGTAACCCGTACAAAATTGTATATAGCAGCTGCAAGAAACTTCACTCCCTCTTTTGCTGTTATATGTATTGTAACAAACGAGCATGGGAACAGTCATTTATGAATCATTTTGCTTTGCCGTGTAACAAAGAAAAATGTTTTGTTGTTCTTTCTTTTGAATAATTTACAAATTTGATTGACATTTTTAATTGATAAGCATTATCATTATACTTTTATATTGAAAATCTCGACAAACCGTTTTAAAATAAGGATAGAATTTTCTTTCATTAGCACAACACTATCTAATGAATATTTTATGGTATATACATATTATCGGGAGGTATACAGAAATGCCAAAGTACACTATTGTTGACAAAGAAACTTGCATCGCTTGTGGAGCTTGTGGAGCAGCTGCGCCAGACATTTACGATTATGATGATGAGGGCATCGCATTCGTAACGCTTGACGATAACCAAGGGATTGTGGAAATTCCAGACGTATTAGTAGACGACATGATGGATGCATTTGAAGGATGCCCAACAGATTCCATCAAAGTTGCGGACAAGCCATTTGATGGGGACGCTCTAAAATTTGAATAGTCGCATAAAAACGTTATTCCTGCTGGAATAGCGTTTTTGATTTACACTGTAGAAAAGTTGAGTTGTAATTCTTACCTTCTGAAAAGGAACAGGTTCAACAGTAACAGTCTGCTCTTTTCGGTTTCTGACATCTGAGTTTAACCCTTCAAATCACCTCGCTTGCAGCGGAAAAAGCTATGTTTCTTGTTGGAGGAAGTACCATGAAAAAACAACAAAAACAGACTATATACGAAGTAATGAAAAAAGGTCTTCGAAAAGAATATTTTTATTTAAAACGGGACTTGCTGCTTTATTGTCAAGTAGACTTCGGAAAGCTATCCAAACATTTTTATTATGCAGCCTTTGATACAGACGGCATTAGCATTTATGAATATGATAAAACGCTTGAAAGCAAAATAAAGCTCATTACACGTCATCCTTGGTCTAGCTGGCAAAATGTAAAAGTGGACCATTATTTAACAAAGTCACAGTTTATATTTCAAGGCGAACCAAACTGGATTTTATATATTATGCATAAGGGAAAAGAAGTACAACGACTCATTGAGACGTATACTACGCTTTCTATAGAAGAAATGCCGCGGCCGGCATGGCGGAAAATTCCTGGCTACCGTTCGAAAACAAAACGAAACATATATATAGCCTCGCTATTTTACAGCGTACTGCTTTCGTTTTTATTTAAGCTGATTCTTCCTTATAAAGCAGAGATTGCCATGTTCTCCCTCTCAATTGGGACAATGCTTCTCGGGTTGCTTTGCTTAACTATTGGGCTTATTGAGCCGACAATTGTCCTGCCAAAACTAGAGCTGAAAACAAGGGAAAAAGTGCTCTATATTTACAGCTATTTATGTATCACTGGCTTTATTTCTATTTTCATCTTTTGGTAAAGAGTCGTTGACTATAATTCAGAAAATTGACCATACTCCTCCTTTGTTCTCGCAAAGCAGTAAAACAACCCGCACATAAAACGCATAGTTTAGACGGAGACGGCTTGTAGAAATTTGGCATGTTTCCTCACCACGGAATATATTTTTTCTTTTGTAAGAATGTTATTTAACTGTGAAGACAGACAACGCTCCAAAATAAAACTATTAAAGGAGACATCAAAGACGCGATTTTGCTTCTTTGATGTCTCCTTTTGGTTATAAAGAAAACTCGCTGATTGGCGAGCCCTGCCCTTGGGCGAAGACAGAGGCGTAGTTGCACTTATACTGTATTCCTAAAATTTCCGACTACGTCGAACTCGCTTCTCGCTGGAAATTTATACTTT
>JBEPZN010000013.1:34289-100489 GCA_041640875.1 Ectobacillus sp. | reverse complement strand
AAATAGGTCTAGTGATGATGGCGAAGAGGCCACACCCGTTCCCATACCGAACACGGAAGTTAAGCTCTTCAGCGCCGATGGTAGTTGGGGGTTTCCCCCTGTGAGAGTAGGACGTCGCTAGGCAATAGAAAAAAGGCTGAATTGTAACCAATTCAGCCTTTTTTGCACTTTAAGAAAGTAATGGAACCCAGATATTATTGCATCCCTTGTCCCGCTCATGCCTTTATGGTACATTTATAATAAGCTTAACTGTGTTGATATATGGGAGGTTATGACGTGCATACGTTTTTATCAGTCTTATTAATTATTGTATCCCTTTTTATGATTGTATTGGTTTTACTGCAATCAAGCAAAAGCGCAGGTCTTTCCGGTGCGATTTCAGGCGGTGCAGAGCAATTATTCGGAAAGCAAAAGGTTCGCGGCTTTGAAGCAGTCTTGCAGCGTTTAACAGTTATATTTGCTGTTTTATTCTTCGTGCTTGCTATTTTAGTGGGGTACGTAGCATAAAACCATCAGCATATGCAAAGATTCACCGTTCTCGGTTGAATCTTTTTTGTACTGTAAGAAAGTATAAATTTCAAGCTAGAAGTAGATTCGGTGTAATCGGAGATTTTTGGTAATACAGCATAAGTGCAACCACGCCTCTGTCTTCGCCCAAAGCAAGGCTCGCCAGTCGGCGTATTTGTAATGTTAGATTAATCCAAAAGCAATATGATACACTACTATTACTGATACATACTATGGAAAGAGGATAGGAATATGAAAATGGGAGCTCCAAAACCGTTTACATTTGAGGCAGGAGAGCGTGCGGTGCTGCTGCTGCACGGATTTACAGGACATTCAGCAGACGTCCGTATGCTTGGACGTTACTTAGAAGGCAAGGGTTACACATGTCATGCCCCCATTTATAAGGGTCACGGTGTCCCACCAGAGGAACTTGTGCATACAGGACCAGAAGATTGGTGGAGAGACGTCATGGAGGCGTACGAGTTTTTAAAGGAACGCGGCTATGAAAAAATTGCCGCTGTCGGTCTTTCGCTTGGCGGTGTATTTTCATTAAAACTCTCCTATACAGTACCTATTGTAGGGGTAGTGCCGATGTGCGCGCCAATGTATATTAAAAGTGAAGAAATTATGTATCAAGGAGTTTTGGCATACGCTAGAGAATATAAAACAAGACTGGGTAAATCCAATGAGGAAATTGAGGAAGAAATGTTCCAGTTTCAGCAGACACCGATGAAAACCTTAAAGGCTCTGCAGAATTTGATGCGTGATGTACGCGATAATATTGATATGATTTATGCACCAACGTTTGTTGTGCAGGCACGTCATGATGAGATGATTAATACAGATAGTGCTAATATTATTTATAATGGTGTGGAATCCAATGTGAAGCAAATCAAATGGTATGAGGAATCCACGCATGTCATTACATTGGACAAGCAGCGAGATGAGCTGCATGAAGATATCTATCAATTTTTAGAAAAGCTCGATTGGTAAAACAGTATAATTTTAGAAGAGATGAAGGACAGCACCAGGTCTTTAATACAGGAAATGCTGTCTTTTTTCGCACTTTAAGAAAGTATAAATTTCCAGCAGGAAGCCAATTCGACGTAGAGAGAAATTTTAGGAATAAAGTATAAGTGCAAATACGCCTCTGTCTTCGCCAAGATCAGGGCTCGTCAATCGGCGAGTTTTCTTTACACCAAAGATTATTTATACATACTACTTATTTAGGAAATAATAATCATATCTGCGTTACAAGAAGGAGGGATCCCATTTGGAAGAGATAATACAAAAGCATATAGAAAAGCTATTGTCCTTTATGAAGGAAGAAGCATATAAACCATTAACTGTGCAGGAGCTAGAGGAAGCGTTCGGCATCGAAGAAGCAGTAGATTTTAAAGAGTTTGTTAAGGCGCTTGTTATGATGGAAGAGAAAGGCTTGGTTGTACGTACCCGCAGCAACCGTTATGGTTTGCCTGAAAAGATGAACCTGCTGAAGGGAAAACTTACGGGACATTCACGCGGCTTTGCCTTCGTTGTTCCAGAGGAAAAGGGGCAGGATGATATTTTTATTCCGCCGACAGAGTTAAATGGTGCACTGCATGGTGATACGGTATTAGCGCGTGTCAATTCTGAAACGAGCGGTTCCAGAAAAGAAGGCACTATTGTCCGTATTATTGAACGCGGCACGAAGCAATTAGTTGGTACATACACGGAATCAAAGAATTTTGGTTTTGTGATCCCTGACGATAAACGTATTATTAGTGATATTTTTATTCCAAAGCATGCAGCGATGGGGGCAGTGGAAGGTCATAAGGTAGTTGTAAAAATTACAGCCTACCCACAAGATCGTATGAGCGCGGAAGGAGAAGTTATCCAAATCCTCGGTCATAAAAATGATCCAGGCGTGGATATTTTATCTGTCATTCATAAGCATGGCCTGCCAATGATGTTTCCGGCGGACGCATTAGACCAAGCAAATAATGTCCCAGATACAATTGATCCAAAGGACTTAGAAAATCGTCGTGATTTGCGGAATGAAGTGATTGTAACCATCGATGGTGCAGATGCAAAGGATTTGGATGACGCTGTTACTGTGGCAAAGCTGGATAACGGGAACTATAAGCTCGGTGTACATATTGCAGATGTTAGTCACTATGTAACAGAAGGGTCTCCGATTGATGTAGAGGCGGCAGACCGCGGTACGAGCATCTATCTTGTTGATCGCGTGATTCCAATGATTCCGCATCGTCTATCAAATGGTATTTGCTCCTTAAATCCAAAAGTAGATCGGTTGACACTTTCGTGTGAAATGGAGATCAGTCCAAAGGGTGAGGTCGTAAAGCATGATATTTTCCAAAGTGTCATAAAAACGACAGAGCGGATGACATATTCTGATGTGAACCGCATTCTTGAGGAGAAGGATGAGGAATTGCTTGCCCGTTACGAGGCACTTATTCCAATGTTTCAGGATATGGGTGAGCTTGCAGCCATTCTTCGTGAAAAACGGATGAACCGAGGCGCGATTGATTTTGATTTTAAAGAAGCAAAGGTTCTTGTGGATGAAGATGGGCAGCCAAAGGATGTTGTACTGCGGGAGCGGTCTACAGCAGAAAAACTGATTGAGGAGTTTATGTTGGCAGCCAATGAAACCATTGCGGAGCATTTTCATTGGCTGAATGTACCGTTTATGTACCGTGTGCATGAAGAGCCGAAGGAAGACAAGCTAGAGCGCTTTTTCCAATTTATTACGAACTTTGGTTATACGGTAAAAGGAAAAGCAAACGATATTCATCCGCGTGCCCTTCAGCAAATTCTTGAAATGGTACAAGGCCAGCCAGAGGAGGTAGTCATCTCCACTGTCATGCTTCGTTCTATGAAGCAAGCACGCTATGATGCGGAGAGCCTTGGGCACTTTGGGTTATCCACGGAATATTATACGCACTTCACATCGCCAATCCGTCGTTATCCGGATTTGATTGTCCATCGCCTCATCCGGACATACTTAATTAATGGGAAAGTAGATGCAGATACACAAGCAAAATGGCGTGAAAAATTAGCAAATATCGCAGAGCATTCATCTAATATGGAACGCCGCGCTGTAGAAGCTGAACGTGAAACAGATGAGCTGAAAAAAGCCGAGTATATGATGGATAAAATCGGTGAAGAATTCGAGGGTATGATCAGCTCTGTTACAAATTTCGGTATGTTTGTCGAGCTGCCGAACACGATTGAAGGTCTCATTCACGTTAGTTATTTAACGGACGATTATTATCGCTATGATGAGCAGCATTACGCGATGATTGGGGAACGTACAGGAAAGGTGTTCCGCATTGGAGACGAAGTAACGATTCGCGTCGTGAAGGTAAATAAAGATGAGCGGTCCATTGATTTTGAAGTGGTCGGTATGAAGGGAAGTCCAAGACGGGAACGAAAAGACCGTCCGACAGTCATTGCTGAAGCACGCGGAGGACGGCGAAAGCGAACGGAAGAAGGAAATGGGCAGAATCGCCGTGGCGCGAAGCCAAAGGCAAAGGATGGCAAGAAAAAGTCATTCTTTGAAAATGCGCCAAGCTTTAAACGTAAGAAAAAGAAAAAACGTTAAGGAAAAAGACGATGAGCAATCATCGTCTTTTCTGCACTGTAAGAAAGTATAAATTTCCAGCCAGAAGCGAATTCGACGTAGCAGGAAATTTTAGGAATACAGTATAAGGGCAACTACGCCTCTGTCTTCGCCAGAGGGCAGGGCTCGCCACTCGGCGAGTTTTCTTTATAGAGTATGTTAGGTGAAGTGTGCTGCATTGAGAAATATCATATTGTTTGCTATAATAAGGCAAGTAAGGGAGGGACAGGCTATGCCAAAGGGTCACGGCAAAGTAATTGCACAAAACAAAAAAGCATTCCACGACTATTTCATTGAAGACACATATGATGCCGGTATTGTCCTTCAAGGAACGGAAATTAAATCAATTCGCGCTGGAAAGGTCAACCTTAAGGACGCGTATGCCCGTATTCAAAACGGTGAGATCTGGGTATTTGGTATGCATATTAGTCCGTACGAACAAGGAAACCGCTACAACCACGATCCGCTTCGTACGCGCAAACTGCTCTTGCATCGCAGAGAGATTGAAAAGCTAATTGGCTATACAAAAGAAACAGGGAACACAATCGTACCGCTTAAGCTTTACTTGCAAAACGGGTTTGCAAAAATACAGCTTGGCTTAGCGAAGGGTAAGAAGAATTACGATAAGCGTGAGGATTTAAAGAAGAAGGAAGCAAAACGCGAAATCGAACGTGCCTTCCGCGATCGTCAAAAAGGCTAATACAAAAACTTACAATTGCAATGTATAAATGTCGTGCTATAATAAGTTTGTAAGTGATTGATGCACATTGAAAAACAGCTCATCATGAGCTCTCTTGATAGCTTCCCGTAAAGGGTCTTCTTATAATGGGGACGTTACGGATTCGACAGGGGTAGTTCGAGCTTAAGTTGCGAGTCGAGGGGATCGGCCTCGTTAAAACGTCAACGCCTATAACTGGCAAACAAAAATTAGCTTTAGCTGCCTAATTAACGCAGCTGCTCCTCCCTCCGTTACCTGTGCGGTAGGGTAAGGGGCCCACTCTTAGCAGGTTACGCCGGCGCTCACCGTCTGAGGGCAAAGGAAGAGAACAACCAGACTAGCTGCTTCGAAGCCTGTCGATAGGCCGACGAGTATGCGAACTGCGAATATATCGACTACACTCGTAGAAGCTTAAGTGCCGATATTTCTGGACGTGGGTTCGACTCCCACCGTCTCCACCAAATACATATTTTGGTGGATTTTTTATTTTTGTGCTAAAAAGCATAAGCTTGCCGTATCAGCAAGCTTATGCTTTTTTTTATATAGTCATTATAATAAATGAGAAATTGAACGTGCCTTCTGCGATCATCAAAAAGGCTAATACAAAAACTTACAATTGCAAAGTATAAATGTTGTGCTATAATAAATTTGTAAGTGATTAATGCACATTGAAAAACAGCTCATCATGAGCTCTCTTGATAGCTTCCCGTAAAGGGTCTTCTTATAATGGGGACGTTACGGATTCGACAGGGGTAGTTCGAGCTTAAGTTGCGAGTCGAGGGGATCGGCCTCGTTAAAACGTCAACGCCTATAACTGGCAAACAAAAATTAGCTTTAGCTGCCTAATTAACGCAGCTGCTCCTCCCTCCGTTACCTGTGCGGTAGGGTAAGGGGCCCACTCTTAGCAGGTTACGCCGGCGCTCACCGTCTGAGGGCAAAGGAAGAGAATAACCAGACTAGCTGCTTCGAAGCCTGTCGATAGGCCGACGAGTATGCGAATTGCGAATATATCGACTACACTCGTAGAAGCTTAAGTGCCGATATTTCTGGACGTGGGTTCGACTCCCACCGTCTCCACCAAATACATACTTTGGTGGATTTTTTATTTTGTTGTGACATAAGGCATGAATTTTCCGTTTGGAAAGTTTATGCCTTATTTTTTTTACTGTAAGAAAGTATAAATTTCCAGCTAGAAGTCAATTCGACGTAGTCGGAAATTTTAGGAATACAGTATAAGTGCAACTACGCCTCTGTCTTCGCCGAAGGGCACGGCTCGCCACTCAGCGAGTTTTCTTTACAAGATAAGAAAGTATAACTTTTCGGGGTGATGTCTAGCTCCCAAGGCCCAAAATGGCAGACTCCGGGCTGAACCCCCGCAAAAGGCAAAAAGCGCCTTTCACTCCGGTCCACCCCTACGCTGCCATAAAAGGCGGGCCTTGTCCGCTTTTCTTAACAATCTTTCCTCGGAGCAAGAAACCCTACATTATGGTGCATAAATTGTTGGGTGGTTAGATTCAGCTCCTGCTATTCTAAAGATACAAGGAGGTCATCGGATGGATTCGCTCAAAAATATGAATAGAGCAATGAAATATATTGAAGAAAATTTAACTAACGAAATTGATTTCAAAGAAGTGGCAAAGCTGTCTTATTGCTCAGAATATCATTTTAAAAGAATGTTCTCCTTTCTTGCAGGTGTTACGCTTTCTGAGTATATTCGCCGAAGACGACTTACTTTAGCGGCATTTGAGCTAAAAGATAACAAAGTAAAGGTTATAGATGTAGCAATGAAGTACGGATATAGCTCACCTGATTCCTTTACCAGAGCGTTCCAATACCTGCATGGAATCACTCCATCAGAGGCAAGGAGTAATGGTTATTCACTTAAAGCTTATCCACCGATGACCTTCCAATTATCTATAAAGGGAGGATCTGAAATGAACTATAGAATTGAAGAAAAAGAGGCATTTTGTATTATTGGAATCAAAAAACGAGTTCCTATCGTTTTTAATGGGGTTAATCCAGAAATTTCTGCTATGTGGGAGAGCCTAGATGAGCCAACAATAAATCAACTAAAAAAACTATCGTGTGTTGAACCATTAGGGTTAATCAGTGCATCCACAAATTTTTCAGAAGGCAGGATGGAGGAGAAGGGTGAACTTGATCATTATATTGGTGTAGCAACTAACAAGGAATATCCCCCTAATTTTAACATGCTGCAAGTTGCTGCATCTACATGGGCGGTATTTGAAGCTATCGGACCATTTCCTGGTACACTCCAGAATGTATGGGGACGTATTTATTCGGATTGGCTTCCGTCCTCTAATTATGAACAAATAGAAGGACCAGAAATCCTGTGGAATGAAAGTAAAGATATTACTTCACCAACATTTCGAAGTGAAATATGGATTCCAGTTTCGAGGAAAATGTAGTGGAAAACTGAGTATTTTTGCCATAGTAGCATTTCAGGCAATTAATTAGTATTTATCTATTTTTAGAGTCGTACTAAGTAGTTGATATAGAAACAGGAATAGACGAGAGCTTTATACTCTCGTCTATTTTTGTACTTTAAGAGAGTATAAATTTCTAGCAGGAGGCGAATTCGACGTAGTGAGAAATTTTAGGAACAAAGTATAAGTGCAACTACGCCTCTGTCTTCGCCCAAAGGCAGGGCTCGCCAATCGGCGAGTTTTCTTTATATCATCAGAAGAAAGAAGCCTTTTATAGCCCAGAAAGAAATGATGACCAAGTAAACACAAATCCTAGTACCTATCATAATTTTCAACGTGCGTGGATATGATTGTATGAGCATATTGAAAGGGGGAGAATGTTAGATGGAAAACTTTGAAACAGCAGCGAAATTCGAACATGGCTTTTGGCTGCAAATATTAGGGGATCATGCTCGCTTTATTTATGATTCACTTGCTCCGAAAGAACAACAGGAAATCGATACTGCCAATAAGTTTATCCAAATATTTGATCAGCTTCTTGAAAGTATTGACACTGATAGCTTAGTTTCATTAAGCAACAAGGCATTGGAGCAGAGCAATGCACTCAGAGAATTTAAGCTTCACTTAATAAAGCGGCATTTGGTCGGGGAAATTCAAATAAGTCTAGGTCCTACCTTTCTGAGTCATATGGTGAATGAATTGGAGGAGTATTTGCGAGTTTTAGATTATTTAAAGAAGGGAGAGGCTCCGCCAATTTTTCATGAGCTTCACCATCATACATTATGGCTTTTAGATGCAGTGGGGCATGCCGGAGCTATCTCTGATAATTTGGACAGAATTGAAAAGAAAATAAAAGAAAAAAGTGAACAGTTTACAAAAGACTTTGAGGCGTTCTATCTAAAGGCGATCGAACTGACAGGATTTTTGAGAACAAATTTATCCTCCTTCCCCGCATTAGAAAAATTCAATCAAGATACTTCCTTAGAAATGAAGCTTTTTATGAATTTCTTAGCTGAAATTGAGGAATTAGAGTTAAGCAAGAAAGCTTTGGGCACTTTTGCACCGTTGATGGCTGACCATATGATGAGGGAAGAGTGCTATTATTTAACAAAATTAGCACAAGCAACAGGACTTCAGGAACCGGGCTGTGATCCGACAAAACCAAGGCTAAAGGGGTAAATTTAAAAAAGCGGACATTGTCTGCTTTTTTTTGCACTTTAAGAAAGTATAAATTTCTAGCTGGAAGATCATTCGACGTAGTTAGAAATTTTAGGAACAAAGTATAAGTGCAACTACGCCTCTGTCTTCGCCCAAGAGCAGGGCTCGCCAATCGGCGAGTTTTCTTTATCACTGTAAGAAAGTATAAATTTCTAGCTGGAATCCAATTCGACGTAGTTGGAATTTTTACGAATACAGTATAAGCAACTACGTCTCTGTCTTCACCCATCACGTGCTTGAAGTGGGGGTCTGCTGTCGGAAAATGATAACTACGTACAATTAATTATTGAAATCCAGTTCATGAATAGAAGCATTTATCATATGGTATACATATAACTTTGTTATAATTACATCACTGACCTACGCTCCATGTTGTAGAATTTTAATCCTATATAAATGAAAAGGTGATGCAAAATCAAACTATGGATAAAGTCAGTTTCCTTTATAAGTGTAATAGGGGCTAGTGTATACATTCTGGTTGATACAGAGTTGTTCTATTTTATACGAACCGGAGATTTTCAAGCAGTACCATCTTTTTTAAAAGAAAATCTACTCTATACACTCAGTATTTTGTTGTTAGCCATGATTATTCAAAATGCTTTTACCATCATCCCGTTGCTTGCTTTAATCACTATTAATGTAGCTTTGTTTGGCTTTTTTAATGGGTTTCTTTGGAGTTGGTTTACGAGTATTATAGCGGCAATTATCATTTTTATAAGTGTTCGCTATTGCTTTCAGGACTGGGTACTGAAGAAAATGAATCCGGCATTGGTGGCGAAAATAGAACAGGCAGGGTTTATATATGTCCTTCACGGAAGAATCTTTCCCTTTGTGCCAACGAGTCTGGTCAATATTGTTGCTGGGTTAAGCTCTATTCGGTTTACGCATTTTCTACTTGGGACAATCATCGGGAATTTTGTATATTTTTTTGTGCTATCGCTCATTCCATTTGGAGTCTTATCGGTGAATCTTAATAAATATGTACTAGGAGGGATTGTTCTCCTGACACTGCTCGCTTTCTACGTATATAGGAAGAAGAAGCATACGTTGACTGTCGTCAATCAGCAGAAAGAGAATGAGGCGGAGAGGAATTTCTGACTGTCTTATTCTCTTTTTGTTTTTGCACTTCAAGAAAGTATAAATTTCTAGCCGGGAGACTATTCGATGTGTTTGGACATTTTAGGAACAAAGTATAAGTGCAATGATGCCTCGTTCTTCGTCAATCGGCGAGTTTTCTTTGCCATATGCCTGTTTCCGGTGTACAACCTTTCCCGTCCGTAAAAAATGTCTCTTTTCATTAAACTTTCACTACTTTCTTCTATAATCTCCTTGAAGTTGTGAGACAACTATTGGAAATCACTACATAAGAATGTAATGGAGCAACAGAACAGCTTCTTTAATTAGATATTACGGAGTAGAAGGCAGGGAGATGGGAAAGATGAAGAAAGTAACATATGTGAAATTTGCCATAGACATTGTGATGGCAGTTGTCTTTGTGTTGCTGTTTAACAAGCAAGTGTTGGGAGGGATGACCTTTCATGAGATTGCCGGCTTAGCAATTGCAGTTATTTTTCTTACGCATGTGTTGCTGAATGCACAGTGGGTGAAGAAGGTGACACTAAAGATATTTGATCGTAAGCTGCCGAGGAAAACACGCTTTGGTTATTTGCTAAACCTGTTGTTATTAATTACAATGACATTCAATATGGTTAGCGGAATTATTATTTCAAGAGTTGTGTTTCCAAATATCAATGTTGGAAATGAAATGTGGTTTAAGGTAACTCACATTTCAGTTTCCTTCTTGATGCTCATTTTAGTAGCTGTTCACGTTGGTCTTCATTGGCAATGGGTGATACAGGTATGGAAAAATATTTTTAAAGTGAAGTCAACAAAGCTTCCGCTTGGGATTATTGTGAAGGCGGCTGCAATCCTTATGCTTGCATTTGGGGGCTATGAAATGTATGTAACAGGTTTTGCTTCTAAGCTCAGTGGTGTAAGCTTTGTATTTGGCGGAGGTTCCATGCAGCAAATGCCGATGCGCGGTGAAGGAAGACCGATGATGATGCAGGGAAGTGAACAAGCTGACAACTCGGCATTGGCTGGGGAGCAGACTGAGGGAAGTGAACCAACCGCTTCCGTACAATCAGGATTCCCGCAAAATGGAGAAAGACCAACACGCCCTGAAGGTGAAGGTCTTATGGGTATGGAGGGCGGCATGAGAGGTGGCGAGCACAGTGCAAGTATCCTAGGTGTGCTTACCACATACTTTAGTATTATGTCTGTATTTATTGTCATTGTATATTATTTGGAAAAAATGGTATTTAGAAAAAAGCGAAAAAACCAGCTAGCTGCAGGTGTGTAAGGGCGATTATTCTTAAAGGGCTCTTAACACTTTATTTGGGAATTTTCTTTCCAATGTTGCCAATATGAGAGAGCTTATGAGATAATGGGTTTGTTTTCAATTTATTATCTAGCATAAAGGAGATTATTAACATGGCTGAATTAAAAGTAAAAGTAACAAGCGATTCTGGTATTCACGCGCGTCCTGCGACAGTTCTTGTACAAAGCGCAAGCAAATTTGAGTCCAATGTGGAACTTCATTATAATGGTAAGTCTGTTAACTTGAAATCCATCATGGGTGTAATGGCTTTAGGTATTCCACAAGGCGCTGATGTTTCAATCACAGCAGAAGGTGCTGATGCAACTGCTGCAATCACTGCTCTACAAGAAACATTGAAAAAAGAAGGCTTAGCTGAGTAATCGAGCTAGCTCAAAAAAGGTACATGCCTATAGGGTATGTACCTTTTTTTATTTTGTTGGATTTATTTCTAGATTGGAGTGAATTCGGTGCAATAGGAAATGTTAGGAACAAATTGTAAGTGCAACTACGCCTCTGTCTTCGCCCAAGAGCAGGGCTTGCCAATCGGCGAGTTTTCTTTACACTGTAGGAAGCTATAAATTCCCAGCTAGAAGTCCATTCGACGTAGTGGGGAATTTTAGGAATACAGTATAAGTGCAACTACGCCTCTGTCTTCGCCCAAAAGCAGGGCTCGCCAATCGGCGAGTTTTCTTTACACTGTAGGAAGCTATAAATTCCCAGCTAGAAGTCCATTCGACGTAGTGGGGAATTTTAGGAATACAGTATAAGTGCAACTACGCCTCTGTCTTCGCCCAAAAGCAGGGCTCGCCAATCGGCGAGTTTTCTTTATCATTCATAAATCATGTGCTCTCTAGAGAAAACTAAGCTGAAGGGAGCGATTCATATGCAATTTCATTATACAGTTATTTCTCCGTATGGAACGGAGGAGACGGTTCATCATTTGGAGGAGGCTTTGCAGAGAGACGGCTTTGACATACTAGGGCGCTTTGATGTGCAGGACAAGCTGCGGGAAAAGGGATTCACGTTTACTGAGGCATTGCGGGTGCTCGAGGTGTGTAACCTTGAGGAGACGCATCGCATTTTAAGTGAAAATATGATGGCTGGTTATTTTCTGCCTTGTAAAATTGCTGTCTATACGGAGCGTGAGCAGGTGCATATCGGGATGCCAAAGCCAACAGCATTCATTAGCATGCTAGATGATAATGAATTAAAGGCATTTGCAGAAAGCATTGAGAGACGGCTGGCTAATGCCATCGATAGAACTGTAAGATAGTCAAAACAGCGAGCGGGCTCTTTTCTTTGTCCGCTTGTTTTTATAATAAACAATAAACGCAGCAAAAGATTGTGCAGTTAGCAGATTGAGGTTTTTTCACCCTTTAAGTATAAACTTCCAGATTCAGAAGACAACTCGGTGCAGTGGAGAATTTTGGTGAGTAGGTACAACTACGTCTCTGTCTTCGCTGATCGGCGAGTTTCCTTAAAAAAAGACTCTATATTACTTGACGTATGTTTATTACTTGTATATACTAACTTACGTAAAGTAATTAACTTTAAACAATTCAACGGAGGTGTCAGCATGATTCCTTCTTTATTTCTGGCGCATGGCTCACCGATGCTGGCGATTGAGGATAGTGAGTATACGCGGTTTTTAGAGACATTGGCAGGCCAGATTCGTCCAAAAGCGATTGTCATTTTTACAGCGCATTGGGAAAGTGAGACATTAACGATTTCTTCCTCTAATGATACGTATGAAACTATTTATGATTTCGGTGGCTTTCCGCCTGAATTGTATACGATCCGTTATCCCGCTAAAGGCTCAGCAGCGGTTGCAGATCTCGTAGCTGAGCGATTAACAAAGCAAGGGATTGCGGTGCAAAGGGATACGAAAAGAGGACTAGATCACGGTTCATGGACGCTGCTATATCGTATGTATCCGGAGGCCGATATTCCTGTTGTGCAGGTGTCAGTCAATCCGTATCTTCCTGCGAGCGAACAGTATCGCATTGGAGAAGTGCTACGCGGCCTTGGGCAAGAGGACATTTTAGTAATTGGAAGCGGTGTAACAGTTCATAATCTCCGTATTATTAAGTGGGGACAAACGACCCCAGAGTCTTGGGCTGTTGCATTTGATGATTGGTTAGTCGAGAAACTTGAGGAGAAGGATAGCAAGGCATTATTCGATTATGCTAAGCAAGCTCCCTACGCACAGGCAGCAGTTCCGCGTCCTGAGCATTTTGTACCGTTTTTTATTGCCTTGGGCAGCGGTACAGAAGGAGAAGCGAGTGTCATTCATCGCAGTTATCAGTATGGTACGCTAAGCTATTTATGCTTACAATTCTCCTAAATAAACTAGAGAACATGGCATAAGATTCCTCATGATAAAAAGTGTGAAACGAACAAACTACAAGTGATTGTTCTTTTATTATAAGAAAGAGAAGGTGACTGAGATGGCAAAAGTTCTTTATATTACAGCACATCCACATAACGAAACAGTATCTTACAGCATGGCAGTTGGCAAAGCATTTATTGAAGCATACAAAGAGGCACATCCAGAGGATCAAGTTACGCATCTTGATTTATACAGTGAGAATATCCCGCATATTGATGCTGACGTGTTCAGCGGGTGGGGGAAACTGCAATCTGGCTCTGCATTTGATCAATTGTCAGCAGGCGAGCAGGCTAAAGTGGGCCGCTTGAATGAATTATCCAATCAGTTTGTGGAAGCAGATAAATATGTATTTGTAACACCAATGTGGAACTTCTCATTCCCGCCGGTTATGAAGGCATATCTTGACTCTGTTTGCGTAGCTGGAAAAACATTTAAGTATACAGAGCAAGGACCAGTCGGGTTATTAACAGATAAAAAAGCGCTGCACATTCAGGCGCGCGGCGGTGTATACTCAGAAGGGCCAGCAGCTGCAATGGAAATGGGTCACCGTTATATCGGAGTTATTATGCAGTTCTTCGGCATTCCTTCCTTTGATGGCTTATTTGTTGAAGGACATAATCAGCATGCGGATCGAGCGCAGCAAATTAAGGAAGAAGCTATCGCAAGAGCAAAAGAGGTTGCGAAGGACTTCTAGAATCTATATAAAATATTCTGTTTAGGCAGAAAATCTTGAAAAGTCTCTTGTCGTTTCAGTTTTGGAACGACAAGAGACTTTTTTCACTTTAAGTTATAAATTTCTAGCTGGAAGCCAATTCGACGTAGCGAGAAATTTTAGGAACAAAGTATCAGTGCAACTACGCCTCTGTCTTCGCCCAAGAGCAGGGCTCGCCAGTCGGTGAGTTTTCTTTACACTGTAAGAAAGTATAAATTTCTAGCAGGAAGCCAATTCGGCGTAGTGAGAAATTTTAGGAATACAGTATAAGTGCAACTACGCCTCTGTCTTCGCCCAAAGGCAGGGCTCCCAATCGGCGAGTTTTCTTTATGGTACGAAGCTCATTCACTGATGAGGCATGAGTTTGTCTATCATTGGTTTAGCTGTTTGGTATTAACTTTGAACAAAGGAATCTTTTCTAGAGAATACAGATGGATGGATTCGGCTAAGCTGAATGTTGAAGCAAGAATTAAGGAGGGAAACAAGATGAAGCATTTGATTGTATATGCACATCCGAATCCAAAAAGTTTTAATCATGCCATTTTAGAGACATTGCAAGGAGAGCTTTTGGAAAGAGGGCATGAAGTGCGTGTTCGTGATTTGTATAAAATAGGATTTAATCCGGTTTTATCCCCATATGATTTTGAAATGCTTTCGCAAGGAACAATTCCTCCGGATATTCACGAGGAACAAGAGCATATTAGCTGGGCTGATGTGATTATAACGATTTATCCGGTATGGTGGACAGGACTTCCAGCAATGTTAAAGGGATACTTTGACCGAGTGCTGACACATGGATTTGCATACGCATATGGTGAAAATGGGCCGGAGCAGCTTCTTAAGGGGAAGAGAGGCGTGTTTTTTACAACACAAGGAAATCCAAGAGAGGTATATACGGCAAGTCATATGTTTGATGCGATGAAGAAAACAACTGATGAAGGAATCTATGCATTCACTGGTATTGAAACGATTGATCATATTTTCTTTACAAGTGTAACATCTGTAGATGATGAAAAAAGACGAGAGTATTTGGAAGAAGTGAAGAGCTTTGTACATACAGTTTTTTAGAAGAGAAGCGGCTGTCATGAATCGTGCAGCCGCTTTGTTTTGATTATGGATTGTTTCATACAGTGTAAATAGCACATATGTGAAAAAATCAGTTCTAAATGTTCACGTGACCAAGTAATCTATGGTAAAGTATTTTTTAATGAAAGGTAAATTTTGGTAAATTGCATTTCTTTTCTCATCTGTTTTTAGGAGCGTTTATCAGTATGCAAAAGGTGGAATAACGAAGATAAGACGCGCATGAAAAGAAGGAGGATCAGAAATGGAATTCCTGTCTCATAAGGTATATCAGCAGTCTGGAAATTGGTGTGTGCTGGATGAAGATTTTCCGTGGGATATTAGGCAGCTGAAGCTGGATGTGTTTGCTCTTATTGGAATACGTACAACCCCTGTATTTTTTTGTGATACATGCGATGCAAATCAGGTGCTTTCTTATTTTGGAGAGGAAGAAGAGGAGTTTTTGTATCCAATAAACGGTTTTTATCATCGAGAGAAGCAGTTTGTGTTTATTTGTGCATGGGAGAGCTATGAGCAAGTGCTTGAAACACTGCTTCATGAATTTCGGCATGATATGCAATATGAGAACAAGCAAATAAGACCTTTCTTTTATCATGATGACCAAGTGTATGAGAAAAAGTGGATTGAAATGGATGCACGGGCTTTTGCGGAGGAAAAAATGAAGCAGTATCGGGAGTAAATTTGTATAGTTAATCATTCTAAAACTATTCCATATATTCACAAAGCTTCTTCTTGAAAAAAATAAATTAGTACTGTATAGTACTAATTATGATGAAGAATAAATTAATGAATCGAAAACGTGTAATTGAAGTAGCAGCGAATTTATTTTTAGAAAAAGGCTTTGTTTACACGAGCATGGATGAACTGGTTCGCGTCAGTAAAGTGTCCAAGTCAAATGTGTATTATCATTTTTCGAACAAAGAAGAATTATTAGAATCGGTAGTTGATTATTGGATCACGATGTACAATCAGGCAATGGAAGAGGTGCTGAACCAGCAACAATTTTCGGTTGAACAACGTGTGATGATGTTTTTAACGCATTTATCGCAAGGTGTGCAAATGAGGGAGTATAAAGGTAGCTGTCCATTTATTACACTAGCTATTCAGTGTCCGGCACAAGCTATACAACTGAAAGAAAGCATCGGGTTGTTTTTCGCTGAATTGCAATCAAAGGTCAGTTTACTTATTACGCAAGGAATTGAACGAGGAGAATTCCGAAATACGATTCAGCCTGATGAAGTAGCAGCTTTATTTATCACCAATTTGGAAGGTGCATTATTTGTTGCAGAAATACAAAAAGATGCAACAATCATTACAAAAACAGCTCAACAATTTATACAATTGCTTCGTTAAAGAGGCAATTTTTTTTATACTAAATTAGAACTGTATAGTACTAAAAGGGAGGGTAGATAATGAAGAGGATTTTTTTAACAGGTGGCACAGGTTTTATTGGCAAGCAGTTAGTACAACAACTATTAACTGAGCAGGTCGAGGTTTTACTGTTGGTGAGGTCTAAAAGTAAAGCAATCACTATGTTTCAAGAAAGTAGGCGCCTACACGAAAACCATTTGCAATTTGTAGAGGGTGATTTAACAAAACAAGATTTAGGATTACGTGATGAAGATAAACAACATGTGATAAAGAGCGATGTGATTATTCATGCAGGTGGGTGGCCCAATGGATATTAGTATTTCTGAACAACAAGCAACTACTGCATTTTTAAACGGTGCAAAACACGTAAGCGAATTAGCACAGAGCATTCATGTCACAAAAGGTTTAGAGCAATTTATCCATGTAGTAGGTCATTTGGGGAAATGAGGATAAGGCTTATCGAACACCGACAAAGTTAGGGAACATTACGTATGTTTCATATGGGCATCATTTTCCACTGAGTCATCCAGAGGAAACAGCACATGTAATCTTGGGGACTGAATAACATACATAAAATAGTATTAAAGTGTAATGTCCGAATGAAAAAACATTAAAAACATCGAGTACTAGGTACAAAAACAATTAGCATAATAGCTTGTCTTAACTAAAGAGTTATAATACTCTATTAAGTTATCTAAATGGAATCATATCAGCTGTCAGTATGAGTAATACAAAGCGAATAATAAAGTTCATGCAAATTATCTCTTACAAATCTGATAGTATTATATGAGTTTCAGATGTAGATTCTTGTAGACTAGAAAAAAGGATTTTGCAAATTTTTGCGGAATTTGAAGTTTATCGAATCATTTATGAGACGGCATAATGATGCTAGGAAAAGGTGTGAGTGTTTTGCGTGTAACATTAGAAGCAGTACAGCATATAGAAAAGCTCCGCAATTTATATTCCTTATATTTACATGATTTATCAGAATTTAGCTATTCTCTTTCTATAAATACAGACGGGCTATATGAGTTTGAAGGGTTTGATAAGGTGATAGAACGGGAGGAGCTGCAGCCTTATTTTATTCAATATGAAGGAGAGTGCATTGGCTTTCTTTTGTTAGCGGAACGCCCATTTACTGCACCGGGAACAGATTACTGTATTAATGATGTGTTCATTCTTCGTGCGTTTCGAGGGCGTGGGCTTGCCTCAGATGCAATTCATGAGCTTTTGAGACAGAGGAGAGGATATTTCTGTGTGCCACAGCTGCAAGCAAATGAGAGGGCGTTACAATTTTGGCGAAGCTTTTATGCAAGGAATGGGATCTTTTACAGGGAAGAACATCGGCTCATAGATGGGGAGCCATGCACTGTGCATACATTCAAAGTATAACAGGAGCCGCTATTGTGGGCTCCTGTTATACGTTAAGAAGGTATTGGTTATCTTAATTTTCAGTGTTCCCACCTTCGGCCATTTGTTTTTGCACGCTAATTTTGCTGGTTGTTTTTCCGTCTTCTTTGTATTGAACTACCCCCACTTACCGCTGGGCTACGCCCATCGCGTGCTTGAAGCGGGGGTCTTCTGTCGGAAGAAGTATGATATTTTGATGAAAAATCAGGGCCTTCTATAAAAAATTACGTGATGTTGGTAGTTGGACATTATGCGAATTGCTGGGACGTTTTTCGGTTAGAGAATGAGTATAAAATGTCCTGTACAATTTGCCTAGCACTTTCTTTTTGATGAATTCTTGCAAGTGCCTGGCTCATTTCATCAAGCTTGCTCGTATGATTCAATAAATGCAGTGCCTCTTTCACAACCGCTTCTTTATTGCTAACAACAACTGCGGCGCCAAGCTTTGAGAAGAACAAAGAATTTTCCTTCTCTTGTCCGGGGACGGGCCGATATAAAATGGTTGGAAGCTGTTTGGCGGTTGCTTCCGAAAGTGTGATACCGCCCGGCTTTGTAATCATGGCATCAGCAATAGCATACAGCTCGTGTACATCGTCTACATATCCAAAAATATGAAGACGCTTTGTATAGATAGGCTTCAGCTTGCTTAATTGATTGTATAGCTGTTTGTTTTGTCCACAGACAACGATGATTTGCACATCACTCTGTTCTAATATGCTAGCAGTGATGGTTTTTAAATTCTTCACGACTCCGTACGCTCCTGCCATAAAGAGGAGTGTTTTTCGATTTGTGTGCAGCCCGTATTTGTTTTGAAGCTGCTTTTCATTTGGACCTGATTCAAATGCTTTTCGGATGGGAATGCCGCTGACATATATATTGCTGGGAGAAATACCGTTTTGGATAATTTTTTGTTTTACTTCCTCTGTGGCAACGTAATAGCGATCAATCTCTTCGTGTATCCAAGTCCGGTGCAGGCAATAATCGGTTACGACTGTGTATAGCTGAAATGGCTGTTTTGTTTTCCGTCTCCATTCTGGAACTGTTCCAACAGGGAATGTAGTGATGATAATGTCTGGTTTTTCCTCTTCTACGACTGTTTCCAGCCGCTTCTTTCCAAGTCTGCAGTAGAAATAAGCAGCCTTCGTTCTGTACATTTTATCCGTTCCGTAAAAAAACAGCTTATAAAGCGGAGCTCCAATTGTAAAAGAGCGCTGGTACAAAAATTTTGCGATTTCATTCCAGTACGGATAGGCATCGGCATATAAGTCGTAGATTTTGACGCTATGAACGCCAAGTTCCTTAAATGTATGCTGCAAGGCATGTGAGACTTGATTGTGTCCATTCCCAAAGCTTGCTGTTACCAACAAAATTTTCGGTTGAGTTTTCACAAGATTTCCTCCTGAAAAAAACATCCTAAGTTTTTACACTTGAAGAAAGTATAAATTTCTAGCTGAAAGACAATGTAAACTCATTGTAGGAGAAGATAGTTAAGAGAGTATAAGGGAATCTTAAAGAGTTTATGAAGCTCTACAGACAAGTATGACTAATGCGAATCCCTTATGCAGGCAATGTGATACAATACTGTTTGGGTATAGTAAAAGTGCGTTCAAACGTTGTATATTGTACAATAGCAGAGAGAAAATTTGTCAAAATACATAGGAGGCTTTATAGTATGGCAATAGTTGATATTACGATTATTCCGATCGGAACACCGACAACGAGCGTGAGTGAGTATGTAGCGGATATTCAGAAGGTGTTGGAGAAAAATCAAGATCGTGTCAAATACAGACTTACACCGATGAATACAATTATTGAAGGAGAATTACCTGTATTGTTTGATGTTATTCAGCAAATGCATGAGGTGCCTTTTACGAAGGGGATTGGCCGTGTAGCGACAAACATTCGTATCGATGATCGTCGTGATAAAGAGAGCTCAATGGAGAAAAAGCTGCAATCTGTGCAGTCAAAGCTATAGAAGGCAGCTCCATATTAGCAAAGAGTATTTCTAGTCCAGCTAAGAATATGGTGTTGCATAGCATATCTTTAGGGATAAATCTTTATAAGAGACTTATCCCTATTCGTTGTATAAAAGACTACTCGACGTTTTGGGAGAACATTGACTAAAACAGGGGGGATCTCTCAAAATCAAGGTTTTGCAATGCCTGTTCGTATTGTTTCTCTTCTCCTTCTTCTCGATAAAATCAGGAGAGTTTGATATAATTTGTGTTCCATGCGTAGGAAAACGGCTAACTTGTGATGCTTGCTAATTAGCATTCATCAAACAGGAAAAGTTTCTTCTAATAAAACCAGCTTGTAAGGAAAGGGGCAAAAGAGATGACAAAGGTATTTGAAGAGCAGTTTGATGGGTTACTTGAGAAATATACGGAGCTGCTGCTTGGACAAAATGATGAGGCATTAAAGAAGAAGGTGCAAATGTGGGCATTGTATTCATATATTGCAAAAACAATGCCGGCACTCGCTAAGCATTGGAATGATACTTATCCAGATGCGAAGCAGGAGATGATGCAGCTTATTGCAGAGATTAAGCAGTTGAATGAGGCACATCGGGAAAAGAAATAAAGGAGATTATGCAGTGGGGCTGCTGGTCTTTCAGCATAATTAAAATGAGATATAATGAGGACTCGTTAAAGAAAACTCGCCGATTGGCGAGCCCTGTTCTTGGGCGAAGACAGAGGCGTAGTTGCCCTTATACTTTATTCCTAAAATTTCTCGCTACGTCGAATTGGCTTCCGGCTAGAAATTTATACTTTCTTAAAGTGTAAAAAACATACTCTCAAAAATCCTTGATTCATAAATGGCATACATAGTTGTTTTTTTGTTTAGATGCAGATTGTGATGAACTCTTGTAAGGTGCTCTATATTTATTGAAGGATAGTGGAAGAAACGGTACGGAATAAACTTTTGTGTCTCAAAGACAATTGTATCCTTCTATTATTTTCTTTCATATATGCTACATTAATGTCTAATCATTTTGGAAGAACAATATAAATGAAGTAAGAGAAAATAGCTTACTTTAGGAGCGGAGGATATGGAGCGATTGCTGCGGGATTCCTTTTTGTTTTTATCGAAAAATAGAACACTTACAAAGCTGGCAAAGCGGTATGGTTTGCGCTTCGGTGCATCCCGGTTTGTTGCTGGCGAAACGATCGAGCAGGCTGCAGCCGTTATCAAGGAGCTAAATCAAAAAGGACTTGCTGTAACTATTGATTATTTAGGAGAGTTTGCAGAGACTGAGCGCGAAGCTAGTGAAATGGTGAATCAGTCTCTAGAGGCTATTCGGATGATTGGGCGTGAAGGGTTAGACTCTCAGCTTTCCTTGAAACTGACATCAATGGGATTAGATATATCAGATGAGCTTGTAATGCATTATATGTGCCGCATTTTAAGTATCGCTAAGGAAAATGGAGTATTTGTGACAATTGATATGGAGGACTACTCCCGGTGTCAAAAAACGATCGATATATTAAAAAGGCTGCGAGAAGAATATGATAATGTAGGAACAGTGATTCAAGCTTATTTGTATCGCTCTCAAAAGGATATAGAGGAGCTCGATAGCTATAAGCTGAATTTACGGTTAGTAAAAGGAGCTTACAAAGAAGCGGCAACTGTAGCATTTCCTGATAAAAAAGATGTGGATGATAACTTTCGAAAGATCATTAAACAGCATCTGTTAAACGGACATTATACGGCCGTTGCTACGCATGATGATGTGATCATTGAGTATACGAAGCAGCTTGTGCAGGAAAAGGGGATTCCTCTTAGCCAATTTGAATTTCAAATGCTATATGGTATTCGTCCAGAGCGGCAGCTAGAGCTTGCGATGGAGGGATATACAATGCGTGTGTATGTGCCATATGGAACGGATTGGTACGGATATTTCATGAGGCGTCTTGCGGAACGACCAGCGAATGTCATATTTGTACTAAAAGGAATTCTTAAGAAATAGAAGCAGGAGGATATCCTGCTTTTTTCTACTGTAAGAAAGTATAAATTTCTAGCTAGAAGACAATTCGACGTAGTGAGAAATTTTAGGAACAAAGTATAAGTGCAACTACGCCTCTGTCTTCGCCCAAGGGCAGGGCTCGCCAGTCGGCGAGTTTTCTTTAACGTAGGCGTGGTTCATAAAGAATAATGCGCCATGATGGAGGCATCCTTGTATAGATGCTCTTCGTCACCGGTCAATACAATGCTAATAACTCTCTTTCCGTCTTTTTCATAAACGGCAGCCAGCGTGTAGCCGCCAATATCAGTACGCCCGCTTTTGCTGGCAAGGGCATAGGGGTCATGAAATAAATCCTTTCGACCGTTGTTTGTAATTGTTGTGTCTTGTAAAGATGTATGAATAGGTGTTGTGACTGTACGCATCGCCTTTACTGCTTCAGGATGCTTCAGGAGCTCCTTGGCAATCAAAGCTAAATCATATGATGACATACGCTGTCCCCAGGCTTCTATCCCACTTGCATTTTTAAAGGATGGATTTTTACTGCCAAGCTCTTTTGCTCGTCTGTTCATAAGAGCTGCAAATTTCTCTTTAGAGCCAGCCAGTTGTTCAGCAACGGATTGCGCAACAGGGTCAACGCTAATTACAAGCATGAGATGTAATGCTTCATCGCGTTTTAGCTTTTCTCCTGCCCGCAGCTTTATTTTTTTTGTGCCCTCTTCTGTATCTAGGGCATGCTGTGTAATTGTTACTTCATCTTCCGGTTTCATTTGTTCTAGCAGCAGAAGCGCGGTCATCAGCTTCACAAGACTTCCAGGCTGTGCAGTAGTCTGTTCGTTTTTTCCGTACAAAATTTCGCCTGTGGTTGCATCGATCGCAATTCCTGATTTAGCATAAATATCTGGTTGGTTTGCATGAACTTTTGTTTCAGGTTCGTGTTGAAATGTGACAAATAGTAAACATGTAATAGCTAGAATTGAAATGGTAATGATAATTTTTTTCTTCATTAAAGATTCCTCTTACGAATAGAATGAAAAGCAAAAAGGCAGGAGACGGCTTACCTTTCATTATGCCATGTTTCCTGCCTTTATTTGTATCCTAAAATCTTATTTCGCGCCCATATTTTGCTTGCCATATTGTTGGTTAGTGCTGTGTTTTCCTTTTTCTGTCCCGTTATTGTCAGGACCAGCATTGCCTCTTACACTTGCTGCGCTCACGCCGCCCTTGGAAGGATTTCCTTGCATTTTTGTCATTAGTACCACCTCCGTTTGCAATATATAGTGTGTCCAGAAGTTTGCACTTTAAGAAAGTATAAATTTCCAGCTAGAAGTGAATTCGACGTAGTCGGAAATTTTAGGAATACAATATAAGTGCAACTACGCCTCTGTTTTCGCCCAAAGGCAGGGCTCGCCATTTATAGACTATGCAGTTGGCAGGAGGGCAGGATTGCGTGGAAAACACGGTAAAAATATTGCCAAAATTTTGAAAATAATATATATTTGTAGTTAGAGAACTCATTCATCACAGCTAAAAAAATTTTGTGGAAAAACTGAATGGGTATTCATTCAAGAGATGAGGAGGAGAGGAGAATGTTTCAAATTCAAAAAGCAGCTGTTCTTGGCTCTGGCGTAATGGGGGCGGGTATAGCTGCTCATTTGGTTAACATCGGAATTCCAACAGTATTATTGGATATCGTACCGAAAACGCTTACAACAGAAGAAGAGTCAAGGGGCTTGACGCTAGATTGTAAGCAGGTTCGCAACCGCTTTAGCAATAGTGCTGTGCAAAGGCTATTTAAACAAAAGCCAGCTCCCCTCACTGCAAAGGAAAATGCTGCGCTCATTACTGCCGGCAATCTGGAAGATGATATCGGGCTTTTAGGGGATGCGGATTGGATCATTGAGGTAGTTGTCGAGAATCTAGCCATAAAAAAGCAAGTGTTTGAACAGGTGGATTGTGTGCGTAAGAAAGGAAGCATTGTGAGTTCCAATACATCGGGTATCTCTGTAGAGCAAATGGCAGAGGGACGGTCTGAGGATTTCCGCAAGCACTTTTTGGGCACACATTTTTTTAATCCTCCGCGTTATTTGAAGCTGCTGGAGATCATCCCGACCAAGGCTACGTCCCCTGAGGTTCTCTCCTTTATGAAGGAATTTGGCGAAGATGTGCTTGGAAAAGGTGTAGTAGAGGCACGAGATACTCCAAACTTTATTGCAAATCGTATTGGTACGTATGGATTGCTTGTAACACTGCAGGAGGCGCTGCGACATGGGTATACATTCAGTGAAGTGGATTCTGTAACGGGACCGCTTATTGGTCGTCCAAAAAGTGCGACCTTTCGTACACTTGATGTTGTAGGGCTTGATACGTTCGCTCATGTGGCCAACAATGTCTATGAAAATGTTGAGGAAGAGGAGAAGAACATCTTCAAAATTCCAACATTTCTTCAGGTGATGATTGAACATAAATGGCTCGGAAGCAAGACAGGCAAAGGATTCTTTATTAAGAAAGGAAAAGAGATTTTAGAACTGAACCCAGATACACTTCAATATGAAGCGTGCAAAAAGCTGCGAGCACCTTCTATAGAAGCAAGCAAACAAGAAAAGGGGCTGGCTAACAAACTGAAGGCTCTTGTTTACACGGATGACCGTGCCGGGAGGCTGCTATGGAATATTTTTACTCCAACTTTGCTTTATGCGGCAAAGTTAAACAAGGAAATTGCTGATAGTATTGTTGCGATTGATCATGCGATGAAATGGGGCTTTGGCTGGGAAATGGGCCCATTTGAAACATGGGACGCAATCGGTGTCCGTCAATCTGTTGAGAAGATGAGAGAGAATGGTTTAACCATTCCAGTATGGGTACAGGAGATGCTGGCGAACGGCTTTGAAACCTTTTATAAACGTGACAATGGTTTTGTATATTATTACGAAGATGGTGCATATAAGCTACTAGAGCAAAATAAGAAAGCGATTAGCCTGCGGCAGATAAAAGAACAGGGCCGCGTGCTGAAAAAGAACAGCGGCGGGAGTTTAATAGATATAGGGGATGGTGTGCTTTGTCTCGAATTTCATTCGTCCAATAACGCCATCGGTATGGATATTATTCAGATGATTCACTTTGCTGTTGATGAAGTCTCCCGCAATTATAAGGGGCTCGTCATTGGGAATCAAGCGAAAAATTTCTGCGTTGGTGCGAATCTGGCAATGATGTTAATGGAGGCGCAGGATGATAATTATTTTGAAATCGATTGGGTCGTGAAGCAATTCCAAGCAGCTATGTTGAAAATCAAATACAGCCAAAAACCAGTAGTTGCAGCACCTTATGGCATGACACTCGGAGGCGGTGCTGAGGTGTGCCTGCCTGCTGCCAGCATTCAGGCATCGAGCGAAACATATATCGGGCTTGTTGAGGTTGGAGTCGGTTTAATTCCAGGAGGAGGCGGCAGCAAGGAGCTGTATATGAAGCATATCAACCAACTTCCCAAAGGCGTTGAGATCGATTTACAGAAGATAGCAAACAAGGTATTTGAAACAGTTGCGCTAGCGAAGGTATCTACCTCTGCACAGGAAGCATTTAAGGAGAATTTCCTTGGTGCTAAAGATGCTGTTAGCGTAAATGGCGACCATTTGCTATATGATGCAAAACAAAGGGTCCTTGCCTTATATGAAGCTGGTTACAGGGCACCTGTACGTAAGAAGGTTCCAGTCGTCGGGGAAACGGGATATGGAACGCTGTTATTAGGAGCACAGGCGATGCACCTATCCGGTTATATTTCTGAATATGATTTGTTTATTGCGAAAAAGTTGGCGTATGTCATCGCAGGAGGCAGGGTTCCGTATGGAACAGAAGTCGATGAACAATACTTGCTGGACTTAGAGCGCGAAGCATTCATCAGCCTTATAAAAGAAATGAAATCGCAGGAAAGAATGCAGCATATGCTCATAAAAGGAAAGCCGCTGCGTAATTAAGGAGGGGAAAGCATTGAAAGAAGCCGTGATTGTTGCAGGAGCGAGAACACCTGTTGGAAAAGCGAAAAAAGGGTCACTTGCGAGCGTCCGTCCAGATGATTTAGGAGCGTTAGTTGTAAAAGAGACATTGAAGCGTGCAGGAAATTACGAAGGTGAAATTGATGATGTCATTTTCGGCTGTGCGATGCCTGAAGCGGAGCAGGGCATGAATATGGCGCGCAATATCGGGGCGTTGGCAGGTCTCCCATATACAGTTCCAGCTATCACAATTAATCGCTACTGTTCTTCAGGTCTGCAGGCTATCGCTTTTGGGGCAGAGAGAATTATGCTTGGTCAGGCGAGTACGGTGCTTGCAGGCGGCGCGGAATCGATGAGTCTCGTTCCTATGATGGGTCATGTCGTTCGACCAAACCTTCGTCTAGTGGAAGCAGCTCCCGAATATTATATGGGTATGGGGCATACAGCAGAGCAGGTTGCTAGAAAATATGGAATCAGCCGCATCGATCAGGATGCATTTGCGGTTCGCAGTCATCAGCGTGCAGCCAAGGCGCTGCAGGAGCGCAAGTTTGACGATGAGATTGTTCCGGTTCATGTCACAGTGCGTTCTGTTGGCGACAACAATCAAATGCATGAAAAAAGTTTCGTGTTTTCTCAGGATGAAGGGGTGCGCGCAGAAACGACGACTGGAGTGCTTAGCACGTTAAAGCCGGCATTCCATGTGCAAGGCTCTGTCACAGCAGGTAATGCTTCACAAATGAGTGACGGTGCAGCGGCTGTACTTTTAATGGATCGTGAAAAAGCAGAAGGAGAAGGATTACAGCCAATTGCAAAGTTTCGCTCCTTCGCCGTGGCGGGTGTTCCTCCAGAGATAATGGGCATTGGTCCAGTTGAGGCTATCCCAAAAGCGTTGAAGCAGGCTGGTTTACAGCTCTCAGATATTGGTTTGTTTGAGCTAAATGAAGCATTTGCCTCGCAAGCCATTGGGGTTATTCGTGAGCTTGGCTTAGATGAAGAGAAAGTAAATGTAAATGGCGGAGCTATTGCATTAGGACATCCGCTTGGCTGTACAGGTACGAAACTCACATTATCATTAATTCATGAAATGAAGCGGCGCGGTGAACAGTTTGGTGTTGTTACGATGTGCATCGGCGGGGGTATGGGAGCTGCAGGCGTATTTGAATTAGTTTGATAGACTGGGAGGAAGCGGAATGGCGAAAAATACAGTCGGGAGTGCAGTCAAAGGAGGAAGTTTTCTGCTTGATGCAATTATAGCTGATCAAGTGTTTACACCGGAGGATTACACGGATGAGCATAAATTAATTGCAAAAACGACAGAAGACTTTATCGTGAATGAAGTGCTGCCAGAATTGGAGTATTTAGAAGATCATGAGTTTGAGCGTTCTGTGAAGCTCTTAAAGCAAGCGGGAGAGATTGGGCTGCTTGGGGCGGATGTACCTGAGGAGTACGGCGGTATAGGACTTGATAAAATCAGTTCTGCATTAATTGCAGAAAAATTTGCGCGTGCGGGCGGATTCGGGATTTCACACGGGGCACATGTAGGGATTGGCTCACTTCCTATTGTGTTGTTCGGAAGTGAGGAACAAAAGCATAAATATCTTCCGTCCCTGGCTATGGGTGAAAAGCTTGCAGCTTATGCATTGACAGAACCGGGATCGGGTTCTGATGCGCTTGGTGCGAGAACTGTTGCCAAGTTACATGCAAACGGCACTCATTATGTGTTAAATGGGGAGAAGCAGTGGATTACCAACTCTGCGTTTGCTGATGTATTTATTGTCTATGCGAAGGTTGATGGAGAGCATTTTACGGCATTTATCATTGAACGTGAATTTCCTGGCGTATCAACGGGACCAGAGGAAAAGAAGATGGGGATTAAAAGCTCCTCTACTCGTACGTTAATTTTACAGGATGCGCTTGTGCCAAAGGAAAATGTGCTTGGTGAAATCGGAAGGGGCCATATCATCGCATTTAATATTTTAAATATTGGTCGTTATAAGCTTGGTGTCGGCGTTGTCGGCTCTTCTAAACGAGGTCTGGAGATTTCTGCTCAATATGCGAACCAGCGCCAGCAATTTAAACAGCCAATTGCCCGTTTTCCGCTTATTCAGGAAAAGCTTGCGAACATGGCTGTGAAAATTTATGCAGCAGAAAGCTCAGTGTACCGTACGGTTGGTTTGTTTGAGGCGCGCGCAAGTCAGCTAACGGATGAAGAAATAAAGAACGGGAAAGCGGTTGCAGATTCTGTTGCAGAATATGCTATAGAATGTTCTTTAAATAAATTTTTCTGCTCAGAGGTATTGGATTATGTTGTAGATGAGGGGGTGCAAATTCACGGTGGCTATGGATTTATGGCAGAATATGAGATTGAAAGAATGTATCGCGATTCTCGTATTAACCGTATTTTTGAAGGAACGAATGAGATTAACCGGCTGCTTGTTCCTGGGACACTGCTTCGTAAAGCGATGAAGGGAGAGCTGCCGTTATTCCAAAAGGCACAGCTTATTCAGGAGGAATTAATGATGCTTCTGCCGGAGGAGCCGGGCGATGAGCCGCTTGCGCAGGAACAGTATCTTGTGCGAAATGCAAAGAAAATCGGTATGCTAGCGGCAGGATTGGCAGTACAAAAGTATGGTAAATCGCTTGATCAGGAGCAAGAGGTGCTTGCGAACATCGCCGATATCGTGAGCAATGTGTATGCGATGGAATCGGTCTTGCTTCGTACAGAAAAGGCGATCCGAAAGACTGGACTTGAAAAGAACAAGCAAAAGCTTCTATATACGCAAGTATTTTGTCAGGAGGCATTTCAGGAGATTGAAGCGCATGCGAAAGAGACGCTCGTTGCAGTGGAACAAGGAGACACACTGCGCATGATGCTGTCTGCGCTTCGCAAGCTGACACGTCATCTGCCGATTAACGTGATTGTCAAAAAACGCGAGATTGCCGCAAAAATCTTAGCGGAAGAAAAGTACGTCGTGTAGTGTAATAAAGAAAACTCGCCGATTGTCAAGCCGGTAGGCGAAGACAGAGGCGTAGTTGCCCTTATACTGTGTTCCTAAAATTTCCAACTACGTCGAATTGTCTTCCAGCTAGAAATTTATACTTTCTGAAAGTGTGAGAAATAAAAAGAGCACAAAAGTACTTATCTAGCTGCTTTTGTGCTCTTTTCGTATGTTCTACGCCTTCTAGCTCTCCCAAACAAATTGATAGCCTTGTCCGCGAATATTTCGAATGTAAGAAGGTAAATGAGGATATGCCTCCAGCTTTTTTCGCAGGTTACTGATATGTACCCTCAAGGTGCGGGTATCCCCATTGCTTTCTGTGCCCCAAATCCAGTGATACAGCTCATCCTCGCTTATAATCTTATTCACTTTTTGGGCAAGTAAGCTAAGAACGGAAAATTCTTTATAAGATAGCGCCAGGGTGCTGCCGCGCACCACTGCTTTTTGATACAGTAGGTCAATTTCCAGATCGCCAAAATACAATCTTTGGTTCTCTGAATTAGGTTGTTGCAGCTCATTTTGTGAAGCTAGGGAAACAGTGGGAAATGCTTCACGATTAAATATCGGCGCACGGCGCAGATTTGCTTTAATTCTTGCAAAGAGCTGGTAGAGATCAAATGGTTTTGTGACATAATCATCTGCTCCTAATTCAAGACCGAGAATCACATCACTTCCATCGCCCAAACAGCTGATGAAAATAATGGGAATGTTTGATATGTTTCGTATATGTCGACAAATTTGGAAGCCATCCATATCTGGAAGCTGCACATCCAGCAAAACAAGATCAGGCGGAGTTTGTTCGAATTGGCGAAGAGCATCCATACCATTTTGACAGCCGAGAACACTATAGCCCTGTTTCTCTAAAGCAATTATAAGCAAGTCCAATATTTCAGAGTCATCTTCTACTATTAAAATTCTTCTATTCATTGCTCATCTTCTCCTTTTCGTAAAACGCGGGTAAGGTAATGGTAAATTGACTTCCTTTTCCCAATTCACTGCTGACAGAAATCGTGCCACCATGATGTTTGATAATTTGCTGACAAATGGCTAAGCCAAGACCTGTTCCTGTTTTTGATGAGGACTGCCTTCCTTTTACAAAACGTTTGAATAGATGAGGAAGTAACTCGGATTCAATACCTGAGCCGGTGTCACAAAATAAAATCCGAACCTCCCAATGTTCCTCATTATTTGGAGAGGTATAGCAATAAGCTTCGCTATGCAAGGAGATTTTGCCCCCTTTAGGTGTATGGCGGATAGCGTTTTGCAGCAGGTTAGAAAATACTTGCTCTAAACGGATAAAATCAATCCTCAGGAAAAGTCTATACCCTGCGGGCACAGAGATGAGAGCTGTCTGCTCACAGCACAGGCCGTTACGCTCAATTTCTAATTTGAGTCGTTGAGAAAAATAGGAAAGCAACTCCTTCATCTCCACTTTCTCAAAGTAAAATTGAATTTGATTTTCCTCCATTTTTGCCAGTTCGAGAAGGTCGATGGAAAGTCGGTTCAGAAGTCTTGTTTTTTCATAAACAATTTGCAGATATTTTTGCTGTTCTTTTGGCGGTAAGCCTTCTTGCAGCAATTGCAGATAGCCTTGAACCGACTGCATAGGCGTTCCTAATTCATGAGCGATAGTAGAGAAAAACTGCTGCCGCGTTTGTTCGATTGTTTGTAATGCTTCATTTGTTCTCTGCAACTCTTCATTCATATTCTTTAGTTCCATCGTACGCTGCGTGATTCTCTCCTCTAAGGAGTGATTGACTTGCAGCAGTTCAGCAGATAAACGTTCTACCTTTATGAGGGCATAGGATGACCTTTGCGCAATGATTAGCGATTGGACAAATAAAGTGATAAACGCCCCTAACGGTACAGCATCTGTACCGGTTGGAAAAAAATGATAGTAGAAAATATCATTTAAAATACAAATGATTATAATGATAAGCATGACACAATTTATAAGTGCTCCAATCCTTTTTCGAATAGCCGCACGGATGATGATATATATGATATACAGTAAGATTGGAACTAAAAAAATTTGAAATAGAAATAGCCATTTTGTGAAATAAATGGCAGGAAGCAGCGTAGTAAGGCTGAAACATATACAAATAGCCGCAAATACCTTAGCAATAAACCGGTTTGATTCTTCAGGGTATAAATAGGTGACAAAGGTAAATAACAACAAGCATCCAATATAGGATGTTAAGTATTCCAGTTTCACGCTAAATTCCCATGAGATGGAAGGAATCCAGTGAATAAGGAGTCGATCCCCGACTAATAGGGTGCGTAAGGTTATAAGTAAGCAAAAACAACCTAGAAATAAAGATAATAGACTCTTTCTATGAAACAAATAGAGAATAAGCTGAAATGAGCCTAGGACAAAAAGACTGCTTGCGAGGAATACATCCTTTAAAACTGAGTATTCTCTTGCTTGATGAATAAGAGAAGCGCTGCCAAGCTGGATGCTTTTCCACATTCCGCCCTTCCGCTGTGCAAAGTTGGAAACTTGAAGGAGCAGTTCAATTTCATTTGTATTTGTTTGAAACGTTACAATCTTTGAATAAGATTGAGCTTCCATGCTCCCTTTATTAGCGCCAACAACTCCGTTAGACGCAGCTAATTTACCGTTCACCCAAAGCTTATAAGCTGAAGCAATAGATGGTATATATAGAGATACTGGTTTTGACTTGTTTTGTTTAGACAGAATAATTCGGAGACGATATGTCCCGTATCCTTCATTTTTTAACGTTTGCGAACCGGTGTAGCTTGCATCGGCCCATACGGATGGCACTTCAATCATCGCACGGTTATTGCCATGAGAATGCTCGGGAGTCTCTAACCTTTGCCAATAAAATTCCCATTCGCCTTTAAGAGAAAGAACAGTTTGCGACAGGTCTAGAGAACGAGCATCCAAAACCCCCTGTCTGGCAGTGACTTGCTGCTGCGAGGCAGCGTGGGAGGCGAAAGGAAATACGAGGGTATATATTGTTATTAAGACAAGTGTTACTATAAAGCTCTTCATTTATTTTATCCTTCTATTAAGAAAAGTTATCTTAATTTTATCTTATTTTATGAAGTACATACAATTAATCCTGTATAATAATTTTCTGGTAACAACATCCAAAACTGAGGCCGCGTATTTTGGCAGTTATAAATGAGAGCTTGCATTTTGTAGGTTCTCTTTTTTCACACTGTAAGAAAGTATAAATTTCCAGCTAGAAGTGAATTCGATGCAGCTGGAAATTTTAGGGGCGAAGTGTGAGTGCAACTACGCCTCTGTCTTCGCCCGGGGAGCAGGGCTCGCCAGTCGGCGAGTTTTCTTTATAAGATAAGAAAGTATAACGTTTCGGGGTGATGTCTAGCTCCCAAGGCCCAAAATGGCAGACTCCGGGCTGAACCTCCGCAAAAGGCAAAAAGCGCCTTTTACTCCGGCCCACCCCTACGCTGCCATAAAAGGCGGGCCTTGTCTGCTTTTCTTATAAGAAATTCTCCAAAAACAAACAGGAATTTACAGGTTTTCACATAATTGTAATACTATCAATCTTTTTATAGGTGATAATGATGCGTATTAGCAAATTTGTAGCACCGGAGATTATCTTTGGGAATAACACGATCCAACAGGCAGCAGATGCTTGTATGCGCCTAGGAGCAAAAAAAGTATTTATTGTAAGTGATTTGGGTGTTGCGCAGGCAGGGTGGCTGGAGACAGTAATGAATTGCTGCAGACAAGCAGGTTTGCCTTTTGCGATGTTTATGGATATTACGACCAACCCGAGGGACATGGACGTTATGAACGGCTGCGCCTCATTTATTGAAAATGAGTGTGATGCGGTCATTGGAGTCGGTGGCGGAAGCGCTTTAGATGCGGCGAAGGCTATTGCTGTGTTAGCTGCAAATGGCGGTACGATTCATGACTATGAGGGAGTAGATAAAATTGAAAAGCCGCTTCCTCCTATGGTCATGATCGCGACAACAGCAGGGTCTGGCTCTGAGGTTTCGCAGTTTTCAGTGATCACAGATTCCAAGCGGCAGAAAAAGATGACAATCGTTTCAAAAACATTGGTTCCGGATATCGCGATAATAGACCCGTATACGTTAATCACGAAAGATAGCGCATTAACAGCAGCTACAGGTTTAGATGTGCTCACGCATGCCATTGAGTCATATGTGAGTATCGCAGCTACACCATTGACGGACGTACAGGCAAAAAATGCACTCTCTCTTGTATCCTCCTATTTACGGCCATCCGTTGCTTCAAGAACCAATGCGGAAGCAAAAGAAGCGATGGCGATGGCAAGTTTGCAGGCTGGCCTTGCATTTTCTAATGCGATTTTGGGAGCAGCTCATGCTATTTCCCATGCGATTGGCGGTATGTCCCCCATTTCTCATGGTGAAATTAATGCAATTTTGCTTCCTTATGTGATGGATTTTAACTTTATAGCTGCTCCGGGGCGATTTGGCCAGATTGCCGAGTGTATGGGAATTGATACACGGGCACTAACGCAGCGAGAGGCGGGAAATGCAGCCATTCAGTTTGTACAAGAGCTATCAATTGATATTGGAACGCCACAGCGGCTGAGCGATCTTGGAATTACGGATAGCATAATCCACAGCATTTGCTTAGCAGCGCTTGAGGATGCCTGCATGATTACGAATCCGCGTGATATGACGCTAGAGCAGGCAAAAAGCTTGTTAGCCCGAGCTCTTTAGGAGGAAGAGATATGCTTGAGGACAAACAAGAAATGATTGCCCTTTTAACGGGTGTCAAATCTTCAAAGCGTAATTACTATACGGAGCTGAAAGAAACAGTTGGCCAGCTTCGTAAAAAAAATATGCAGCTCGAAATTATCAGTGAAGTGATGAAAAGCATGAAGGTTGATATGTCGCCGGAGGAAATTTTGCAAAATGTTATCGAGAAGCTCCGGGCACTGATTCAATTTGAACGCTTTGGTTTGCTGTTGCTGCATGATTCACAGCTCATTTTAACTAATGTTTATCCGAAGGATAGCTATACACTGGAAGTTGGAACTCCTATCCCGCATGGAAACTCCTTATATTGGTCCGCCTTAAACAAGAGGCAAACTATTTTTCAAAATTTAATTGAGGAGCAAGCCTCTTTTTATGAGAAGCCGCATTTACTTGAGCTAGGGATTAGAACAGTGCTAATACTTCCGATTTATAGTAAGAAGAAAAGAATTGGTATTTTAAGCATCGGTTGCCGTGAAAGCCCAGATTGGGGAATGGATGACCTTGCGTTTTTAGAGCAGCTAACCGATCATCTCGCTGTGAGTATCGAAAATGCCCAATTATATAATGAGGTGCTTCAGGGCAAGCAGCAATGGGAGGATACGTTTAAAGCAGTGAATGATATGATTATTGTATTTGATGAGGAGCTGCGAGTGTTGCAATGTAATGACGCTGTGAGAGAGTTTTTCCAGATGGAAGGCGGCTTGGATGTACCACTGTTACACGAGATGCACAAGGAGCTCCTGCGAGAAACCTTTCTGTCCAAAAAGCCTGGATATATAGAAGTCTATTTTCCGAATGGATCTATTTGTGAGATGTATACATATCCGGTTCAGAATAATGAGCAGCAGGTCTACGGCGTTATTGCGTATATCAAGGATGTAACAGAAAAACGAAAAGTTGAACTGCAGCTGCAGCACTCTGGAAAGCTGGCGGCGATCGGGGAGATGGCAGCCGGTATTGCACACGAGCTAAATAGTCCGTTAACAGCTATTCTTGGAAATGCTCAGCTGCTGCTTCGAAGTACGGCGGAGCAGGATGCATCTTTTACTCTTTTAAAGGATATTCATAGCTGCGGAAGCCGCTGCAAAACGATTATTAAAAGCTTGCTCACCTTTTCTCGGCAAGATGAGTATCTATTTTCTCCATGCTCTTTGAATGAAGCAATAGGACAGGTACTTCATTTATTGAAGGGGCAGCTAAAGCAACAAAGAATCACGATAAAGCAACTGTTGGAGCCAGCTCTGCCCCTTGTAGAAGCCAGCCAGTCGCAAATTGAACAAGTTATTATCAATTTGCTGTTAAATGCCAGAGATGCGATTGAAGAGAAGAGCCATGAAAGGGGAGAGATTGTAATTCGAACGTTTTGGGAGAAGGACTGCGCTTGTATTTCTATCAGTGACAACGGGATTGGAATTGAAGAGAATAGGCTGTCGCAAATTTTTCATCCTTTTTATACCACAAAAGGGGTTGGGAAAGGAACAGGTCTCGGTTTATCAGTTAGTATCGGTATTGCAAAGGCGCACGGTGGAGCGATTGAGGTACATAGCCGCGTGTATGAGGGGAGCACGTTTACGCTGCGATTGCCTCTCCAGTTTGTAAATCATACGGAGGTGTGACTGTTGATTCGGATTTTAATTGTGGATGATGAAAAGGAAATAGGAACCTTTCTTTCCCATTTGTTTATGTCGAAAGGATATCGTGTCACAGTAGTAAACAGCGGCAAGGATTTCTATCATCTTGATCTAAAAAAACAGCGCTTTCAAATTGCTTTGTTGGATCTCAAGCTCCCTGATGCAAATGGTCTGTCCTTATTAGAATATTTGAAACAGCAGCAGCCGGCATGTAAAGCTGTAATTATGACAGGCTACAGCACTATTCAAACAGCTGTTGATGCTATGAAGCTGGGGGCAAGCAACTACTTGGAGAAACCGTTTGATGATATAGATATATTAGAGCAGCAAATAGATGAACTGCTTGCTGGAGGAGATGAATCTGTTAACCAGTACTTGCAGGAGGCAGCAATAAGAAGCGGTCTTGTAATTGGGAAGAGTGAGAAAATGAAGCAACTGCTTCACACTGTTTACAAGGTAGCGCAAAAGCCAGTAAATATTTTAATAGAAGGGGAGACTGGCACGGGCAAGGAAGTACTTGCTCGCTTTATTCATGAAGCGAGTCCGCGTAGCAAGGAAGCGTTTATTGGCGTAAACTGCGGGGCTATTTCCGAGTCGCTTCTCGAAAGCGAGCTGTTTGGCCATGAGAAGGGTTCCTTTACTGGGGCGGTGCAGCAGCGAAAAGGTTTGTTTGAGCTTACGAGTAAAGGTACATTATTCTTGGATGAGGTGGCAGAGGCTTCCCATTTGATTCAAGTGAAGCTGCTGCGCGTACTAGAGACGCGTGAGTTTATGCGTGTCGGTGGTACCGCAGTGCTGCGTACAAATGCCAGGGTAATTGCTGCTTCCAATGAAAATTTACAGGAAGCTGTTCGAAAGAAAACCTTTCGCGAGGATTTATTTTATAGATTGAATGTCGTTCATGTAAAGATCCCTCCTCTTCGAGAGCGACAAGAGGATATCCCATTGTTGATTCAACATATGCTAGAGCGGTATGGGAGCGGGAATATATCATTTAGTAAGGGGGCGATCAGACGTTTACAGGAATATCGCTGGCCGGGTAATATTCGGGAACTTGCCAATTTTGTCGCGAGAACAATTGCGCTCTTTGATTCTGATCAGACTGTTATAACAGAAGAAGACTTGCCGCTTTGGGATACAGAGGAGGTTTCTATACGTATGCCGTCCTCTCTAGAATCGGATATGCGTAAACAGAATCATGAGCTTGAGGATTATTTACGCACATGGAGTCAAGATGTTTTAACAACGTTTGAGAAAAAAGATGATGTTCAGCTTGAAGAAGTGCTTGCTCAGGTCAAGCAGCTGGAGTCTCAAATTGGGAAAGCTTTTATTCTTAAGGCGTTGCAAAATACGCTTGGAAATCGGAGTGAAGCAGCAAAACGATTGCAAATTACGATGCGAAAGCTGCGTTATTTGTTGAATGAAAAAAAGGGGGATACTGGGATATAAGAAGAAACGGACACAGTCTGATATTTTTTTATATTAAAACAATGCGAGTATTATTTGCATTAGAAAGCAGACTGGATTTGCTGAATAAGGCCTTTCCCTAATCTGATAAAAGCCCCCCGTTTTTACACGGGGGCAATAGTATTTTGTGTGCAGAGTGAGGATACGAATGTGTACAAATTTTAAACCATCGTTAAAACAATTCGACCATTAATTTGTCCTTTTTCCATACGCTGGAATACTTCATTAATGTTATCAAGCGGCTGTATTTCAATATTTGTGCGAACTTTGCCTTGTGCTGCAAAGGCAAGGGATTCCTGTAAATCCTTTCTCGTTCCAACGATGGAGCCCTTTACCGTTACGCCATTTAAGACAGTATCGAAAATTGGGATCGGCAGTTCATCATTTGGAAGACCAACAACAACGAGAGTGCCGCCGCGTTTTACAGAGCGGTAGGCTTGTTCAAAAGCACGTTTCGTTACAGCGACGCTGATAGCGGATTGGACACCGCCAACACGTTCATAAATTTCCTGGACAGGATCTACCTTTAAACCATTAATCGTAATATCTGCGCCAAGCTGCGCGGCTAGTTCAAGCTTGTCGTCTTGAATATCAACAGCAATTACGTTAAAGCCCATCGCTTTTGCGTATTGTAAGGCAACGTGTCCGAGACCGCCGATGCCGTAAATCGCAACCCAATCGCCAGGCTGCGCTTCGGATACTTTTAATGCTTTATACGTTGTCACACCAGCGCAGAAAATGGGAGAAACTTCTTCAAAGCTGAGACCATCCGGGATTTTAACGATGTAATTGGCAGGAGCTTTACAATACTCAGCATAGCCGCCATCTACGGAATATCCAGCGTTCAATTGATGCGGGCACAACGTTTCGCGTCCAGTTAAACAATATTCACATTCACCGCAAGCGGAGTATAGCCAAGGAATGCCGACTGCATCACCGGCTTTAATAGAGGTTACGCCAGGACCGACCTCCTCTACAATTCCAACACCTTCATGTCCTGGAATTAACGGAAGCTTTGGTTTTATTGGCCAATCCCCATGTGCGGCATGAAGGTCTGTATGGCAGACGCCGCAAGCTTTAATTTTGACAAGCACTTCACCGTAGCCTATTTCAGGAATTGGTACTTCTTTAATTTCAAGCTGCTGTTTAAATTCGTTTACAATGGCTGCTTTCATCATTCTATTTGTACTCATTTTCAAATCTCCCCTTTTTTATTTTCAAACTACATCTTTATAGAAGCAAAAGCTGTGCCAATTTTTTAGATGTGTAGGAGTGCACAAAATGAAAATGTTTGCCGAAAGTTTGGTATAGTGTGCCGAAAAAACGGCACGAATTGGACAATTTATCGGCACGTTTATATAAAAAATGACAGGAGACAATCCTGCCATTTGAAAAAAGTAAATTTATGAAGAATAATTTCCTACAGAGATAAATCGTGTCGATTCCGCTTTTCTAGAGCTGCTGCAGTTCTTGAGCTGTAAATACGCGCGATCTTGTCAAAAATCGTTTTCCTTCTGGTCCTTCGAGTGAGAACATTCCGCCTCTGCCATCTACTACATCAATAATAAGCTGTGTATGTTTCCAATACTCATACTGCGCTTGGGCAATATAAAATGGACACCCCCCAATATAGCCGAGTAATGTATCGTGATCTCCGATTAAAAGATCACCTGCTGGATAACACATTGGCGAGCTTCCGTCACAGCAGCCTCCTGATTGATGAAAGAGAAGAGGACCGTGCTTACTTTGTAAATACTGAATAAGTGAAAGTGCTGCATCGGTTGCGATAACTCGTTGTATTTGTTCCATAGTGTACACCTCCTAATATGAAAGCTTCCGCTGCGGGAAGCAAATGGAAGCTTTTGTTTTTATATTCTTGTTCTATATGAACTAGGCTGTGGCTACTTTTCTTACAATTTAAGAAGTCTAAATTTCCAGCTAGAAGTTCATTCGACGCAGTAGAAAATTTTAGGAACAAAGTGTAAGTGCAGTTACACCTTTGTCTTCGCCTAGCGGCTTACCAGTCGGCGAGTTGTCTTTTCTTTAGAAAAACCCTAATTTTTGCGGGCTGTAGCTCACAAGCATATTTTTCGTTTGCTGGTAATGACTGAGCATCATTTTATGTGTTTCACGGCCGATACCTGACATTTTGTATCCACCGAATGCTGCGTGAGCAGGGTAGGAGTGGTAGCAGTTCGTCCAAACACGTCCTGCCTCAATCGCTCTGCCAAAGCGGTATGCCTTATTGATATCGCGTGTCCAAACGCCTGCACCTAAGCCATAAAGCGTATCATTGGCGATTTGGAGCGCTTCTTCTGGTGTTTTAAACGTTGTAACAGAAACAACGGGACCAAAAATTTCTTCCTGGAAAATGCGCATTTTATTGTGACCTTTAAATACAGTCGGTTTTACATAATAGCCATTTTCCAGGTCGCCGTCCAATACATTACGTCCACCGCCTGTTAGCAGCTCTGCACCTTCTTGCTTACCAATATCAATATAGGAAAGAATCTTCTCAAGCTGCTCAGCGGAGGCTTGTGCACCAATCATTGTGTCAGGGTCAAGCGGGTTGCCTTGTTTAATCATATTTACACGCTGCAATGCCCGCTCCATAAAGCGGTCATAAATGGACTCTTGGATGAGTGCGCGCGAAGGGCATGTGCAAACCTCTCCTTGGTTCAATGCAAATAATACGAATCCTTCAATCGCTTTATCAAAGAAATCATCATCTGCATCGAGCACGTCCTCAAAGAAGATATTTGGCGATTTTCCGCCCAGTTCAAGCGTAACAGGGATAAGGTTTTGGGAGGCATATTGCATAATAAGACGACCTGTTGTTGTTTCTCCCGTAAACGCGATTTTGGCGATGCGATTGCTTGAAGCAAGGGGCTTACCAGCTTCAAGGCCAAAACCATTTACAACATTCAGGACACCGTCCGGAAGTAAATCAGCAATAAGCTCTACTAATACCATAATGCTGACAGGTGTCTGCTCTGCTGGCTTTAACACAACGCAATTTCCAGCCGCAAGAGCGGGAGCAAGCTTCCATGTTGCCATAAGAAGCGGGAAATTCCAAGGGATAATTTGACCCACAACGCCGAGAGGCTCATGAAAATGATAAGCGACAGTATCTTGGTCAACCTCACCAATCGTACCCTCTTGTCCGCGGATGCAGCCTGCAAAATAACGGAAGTGGTCAATTGCTAGCGGAAGATCGGCATTGAGAGTTTCACGAACTGGTTTTCCGTTATCCCATGTTTCTGCAACGGCCAGCATTTCTAAATTTTGCTCCATGCGATCCGCGATTTTATTTAAAATGTTCGCACGATCTGCAACCGACATCTTACCCCATTTGTCTTTTGCGGCATGAGCAGCGTCAAGTGCCAACTCTATATCCTCAGCCTGTGAACGTGCTACCTGACAAAACACTCGCCCAGTAACAGGAGATATTACGTCAAAGTATTGTCCATCAACTGGAGCTGTCCATTTGCCTCCGATAAAATTGTCGTATCGGTTTTTAAATGAAATTTTTGCACCTTGTTCACCTGGTACTGCGTAAGTCATTTTTGTTGCGTAAGCCATCCTCATTCCCCCTATTCTCACTATGTTCACCTTTTATACATGCAAGTTGTGTGCCAAAATAGAGAGGATATATTGCTTTGACGTATATGAGGGAACGTATCTTTTTGGATAGTGAACAAGAGACACTTTGCAGGATAAACATAACAGGCAGTGAAATAGTATAAAACTTGCCATAGGTGAGCAAATTAGGAAAAAAATACCCGTCTATGCTACAATAGAGATAGTAAAGGGCAGGTGATAGTATGACAGTGACATTTTATTCTTATCCGAAATGCGGAACATGCCAAAAGGCAAAAAAATGGCTTGAAGGGCATGGTGTTTCCTACAACATGATACATATTGTAGAAAATCCGCCGTCTAAGGAAGAGGTGCGCGAGCTGCACCAGGCAAGCGGTCTTGATTTAAAAAAGCTGTTCAATACGAGCGGTATGAAGTATCGTGAGCTTGGCTTAAAGGATACATTGAAGACGGCAAGTGAAGAGGAAATGCTAGATCTGCTTGCATCTGACGGTATGCTGCTTAAGCGTCCCATTCTGACAAATGGCAGCAAGGCGACAGTTGGTTTTAACGAAGAGCAGTTCGAGAGAGAATGGCTGTAGTGCCGACTGGGCATTTACATAATTGATACAAAGTATGGAGGGGACAAAAATGAACATTCCTAAAGAGTTACGTTATTCCGAAGAGCACGAGTGGGTGAAAGTAGACGGGAGCCGTGTGATCGTCGGTATTACTGAGTTTGCGCAGCATGAACTTGGTGATATTGTATTTGTAGAGCTTCCAGAGGTTGGTGCTGTACTAAAGTCAAATGAGCCGTTTGGCAGCGTAGAATCCGTGAAAACAGTTTCTGAACTTTATGCGCCTGTGAGCGGTAAAGTTGTGGAAGTAAATGAAAAGTTAAGTGACAGCCCTGAGCTTGTGAATGAGTCTCCGTACGAAGGTGCGTGGATGGTAGTTGTTGAGCTCGCGGATGCAGCTGAGCTTGATAGCTTATTAACTGCTGAACAATATGAGAAAATGACAAATCAAGGGTGAAGAATGAGGAGACGGACAAACCGTCTCCTTCTTGCTTTTTATACTTTAAAAAAATATAAATTTTCAGCTAGAGGCCAACTCGACATAGCGAGAAATTTTAGGAATACAGTGTAAGTGCAACTACGTCTCTGTCTTCGCCTAACGGCTTGCCAATCGACGAGTTTTCTTTACACTTTAGGTATAAATTTCTAGCTAGGAGTCCGTTCGACGTAGTGAGAAATTTTAGGAATAAAGTATAAGTGCAACTACGTCTCTGTCTTCGCCTAACGGCTTGCCAATCGACGAGTTTTCTTTATCAAAATTGACAATATTTGCGTATGGTCAGTTTCGATAAAACAGGAAACAAGACGAAAAGAAAGAATATACTATATATTAAGGTTGTATCATAGTCTATATTAGTCGGGTGATGCACAATGATGGAAATGGAAAAAGTGATAATTGTTGAGGGAAGATCCGATAAAAAGAAAATTGCAAATCTTATTAAGGAGCCTGTAGAAATCGTATGCACGAACGGAACGATCAGTTCATCTAAAATGGACGAATTTGTTGACCAGCTTTATGATAAAGAGGTGTACATACTGGTTGATGCAGATGAAGCAGGTGAGAAGCTTCGCAGACAATTCAAGCGTGAGTTTCCGCATGCAGAGCATTTGTATATTGACCGTACGTACCGGGAAGTAGCGACAGCACCAGTGCAGCACCTTGCAAGCGTGTTGCTTGGAGCAGATATAGACGTGTATGCAGAATTTTTAAAGTAAGGATGACGTAAATGATTGAGTGGACAGGGGAAGATGTGGAAAATAAAATTCAAGAAGGAGAAGCAACCGTTCTTTATGTGCAGACGCCCATGTGCGGAACGTGCCAGCTTGCGAAGAGGATGTTAACGGTTGTAGAGGCGGCGCTTGAGATGACAGTTGGTACGGTTAACCTCAATTATGCTCCTTCTTTGGCGGAGCGGTATGAGATTGAGAGTGTGCCGTGCCTGCTTGTTTTCAAGCACGGCATTGTTACAAAACGAATGTACGCGTTCCAGTCAGTAGACTTTATTTATAATGAATTGCAAAAACTTGACATATTTCCTAAGAAATAAGAAGAAAATGTCGAGCTATTATTAAAGGGTTGCTTCGTGAATAAATGGAAAATATATACAAAGCCTTATTCACGAGGAGTGATGGAAATGACGTTACAAGCATTGTTGCAGTCGTTTGCGAGTTACGCAAGTGCTCAGCAGCATTTGGAGCCGCTTTTGCCTTTGGAGGAAAAGGTCATTTGTTTTCGGTTTAAGGAAGAAAGCTGCTCTTTAAAAATGTCATGCCATGAAATCACATTGTTAGAAGGAATAAAGGGAACAGATACGATTACATTTTTGAAGGAAGAAGATGTACATAGCCTGGTAAAAGGTCTTGTCCGGCTGCAGCTGCTGCTAAGGTGGAAGGGAACGAAGTATATAGGATCATACCGAACGCTTTTATTGGCAGAATCTCTGTTTCATATATGCAAGCCGTTAGAAAAGGGAGCTTAAACGCTCTCTTTTTTGTTTTATATTTATATTTTTCTAAAAAATTTTAAAAATAATAATTTTCTGCATTTTAAATATAAAAAATGTAGTAATCCCATGGGATAATTTACTTTATAGTTTTTTGAAAATAATAAATCGTTATTGTTGACATAGGTTTGCGAGATTGATAGAATGTCAATTATGTGATAAAACGTGAAACACATCAGGTACTGTATGCTTGATGTTCTCTTATCAAGAGAGGTGGAGGGACTGAGCCCTGTGAAGCCCGGCAACCGTCAGCATATGTTGAAATGGTGCCAATTCCTGCGAAGCGAATGCTTTGAGAGATGAGAGGAAAGGATATGCGGCGATTGTTCGAAAACCTTTCTGCTTATCTGAAGCAGAAAGGTTTTTTTACTTTAGTTTTTTTGCTTTAAGTATAAATTTCTAGCTGGAGATCGTTCGACGTAGCGAGAAATTTTAGGAATACAGTATAAGTGCAACTGCGCTTCTGTCTTCGCCCAAGAGCAGGGCTCGCCAGTCGGCGAGTTTTCTCTACTGTAAAATATGACTCAATGACGAGGTGAGAGGATATTGATTCTATTAGAGAATGTCCAGAAAATCTACCGTTCAAAAAGTGGAACAGTTACAGCTGTTCATGATGCAAATTTAGAGATTCGCCAAGGAGAGATCTTTGGCATTATTGGATATAGCGGAGCAGGGAAAAGCTCATTAATACGTATGCTGAATCAGCTAGAAAAGCCGACTTCTGGCCGCATCACAGTAGCAGGGCGTCTCATTTCTGCGATTCGCGGCAAGGAGTTACGCAAGGCTCGTCAAGAAATTGGGATGATTTTTCAACATTTTAATCTTCTTTGGTCCCGCACGGTACGCGAAAACATAGCATTCCCATTAGAAATCGCTGGGGTTCCAAAAGAAGCACGTCAAAAACGTGTTGATGAACTTATTCGTTTGGTTGGACTAGAGGGACGAGGAGATGCGTATCCATCACAGCTTAGCGGCGGGCAAAAGCAGCGTGTTGGCATAGCGCGCGCACTTGCAAATAATCCAAAGGTATTGCTATGTGATGAAGCAACATCTGCTCTTGATCCGCAAACAACAGATTCCATTTTGGATTTATTAGTCGATATTAATAAAAGACTCGGCTTGACAATTGTACTTATTACCCATGAGATGCATGTAATTCGCAAAATTTGCCATCGCGTAGCTGTTATGGAAAGTGGGAACATCGTCGAACAAGGCGAAGTTCTGGAAGTATTTAAACATCCTAAACATGCAACAACGAAAAAGTTTGTGCAGCAAGTGACTGAATCAGATGAAGCAAGAGAAACAATTGGACAATTACTTCATCAGTATCCAGATGGGAAGATTGTGAAATTAACGTTTGTTGGTGATGCTGCAGGGAAGCCCCTTATTACAGATTTGATTCGTCAGTTTGAACTGGATATTAATATTTTGCAAGGGGAAATTTCCCGAACACAAAAAGGTTCCTATGGGACATTGTTTGTTCAGCTTCAGGGTGAGAATGAGGAGATTGTTAGAGCCATTGCTTTTATTCAGGATAAGATGGTAGAAGTTGAGGTGGTCGAGTATGAATAATGAGTGGTTAGAGATAATTAAATTGGAAAAACTAATCGATGCAACGCAGGAAACCATCTATATGACCACTGTTTCGGTTGCAGTTACATTCATTTTAGGGTTAGCACTCGGATTACTTTTGTTTTTAACAAGTAAAGGAAATATGTGGGAGAACAAGGTTGTTAATACGATTATCGGGTTGTTTGTGAATGTATTTCGTTCCATCCCCTTTATTATATTGATTGTACTGCTTATTCCTCTTACTAAATGGATTGTAGGAAGTATTCTAGGGGCTAATGCTGCATTGCCTGCTTTAATCATTGGTGCAGCACCGTTTTATGCCCGCATGGTGGAAATTGCGCTCCGCGAGATTGATAAAGGTGTCATAGAGGCGTCTTATGCGATGGGAGCTTCTAATGGACAAATTATTTTTAAGGTGCTTATACCAGAAGCATTGCCTGCTTTAGTTTCAGGTATTACTGTTACAGCTATCGCTCTTGTTAGCTATACGGCCATGGCTGGTGTTATCGGGGCTGGGGGGCTTGGAAACTTCGCCTATTTAGAGGGGTTCCAAGGCAGCAACCCATTATTAACATTTGTTGCTACGGTAGCTATTTTAATTCTTGTGTTTATCATCCAGTTTACTGGAGATTATTTTACTAAAAAAATAGATAAAAGGTAATTAGGGAGGAACGCAAAATGAAAAGACTACTTAGTCTCATTGTAGCTGTTTTTGTTCTTGCTTTAGCGGCTTGCGGCGGAGCAGACACTACAGAGGAAAAGGCAGCTGATGGAAAGACAAAGCTAGTGGTGGGAGCATCCGCTGTTCCACATGCTGAAATTTTGGAAGCAGCAAAGCCTTTGCTTGCGGAAAAAGGAATTGATCTTGAAGTTGAAGTGTTTCAAGATTATGTTTTACCAAACGTTGCATTAAAGGAAAAAGAGCTTGATGCGAACTATTTCCAAACTCCAGGGTATTTAGAGCTAGAGATGGAGAAAAAGGGCTATGACTTCGTGAGCATCGGTGAAGTTCATAAAGAACCGATTGGGATTTATTCTAAAAAATACAAAAGTTTAGAAGAACTTCCAGAAGGTGCGAAAATCATTATGAGTAACTCGTTCAGTGATCATGGACGTATTCTTCCGATTTTTGAAAAAGCTGGGTTAATCAAGCTTAAAGAGGGCGTCGGTGCAAACGCACGCGTGGAAGATATCGTAGAAAATCCAAAGAACCTAGACTTTTCAACGTTGATTGAGGCAAAGCTTCTTGCTACTTCCTTTAAAAATGACGAAGGAGACGCTGTAGTAATTAACACAAACTATGCGCTTGAAGGAAAAGTCGATATTGAAAAATATGGTATTGCATTTGAAGGAAGTGACGTTGTTCCTTCTAACTTAGTAGTTGTTCGCAAGGGCGATGAAAAGCGTGAAGAACTGCAAGCATTAGTAGAAGTGCTGCAGTCTAAGGAAATTCAAGATTTCATTCAAGAAAAATATCAAGGCGCTGTTATCCCTGCAAGTAAATAAATCATTTGAAGTCTTTGAAGTTCCCCAGACTTCAAATGCTGGACAGAACCCCTGCGATTTGATTCCCGTAGGGGTTCTTATGATTTAAGAGAGAAAGGCAGGGCTATTACAGCTTGGAAGCAGCGAATGAACGCTCTGAAACATACAGCCCTTTCATAATAGCGTGTTGATTTTTTCCAGTAGTTTAAACAAGCACATTATTATTTTTTAGGATAGTATAGTATAATGGTGCTCGAATTGGTTTCATGAAAACATTCGCCTTTCTTTGATGGAACGAAGCCTCTTTAGAAAAGTGAAGCTGCATGGGGAGCTCAAAAAATACATACATTGCGTTTGAAGGAAGCGTAAAACACAAAAAAATACAAATGATAAAATGGTACAAAGAGCTTGAGGTATTTAACAGTTGGAAAATTCCGAAAATTCCCTAACTGTTTGATATATAATTTTAATTGATATAAAATAAGAATGAGAATAAAATGAGAATGTGAAAGTTCTATAACAATTTTTCTTCTATATAGAAACAAACTGGAGGTATTGTGATGGCTGGTTCAACTTTAACAATTAAGGATCTACATGTATCCATTGATGAAAAAGAAATCTTAAAAGGTGTAAATATTGAAGTGAAAGGCGGAGAAATCCATGCAATCATGGGTCCGAACGGAACGGGTAAATCAACGTTATCTTCTGCAATTATGGGTCATCCAAAATATGAAGTAACAAGCGGAAGCATTGCGCTTGACGGTGAAGATGTATTAGAAATGGAAGTTGACGAGAGAGCTCGTGCTGGTCTATTTCTGGCAATGCAATATCCAAGCGAAATCAACGGTGTAACAAATGCAGACTTCTTGCGTTCTGCAATGAATGCACGTCGTGAAGAGGGCGACGAAATCTCTCTAATGAAGTTCATCCGTACATTGGACAAAAACATGGACTTCTTAGAAATGGATTCTGCAATGGCGCAACGTTATTTAAATGAAGGCTTCTCCGGCGGTGAAAAGAAGCGCAACGAAATTCTGCAATTAATGATGCTTCAGCCGAAGTTTGCCATCTTAGATGAAATCGATTCTGGATTGGATATCGACGCGTTAAAGGTTGTTTCTAAAGGAATCAATGAAATGCGTAGTGAAGATTTTGGCTGCTTGATTATCACGCACTATCAACGTCTTCTTAACTACATCACGCCTGATTTTGTACACGTTATGATGAACGGCCGCGTTGTGAAATCTGGTGGCCCAGAATTGGCACAACGTCTAGAAGCAGAAGGATATGACTGGATTAAAAAGGAACTCGGCATCGAAGACGAAGCAGAGCAAGAAGCGTAAGCGGATAGGAGGATAATCATGACAATCGGTACACTACCATTCGATCAAGACTATGTTCGTCAATTGGCAAGCGGAGAGCCTGCATGGTTGACGGAGTTTCGCTTACAAGCCCTTGCCAAAGCGGATACACTTCTAATGCCGAAGCCGGACAAAACGAAAATCGGCAAGTGGGATTTCATTGGTACGGGACGTACGGCAAAGCAAGAGGCTGTAAGCTCCCTTGAAGAGCTTCCAGAGGATGTAAAGAAGCTTTTCAACACAGAAGAAGAGAAAAACGTGCTTGTACAGCGCAGCGGCACACCAGCTTTTGTTGTATTGTCTGAAGAAGCAAAGGCTAAAGGTGTTATTTTCACAGATATTGTAACAGCAGCTCGTGAGCACGGCGATTTAGTGCAAAAGTACTTAATGACAAAGGGCGTTAAGGTCGATGAGCATCGCTTAACAGCTCTTCATGCAGCATTAATTAATGGCGGCGTATTTGTATACGTTCCGAAAAACGTTGTACTTGAAACTCCGCTTCAAGCTGTATTTGTCGTAGATAGTGAAGAAGCTAACGTATACAACCATGTTCTAGTTGTGGCGGATGAAAACAGCTCTGTAACATACGTGGAAAACTACGTAGCGAATGAAAATACAACAGGTGTTGCGAATATCATTGCTGAAGTAATTGCTGAACAAGGGGCAGTAGTGAAATTTGGTGCGGTTGATCTTCTTTCTAAAGGGATTACGACTTATGTAAACCGCCGTGGTACAGTTGGCCGTGATGCTCGTTTAGAGTGGGCACTGGGCTTAATGAATGACGGAAATACAATTTCTGAAAATATTACAAACCTTATGGGTGATGGTTCTGTCGGCGATACGAAAACAGTAACAGTTGGCCGCGGCGAACAAATCCAAAACTTTACAACAAGCGTTGTGCATTTTGGTAAAAACTCTGCAGGTAATATCTTAAAGCACGGTGTGCAAAAGGATGCAGCAACATCCGTTTTCAATGGAATCGGTAAAATCGAGCATGGCGCTTCCAAATCAGATGCGCAGCAGACATCTCGTGTGCTGATGCTGAGCGAAAAAGCGCGCGGTGATGCAAACCCAATCTTGTTAATTGATGAAGATGATGTAATGGCAGGGCACGCAGCTTCTGTGGGACGCGTAGATCCGTTGCAGCTCTATTATTTAATGAGCCGCGGTATTCCTAAAAAAGAGGCTGAACGCCTTGTAATCCATGGCTTCTTGGGCCCGGTTGTGAATGAGCTCCCGATTGAAGGAGTAAAAACACAGCTTGTTGAGGTCATTGAAAGGAAAGTTCGCTAATGGATATTGGAGCGATACGCCAACAGTTTCCCATTCTTCATCAGCAGGTGAACGGTAAACAGCTTGTGTATTTGGATAATGCCGCAACTTCACAAAAGCCGCTTTCTGTAATTGAGGCGCTCGATAATTACTATAAAGGATATAATTCCAACGTACATCGCGGTGTTCATACACTCGGTACGAAAGCGACTGACGCATATGAAGGCGCTCGTGAGAAAGTTCGAAAGTTTATTAATGCCCGTTCGATGCAAGAAATTGTATTTACACGCGGAACGACAACAGCGTTAAATATGATTGCCAGCAGCTACGGTATGGAGCATGTTGGTGCTGGTGATGAAATCGTGATAACGTACATGGAGCATCACGCCAATATTATTCCTTGGCAGCAGGTAGCAAAGAAAAAAGGGGCAACATTAAAATACATCCCTCTTCAAGAGGATGGTACGATTTCTCTTGAAGATGTAGAAAAAACAGTTACACCGAATACGAAGATCGTATCTGTTATGTATGTCTCCAATGTGCTTGGCACAATCAATCCGATTAAGGAAATCACCGCGATTGCGCATCGTAATGGTGCAATCATGGTGGTAGACGGGGCACAAAGCACACCGCACATGAAGATCGATGTACAGGATTTAGACTGTGACTTCTATGTATTGTCGAGCCATAAGATGTGTGGTCCGACTGGCGTAGGCGCATTATACGGCAAAAAGCATATTTTGGAGAATATGGAGCCGGCAGAGTTTGGCGGCGAAATGATTGACTTCGTAGATTTATACGAGTCAACATGGAAGGAGCTTCCATGGAAGCACGAAGCAGGTACGCCAATTATCGGCGGTGCTATCGGACTTGGTGCAGCGATCGACTTTCTGGAAGATCTTGGTCTTGAAAACATTGAAGCCCATGAACACAAATTGGTACAGTACGCAATGGAACGCTTATCCGAAGTGGAGGGCGTGACAATTTACGGACCAAAGCATCGTGCCGGTTTAGTAACATTTAATATCGACGATGTGCATCCGCATGATGTTGCGACTGTACTGGATGTAGAAGGAATTGCGGTTCGCGCTGGACATCATTGCGCTCAGCCGCTTATGAGATGGCTGAAGGTGTCAGCAACAGCACGGGCAAGCTTTTATCTATACAATACAGAAGAAGAAGTGGACGCATTTGTTGAAGGGCTAATTAAGACAAAGGAGTATTTCACAAATGTCTTCTAATAATCTCGATGCATTATACCGACAAGTGATTATGGATCATTATAAAAAACCTCGCAATCGAGGGGTTTTAGGCGATGACAGTGTAACGGTAGATTTAAATAACCCAACCTGTGGCGATCGTATTCAGCTGACAATGAAGGTTGAGGACGGCATTGTGCAGGATGCAAAATTTGAGGGAGAAGGATGTTCTATCTCAATGTCATCAGCATCAATGATGACGCAGGCAGTAAAGGGAAAAAAAGTAGAAGAAGCATTAAAACTTTCTACAATTTTTTCCAACATGATGCAAGGAAAAGAATATGATGATAGTGTAGACTTAGGTGACATCGAGGCGCTTCAGGGCGTTTCGAAATTCCCGGCGCGCATTAAGTGTGCCACTCTCGCCTGGAAGGCAATGGAGAAGGGCCTGCACGATCATAATTAATGCTCTCGGGATATTAAGGAGGGAAATAAAATGGCGAAGCAACTGCCGGATATCGGCGATTATAAATATGGATTTAAAGATAAAGATGTATCGATTTTCCGCTCTAAGCGCGGATTGACAAAAGAAATCGTAGAAGAAATCTCCCGCATGAAGGGTGAGCCTCAGTGGATGCTGGACTTCCGCTTAAAGTCGCTGGATCACTTCTACAACATGCCAATGCCACAGTGGGGCGGAGACTTAAATGACTTAAACTTCGATGAAATTACGTACTACGTAAAGCCGTCTGAGAAGTCCGAGAAGTCTTGGGATGAAGTACCTGACGAAATTAAAGCAACATTTGATAAACTTGGTATTCCAGAAGCAGAGCAAAAATACCTTGCGGGTGTGTCCGCTCAGTATGAGTCTGAGGTTGTATACCATAATATGAAGGAAGACCTTGAAGAGCTTGGAATTGTATTTAAAGATACAGATAGTGCTCTTAAAGAGAATGAAGATATTTTCCGTGAGCATTTCGGAAAGGTAGTTCCTCCAACTGATAACAAATTTTCGGCATTGAACTCTGCGGTTTGGTCTGGAGGCTCCTTTATCTACGTTCCAAAAGGAGTTAAGGTTGATACGCCTTTGCAAGCGTATTTCCGTATTAACTCTGAAAACATGGGACAATTTGAGCGTACATTAATTATTGTTGATGAAGATGCGCACGTTCACTATGTAGAAGGCTGTACAGCTCCTGTTTATACAACAAACTCACTTCACAGTGCTGTTGTAGAAATCATCGTAAAAAAGGGCGGCTACTGCCGTTATACAACGATTCAAAACTGGGCAAACAACGTCTACAATCTTGTAACGAAGCGTACAGTTTGTGAAGCGAATGCAACAATGGAGTGGATTGACGGTAATATTGGCTCTAAGCTGACAATGAAATACCCTGCGGTTATCCTAAAAGGAGAAGGCGCACGTGGTTTGACGCTTTCTATCGCAATTGCTGGTAAAGGTCAGCATCAGGATGCGGGTGCGAAGATGATTCACTTAGCTCCAAACACATCTTCGACAATCGTATCTAAGTCCATTTCTAAGCATGGCGGAAAGGTAACATATCGTGGTATCGTTCACTTTGGTCGTAAAGCGGCGGGTTCCCGTTCAAACATCGAGTGCGACACGCTTATCATGGATAACCAATCCACATCCGATACAATTCCATACAATGAGATTTTGAACGACAATATCTCACTTGAGCATGAAGCAAAGGTATCAAAGGTATCTGAAGAGCAATTGTTCTATCTCATGAGCCGCGGTATTTCTGAGCAGGAAGCGACAGAAATGATTGTTATGGGCTTCATTGAGCCGTTCACGCGTGAGCTTCCAATGGAATATGCAGTTGAAATGAACCGTCTCATTAAATTCGAGATGGAAGGTTCTATCGGTTAAGACTCTTATTACCTTAACGGATTGGATGTTATAGTGAAACAAATCAAACAGGCTTTAGGGGACGTTCCTAAAGCCTGTTTGATTTGAATAGAAAGCGGCCTGCAGGATGTATCTCCCTAACTAAGTTGTGCCGGTTTTTTTGCACTTTAAGAAAGTATAAATTTCTAGCTAGAAGATAATTCGACGTAGTGAGAAATTTTAGGAATACAGTATAAGCGCAACTACGCCTCTGTCTTCGCCCAAAGGCAGGGCTCGCCAGTCGACGAGTTTTCTATAAGAAAAATCTCTTTTAGAAACCTGCTCTTTTTATTGATTTTTCTTGTTGAAATAACATAATTTATAGTAAGAGACTTGTACAAATTCCATTTCTTTTTATATTGTACGCAAGTAAGTTGAACTCTCCCGCCTCCACATAAGTTGAGGAGGGAGCCTTCTGAGCTAAAAATGATAAAGAAGATGGGCAAACGGAGAGAGGAGTGTTGTTTTCTGAAACCAGACCAAGAAACAGTCGTTCATCTATACCATACAAATGATTTACATAGTCATTTTGAAGAATGGAGTTCTATTTCCCGGTTTGTCCGGCAGGAAAAACAAAGGCATAAGCAGCAGGGAGAAGCTGCTTTTATATTAGACATTGGTGATCATATTGATAGATTCCATGTGATTTCTGAAGCAACGGGCGGCAAGGGGAATGTAAAGCTATTAAACGAAGCAGAGTACGATTATGTAACCATCGGAAATAATGAAGGCATTACGCTCTCTAAAAAGCAATTAGCTGAACTGTATGAAGAAGCAAAGTTTCAAGTGCTGCTTGCAAATTTATTTGAAGAGAACGGAAGTCGTCCGAGCTGGACGAAGCTTTATGATTTGTACACATTGCCAAATGGAGCTGTCATTGCATTTTTTGGTCTTACAGTTGCATATGAAGCGTTCTATTCGCAGCTTGGATGGAAAGTCGGTGACCCATACGAGGCGTTACAGGAGGTATTGGCGGAGATTCGTCATCAGGCAGACGCTGTTATTCTTTTATCTCATCTTGGTCGCAATGAGGATGAATATATCGCTGCGCATTATGATATTGATGTTATTCTTGGTGCACATACGCATCACTTGTTTGAAACCGGACTGCTTGTGAACGATACTCTTCTCTGCTGTACCGGGAAATGGGGACAGTATGTGGGGCATGTAAAGCTGCAATTTACGGAGAAGAGACTTACAGGCAAGCAGGCACGTGTTATTTCCTCTAGGCTCCTTGGCGGGTATAGCGATACTGGGATGGATCATAGCATGCGGGTGCTGCAGGAAGAAAGTGAGCAGCTAATGAATGAGCCTGTTGTCGAATTAAAGGAAGCTTTGCATGCACATTGGTATGAAGAAACAGCATTTAATAAATTGCTTGCAGACTCCTTAAAGGAGTGGTGTGATGCAGAAATTGGCATGCTGAATGCAGGAGTGCTTCTTGATTCACTTCCCCAGGGACATATTACGCGCCGGGATATTCACCGTATTTGTCCTCACCCCATTAATCCATGCCGTTTGCTTATTACAGGAAAAACATTGCGGGATGTCATTATTAAAGCGCACAGACCACAGACTGAGCAGCTGGAAATTAAAGGTCTTGGTTTTCGCGGCAAAGTGATGGGGAAAATGATTTATTCTGGTCTTGAAGTGACCCCTGATGACATTCCGGGGAATAAGCTGTTGTTAAAAGAGGTACTGGTGAATGGATGCCCCCTTGAGCCAGAGCGGGTGTATTCAGTGGGTACGCTTGATATGTTTACATTTGGATATATTTACCCTGAGCTTGCAAATGCGAATGAGAAAAAGTATTTTATGCCGGAGCTGCTGCGTGACGTACTTCAGGACACTTTAATGAAATTGTAACATCTGCTTTCTCCTTTCATACAGATAAAAGGAGAGGAGTGTGAGAAGCAATGGTTACATTAGAGCCCATTGTCATCGACAATCATACCTTTTTGGCGGTAAGCGTGAAGCTCCCAAAAACAAACCTGCTAGCGGTGATGAGTGAGAAGGGCTATATTATGTGTGGTGCGCTTGATATTGCTTTATTGAATGAAAAGCTGAGTGATCGCGGTATTATTGCAGGGCGTGCAGTTGGTGTACGTACGATTGAGCAGCTTCTTGAGGCACCGCTAGAATCTGTCACGTACGAAGCGGAGAAGCACGGCATTACAGTCGGCATGGTTGGGCGCGATGCAATGCTAAAAATGATTTAAAAGATATTGTCCCTTCTTCCTGCATACATATGTTTAGGAAGGAGGTTTTTTTGTATGCGTAGAATACGACGTAGCTTCAGGCTTCGCCGCGGTCCGCTCCCATTTCGGTATGTGCTGCTGATTTCATTTTTCATTTTTCTCGTGCTGAGCGTTCAAGGGCTATGGCTTGTCAATAAAGGCATTGAACCGACGCTCATGTCTTATGCGGAAGTACAAACGAAGCGGCTTGCTACTGTGATCATGACAAAGGCTGTAGAAGATAGGGTATCAGAAGGATTAAATACAGAAAAACTTGTAAAGGTAGAAAAGGACAACGATGGCAATGTATCATCTATTGATGTTGATGCACAAATGGTAAGCTCCATCGTGACGTCTACGACAACTACTATGGAAAAATATTTGCATGAAGCGGAAAAGGGAAATGTGGAGAAGTTAGGCATTAAAGGGAAAACAAAGGTCAATTTGGCAAAAAGTTTAGCTGATGAGGGCATCCTGTTTACGGTACCGCTCGGGCAGGTAACGAAGAACGCCATTCTTGGAAATATAGGACCTGAAATTCCTGTTAGCTTTACAACAATCGGAAATGTAAGCGCAAAGGTAAAGGAGCAAGTGAAGCCGTACGGGATTAATAATGTGATGGTGCAGGTTGTTATGGAGGTCGAGGTGATGCTGAAGGTTATTATTCCGTTTGAGACGAAGGAAACGACAGTCAAAACGGATATTCCGCTCATGATCAAGATTATCCAGGGAGATGTTCCGAGTTACTATCATAATGGAGGAGCAAATGGCGCAAGTCCAGCACTTCCTTCTGTAAAGGAAAAGAATTGATAATTGATAGGAAAAAGAGGTACATGATATGTCAGATCATATACCTCTTTGTTATTTTTATCCTGTAGGAAATTATAGGAATACAGTGCAATTGTGCCTCTGTCTTCACCAATTGGTTACAGCTTGATGAATCATTTTTTCTTAAGACTTTGCCGCTCCTGACGTTCCCAAAAGCTAAGCTGATAGTACGGGTCGTATGCCCATTCCATATAGCCGTTATCTTTATATGTTCCATAGTGAAGATGCGGCGGGAATTTTCCTGCTGTTCCTGGCGGTCCATAGCCAGTGTTGCCGACAAAGCCAATTACCATGCCAGGCTCTACAATTTGTCCCATCGCTACATTCTTTGCAAAGCCCCCTAGGTGAGCGTAATAATGATAGTTGTTGTTTAAATCACGAATTCCAATACGCCAACCGCCTAGACGGTTCCAGCCCTTTAATTCTATAATGCCATAGCATGTTGCGCGGACAGGAACGCCATGAGCAGCGAAGATATCTGTCCCTTCATGCATGCGTCTTCCGCCGAAGCTTCGTTTATCACCAAAGGTACTGCGGTAGCTGTGATTGCTTCGCACCGGTACAGGAAAAGCATTTCCTTCAATTTGTAAGCGTCCGTAATGATGATAAATACGGGCATACCCTAAAATAATTTCAACTGTTTTGGCGCGTTGATAATACTCCCAAAGCGCAATTTTTAAATGGTCACGATCTGTCCCGAAATGGCTGAGTGCGGTAGCCATTGTATACAATGCGTCTCTGTCGTTATTTGAGTCAGCAGAGCCATCTCCATCCCCGTCTAATCCCATTCCTCCAAACAATCCAATTGTGTAAGGATTACTATCCTCTTGGTTTGGATTATTAGGCCCGGCCCACATCTCCGGTTTGAAATAAATGGAAATTACGCCGTTTTGCTTTTTCGGAATATCGCGTCGTGCAGATCGAACGCTGCGCTCATACTGGTCGATTGCAGCATAGTAATACCATGGAATAAATGTTACACTTTCCATTTCCTTATATAAAGCCATTCGCTTTTTGTAAATCTTCTCTTTATCATTTGCCTCTCCGTATACGTTTCCTTGAAGAAGAAGCAGACTAATGCTTATGAGAAGGAAGAGTTTTTTATACACGGGTATAAGCTCCTTTCCAGCCGTTACTCTTTATAGTTTGGGATATACACGATATTTCATAATGGTAAATTAATGGTAATGGCACGCAATGTTTGAGCATTTTGCAAAATTCCTTTAGAATAGATATGGTACTGTGAAGTATGCGGAAAAAAGTGGAGTGATGATTATGACAAATAAACCGGAACATGTGCGCAAGCCGGAGTGGTTAAAAATTAAACTAAACACAAACGAAAACTATACGAGCCTAAAGAAAATGATGCGCTCGGAAAACTTGCACACGGTTTGCGAAGAGGCAAAATGCCCGAATATTCATGAGTGCTGGGCGGTAAGAAGAACGGCAACCTTTATGATTCTTGGAGCTATTTGTACACGTGCTTGCCGTTTCTGTGCGGTTAAAACAGGTTTACCAACAGAATTAGATCTTCAGGAGCCGGAGCGTGTAGCAGACTCTGTCTTCCAAATGAACTTGAAGCACGTTGTCATTACAGCAGTTGCCCGCGATGATTTGAAAGATGGGGGAGCGGCTGTCTTTGCGGAAACAGTTCGCGCAGTACGCCGTAAAAATCCATTCACATCTATTGAAGTGCTGCCTTCTGATATGGGTGGTGTGGAGGAAAACTTAAGAATGCTGATGGATGCGCGCCCTGATATTCTCAACCATAATATTGAGACAGTACGTCGTTTGTCTGATCGTGTTCGTGCACGTGCAAAATATGACCGCTCTCTAGAATTTTTACGCCGTGCAAAGGAAATGCAGCCAGATATTCCAACGAAATCAAGTATTATGATTGGACTTGGAGAAACGAAAGAGGAAATTGTGGAGGCATTGGACGATTTACGTGCTAACAATGTTAATATTGTTACTCTTGGACAATACCTGCAGCCTACTAAAAAGCATTTACCAGTTGTAAAATATTGGTCTCCAGCCGAGTTTGCAGAGCTCAAGGAAATTGCACTATCCAAAGGCTTCAGCCATTGTGAGGCGGGTCCGCTTGTCCGCTCGTCTTATCATGCTGATGAACAAGTAAAATCTGCACAGGAACATAACGCACAAGCGAACTAAAGCAGGTCTTTCTATTGGGAAAACAAGCAGCTGAACATTCAGCTGCTTGTACTATTTTTTAATTGTGTTTTGCATTGAATCATCATGTTGATTGTTCAAATGCGGCTGGGTGCTCATTTCCCGCTTCAACATGTCGATCGTTTGAGCGAATTCCGTATTGTTCATTCTTCCTGATTTTAAGCCCTCCATCTGTGTCATTAGCTTCTGCTCTGTGGAGGTATACACATGATAGTAGCGTGGTACGACAGAGAGAGCAGTTCTCCGGACTTGATCTTGGGTGAGCTTTGGATTGGTTGTGTTAGCTCGGTAAACCACAAATACTTCATCGTCCGTCACCATCGTTGCTGCGTCTGTTACATCTGGCATCTTAATTTCTAGATCAGTAATAATATTGGCAAGGCTTTCTCTGTCAATATAAGCAACCTGATTGAGGTCACGGTCTGCACTGTCATTCTTTTGTCTGCGTGAATACCCCATATTTGTTGTTGCATATCGCATATCGCTCGTATCGGAGCTCTGTCTGTACATGCTATTTGTATTTCTCTTATTGGATAGAAGGACACGTCCGCCCTCTTCCTGCTGAAGCGCGTTACCTTCTTCTCCCACTTCAGCTGTATCCCTTGCCTGACAGGCTGTTAAGAGGGAAAGAGCGGCAACGGTTGTTAGCAATAGTCTCTTCATTACTTTCACCTCCTTAGACTTATCATTTGTCAGTAATGCCTTTTTCAGATTAGAAATTGTTGGTTGTCACTCTTTATGATAGGATTAGGATAATCATGCGCAGAAAGGAAAGGCAAAGCGATGGAACAAAAAGAAGAAGTAACAAAAACGGTCACCATCAACAACATTTCCTACGAACTGATGGACGAATATCGAGAGGGCTTTAACGAACAGGCGTTTAAAGAGCGCTATGCTGAAATTTTAAATAAATATGATTATATTGTTGGTGATTGGGGATATAATCAGCTGAGGCTTCGCGGTTTTTTTGAAGACAGCAGTCAACGCGCAACGTATGATACGAGAATAAGCACATTGTCTGAGTACTTGTATGAGTTTTGTAATTTTGGCTGTGCGTACTTTGTGTTGAAGAAAATAAAGAAGTGAGGCGTACGGATTACGATCTGTACGTTTTTTTTCATTATAAGAAATCATTTCCAGCGGGAAGCTAATTCGGCGTGGCCGGAAATTTTAGGAATATGTGGAACGAGAAGAGAATAGAAGCCTTCTTAATTAAAAATATAAGAACCTTTGTGGGCGGTGTCTAGCTTAATCATTCGATCCATGAGGCAAAAAGCGCCTCATGGATCAGAAGCAAAACCGGGTCATGTCCGATTTTTTGGGTAAAGCGGTTACATAATGACTTCATATAGAAAAGAACGAAGCTCCTCTGCTCCTTTTTCATCAAGACCATATGCATATTCTAAGTATCCAGGTTCGTCTAAATCATCTCGGCCGATAATGGCAAATTTGTTTCGTAAAATGTCTAGTACCAGTACTTTACCATAATAGCGGTCAGATATAACTAATGCTAAATCGTAGCGCTCCGCTTCTCCCATAAAGCTGACAAAACGCGTTTGTGTCGTTACGGTATCATCATAAAGAAAAAAACGTTCTGACATATGTTTTATCCCCCTTTTGCTGCTCTGCTTTAAGCACGGCTTTTCATTTAGATTATAAAGAGCTGAATTGAAACGGAATGTGTTTGGTGCAGAGGAGCTACTTGTTGTCTCCATTTCTATTGAACTACCCCCATCTACTCGCTAACGCTCCTTGAGGTAGGGGATTCCATATCTTCTTCCTAGGAAGCGAAATACAGAGCCGTTCAACAGGCTTCTCATAGGGCAAATAGGGAGAGCTCACACTTCCTTGTACGTGACAAAGCCACCGAGGTGACTTTGTCTCATACAAGTAGTGATAGTTGCTTCTCTTTTTTCACCCTATACGTGTTGCGATGTTCTTGCACCAATGCACCCACCATTCTGGAGCTCAATCCTTCTGGCTTTTGCGGCAAAATGATGGTGATGTAAGAACAGTTTATGCCATTCCAAACGAAGTCAGGCTGCCCTTTCTTCTAACTAAACTTTTGGTACATACTTCTGCAAAACATCACGTTCTGCTTGTTTCAGCCCATAGTTACAAATCTCTTTGTTGAATAATGGATAAGATTGGCCCGATACATGATAGAATACGTGCGAACAAAGCACTTTAAATGCTTTTGTCAAAACACCTCATTGCTTCCCTTCTGGTTTCTTTTGGTAATTATATATTACCAAAAGAACGTATGTTTGTATAGTGGGATTTTCCTATTCACCAAACATGCTAGGCAGATTGCCCAGCCGACATTTATCCCCCACTTCCCACTGGGCTACGCCCATCACGTGCTTGAAGTGGGGGTCTTCTGTCGGAAAATGATAAATGTATATGTGCCCTCTTCTAACTATAACAGAGTGAGAAGGAAAGTTGAATTTGAAAAATATCGATTTTTCCTGTATAAAAAGCTACAATGAAAGTGAATATTTTCTAAAAGAATGCGCTTTTTTATCACACTTTAAGGAAGTATAAATTTCCAGCTGAAAGCGGATTTGACAGGGCAGGGGATTTTAAGAATACAGTGTAAGTGTAATTATGCCTCTGTCTTCGTCAATCGGCGAGTTTTTAAGTAAAAGGTAAAGGGTGACAGACATGTACTTCGTAGATCGAAAAAAAATTGAACAAACGCTGCAATGCCTGGAGCAGACAATGGCTGTTTTTTCTGCTAAGGAAGAGTATATACAGCAGACAGATCGATATGCTCTAGAACGAATGGCACAACTTATGATTGATTGTATTTTAGATGTTGGAAATGCAATCATTGATGGCTTTATTATGAGAGACCCAGGAAGTTACGAGGATATTATCGATATTTTAGTGGATGAAAAGGTCGTACAGTTGAAAGAGGGGGAAGGCCTAAAGGAGATTGTCCGCCTTCGCAAGATGCTTGTGCAAGATTATATAAGTGTGCAGCATGAACAAGTAATAGCAACCTTGCAGGAACAAGGTGCTGTTATTGGAGCATATCCTTCTCATGTGCGTCGATATCTTGAGCAAGAGCTCGGTCCTGTGTCAGCGTTTACAAACCTGTAGGAGGGAATCCAAGAAGGAGAGCTGTTTTAACTCAGCATAAAAAGGGTCCGTATGTAAAGGAGAAGGAAAAAATGAAAGCATATAAAGGTTATTTGATTGATTTAGATGGAACGATGTATAAAGGGGAAGAAAAGATTGAAGAAGCAAGCGACTTTGTGAAAGCTTTGCAAGAGAAGGGTGTACCATACTTATTTGTGACAAACAATTCATCGCGTAAGCCTGAGCAGGTAGCGGATAAGCTGATGAGCCTCGATATTCCAGCAACACCGGAGCAAGTATTTACAACAAGTCAAGCAACAGCAAACTTTATTTATGAACAAAAGCCTAATGCTACGATTTACATGATTGGTGAAGAAGGATTGCATGCAGCGCTTGTAGAGAAAGGATTTATCTTTGACGATAGTAACCCAGACTTTGTCGTCATGGGTATCGACCGCGATATTACATATGAAAAGCTTGCGAAAGCATGTCTAGCCGTGCGCAACGGTGCAACCTTTATTTCGACAAATGGAGATATCGCATTGCCGACAGAACGCGGTATGATGCCAGGCAATGGCTCTCTTACCTCTGTTGTTGCTGTGTCAACAGAGACAAAGCCTATTTTTATCGGTAAGCCTGAATCCATTATTACAGAGCAAGCACTAAAGGTGATAGGGACAACGAAGGAAGAAACAATTATGGTTGGAGATAACTATGATACTGATATTATGGCAGGTATTCAGGCTGGACTGGACACATTGCTTGTACATACAGGGGTCACGACTGTTGAAAAACTGCGCGAGTATGAAACACAGCCAACATATGTGATCCATTCTTTAACGGAATGGATAGAGAAAATCTAATATCCCTTACAAAAGGGGTATCCTAGATTTTGGAATCGATTTCTTATATAATAGTGAGGGAAGCAAGGTAATTTGCTTATTTTTGTAACAATACGATTCATAGGGGCGGGGGATACAATGAAACAACAACTAATTTTCTTTGATATAGACGGGACGCTTTTAGATCATGATAAGCAATTGCCGCTCTCTACGAAGCAAGCAATTGGAGCATTAAAGGAAAAAGGCCATGAGGTTGCGATTGCTACCGGACGTGCTCCTTTTATGTTTGAAGAGCTTCGCAAGGAATTAGAGATTGATACGTATGTAAGTTATAATGGGCAGTATGTAGTCGCAAATAATGAGGTTATCTATAAAAACCCGTTGTCGACAGAAACACTGGCAGCTCTTACTCGTGCTGCTGCGACCAATGACCATCCGCTAGTCTATATGGATCATGAAGATATGAAGGCAACGGTTGAGAACCATCCTTACATGGAAGAAAGCATGAATACGTTAAAAATTGATCGTTACCCAACGCATAATCCGAAATATCTTGAGGAACGTGAAATCTATCAATCTTTATTATTTTGTAAGAATGAAGATGAAGCACAATATACCGACGCATTTGAACAGTTTCGCTTCGTGCGTTGGCATCCGCTATCGACGGATGTTTTGCCCGCAGGAGGATCTAAGGCAAGAGGGCTGCAAGCTGTGATGGAAGCATTCGATTTTACAGCTGAACGAGTGTATGCCTTTGGCGATGGCTTAAATGATATTGAAATGCTGCAATTTGTCGGAAACGGTGTTGCAATGGGAAATGCATCTGATGAGGTAAAGAGGGTAGCTAAGCATGTTACAAAAGACGTTCAAGAGAATGGCATCCTGCATGGTCTTGAAATGTTAGGGTTATTGAAATAAAGCCACTAAAAAGAAGAAAGGTCTTCCGCGGAATATACGGAAGACTGCTATGAATACCTCATATGGAACCACGCGTTTTATCCACGCGTGGTTTTACTATAAGAGCAGATCAAGCACATGCTGCTTTCTATTCTGCATGTGCTGCACGGTGGGCAAGGCGGCTGGATGCTGCTGCGGCAATCGCACCGACGATGTCGTCTAAAAATGTATGCACATATCCGCTCGATTTATCATTCAACATCTTTAAAATACCTGGTTTTACTTTGTCGACATACCCAAAGTTTGTAAACCCAATCGAGCCATATACATTGACGATGGACAAAGCGACAACCTCATCAATTCCGTACAAGCCTTCATCATTTTTTATAATAGTTTGCAAAGGTTCCTCCAGTAATCCTTTCTCCGCTAGCATATCAAGCTGTATTCCGGTGACAAGCGCATTTTGTACCTCGCGTTTGGATAATACGCGTTCTACGTTATAGCGGCAGTCTTCCATCGCAAGATTTGAATGGTAGTTCTTTTGCAAGAAATAAACAAGCTCTGCGATATGCTCAATCGTCACACCGCGTTGTTGCAGAAGCTCCATTGCTTTTTCTCCAATTTGTTTTCCTTTAGTCATCATATCACCTTTTCTTTTTAATATTCTATACGTAAAGACGCTTTATTATGTGAAGAGACAACACCTATGAAAAAATAGGTAAAACAATCGAACACGTTCATATACATAGAAGTAAAAACACGAGGTGAAATAGATGATACAAGAGTTGTTCGATCAATATCAAATCACCGTTAGCGAGCTTGCTCCATTCGGTCCGTACAAAAGCTTTTGGATTCGCAACAAGGTGTACATCCTCGTGCCTGTCGGCAAGTTTCAAGAAGAGGAGCTTGTTGAGATGAAAAAATTGAGTGATTATATGACAGAGCAAGGAGATTTGAGCGTTGCCTCCTTTGTTCCGACTATACACGGGTATTATGTAAGTGAAATCGCGAACCAAAACTATTGTTTGCTCAAAACTATGCGGCAGATGGACCGACAGATACCTGATTTGAGCGAAGGGAAGGAGTTGGCAGCCTTTCATGAACGCAGCAAGCTGTTTCCAGAAGAAATTATAGAATTGAACCGTATTGGTGAATGGAAAGGCCTCTGGGAAAAGCGGCTTGACCAACTCGAAAAGTTTTGGCAAGGAAAAGCCGGTACGCATCCTGCTGATCCGTTTGAGAGATTATTTATTGAATCGTTCCCATATTACTTGGGAGTAACAGAAAACGCAATTCAGTACGTTGTAGATACAGAATTAGACGATGATCCAAAGCTAACTGATGCTGCTTCCATTTGCCAGCAACGCTTCACATCGCAAACATGGCAAAAAACAAAGCGTATCAAGATCCCGGTGGAATGGGTATACGATCACCCAACCCGCGATTTGGCGGAGTGGATCCGTCACACTTACATGGAGGAGCAGGATGGTGCCGAGAAGCGGATTCTGCAGTTTCTCACCGATTACGAGAGCATAAGCCCCCTCTCCTCCTTTGGATGGCGGATGTTGTTTGCCCGTCTCCTATGTCCGTTGCAGTATTTTGAAACAATTGAAGGATATTACTTAACCAACAAGGAGGAGGTGCGAAGTATGTACTATGAGAACCTCCAACAGATGGTCGAACGCTCCAGTGAGTTTGAGAGCTTTCTGAGCGGTTTTTATAAAATGGTACACCTTCCTGTTCAAAAGCTTGGTATTCGAGAAATTGACTGGCTGCAGCGTTAGATAGAGAAGGTGTTTCAAGTTTGTGATATGGCCGTACTGAGACTAATCCTCAGTATGAAGCAGTACGTTTAAAGACAGTTCTAAAGGTGACAAAAAAGAGACCTTCCAAAAAGGTCTCTTTTCAATTTCATCTATACAAGCCTCCACCCTAAAAAGCCAATTTTCAAGCTGAAGCTTTTCTTAAAAGAAAAGAATGTATAACTCTTTTCAAGGGGCGATTGTGCTTTTTGTATTACGCTTTAAGAACGCATAAATTTCCAGATAGAAGCGCATTCCATCTAGCAGGAAATTTTAAAGAACAAAGTGTAAGTGCGATTACGCCTCTGTCTTCGCCTAAGGGCAGGGCCCGCCAATCGGCGAGTTCTCTCTCTTTAGAATACTTGTTCTACTTCTACAACGCCTGGAACTTCTTCTAAAAGAGCACGCTCAATACCTGCTTTTAACGTGATAGTAGAACTTGGGCAGCTGCCGCAAGCACCCATCAAACGTAATTTTACAATACCTTCTTCAATGTCAACCAATTCTACATCTCCGCCATCGCGAAGCAAGAATGGACGTAATTTATCTAATACTTCCTGAACTTCTTCAAACATGTTTTCGTTTGCCATTGTTATCGACTCCTTTCTTCTCTTTTATTATAATCATTATAAGGCGAAAAATCTATTGATATCTCTTAGCTTTCCATAATGAGATCCGACAAACAGAATCTTCTCTTATAGTATATGCATTTTAAGGCTAGCCTGTCAGGAGGGGGATGTATGGTAAAAATTAGCGTTTATGGAGCAAAGGTTATTTGTGCAAGCTGCGTTGGCATGCCTTCATCAACTGAGACATTTGAATGGTTGCAGGCGGCAATCGGACGTAAGTATCCGGAGCAATTGTTTCAGTTTGAGTATATCGATATTTTTGAACAGCACGACGATCTCCATAAGCAATTGTTTGCGCGGCGTGTTGTAGATGAAGAATTATTTTATCCAGTTGTCCTTGTAAATGATCATATCGTGGGGGAAGGAAATCCGCGCTTGAAGGATGTATATGAGGAGATTGAGAAATATTTGTAAATACGTTGAAGGGCCTCCCGGCTAGAAATGTATACTTTCTTAATTTCTTAAAAGTGTAAAAAAAGAGCGAACCCCTCGCTCTTTTATCCATTATGATGTTTGTACATCCAAAGCAACCCCGATTTTAATAAACGCGGCACACGTCCGACGAGTGTTTGGTTAGCTAGTAAGCCAAATCCTCGTTTTTTGCCGAGGGAGCCGAGTACCCCCTTGAGCTTGATGACGGGCATCTCCTCCGGAAGCGGCTCATTCTTCCATCTTTTTTGCAGGACGCTGACAACCTGCTCAGCCTGTGCCTCCGCTAGCTGGGCGGACGGTGCATGAGTGGAGTGTGCACAATCTCCAATCACATAAGCATTCTCGAAATTCGCTATGTTGTGATATTTTGTTGTTAGAACACGTCCCATGCTATCTTTTTCGGCTGGGAGCTGTTGTACAATATGGTGTGCCTGAATGCCTGCTGTCCAGACAATTGCATCACATGGAAGTGCTTCGTCGTGGTTATACACAATACCCGGCTCTACCTTTGTAATGTTAGAATTACGGATAATTGTTACATCGTGATCGATAAACCAATCCTCCACATAATAGCTTAGACGCTCAGGGAACATAGAGAGGATACGTGAGCCGCGGTCAAATAAGTAAATTGTCAAATCTGATCGGCTTTCGCGTAATTCACTTGCAACCTCAACACCGCTTAGGCCTGCGCCAACAATGCCAACTACTGCATTCGGTTTTAAATCGTTTAAATGCTGGTATGCTTGTCGTGCTTTTTCAATGGATTGCAGGCTGAGTGTATGTTCCTGGGCACCAGGTACGTTATGATATTTGTCCTCACAGCCGAGTCCGATCACAACGTCGTCATACTGAATTTTTTCCCCGTTCTTCAGTTCTACGAAGCAATTTTCAAGATCAATATGAACAACTGTACCGTATTTCTTTTCTAGGCGAGAATGGTCTGGAAATGGCATGCGAACATGCGTATCTGAGGTTGTACCTGCTACAAGTGCATAGTATTCTGTTTTGAAGCAATGGTATGGAACTTTGTCAATTAAAGTAATCTGGACATCGTCCGGAAGTAGATTGTTTGGAAGAAGACGTTGTAAGATTCTCATTCCACCGTATCCGCCACCGACAAGTACAAGATGCTTCATGAGGGAGTCCCCCTTTACTATAGAATGGTTCTTTTACATATAAAAATCATATTGACAAAACTTTCTTTGTATGATGCCCAAGAAAAATATAACGAATTCATGAAAAAATAGCAATGAATATAGGTAAATATAAGGAAAATAAGAATATTGACGAGGGAAATAAAAATGATTACAGTAAGGAGAGTGAGGTGAGAAGCAGTGATAAAACCGATTATTGAGTTTTGTATCAGCAATCTGGCAAACGGTTCGCAAAAGGCGCGTGCGGTGCTGGAGAAGGATTTGAATCTAGACGTCATTGAGTATGGTTGTCTTGGCTATTGCGGCATTTGTTATGAAGATCCTTATGCTTTAGTAAACGGAGAAGTCGTAACAGGAGAGACACCGGACAAGCTCATTGAAAATATATATGAATATTTGGAAGAAAATCCAATGTTTTAAGCATGGCCCTATGGGCGATGCTTTTCTATTTTTGGATAAAATAAAGAAAACTCGCCGATTGGCAAGCCCTACTCTTG
>JBEPZN010000013.1:0-34189 GCA_041640875.1 Ectobacillus sp. | reverse complement strand
GGCGAAGACAGAGGCGTAGTTGCCCTTATACTGTATTCCTAAAATTTCTCGCTACGTCGAGTCATCTTCTAGCTAGAAATTTATACTTTTTTACAGTGTAAAGAAAACTCGCCGATTGGCAAGCCCTACTCTTGGGCGAAGACAGAGGCGTAGTTGCCCTTATACTGTATTCCTAAAATTTCTCGCTACGTCGAGTCATCTTCTAGCTAGAAATTTATACTTTTTTACAGTGTAAAGAAAACTCGCCGATTGGCAAGCCCTGTTCTTGGGCGAAGACAGAGGCGTGTTGCCCTTATACCTTGTTTTTAAGTATAAAAAAAGAAAAAACCCTATCTAATGGGCTTTTTCTTTTATAATGAGAAACGGGGGATATCTCTATTGTGTTCAAAAACATCTCACCTTATACTTAGATAAATATATTTTTTGGAGTGGAGTAAAAGATGAATCAATTTTCCTTTACGAAAATGCATGGTCTTGGTAATAATTATATTTACGTTAATTTGTTTGAAGAGCAGCTAGAGGAGGCAATGCTCCCGGAACTTGCTCGTCGAGTCTCAGATGTAAACACTGGAATTGGCTCGGATGGTATGATTTTAGTTTGTCCTTCGGAGAATGCACCGGTGAAAATGCGTATTTTTAACCGTGATGGTTCTGAGGCGAAAAGCTGTGGTAACGGTTTGCGCTGCGTAGCAAAGTATGCGTACGAGCATAGCTTAGTAGAGGATACAGTATTCTCGATTGATACGTTATCCGGGCTAGTACATGCGGAAGTGACGGTTCAGGATGGAAAGGTAACGCTTGTTACAATTGATATGGGGCAGCCGCGTTTGACAAGAAGCGAAATCCCGATGCTTGGGGAAGGAGAAACACCGTTCATTATAGAAGAGTTTTTGTATGAAACTCGCCGTTATGAGCTGACTGCCGTTTCTATGGGAAATCCGCACGGCGTTATTTTCGTGGATCGCATTGAAGATGCACCGCTTACGACACTCGGCCCGGTATTAGAAAAGCATGAAATGTTCCCAGATAGTGTAAATGTAGAATTTGTTGAGATTGTTAATGAGAAGGAAATGAATTTTCGCGTATGGGAGCGAGGCTCTGGTATAACGCAAGCATGTGGAACAGGCGCATGTGCTGCGGTAGTTGCTGCTGTGTTAAACGGTAAAATGGAAAAAGGAATGGAGACAATTGTTCATTTGGCTGGGGGCGATTTGTTTATCACCTGGACAGAAGACGGTACTGTCTTGATGAAGGGTCCTGCCGAAACGATCTGCACCGGCATATATTATTACTAAAAGATTACCAGCATTAAGCAAGTCTCTCTGTTTGAGGAGAGATATATCTAAAGGGTATAATAGGGCAAGAAGGGAAGGTGTTATAAATGATTGTTGTAACAGAACAAGCGGCATACCAAATTCAAGAGATGATTAAAGAGGCTGGGGAAGGCGAGCAATATGTACGCCTTGCAGTAAATGGCGGCGGCTGCAGTGGCCTTTCCTACGGTTTAGGCTTCGAGAAGGATGCAAGTGAGCAGGATGAGGTACTCGAATTTCACGGTGTGAAATTCCTTATTGATAAACAGGATGCTCCGATTTTGCAAGGAGTACAAATCGATTATAAGCAATCTATGCTTGGCGGCGGTTTTACGATTGATAATCCAAATGCTATCGCAACATGCGGCTGCGGTTCCTCGTTCCGTACGGCGGCAAATGCAGGAACGCCAGAGCAGTGCTAGTACTGTGAAAAAAGCATACGTAGAGGGCAGGAAATCCTCTGCTGTCTACACAAAGGGTCACAGTCTTACAATCGACCTTGATGAGCGCCTATGATGGTTAATACTGTTGGCCTTCTTGACAATGAATTGCGAAATTCGTGTGTTGAGAGGGTCTTGTTTGTTTGGTGCTAAATTAGAGAAAGAAATGGCTTAACATGTTGAGGAAAAATGAAATCTATGGAGAAAGTATGAAAGATCACAAGTGATAGAAACGGACATGGTAACGTTTAAATGCTTGTCAATATTGTATAGTTTGGGTATGATGTAGGTAGTGTAACACATCGTCAAGTATGTCGGTTAGCATTAATCATTGGAGTGAACAACAATCACTCTGTATACAAAGGTCGAGAAGCTGTTTGCCGTGATTTGGAGCTGTCTATGGTAGTTTTATGTTTTCAAAGAGTTGCATAGACAAACATTGAATTGCCTGTTTGGAAATCGAGGTAAAGATGTTGCGTGCTTGTCTCTAAGAAGGGGCAAGACAAGAGTGGGTATTTTATAAATAAGTCTTATAAAAGTTATTTTTGTAACGATTTTTACACACCATAGTGTTTCATTTTGTAATATACTATACGTTGGTGATTGAAAGTGGAAAGACAGGATGAATTGTTAGTTCAAATTGGAAATACGATCAAAAATGAGAGGCTGCGAAAAGGACTTTCCCAGGCCGAGCTTGCAGAACGAGCTGAACTTCATAAAAACTTTATCGGTATGATTGAGCGGGGACAGCGTAGTACAACAATCTCTTCTCTGCGGAAAATATGTCTAGCTCTAGGGCTTAGCTTAACGGAATTTTTTCACTATTTGAATGTATAATCGAAGGATAAGCCAGATGTCTTCTCTCTTCTCCATTATTTATCTGCAGCCGAATGAAGTGGAGAGACGGTAAAAAGGACTGATACGCACATGCTATCAGTCCTTTTTATACTTTAAGAAAGTATAAAATTCCAGATAGGAGAGAATTCGACGTAGTCGGAAATTTTAGGAATACAGTATAAGTGCAACTACGCCTCTGTCCTCGCCCAAAGGCAGGGCTCGCCAGTCGGCGAGTTTTCTTTAGAAATAAGCTGTAAGTGCGGCTACGCTTATGTTTTCGCTTAACGGCTCGCTAATAGACACGATAGTGCAGCTGGCGCGAGAAAGACAGGCTGCTCTAGGTGTAAGCCTGTTTTTGTTTTTTGCCCATCCCATGTCCCTTCCGGATGAATAGTATACATCGAGTCTATTGGTTTTAGGGAATGATTCCTAAGACTTTTAACATAAGGAGGAAGACAGATAGATGAGTGAAAATGGCGTACAAGGCGCAAATGACAGAGGCTGCGGACGTGGCCGTGGTAATGGATTCGCGTTTATCGTAGTTCTATTTATTCTGCTGATTATTGTTGGTGCAAGCTGGGGCGGAGGCTATGGCGGAGGCTATGGCGGAGGCTATGGCGGAGGCTATGGTGGAGGCTATGGTTACTAGTAAATTATAAAAAATTATATGCTTAAAAAGAATCTTCCCTAGAATGGGAGGATTCTTTTGCTATAGCGAAGGAAAAGGAGCAGAAAAGATAATTTGAAGAAAAGAAGATTAGGCAGTTTTAGATAGAATTGTGGAGGAAGGCACACACGAGCAGCTCATGGAAAATAAGGGACATTATTGAAAGCTGCACCAATCGCAGCATATGTCCTTCACTGAGGTGTCATAACAGCGTGGAATAGACGGATGGTTTTAACAGAAATTCGTATGTTGGAGAGTTGATGTAACTATAAAACCAGGCGAATTATGTGACAAGAATTTGTCTGCTTTTCATGATTTTTGCATCATAGGGTGTAAAAAGCTTGAGGGGAGAAAGGGAATTGGAAACAGCATTTCGAATATTTACAGGATATAGAGGGGGATAGCTATGGTTCAGGAAGTCAATGCGGCTGTTGCACCAATCTTGCCGCCGTGGGTTTGGGTTTGCTACTATTTTTGCATTGCGATTGGTTTAGCGCTCACGGTCATGCATATACTGACAGGCAGCAATCATCCGCGGGAGAGAATGTTTAACTTGTTTAATCTCATGTTTTTATTGTCTGTTCCGGTCATATTTCTCGTAAACTCCATTGGACAAAATGGTACAGAGTACGGCAATTTTCTAATGGCATTGCAGAAAGGAGAAAACTGGGCATTATTTGTTGTGGGCGGATACGTGTATATGTTTATACGTACGAGTATTATTGTGAAAATATTATGGCGTCAACATAAGCAAAAGACTGGCAGAAAACTGACGTTGTAGAAGAATGATGGAAACGAAATGATATATAACGTACTACAACAAAAGCATCACTCAGCCGATGCTTTTGTTGTACTGTAGGAAAGTATAGATTTCCAGCTAGAGGTGCATTCGACGTAGTCGGAAATTTTAGGAACAAAGTATAAGTGCAACTACGCCTCTGTCTTCGCCCAAGGGCAGGGCTCGCCAATCAGCGAGTTTTCTTTATAAGATTAATCAAATGTCCGCACAGTGGGCACACGAAGTGCAACGAATAGAACAAACAAAATAAGAGCGATAGCCCCGAGTTTCATAATCGTTAAGACAGATAGACCGAGTGTTAATAGAAGAGATGCCCCTGCATATGATACGGGAATCAGCCCCATTGAGGACAGCATAAGCAGGCTCATGACTCGCCCCATCATATCCTCCTGTACGGTTGATTGAATCACGCTCATAAGTGGAATTGCTGCCATAGCAAGAGTTATACCGAATATGGATGCCGCAAGCAGCGCCTGCCAGAGTGTTTCAGTGTAATTAAGAAGCAAAAAGGAAACACCTGATAAAAAGAGCATGGTGATACAAAACCAGCCTCGACGTTTTCTAATGTTTAACACAGCGACGAGAATAGCGCCAATTGCCATGCCACCCCCGGCAGAACCCTCTAAATAGCTAAAATGCAGGGAGTCACCGTGCAGAACGGTTTTCACGAAAATTGGGAAGCCGATTTGCATAGGGCCAATCAGAAAGAAATTTAAAAAGGCGCTGCAAATCAACAGAGTTGTCAGAAATGAGGACTGTTTTACATACAGAATCCCTTCTTTAATAGAAGTGAGCATATCTTTATTGTGCTGCTGCTCTCCTGTTTGTGCCTCCATTCGAATATACTGTACAAGAACAGCTGAGATGATGAGCATGACGATTGTAATGATGAAAATTGTTTCATAGCTGCCAACTTTAATAATTACACCAGCCAGCATCGGCCCGAGGATAAGTGAGGACTGGTTTGTCATTTGTGTAATAGAGTTAGCTTGCGTGAGCTTGTCCTTTTTTACTAACTCAGGCAAGATAGAACCGTCTGCAGACCAAAAAAACGCATCAGCCAAGCCGAAAAACAAGGCAAACAGAATGAATGTATATAAGGTGATATGACCGGAAAGCAGCCAAATAAGAATAGCCCCTACAAGAATGGCACGAATGAGATTGGAAAAAAACATGATATTTTTCTTTGGGAATCGGTCAGCGACAGCACCACCGACAATCATAAAAATAAGACGCGGTACACTAGAGGCAACGAAAACTATGCCTAGAGATGCTTCTAAATCAAGCGTTTTTACGATATACCATGTTTGTGAGAACATAAAAAAGGCAAGCGCAAAGCTAGAAAATAGTGTGGCAGCCCACAGATACAAGAAATTGGCATTCCGAAACAGCGAAGTGCTAAGTAGCGGAACGGAAAGCTTTTGATTTTGCTGTAATTCTTCCATTAGTGTTTCCTCGCTTTTAAAAGGTGAAGTGTTTTACATCTAGCTTCCATTGTAGACAGAAAAATAAATATTTTACAATGTATTTTGAAAAATATAAGAGATTATGCTAATTCATATAAAAAGGCCTGAAGTACATCATGTACAACAGGCTTTTTTTCACTGTAAGAAAGTATAAATTTCTAGCTGGAAGCCAATTCGACGTAGCGAGAAATTTTAGGAATACAGTGTAAGTGCAACTACGCCTCTGTCTTCGTCCGGGGAGCAGGGCTCGCCAGTCGGCGAGTTTTCTTTACACTGTAGGAAAGTATAAATTTCCAGCTGGAAGTGAATTCGACGTAGTCGGAAATTGTAGGAATACAGTATAAGTGCAACTACGCTTCTGTCTTCGCCTAACGGCTCGCCAATCAGCGAGTTTTCTTTACACTGTAGGAAAGTATAAATTTCCAGCTGGAAGTGAATTCGACGTAGTCGGAAATTGTAGGAACACAGTGTAAGTGCAACTACGCCTCTGTCTTCGCCCGGGGAGCAGGGCTCGCCAGTCGGCGAGTTTTCTTTATTAGAACATGCTAGAGCTGTGAAGCGGTTGGATTTTCGCTTTTGGATCAATGTATGCTTTTGCGTTATTGACTGCTGTTGGTGCTTCGCCGAAGCCGCAGGCAATTAATTTCACTTTTCCTTCGTATGTACAAATATCGCCGGCTGCATAAACGCCAGGAATGTTGGTCTCCATTTTGGAGTTTACGACAATGCTGTTTTTTTCGATGGAGAGCCCCCAATCTTTAATGGGACCTAGGGAGGAAACGAAGCCATAGTTCACGATTACATCATCTACATCAATCGTAATGTTTGCGCCTGTTTGTACGTGTTGAATGACAATCTGCTTAATGTTGTCATCGCCGATTAACTCAACAGGAACGTAGGGTGTTTTTACATGTGCGCGGGAATTGATTAGATTTTCGACGCTGTGTTCATGTGCACGGAATTTATCGCGGCGATGTACAATTGTTACTTGCTCTGCAATGGATTCGAGCATGAGAGTCCAATCTACTGCGGAGTCACCGCCCCCGAATACAACGACTTTTTTGCCAGCAAAGTTGCTCATATCATCTACAAAATAGTGCAGGTTTTTCTTTTCGTATTGCAGTGCGCTTTTAAGCTCTAGGCGGCGAGGCTGGAATGCTCCATTTCCCGCTGTGATAATGACAGTCTTGGAGTGGTGTATTTCTTTGTTTGTAACAAGCTTGAAAACCCCGTCCTCTCGTTTTTCTAATATCTGTACAGATTCATCCAGACAAATGGTTGGAGAAAATTTACGCATCTGCTCTTTCAGATTATTGACGAGCTCCTGTGCACGAATTTTTGGAAATCCAGCCACGTCATAGATATATTTCTCAGGATATAGCGCAGAGAGCTGACCGCCAAGCTGTGGCAGGCTTTCAATAATTTTTACACTGGCTTGCCTCATGCCGCCATAAAACGCAGTGAACAACCCTGCAGGACCTCCGCCGATAACAGTAATATCATATACGTTTTCATTTCCTGACATTATTTACGCCCCCATCATCATATATTCAAATCAGATGTTAGGTACAGTTTATGCACAAGGAACTGCACCCTTTACATAAAAAGCCAGCTGCCCATAGAAAATAATATCATATTTTCGTTGGAAAATATTCGATAAAAAGAAGAAAGCTTTTGTGATTCTCTTTTTGTAATCAAGGTGATTCCATAAGAAGACGAATGAGGATAGCCAAGAAAAACAGAGAGGAATATTGTCTATAGGATTTTCTTGAAAATTGACACAAAAAAGACTAATATAGTATACGATGTAGTAGTTATTCATATATTCATAATAAATTTGTAGTAAACCTTCCTGTTTTCTCTTGTGAGAAACTGCACAAAGAACGGCAATTATGTGTCGGGATTCTTCATTTTTCATTTATAAATATATAAAAAGGGTTGTGATTAGGGTGAGAAAGCCAAAAATCGTTGTTTTGGGTGCTGGATATGGTGGTATGATTACTACTGTGCGCTTACAGAAGTTGTTATCAGTCAATGAAGCAGAAATTACACTTGTAAATAATAACAGCTATCATTATCAAACAACATGGTTGCATGAAAATGCAGCTGGTACATTGCATCATGATAAGACTCGTTTAAACATTAAGGATGTAATTGATACAAGCAAAGTAAATTTTGTGTTAGATACAGTAGTGGAAATTCGTGGGAAAGAAAAGCGCGTTATTTTAAAAAATGGTGAGCTTGAGTATGATTACCTTGTAGTCGGTTTAGGCTTTGAGTCTGAAACATTCGGAATCAAAGGCTTGAAGGAGCATGCATTCTCCATTGCAAACATTAATGGCGCGCGCCAAATCCGTGATCATATTGAATACATGTTCTCTCGTTACGCAACTGAAAAACGTGATGAGTTATTAACAATCATTGTCGGTGGTGCAGGCTTTACAGGTATCGAATTCGTAGCGGAATTAGCAAACCGTGTACCTGAGCTTGTGAATGAATATGACCTTCCTCGTGAAAAAGTGCGCATACTTTGTGTAGAGGCTGCACCAACTGCGCTTCCTGGATTCGATCCGGAGCTTGTTGAATATGCGGTGAAATTCCTCGAGAAAAAAGGTGTAGAATTCCGCATTGGTACAGCAATTAAAGAAGCAACTGAAACAGGCATCATTGTCAGCAAGGATGACAAAATTGAGGAAATTAAAGCTGAAACAGTAGTATGGGCTGCAGGTGTTCGCGGTAACTCTCTTGTAGAAGAATCTGGCTTTGAAGCAATGCGCGGTCGTATTAAGGTAGATGAATTCTTACGTGCTCCTGGTCATGATGATGTATTTATCGTGGGAGATGCAGCTCTTCTTTTCAATCCTGAAAATGATCGCCCATACCCGCCAACTGCACAAATTGCAATTCAAGAGGGTTATAATCTTGGGAAAAACTTAGCAGTTCTTATTCGTGGTAAAGGTGAGCTTGAGCCATTTACATTTGATAATAAGGGCTCTGTATGTTCATTAGGCCACGATGACGGCATTGGTGTTGTATTCGGCAAGAAATTAACTGGCTGGCAAGCGGCCTTCATGAAGAAGATTATCGACAACCGTTACTTATTCTTGCTTGGTGGACCGTTGTTGGTATTGAAAAAAGGAAAGTTAAACTTCTTTTAATATGTAAAAGAGCAGAAGCAGCGTGAGCTGTTTTTGCTCTTTTTTTGTAATGTGGAAATTGACGATTTCAAAAGTTGTCAAGTACACTAAAAAGAGAAGAAATGGGAGAAGGGGAGACAGGCATGAGTATACCGGTGTTACTAATTTCAATGCTGTTATTTTTTGTGTTGTTCTTTGGAATTGGCTTTCTGTTAAATATGATTTTACGGGCTACATGGGTGATGGTCATTGTGTATCCGCTTGTCTGTATATTTATTATCGATAAAGTAAGTGTGATCGAGTATTTTAAAAGTCCGGCTGCATCATTTCTGGCATTACAGTCACATATACTTGCCCTTGGTCAAGCCGATATGATTATTTTAACGACAGGCTTAGTCGGTGCAGCGTTATCAGGTATAACGATTCGTACGCTTCGGCAACGGGGCTATCAAATGTTCTAAACCTCCCAATGTGGAGGTTTTTTATATATGCCTTTTTAGGACATTTTTTGCTTCAGCCTCTAATTTTCCTTAGGCAAATCACCTTTCTCGAATTAGCTTTGTCTGACTCGCGCATTTTGTGCCGGGTTATTTGCTACAGAAGCATTCCTAAATGTATCCGTTTTTTTGTGTGCATAAAGTAGTGTCATGTTGGTCAACACTAAGCGTGAAGGAGTGTTGAGAACAAGCATGACCATATTTAGACAATTTTTCATTCGCATAGTTATGACATGTTTATTTAGTGCGGCTCTTTTTGTTACATTCCAGGCGTTTTCGGGTGTTACTATTCTTGACTTAAAACAATGGTATGAAAATCGGGCAGTGACCGCCGCTGTTGCAGCACAGCCTCCAGCGTATACAGCAGCAGAGCTGAGTACGCAATCGAAAACCGTACCGCTTGAACAGGCAGTTGATTGGTCAGATTATCATTCAATTACAGTAACAGCAACCGGCTACACGGCAGGAGTAGAATCAACAGGGAAAGATGCAAGTCATCCCTCCTACGGTATTACGTATTCAGGTGTGCGAGTTAAAAGGGATTTATACTCTACTATCGCTGCAGACTTAAAGGTATTCCCGATTGGTACCATCTTATTTATTCCGGGCTACGGCTACGGTGTAGTAGCGGATAAGGGCGGGGCTATAAAGGGAAACTCTATTGATCTCTATTATGATACTGTGCAGGATGTATATAAGCAGTGGGGGAAACGGAATCTTAAGATTTACGTGGTGAAGGTAGGGAACGGAACGTTAACAGAAGAAGAGCTAAAGCGTTTGAACGAAAATGAGGCAATGCAAGTATTTCGACAGCAATATCGAAAGCAAAGATAGTCTAGAGCAGCCTTGTTCTAGACTGTTTCTATGAAGATCTCCTTAAAACAAAGAGCCGCTTGCAAGAGCGGCTTGTTTTCACTTTAAGAAAGTATAAATCTCTGGCTGGAAGACAATTCGACGTAGTTAGAAATTTTAGGAACAAAGTATAAGTGCAACTACGCCTCTGTCTTCGTTAATCGGTAAAATTATTTTACTGATATAATGAATATGGGTGTTTTCTCTCTTCGGTTTGTTTTTGATGCAGGATGATGAGCTTGTCTAAAGTTTGACTAATTCTGACCGTTTCGGCGTGCATCAATCCCTTTTGTATAGCCGCATCATGCATTTCTATACGTATGCGCTCTATTTCATCCATCAAAATGCACAATTTTTCATTCATATGCAGCCCTCATTCGTCTCTGAAGTGAAGGGTATTCCCTTTGTAATATAACGTTAACATAGGGAGAAGTGTATCGCAAGTATCATTTTGCAAGCGATAACAAATTAGTAAGTGATTCCTATCCAAGCTGTATTTTTCGATATTTCATTTCATTTTTTAGTAAAATTATGAATAAATGAAGATCGGAAATAGTAAATGGAGGGATGGATAATGGCGGATTATCCGATGGAGTATTACAAATTCTTTATTGCTTATAATGAGGGAGATTATTATACATGTCACGATTTGCTGGAGGCGATGTGGCTGACAGAGCGTGACAATTATTTTTTAAAAGGGCTCTTGCAGATGAGTGTTGCCTTGTATCATTACGGTTATGGAAATGTAAAGGGAGCCAGGCTGATGATGCGGGCTGCGCATAACTACTTACAGCCATATCGTCCCCTTCATTGGTCACTTGATTTAGAAAAGGTATATCCATTTATCGAGGACTGCTTACAGAGTATGCCAACAAACATAGAACGTGTCCCTTTTGAAGAAGTGCATGTGCTTCCAAGGCTTCCACAACTGCTTTTGTATATGGAGGAACATTGAAATTGAAGTTCTCATATGTAGTGGAATAGGACTATAATGGAAGAGAAGTCGAGATGGAGGTGGGGATTATGTTTCAAACACAAGAGCAGCTCAGCAGCTATGAAGCAGTTGTTGTCGCTATATTCGAAGGCAAAGATATGAGCCCATTCATCAAGGAAATTGATGATTCATTAGATGGGCATATTACAGTTTTATTAGAGGAAGGCGAGGTCTCTGCCAAGAAAAAGGCAGTATCAAAGGTGCATACACTAGGAAAAACAAATGTAAAACGCTATTACTTTGTTGGCCTTGGTAAAAAAGAGAGGTATACAACAGAGGTGCTGCGCCATTCTTTCGTCCGGCTATTCAAAACATTGAAAAGCGCGAACATAAAGAATTTGTCTGTGCTGCTGGATTCATTTGTAGCTGAAGATATTACAGTGCTTAATGCAGCACACATTTTAGCGGAAGCATACTGCCTCGGTACATATCATATTGAAACGTATAAAACAAAGCAAGCAGAAAAGAAAGACTTTGATGCACTTACAGTGATTACAAAGGAAGAACAGGAAAAAGTGCAGGCTGCACTTACAGTCGGCTATACGTATGGACGCGCAACAAATTCTGCACGTACGCTTGTAAATATGCCGCCAAATAAGCTGACGGCTGTAGAACTTGCCGATTATGCTGTGGAGCTTGCGAAGAAATATAATATGGAGTATAAAATTCTTGAGAAAGCAGACTTAGAGGAGGTGGGAGCAGGCGCATTGCTTGCAGTCAATCAAGGTTCTGTAAATCCTCCGAAAATGGTTGCGCTCCTTTATAAAGGGAAAGAGGAGTGGAAGGATGTTATTGGTTTTGTCGGAAAAGGGATTACATATGATACAGGCGGCTATTCCTTAAAGCCGCGTGAAAGTATGGTTGGTATGAAGGGTGACATGGGTGGAGCAGCTTCTGTGCTTGGCGCTATGGAGATTATCGGTGAGCTCCGTCCGAAGAGAAATATTGCAGCAGTTATTCCGATTACAGATAATATGGTGAGCGGAACCGCTTTTAAGCCGGATGATGTGATTACCTCCCTTAGCGGAAAAACGATAGAAGTCTTAAATACGGATGCCGAAGGTCGACTCGCATTAGCAGATGGCATCACATATGTAAAGCAATTAGGTGCGAACTACTTAGTGGACGTGGCAACTTTAACGGGTGGTGTTATTGTCGCGCTCGGCAATCAGACAACGGGTGCTATGACAAATGATGAAGGGTTTTATGAGCAGGTACTTGAAGCTACGCTCGAAACGGATGAGACCATTTGGAGATTGCCAATTTTTGAGCGTGACAAGGAGCGCGTTCGCAACAGTAAGTTTGCTGATTTAAATAATTCGCCCGGCCGCGATGGTCATGCTATTATGGCAGGAGCATTTCTGGGTGAATTTGCTGAAAATACGCCTTGGGTGCATCTTGATATCGCAGGAACATCTGATACGAAAAGTGAGCATGATTTAGGTCCTGCGGGTGCAACGGGCGTGATGGTCCGCACATTGGCGATGCTTGCGGAGCGTTTTGGACAGAAGGAAGATTAGGAGACAGCTTATTCCATATAAAAATATGACGCATCCTCATGGATGCGTCATATTTTTGTATGCCATTAAGCTGATTGCTTACGTCCAACAGCTGCCGAACGAGATACAGCGCGATACAGACGCGGGGCAATTACTGCTCCCAGTACTGTAAATACAAAATCCTTTACCATGAACCAAGTCATGATTTTCCAAGCAGCCTCATAGCCAAGAGTACCGTTTGAAACGAAGAACATATAGTTTGTTCCAAGGAAATAAACGAGAACAATCCCTACTAAGGAAGCGATAAGGAATGTTCCAAAGCCTGGAGATTTTTTTAGTTCTACAATTTTACCAGCTGCATAGGCAGCCGCGATATAAGATAAGATAAAGCCGCCTGTCGGACCGAACACAACACCGAAGCCAGCACCAAACTTTGCGAATATTGGTACACCAGCTGCTCCTACAAGTGTATATACAAGTAGGGAAAACGCACCGAGACGGCTGCCAAGTAAAAGGCCTGCTAAAATTGCAAAAAATGGACCCATAGACAGAGGTACACCTGCCACCTGTAAAAATGGAGCCCACGATGTGATATTTGCACCAATTGCCATGAGTGCAACAAACATGGCTGCTAATGTTAAATCTACCGTACGAAATTTACGCACTTTAATGTCAACCCCTTAGTGGTTAAAGTTAACATTATCGTAACGACAAAGGTTTTACTTGTCAATCAAAATTTTTCGATAATTTGATTTTAAATCATTTTCCAGCAATGTATAAGGAATTCGAAACGTTGGAATTCCGCTTGCATACGGTGCGATTTCATAGAGTGGATAATACAAAACAATGTGCTCCGGTTCAAGAAAAAATTTGAATGTGGTTGCCTTATCTACGAGTGCTGCTGCATCTGGAAAAAACTTGCCGCTGTCTTGATTAATTTGCCTTTTTATTTCTTGTTTAATTATGTCTATAAATTTGCTATCCTGCTGAAATAAATCTGCGAGCGAGAGTTCTTTCTTTTTATCTATATCAAAGGTATTTGCTTTCCATTCGTACATACCGTGTGCTCCGCCAGTATACTGGTAGTAGCTAATATATAGGCTTACAAGGGATGGCTTACGTAACGTAACCTTGTAGTCAACTTGAGCAACGTATGGATGCAGTGTCGTTGGAGTTTGCTCTGCTGCATCATAATATTTTTTTGCTTCCGCTTCCAGTTTCTTCTTAAAGGAAAGGATGTTTGTTTCGTAATAAGAATTCAGTTTCTTTTCGAAGCCTTTGTTTTTGATATGATCAAATGTAGGGATATTGAGCTGGTAATGAAAGTAATCTGTTTTTCCTTCTTGCTTTTTTGTTCCCACTTCTACATTTTTTTCTTCTTGTGAACTTGCAGGATGATAAGCGAATACGTAGTTTGGTACAATATTGGTACAGAAATATAATGCTAATGCAAGGTACCATAGTTTTTTCACAGACGTTGCCTCCTTTTCTGATTACAGTGATAGTTTTCAGTAAAATAGCATGGTTTATACATATTTTGGTAATGGTCGACTGAGAGGTTTGAGATGGGAAGGGGAAGAGTATGAAGCAGACGTTAATTGATTTACTTGGAATTAAGCTGGTGGAGATGAATGAGGAAAAGGTGATTGCAACAATGCCAGTGGATGAGCGGACGCATCAGCCTTTTGGGTATTTACACGGAGGTGCATCGGTGGTGCTTGCTGAAACAGTAGCCAGCATGGGAACCTATCATCTAATTGACCCGGAACGCGAGCTTTGCTTCGGGCTTGAAATTAATGCAAACCATATACGCTCAAAGCAAAGCGGTACTGTGACAGCAATTGGGACACCGCTTCATAAGGGGAAAACGACGATGGTTTGGGATGTGAGGATTGTAGATGAGGATGAACAGCTCATTTGTGTATCACGTTGTACGGTGGCAGTGAAGGAAAAGCGTAGCTAAATAGATAAAAAAACCTTACAACGCTCTAAAAAGGATATCATTTACATTATTCCGAATATACTATAAAATGTAGTTCATAACAGCATACACGCTTCAAAGAGGAGTAGCTTCAGGGGGAGTGCCCTGACACAAAGTCGTCATGACGTGAATAACTGGATTCACCGGCTTTGTTGACATGCAAACTATGTCTTGCAAGACCTTTGCCGCTATCGGCAAAGGTCTTTTTGATGTCCTTGGACATACTTGGCAAAGGGAAGGGGAAATATGGATGAAGAAAACAAAAAAAATTATGCTCGGCGTAACAGCGGCACTCGGAGGCACATTGGCTGGATGCGGGGATGATGAACTGCCTCCTAAGCCGGAAGATCCGTATTGCTCCAAGTACGAATATGACTATGGTGACGATGAGTGGGAGTGTGATGATACAGCTTCCCGTCATTATCGTTACTTTTATGTTGGGAATACAGCATACCCGGATACAGATGAATATAAAAGCAAAAAATCATCCATTGCGAAAGGAAAAGCAAAGAGCGGCTTTGGGGGAAGTAAGGTAAGCGGTTCTTAAGCGAATATTGGTTTCAATAAGTTTTTCGAAAGAAAAATATCTAGCTTGTTTTATCGAGTTGTAAAAAGGTGTATCAACAATTTGGTTGATGCACCTTTTTACTGTTATTGTCCATACTTCTTGGTTAAATTCCATTTAACGATATGTCCAGCATGTGTAAGGCCGCCTCCAAATCCATAAAGCAAAAGAGTATCTCCATTTTTTAATTTGCCTTCATTGATCCCTATTTGTAAGGCTAATGGAATGGAGACAGAAGAGGTATTCCCCATATATTCTACACTTGTTAATGTTTTATCCAGCGGGAAACCCGATTTTTCACATATTGATTCAATCATTCGTAAATTGGCACTGTGCGGAACAAACCAGCTTATTTCATCCATTGGCAGCTCTGCTTGACGTAATAATTCTTTCATGCCAACTGGCAGTGTACGTGATGCCCACTTATATACTTCTCTTCCGTTTTGAACCATCTTTTCACGTGTGCTCAAGGGACTTCCAAACATGGTAGTGGATAAATTGGTACGATATACATGCATGCCTCCTCCTCCATTTGTCCCCATATGAGTAGCGATAAAACTCGGAAATTCCTCATCTTTTTCTACTAAGACGGCTGCGGCTCCATCTCCAAATAAGATACATGTCGTCCGATCTGTGTAATCTGTAACTTTAGATAAGGTTTCTGTTGTTACAACTAAAATCTTGCGATGAAGACCAGATGTAATTAAACCATTTGCCAAGTGTAATCCATATGTAAAGCCCGCACAAGTTGCATTGAGATCCATAGCGCCTGTATGCGGAATATTAAAATGCTCTTGAATTTGGCAGGCTACACTTGGAAAAGCGTAATCAGGCGTAGTTGTTGAAACTAGAATACAATCCACGTCAGCAATATTTTTATGATACTGTTCTGCTAAATTTTCAATGGCTTTAAAAGCTAATGTAGAGGCATACTCGTTATCACCAGCAATTCTTCTTTCCTTCATGCCCGTTCTTTGCACAATCCATTCATCATTTGTATCCACCATTTTTTCTAAATCATCATTAGTAAGCTTATTTTCAGGTATATAGGTCCCAATAGCTGTAATTCTTGCTTTTGATTGCATTCGTTTATCCCCTTTACTGTTTTTATATCTGGTTTTATAATCTAATATTAGTATCAGGTGTTAAAAATTGTCAATAATTAATTATGAAAATAATGGAAATTAAATAACTGCTTGTGAGAGCAGCTATTGCTACGTTAGCTGGTTTGTGAAGTAGATGTGACATTTTCTCTTTTGGACAATAAAAAAGCCTAAAGACTGGTTAAGTTTTTAGGCTTTTTCTCAGTATAAGAAGGTATAGACTTCCAGTTGGAAGCGGATTTGACGTAATGGTAAATTTTTGGGGGGTGTAAGGGCAACTACGCCTCTGTCTTCACCCAAAGGCAGGGCTCGCCAATCGGCGGAGTTTTCTTTATTCGATATGGCAGGCAGTATTTCATTTGTGATACCGCCTGCCATATGTATTTTTAGTCCATATTGATCATATCAAGACGAACGCGGTCGATCAGTTTCCGATCCTCTGTTATTCGATCATCCACTTCATTGCCTTGCGGGTCCTCAATACGGGCAATTCGTTCTGTTGCTTCGATGGAGCGAGTTTCCTTATCCTGTTGTTTTTGATCCATTTTTTATCTCCTTTTCACTTGTGTCTGTCTTGTTAGTATGCACAAGGAAAATAAGAATATGAAGAAGAGAAAGGCCGCATAATCGACTTTATGCGGCCTTTCTCTTTATAAGTAAGTTTAAAACGCGATTTTTTGTTCTAAGAAGCTTTTCAATTCACTAATTGGCATACGAAGCTGCTCCATTGTATCACGATCGCGTACTGTTACTTGTTTGTCTTCTACAGAATCGAAGTCAAATGTAATACAGAATGGCGTACCGATTTCATCTTGGCGGCGGTAGCGTTTGCCGATAGAGCCCGTTTCGTCAAAGTCTACCATAAAGTGCTTCGATAGCTCTGCATACACTTCAGTCGCACCTTCTGATAGCTTTTTCGATAATGGCAAAATAGCTGCTTTAAACGGTGCGAGAGCCGGGTGGAAGCGAAGCACAGTGCGTGAATCATTTTCTAGCTGCTCTTCTTCATATGCATCACATAAAAATGCTAATGTAACGCGGTCCGCACCAAGGGATGGCTCGATGCAATATGGAACGTAGCGCTCGTTTGTAACAGGATCTACATAGTTGAAGTCCTCTCCGGAGTGTTCCATATGACGCTTAAGATCAAAGTCTGTACGGTCTGCAATACCCCAAAGCTCGCCCCAGCCGAACGGGAATTTGAACTCGATGTCTGTTGTTGCATTAGAGTAATGAGACAGCTCATCTTCCCCATGATCGCGAAGGCGCATGCTGCCTTCCTTCATACCAAGAGCTAATAGCCAGTTTTTGCAGTAATCGCGCCAGTATGTGAACCACTCTAGATCCTCACCAGGCTTACAGAAAAACTCCAGCTCCATTTGTTCAAATTCGCGTGTGCGGAATGTAAAGTTACCAGGTGTGATCTCGTTGCGGAAGCTCTTTCCGACTTGACCGATACCAAATGGCAGTTTTTTGCGCATGGAACGCTGTGCATTTTTAAAGTTGACAAAAATACCTTGTGCTGTTTCTGGGCGCATATAAATTTCATTAGCGCTTGACTGTGTTACACCTTGATGCGTTTTAAACATTAGGTTGAATTGGCGGATTTCTGTAAAGTCCTTGCTTCCGCAGTCTGGGCATGCAATATCATGCTCCTGGATTAATGCAGCCATTTGATCGAAGGAAAGACCATCAACAATCATTTCAATGCCTTTTGCCTCTAACGCGTTTTCAATCAGCTTGTCAGCACGATGGCGCGCTTTACAATTTTTGCAGTCGATCATTGGGTCGTTGAAGTTGCCTACGTGACCAGATGCCACCCAAGTTTGCGGGTTCATGAGGATTGCTGCATCAAGACCGACATTGTACGGAGATTCTTGAATGAATTTTTTCCACCAAGCTTTTTTGACGTTGTTTTTCAGTTCAACACCAAGCGGACCATAATCCCAAGTGTTTGCTAAGCCGCCGTAAATTTCAGAGCCTGGAAATACGAAGCCGCGATGCTTCGCTAAGTTTACGATTTGCTCCATTGAAGCCATTGTTAACATCCTCCTTAAATTAAAAAACATAAAAAAGCTCATCCTTAGGCGTAATGCCTAGGGACGAGCTTGTATGCACGCGGTTCCACCCTAGTTGACATGCGTATGCATGCCCACTTTATCAAGTATGGCTCGAGACTGCCGTTTCCTTGCGTTTTCAGGCTTTCACTATCCCTGAATCGCTGCGGTGCAAGTACTTATTTGTCTGTCATCGCTACAATATGAAAATTGCTGTCCATATTCTAACACGTTACGAAAAAAATCACAATACAGGTTATCTGCAGCTTATATGATTTTGCACTTTAAATATAAATTTCCAGCTAGAAGTGTGTTCGACGTAGTCGGAAATTTTAAGAATACAGTATAAGTACAACTACGCCTCTGTCTTCGTCCAAGAGCAGGGCTCGTCAATCAGCGAGTTTTGTACCTATTCAGTATACCCAATTGTATGCTGAATATGCTTAAGTGCTTCTCTTTTGCTTAAAGGAGCAAGCTTGTGTGTGGAAATAAATTGTAAAACGGTGTGCGGACTTGTTTTTGCGTACTCGCGCAATACCCAGCCGATTGCTTTTTGGATAAAAAATTCCTTTGAATGGCTGAGTTCTTGAATCAGGGAAAACAACAAATTTGTATCCATTTTGTCCTTGTACTTCAGCTGAAATAAAATGCAGGTGCGCTGCAGCCAGATATTGCCCGATGCCATCCATTTAGGGATATAGTCTTCAATGAGCTGCGGCTTTCTGGAAAAAATGAGACCAACTAAGCGCGGGGCGATATAGTCAACGGTATCCCACCATGATTTTGTCGTAATGATGCTCTCTAGAAGAGGAAGAAAGGTCTCATCGACAATCTTATGCCGCTTTTCTAGCAGGTTAAGAGCGAGGATTTGAAACTCTCTCTCAGGTAAGTCCCATAGGTCTTGTACAATGGCAGGGAGTTCTTCCTTTGAGGGAACACCATTCTCCTTGAGAAACATACGAAGCAGCTGTGTCCGCTCTGGGGCTTGAATGCCGAGGAACGGGTATTGATTTCTCATATAACGTTCCATGGGTTCCGCTTTTTCTAAATTTCGATACCGTTCGAAATAGACTTGTAAGGCTCTGGAATATGGATGCATACAAATATCTCCTTTTTATCCTTGTTTTCATTATCATACAAGCCGGGAGATGTTATAGTCCAACCTTTAGCAGGCATATGAATAAACAGTGTATCGAATAAAAATAACATCTTGGAGGAGGTTATGTATGTATACAGAAGATCAGGTAGTATTCGAGCAAATGCTTGCGTTGGGAATCGTTTTTACTATTATTATGATTATCTGGGGCATTGCCGCTTATTTGCTATCAGCATTTGCATTGCACACGATGGCAAAAAATCAAGGTCTTGAGGATGCATATTTTGCGTTCATCCCCATTTTGAACTGCAAAACATGGGGAGATTTAGTAGGACCAAAGATGCCGGACTACTTGCGTCCAGAGACTGGCTGGAAAGTGCTGGGTATCTTTGTTGCGTGCTTTATTTTAAACTTTATTCCGATTGTTAATTTCATTTCATCAATAGTTTCTCTTATTCTCGCCATTTGGATTATGTATTTGCTATTAGAACGATATACAACAAATTCGGTCTTATTTACGATCATTCATCTTATAACAGCTTCTTTGTTTTTCCCGCTTCACCTTTTCTTAATTCGGAAAAACAAGCCAAGATTTTAAGTGAAAAGGAAGGGGCATTGCTCCTTCCTCTTTGAACTGTAAAAGAGTATAAATTTCCAGCCGGAAGCCAATTCGACGTAGTCAGAAATTTTAGGAATACAGTGTAAGTGCAACTACGCCTCTGTCTTCGCCTAAGAGCAGGGCTTGCCAATCAGCGAGTTTTCTTTATATGCCTTTAGGATCTTGTAAGCTGGGCGGATAGATATTGAATACTTATAGCATCCGATACAAAAGTGATGATAAGACAAGCTGTTTTTTAGTGAATGCTGTATTTTTTGCAAAAAATAGAACAATTTTTTCGTTTTTCGTCTTGTCAGCGTTGTTTTATGAAAATATTTGTCTTGCTGTTACATATATATAAGATACATCACAATGAGAAATTATGGAGAAACAGCAGAGAGAAGCGCCGCGTTTTTAGTGGATACGTGCTATAATGGAGGTACATGAGACGGAAAGAAAAGGTAAGGAAGGGATGTCATGAATGAACAGCAATTTTTATTTGTAGATTTTGAGTTTACGATGCCAGAAAACAAGAGACAGCCGGGAGGATTCGTTCCGGAAATTATTGAGGTTGGGATTGTAGCGGTTGTTCATGATGAAGTAATTGACAAATTCTCCTCGTATGTAAAGCCTCAAAAATTTCCAACTTTGACAGAACGGTGCAAAAAGTTTTTAAATATTGGGCAGGAAGCTATTGATAGCGGGATTTCCTTTTCTGAACTAATTGAACGGTTGATGAACTATGAATCGACATATCCAAGTACAGTTGTTACATGGGGCAATATGGATGTAAAGGTATTAAAGCAAAACTGTGGACTGGCAAATATTCCTTATCCTCTTAAGGGCAAGCATCGCGACTTGTCGCTGGAATACAAACGTTTTTTTGGGGACCGCAATCAAACGGGGCTTTGGAAGGCAATAGAATCATATGGGAAAAAAGGGACGGGTAAGCATCATCGTGCGTTAGATGATGCACTTACAACGTATAGTATTTTTAAGCTAGTGGAAAAGGATAAAGAATACTTGCTTAAGCCAGCTCCAACGAAGATTGGTGACTTAGTTGACTTTGCAAAATTAATGAAAAAGGTGAGTACGCACTAAAGACCAAATTACTGTTAGTGGTAATTTGGTCTTTATTTTTACTTTAATAATGCATAAACTTCCAGATAGAATTATGCAAGATTGAAAGTATATGTATGAGCGTATAGATATTGAAGTGCGTGTTACAGCTTGTAGTCAATCTGTAAGCTTCTTAGCTTTTCAAGAGAACGCTCAGCCCAAGGGGAACCATCCTCCTGCAGGTCTCTCATTTGGCGCTCTAAAGCTTGGCGAAGCGAGTCCTTATACTCTGGAACTTCATCTTCATATGGTTTTACCATTTGCTGCGGGATGTTTGTTTGCTCGCGAAATGCTAAAGCACGGCGTTCATGAAAAAATGGCACATCTGCTTGTTTGACATTATGCAAGTCCCCTTGAGTCGGGTGTTTTAAAACAGCCAATACTTTGACGAGATAATGCTGCGGTCGTATATCAGTAATTTCCCCGATATATTTCCCTGTTTTATATATGCCTGTTACAATATCACCAATTTTGAGTGTGTCCTCCATCTTTTAACCTCCTTTTTTTCCATCGTACCGAATTTGCAAGATTCCTGTCAAAAGTCATTGCTATATTTTTGGAGTGTAATTTTATATAATGTAAAAAAGAATAACCATGCTCGTCTGTAAAGGAGTGGAATGATCATGCTGCCTTTGTATTTTCCAGAAAACAAGCTTGAGTATATTCCAGCGGCGGTTACGTGTTTGCTGTTTATTTTTGGTGCGGTTTTTACATGGAGAATGTTTATAAAGGCTTCCAAGAGGGAGCAGCAGCAATTTGAACAGATGGAACAGAATTTAAAAGAAATAGACAATGCGGTATCGGATACAACGGCATCAAAATAAGTGGGCTTGCCTCTGAGGCGGGCTTTTTTTTTACACTGTAGGGAAAGTATAAATTTCCAGCTAGAAGTGAATTTTACTAAGTTGGAAATTTTAGGAATGCGGTACAAGTGCAACTGTGCCTCTGTCTTCGCCAATCTGTGAGCTCCCTTTAGTATGTTTTATTCTAAGAGGGGGAAGATAAGGAGAGAATGAATGTAGAGGGGGATTGTATGCAACGAAAACTGTTAGGTGCGTGTTTTGTGCTTGCTCTTCTTGCAGGCTGTGACCAAGGTGAGCCGAAGGAAGTAGAAGTGAAGCTGCAAAATGTAACTGGAGACGAAGTGGGGAAGGCAACCCTTTCTGAACAGCCGGGCGGCTTGCAGATTAAAATTGAAGCAAAAGGCTTTAAACCTGGTCCGCACGGTTTTCATATCCATGAAGTAGGGGTATGCAAGGCACCTGATTTTTCTTCTTCCGGCAATCATTTTAATTCTGAGGAAAAAGAGCATGGTTTGCTGAACCAAAATGGGGCGGAAAACGGTGACTTACCGAATTTAATTGCGGACGATAAGGGAGAAATTAAAGCAGAAGTTATGGCGCCGAACGTATCATTGAAGGAAGGGAAGAGTACGCTGCGTCGTAAAGATGGAGCCTCTCTTATTATTACAGAAGATGCGGATGATGGTATGACACAGCCGACAGGCAAGTCTGGCAAGCGTTTAGCCTGCGGGGTAATTGTGAAAAAATCAACGGAAACAAAAGAATAAAGCAGTCCCACAGCACGTGGGACTGCTTTTATACATTTTGCGTGGATTTCTTTACTGCATCTCGCAAACGAATCAACGCTTCCTTCAACATAGATCTTGGACAACCGAGATTGAGACGGATAAATCCTTCGCCGCCGGGACCGAATTTCTCGCCTGGTTCGACAACAATTTTTCCCTTCTTTTGCAGGAGATTGAGACGTTCTTCCTTTGACAGCCCTAGCTTTGAACAATCTACCCAAAGCAGGTATGTTCCTTCAGGTTGATATGGTTGTAGCTCTGGTATTTCAGTTTGAATATATTCATATGCAAACTGAGCATTTTTTTCTAAATATACTAGTAGATCCTCCAGCCAATCCTCGCAGCTTGTATAGGCTGTCTCCATTGCTGTTGAAGCGAACAAATTCAAGGAGTAGAAGCCTTGCTGCTGTAAAACCTTTGTAAATTGCTTTCGGAGCACCTCGTTTGGAATAATGGAAGCTGATGCTTGTAAACCGGCAATATTGAATGTTTTACTTGGAGCTATGCATGTAATAGTACGTGAAGCAAGGTCGTCCGACAGGGAAGCGAGCGGTGTATGAACATGTCCGCTGAAAATAATATCGGCATGGATATCATCTGACACGATGATTACATCATACTCCATGCACAGCTTACCTAATCGCTGCAATTCCTCCTTCGTCCAGACGCGTCCAACTGGATTATGGGGACTGCACAAAATCATAAGGTGAACTCCTTGCTTGAATTTGGTCTCTAGGTCTGCCCAATCCATTTCATATCGGCCATTTTGGACGATGAGGGGACTTACTACTACCTCTCGTCCGTTTTTCGTCACCATGTCAAAAAATGGCGCGTATACGGGGGATTGAATAAGTACCTTTTCATTCGGGGCTGTGAAGGCTTGAACAGCGACCCCTAACGCAGGCACGACACCGGGTGTAAGCACAATGAAGTTTCTCTCGATGCTCCATGCATAACGTTCCTTTGTCCAGTGGATAATGGCGCGGTATAAATCCTCGCTGCCAAATGTATATCCGAAAACCCCATGCTCTACTCGTTGTCGCAGAGCATCCTGAATGGCTTGTGGTGCAGCGAAATCCATATCGGCCACCCACAAATGCAGCAAGTCATCGTCCTTATGTAAATCCCATTTCACAGAATTGGTTCCGCGTCGATGTATCGTTTTATCAAATTCTTTCACAAATGTTCATCCTCCTTTGTTGATCCTTTTTTTTTTCAGCATAGCGTATGTGTTACAATAAAGAAAATCAATCTTGTAAAAAAAGGGGTAAATTTATGGACAACGTGTACGCACAGATGGTTGCAATAGTAAAGGAATGGGATCCGTTTGGCTATGGTTCCGACTTTTACGAGACTGAAGCTGTCGATGTCGTGCAGATAGCTGATGCATTCGATGATGCTGACTATATTTCCAGAAAAATTCAGCGTGTTTATTTTATGTCCTTTGAAGAAGTCGTTGCGATAGAAAAATGCAAGCAGCTTGCAGAGAGGCTGTTGAGCATTAAAAATGCAGGAAGCTGCGGATAGAGCTCGGTTTAGTCATAGGGAATGAAAAAGATGAGTCTTGTGTGGACTCATCTTTTTACACTGTAGGAAAGTATAAATTTCCAGCTAGAAGTGAATTCGACGTAGTCGGAAATTTTAGGAATACAGTATAAGTGCAACTACGCCTCTGTCTTCGCCCAAGGGCGGGGCTCGCCAGTCGGCGAGTTTTCTTTACTGCACTTTAAGAGTATAAATTTCCAGCTAGAAGCGAGTTCGGCGTAGCAGGGAATTTTAGGAATAAAGTGTAAGTGCAGCTGTGCCTCTCCGTGCCGAGGTTGTCCTCTTTCTTGATTCGCTCCTAATGGATTCAGAAAATAAACGAGAGCTATTTACTGTGCTTAAGAGATGCCGGCAAATTCCATGATGTTTTCGTATACATGATGAGGTTTTTCTTCTGGAAGCAGATGGCCTGCTTTTTCATAGGAAATAAATCGCGAGTTTTTTAAATCGTTATGCAGGCGCTTTCCTACAGAGACAGGAACGACCTTATCTTCCTCTCCCCAAATAAGGAGAGACGGTATTTCAATTTGCTGCAGCTCACAGGATGGTAAGTCTCCCTCCCGATCGCGAATCATGCGTGTTAAAGCATGGAAGATGCGTTCATCAAAAAATGGTGCGGCATAGCCTTGCATCATTTCGTCATCAATCAGTGAACGATCATGAATAACATTGAGCAAATTTTTCAGTACACCGCTCCGCACAAGCCAGTTTTTAATGTACAAATAAAAAAATGGCAAGTACGACGAGTAGACAAGGGAAAAGTGTGACTTCGGTAAATATCCCGAACTGCAAATGAGTACTGTTTTATCCACAAGATCAGGACGCTGTTTGCTCATGTATAATGCGATTTGTCCGCCCATAGAATGGCCAACAAGAATGATATTTGAAAGGTGTAAATGCTCAACAAGAGAAATTACGATATTTGCCATATTTTGATACGAATATGTAAAATCTTTTGATTTATCACTTTTTCCAAACGGTGGTAAATCGAGAGCGACAACGGTTCCGTGCTGTGCGAGCAGCGGAATCAGGCGACGATAGCTGAAGGTAGAGGATAAAAAGCCATGAATTAATACGAACGTTGTGTTGTTTGAATTTGGCTCATAATTATATAGTTCGTAATGGACTGTAATACCGTAGATAGAGAATGGAGAGAGAGGGAACTGCCCCTGTTGCTTCATCTTTTATCACCCCATTATTTTTTTTATTTTAAGAAAGTATAAATTTCCAGCTGGAAGCTAATTCGACGTAGTCGGAAATTTTAGGAGTACAGTATAAGCGCAACTACGCCTCTGTCTTCGCCAAAAGGCAGGGCTTGCCAATCGGCGAGTTTTCTTTATCTATCATCCCCATTTCGTTATGTTCTATGCTCAGGAAAGGATGGAACTGTTAGGAGGAACGGCACAGTCTTTTATATTTTCGTCTCCTCGAAGTCCATAATTGTGGCATAATATAGAGAGATGCTTGCGGCTGCAAACGTATCTTCCTCTCACTAAAAAAGAGAATTTTTCAAAAGCTTAGATAATCTGTATACTTTTAGTGAAAATACATGGATAAGGAGTTCAAGACGATGACTGAAAAAGAACTAGAATTGTTAGAATGTCTGGAAAAGAACAGCCGGTTGCCAGTTGATACATTGGCAAAAATGCTGGATGTTGATATCGAAGAAGTACAAATGATGATGAAGAAATTTGAAGAGAGCAAAGTAATTGTCAATTATGTGACGCTTGTTGACTGGACGAAGGTAACAGAGCAGGAAGGCTTGACGGCGATGATTGACGTGAAGGTCACGCCAAAGCGCGATGTTGGATTTGATGAAATCGCTGAGAAAATTTACCGATATCCAGAAGTAAAATCTGTTTATTTAATGTCCGGTGCATATGATTTATCTATTGTCCTAGAAGGAAAAACAATGTCAGAGGTAGCAAGCTTTGTGGCGCAAAAGCTTTCTACACTGGATTCTGTTTTATCTACAACGACGCATTTCATTTTAAAGAAGTATAAGCATGACGGGATTGTGTATGAGCAAGGGGACAACAATGATAAACGGATGATGGTGACGCCATGAGTACGTTCACTTTGTCCGAAACAGCAACATCGCTGAAGCCATCTGGCATCCGCAAATTTTTTGATCTTGCGTCAGGAATGGAAGGCGTAATTTCACTTGGTGTTGGGGAACCGGATTTTGTAACACCGTGGAATGTGCGTGAAGCAGCCATTCGTTCTCTAGAAGAAGGCTATACGGCTTATACAGCAAATGCTGGATTACTGGAGCTGCGTCAGGAGGCATCTAGTTATTTCAAACGAAAATTTGACGTTTCTTATGATGCGTCAGAAATCCTCATTACAGTAGGGGCAAGCGAAGCAATTGATATCGCGTTACGAACCATTATTAATCCTGGTGATGAAGTGCTTGTCATTGAGCCATGCTTCGTTGCATATGCACCGCTTGTTACGCTTGCGGGCGGAATTCCAATCTCTGTTTCTACGAGTCCTGAAAACGGCTTTAAGCTGCAGCCGGAGGAACTAGAGGCAGCTATTACGGAACATACGAAAGCGATGCTTCTTTGTTCGCCAAGCAATCCGACCGGTACTTCATTAAACAAGGATGAGTTAGAAGCGATTGCTAATGTTGTAAAGCGATATAACCTGATTGTATTGTCTGATGAAATTTACGCAGAATTGATGTATGACGAGGCGTATACAAGCTTTGCGAGCATTGAGGGCATGCGTGAGCATACTATTTTAATCTCTGGTTTTTCAAAAGGCTTTGCAATGACAGGCTGGCGCCTTGGGATGGTGGCAGCTCCGGTCTTTTTTCTAGAGCACATGTTGAAAATCCATCAATATATGCTCATGTGCGCACCGACAATGGCGCAGTTTGCGGCGATTGAGGCGCTTCGTACAGGAGAGCGTGATGTAATCGCGATGCGGAAAAGCTACAAGCAGAGAAGAAATTTTATCGTAAAATCATTTAATGAAATGGGCTTAACGTGTCATATGCCAGGAGGCGCATTTTATGCATTTCCGTCTATTCGTTCCACAGGGATGACATCGGAACAATTTGCTGAGGAGCTATTGCTTGAGGAGAAGGTTGCAGTTGTGCCAGGATCTGTATTTGGAGAAAGCGGCAACGGTTATATTCGCTGTTCGTATGCGACCTCTATGGAGCAATTGATGGAGGCGGTTAAGCGTATTAAACGTTTTGTAGACAAAAAAAGAGACAAAACGATGAATGTTTTGTCCCAAAAAGGGGGGGAATACTAGAAAGCCATGTGTTAGTATTGTATCCGTATTTTTACAATTTATACGTGATGATAGAAAAATTTTTCGTAATTTTGAATGAAATAGGAGCACGTGGTATAATTTACTAATATGAAGAAAAGGTAAATTTATAGGAGTGTTTCTATGCTGGACAAATATCATCGTGGGACAGTTGTGAAAGGAAAGGTTACAGGCATTCAAGGATACGGTGCATTTGTTGCTTTGGATGAATCTACGCAAGGTTTGGTCCACATCTCGGAAATTACAAATGGATACGTGAAAGACATTCGTGATTTTTTAAAAGTCGGAGATGAGGTACAAGTTAAGGTACTGTCTGTAGATGAAGAAAGCGGGAAAATTAGCTTATCACTCAAGGCGATTCAAGAGCCATCTTTATCAAAGAGACAGACAGTGCTGTGCGTTCCAAAGCCGGATGCCGCAGGATTTAATACGCTGCGTGACAAGCTGACAGAATGGATTGAGCAGTCACAAGAACATAATGCGGTAAAGTAAAAAGCAGAAAGCTTTCTCCATCTGTTATGTACTCGAGGATAATGCTTCTCGAAAAGGATGAGGGAACTAGAAAATAAAAAAGAAGGCTATTTGCCTTCTTTTTTATTTTCTAGTCAACTAACGTACTTCTCCGGCTTCTGGGCGTGTGCCGAGCTCTTCAGAAGGTTTAAATAGTAAGCCAAGATTGATGAGGCCAGAAAGTCCTACAAGGCCATATACAATGCGTGCTAGTGCTGCATCTTGTCCGCCGAAAATAGCCGCTACTAAATCAAATTGGAAAAATCCAATGAGTCCCCAGTTTAATGCACCAATTATTGTTAACACTAAAGCAATACGTTGTAAAGTGCTCATATAAGAATTCCTCCTTGTTTTCTTGCTTCCTTTATAGAATGTATTTCATATAATCTCCTTATGCATATTTTTTTAAGAAACAGATATTTTTTGTTACACTTTAAGAAAGCCATAAATTTCTAGCTGGAAGACGATTCGACGTAGCGAGAAATTTTAGCGATAAAGTATTAAGTGCAATTACGCTCTGTCTTCGCCCAAGGACAGGGCTCGCCAGTCAGCGAGTTTTCTTTAGTATTTTAAGGTGTTTTCTTGTGCAGAAAAGGTGAATCTATTTGGTGAAACAAGAAACAGGAACCCTTCAGTTATCTATTCTTATTGCATATAAGTATTATCGGATATTCCCTTGAAGAGAAAGTCATCTTACTAAAAAGGAGGAATAAGTATGCAGAATTTTACGTTTTATAACCCAACAAAGCTTATTTTCGGCAAGGGACAGCTAGAGCAATTGAAGAACGAAGTGCCAAAGTATGGTCAAAAGGTATTAGTTGTATATGGCGGCGGCAGCATTAAGAGAAGCGGTCTATATAATCAGGTGATGGATCTATTAAATGAGCTTGGGGCAGAGGTACATGAATTGAGCGGTGTAGAGCCAAATCCTCGCTTAACGACTGTTCAAAAAGGTATAGATATCTGTAAGGAACATAATGTTGATGTACTCTTAGCTGTTGGGGGCGGAAGTGTGATTGACTGCACGAAGGCTATCGCAGTAGGAGCGAAATACAAGGGGAATGTATGGGATATTATTACGCGCAAGGTAGCAGCAGATGGAGCCCTCCCTTTTGGTACGGTGTTGACACTTGCGGCGACAGGATCTGAAATGAATTCAGGCTCTGTGATTACAAACTGGGAGACGAATGAAAAATATGGATGGAGCAGTCCGTTTACCTTTCCGCAGTTTTCTATTTTGGATCCTGTACATACATTCACTGTGCCGCGAGATCAAACAGTGTATGGTATGGTTGACATTATGTCGCATGTCATTGAACAATATTTTCATCAGGGAACAAATACCCTCGTTCAGGATCGTTACTGCGAATCTTTGCTAAAAACGGTAATTGAAACAGCTCCGAAATTGATAAATGACTTGGAGAATTACGAGCTTCGTGAAACAATTCTGTACTGCGGAACTATGGCATTAAATGGAATACTGCAAATGGGTGTACGTGGTGATTGGGCGACTCACAATATTGAGCATGCTGTTTCGGCAGTATACGATATTCCGCATGGCGGAGGTCTTGCAATATTATTCCCGAATTGGATGAAGCATGTGCTTGGTGAAAATGTATCACGCTTTAAGCAATTTGCTGTGGGTGTATTTGATATACAAACAGAAGGGAAATCAGATCGCGAAGTTGCGCTTGAAGGCATTGAAGCGCTACGCAGCTTCTGGACATTAATTGGTGCTCCTGCGCGTCTTGCAGATTACAAAACTGGTGATGAAAATATTGAGCTTATGGCGGACAAAACAGTTATATATGGACCGTTCGGCAACTTTAAGAAGTTGACGAAGGAAGATGTCGTGGAAATCTACCGCGCATCTCTATAAATGCAAAAAAGGCAGCCGAGACTGCCTTTTTTGTATTTTAAAAACCATAAATTTCCATACAGGAGTTGGTTTGACGCAGCAGGAGATTTAAGGAACAAGGTGTAAATGGGGCCTCTGTCTTCGCCAATTGGCGAATTTTCTGTATACTTTTATTTTGTATACGCTTACAGATAAAGGTCTGCTTGATTTACAAGCGCTGTTTCGTTAAAGTGAAAAGAGGTACTAATTTTTACATTTGGAGGGAGAAGTATGACACACGTAACGTTTGATTATTCTAAAGCATTATCGTTCATCGGTGAGCATGAAATTACATACTTACGCGATGCAGTAAAGGTATCACACCATGCGCTTCATGAGAAAACAGGAACTGGAAATGACTTTTTAGGTTGGATTGAGCTTCCTGTTGCGTATGACAAAGAAGAATTTGCACGTATTCAAAAATCAGCTGAGAAAATCAAATCTGATTCTGATATTTTGCTTGTTATCGGTATCGGCGGTTCTTATCTAGGAGCGCGTGCTGCGATTGAAGCATTGAATCATTCCTTCTACAGTACATTAACGAAAGAACAACGTCGTACACCACAAGTTATATTTGTGGGTCAAAATATCAGTTCTACATATATGAAGGATTTAATGGATGTACTAGAAGGAAAGGATTTCTCCATTAACGTAATTTCCAAATCTGGTACAACAACAGAGCCTGCTCTGGCTTTCCGTGTCTTCCGTAAAATATTGGAAGAAAAATATGGAAAAGAAGAAGCGCGTACACGTATTTTTGCGACAACAGATAAAGCACGCGGTGCGTTAAAAACTTTCGCAGACGAAGAGGGCTATGAAACATTCGTAATCCCAGATGACGTAGGTGGACGCTTCTCTGTATTAACAGCTGTTGGATTGCTTCCAATTGCGGTAAGCGGTTTAAATATTGAAGCGATGATGAAGGGTGCGGCACAAGGCTATGAAGATTTCGGGACGTCCGAATTAGAGGGCAATCCAGCTTATCAATATGCGGTTGTGCGCAATGCATTATATAACAAAGGAAAAACGATTGAAATGCTCATTAACTATGAGCCAGCATTACAGTACTTCGCAGAATGGTGGAAGCAGCTGTTCGGCGAGAGTGAAGGGAAAGACCAAAAAGGAATCTATCCATCATCTGCAAACTTCTCAACAGATTTGCATTCCTTAGGACAATATGTTCAAGAGGGACGCCGTGATCTATTTGAAACGGTACTAAATGTCGAGAAGCCTCGTTATGAGTTGGAAATCGAAGCGGAAGAAAACGATCTAGACGGTCTAAACTACCTAGCAGGAAGAACAGTAGACTTCGTCAATAAAAAGGCATTTGAAGGCACTTTGCTTGCTCATACAGATGGCGGCGTACCAAACTTAATTGTAAACATTCCTACATTGGACGAGTATACATTTGGTTACCTTGTTTACTTCTTTGAAAAAGCTTGCGCAATGAGCGGTTACCTTCTGGGAGTAAATCCATTTGATCAACCAGGGGTAGAAGCATATAAGAAGAATATGTTTGCGCTTCTTGGCAAACCAGGCTTTGAGGAATTGAAAGCGCAATTAGAAGAGCGTTTGAAATAAGACAGAAAAGGACTTTAGCTTTTGCTAAGGTCTTTTTTTTATACTTTAAGAAAGTATAAATTTCTAGCTGGAAGCCAATTCGACGTAATGAGAAATTTTAGGAACAAAGTATAAGTAGGGCTACGCCTCTGTCTTCGTCCAAGGGCAGGGCTCGCCCATCGGCGAGTTTTCTTTATGATTCATTGGTTGTAAATGGAAAAGGGCATGTTTGGGCAAGCTATATGCACAACATGTTATGGAAAGGAAGAAGGATATGATCCCTATTTCATCTAAACTAGAAGGGCAAGTATTTCAGCTATATAAGCTTGAGCAGCTTTTAAAGCCGCTCGGCTATGTAATAGGCGGCGGCTGGGAATACGAAAGAGGTTCTTTTGATTATAAGCTTGCGGATAACAACGGCTATCAATTCTTGCGTATTCCATTTGAGGCTGTAAATGGTGAGCTTGATGCCAGAGGGGCGGTTGTAAGAATTGGTACTCCTTATTTGCTATCCCATGTGTATGAGGAAGAACTTGATGATCATGTGAATACCTTTGCTTCGGCGTTAACATCACTCGATCAATTTTCTGAGCCGAAAAATCCAGATGGCCCAGTTGATGAAAAATATGTAGATGCTGGAGCTGCCCTTGTAAGAGAAGCAGAGGAAACGATTCTTACCTCATAAGTACAACTAAAAGATCATCTGGATAAAGGGGGAAGGGATGGAGAGGATTGATATAATCCTTACCGTCCCGTTTCACTCCAAGCAACAGAATATTTTTTTCCAGGAAACGTATGCTGCAAGATCGAAACGTCTCCTCTTCTTGGTTATTATTTGGAATGAGGCGAATGCCCGCTTCCGACGAATGGTTGCAGAAAGAAATGAATGTTTGTGAGACGCTTGGGAATAAGAGTGAAGAGGTCAGAATATGACTTATCAGCTTATTTGTTTGCACGACTTCATTCGCTCCCGCGCGATTGGCGTTATCTACCTGCTGTGCTGTTAATATTTCAGCGATACAATACAGAGAAGAATTCATTCCTTTCGCTGCTAGGATCGTTAACACAGACAGAGTATCAGCGCTGCTTTCATCTTTTTCCTGGTCCGCAGTAATTACAATCGTTCGGGCGTTTATGATATTTGCTCGTTTTAATGTATCATCGTGATATGGGCATCCTTTCACAAAAGATAAATGGGAAAATTTTTTTGGCAGTATAGGTAATGTTTCATCAATGAGTACAAGATTTGTTTTAGGGTAGAGTGTCTCGAATTGCAATAAAAGCTGCTTTACACGTTCGTTCCATCCTACAATGATAATATGGTTTTGGAATGAGACAGTAGACTCGCCTTTTTGTCTCAGATACTGTCTGCTCAGCATTTCTGTTGCAAATGATACCATGTAGTAGGAGCCAAATGCTGTTCCGAGCAAAATTAAAATGATGGCAGCTGTGCGTCCTATATATGTTTGGGGAACAAAGTCTCCATAGCCTACGGTGAAGGTTGTTACAATAGCCCACCAAATTCCGTCAAAGAAGGTATGGAAGGTTTGGGGCTCCAGGAAGTGAGCGATAATACCAAATGATAAAATAAGACCACTCATAATAACAATTAAGCGCCAAAGAATGGACAATCGAAACGTTTGTACAATTGAATCATTTGAACTCAAAAGTTGTTCCCTCCTAAGAATTGAGAAGCTGGATACGCTTTATAACAAGGAGAGACAGGTTTAGAAGCTCTCAACCTCCGTGCCGCGCACATTCGTAATATTTTGGATAGCGAAATAAAGATCTGGTGTGCGGAGTTTTTGGTCAACTGACAGCTTTAATTGTATAAAATGCTCTCCTGTGTCCATTGCTTTTAGCCTCATATTGTTCACTTTAATACCCATACTTTGAATTTCTTCCATAACTGTCGGGATGTTTTGTAAATCGTTCACTATCACTTTTAGACCAATTTCACGTTGACGAAGCGGTCGAGGTCCGAGCGTGTTCATAATTAAAGGAATAAATTCTACACTTATAATAAGAAATATCATTCCAGCAATAGATTCGATATAAAAACCTGCACCAACTGTAATACCGATACCAGCTGCTCCCCAAATCATTGCCGCTGTTGTAAGACCAGCAATGCTGTCATTCCCTCTTCGCAGAATTACGCCGCCTCCTAAAAAGCCGATACCGGAAATAATTTGTGCTGCGAGGCGCAATGGATCCATTCGAATGTGTTCAGGGCTGGGCAGCCGATAGGAGGCTTGAATAGAAACGATTGTAAGGAGGCAACTGATGATTGAAATTACAAGACAAGTTTTTAAGCCAAGGGGCTTTCTTCTTAACTCCCGCTCCAATCCGATAATAAAGCCGAGAAAAGCCGAAAGTCCAAGCTTTAAAAGAGCATCAGCATAATCCATTCTTTTTCCCCCTCTATCCTAATAAATAGTATGCCAAAAGTGTTTGTATTTTAATTTATATGGGGAAAGGAAGATAAGTACACTTTATGATGCAAAAATAATAAAAAAAGGTATTGTATTTCATTAGAGTCAGTGGTATATTAATAAACGTCGCTGATACGAAATAATGTAAAGCGAATGTTATTAAAAAATGTTGACATCTAAATTAAGGGATGTTAATATAAGAAAGTCGCCTTGAGCGACGGATTGGTTCTTTGAAAACTGAACAAAACACAAAACGTCAATGTTTTATTTAAAAAGCTAGACAAACACTTTTATGGAGAGTTTGATCCTGGCTCAGGATGAACGCTGGCGGCGTGCCTAATACATGCAAGTC
>JBEPZN010000012.1:0-106442 GCA_041640875.1 Ectobacillus sp. | reverse complement strand
TTCGAATCGTCGGACCACTTTTACTATAGTTACATTTGGACGTGTAGGAATGCACCTCGTTTTTCTTACTTTTAAACTTAGGTTTCCCTTTCTTCTTTTGGTAGTATTGTTTAAAGGATTCCCCTAAATCTTGTAGAGAGTTTTGCAAAGCAGTAGAATCTGCTTCTTTTAACCACTCCAATTGTTTTTTTCAGTTCTGTTAACTCTTTTTGTTCTTTCGCTGCGTTAAAAAAGTCCGATTTCCATCGGTTTTCAGGAAGGTGTCCGTTTTGAACCATTTCCTCAGTTATATACCAATACGCATCTTGTTTCTTTTGAGCACCTAAAACCAGGTTCCAAATATAACGGCAACATCCTAATGTTTTGTGTATTAACACTCGCTGTTCTTCAGTTGGATAGATTCTAAACTTATATCCTTTGTGTATTTTCATTCTTTCACCTCCAGTACATATGTTCTGTATATATTATACAAAAAAGTAAAATATTTGAAAAGTATCTTTAATAGAAAACAATAAAAAAATCTGCAAATGAAAATATAGCATCAAACATAGAAAAAGAGAGCCCTCTTATATGTAAATAAGAATGACTCTCTTATGGATAATAAAAAGTCTGTTTATGCAATGCGAGATACCCGCGGTTGGTTGTAATCTTTTATTTTATATTTTACATATGTTTGAGGAATTTGAAAACGTTCAGCTACCGCTAAAGACGCTCCGTAAAAAGTTCTGCCATGCTCAATTTCATAACCGATCATGGAGCAGTATACGTCTGCTTCAATATCAGAAACTATCGGCAGCATGTGATGCTGTTCTACCAAGAGCTGATAAAGCTGATTGATCAGATCCGAACTCTTATCGAATTTTTCCTGCAAATATTCTACATCGTACTCATTAAGTGTCAAACCTTTCTCAACAAAAACTTTTAACTCTTCTAGAAATAATTTGTTTTCCATCATCACATTTATCACTCCCTTTTGATAGTTTTATTCTAGCACTCTTCCAGTAAAAAAGAAAGCGTTTTCAATAGATTTTTTCTAAAAAATTAATTCGGTAATTAGGGACAATGTACTTGCTCGTTACAATAAAGAAAACTCGCCGATTGGCGAGCCCTGCTCTTGGGCGAAGACAGGGGCGTAGTTGCACTTCTACTTTATTCCTAACATTTCCGACTACGTTGAATTCACTTCTAGATGGAAATTTATGCTTTCTTAAAAATAAAAACTAACAGCCCATAACAATAAGGTTACGGGCTGTTAGTTTTTATAATAGATTTAAGCAAAAAACGTTAGCTTAGATATCAACCTGTATTTCGTAGTCCTGCAGCAACACCGTTGATAGTAAGCAACACTTCGCGGAGCAGCTCACTTGTATCATCATTCTTCTCTGCTTTTTGACGAAGCTCTGAAAGGAGCTGAACTTGAAGGAAGTTCAACGGATCAACATATGGATTGCGAAGTCGAACTGATTCTTGAATATTTGGAACATGGTCAAGTAAATTACTTTGTCCTGTAATTTGTAGGATAATATCTTTTGTTTTATTATACTCCTCCGTAATTACACCAAAGATTCTTTGTTCAATTTCTTCGTCTTTAACCATATCTGCATACTCTTTTGCAGTTGTCAAATCAGCTTTTGTTAAAGCCATTTGCAGGTTATCGATAGTCGAGCGGAAAAATGGCCACTTTTGGTACATTTGCTGAAGTAAAGCCAATCCTTCTTTTTTCTCAACAAAACTTTGCAAGCCAGTTCCTGCCGCAAACCAAGCAGGCATTAATTGACGGCTTTGTGTCCATGCAAACACCCACGGAATCGCACGCAAATCTTCAAAGCGATTGCTTCCTTTACGGCTCATTGGTCTAGAACCAATATTAAGAGCTCCAAGCTCAAGTAAAGGAGTAGCTTGTCTAAAGTACGTTAAGAAATCCGGATCTTTGAAAACAAGTGATTGATACTTTTCTAAAGCATACGCTGCAATCTCATCCATTGCTTGTTCCCACTCCGCAGAGCGTAAATCATCTTGTTCAGCCTCATTTGATACATGTGCAATCGCTGTAAGAAGCGTGCTTGTAGCTTGCTCAAGACTGCGATACGCAATCTCAGACAATAGGTAACGAGAAGACAGAACTTCTCCTTGCTCCGTGATTTTTACACCGTCTCCTAATGTCTCAGCAGGCTGTGACAATAGACTGCGATTTAGAGGACCGCCGCCACGTCCTAAAGAGCCGCCGCGTCCGTGGAAGAACTTCAAGCGGATATCATATTTCTTCGCCATATCATGAATCTCTTGCTGCGCTTTATAAAGCTTCCAGTTAGCAGTAAGCGTACCGCCGTCCTTGCTGCCGTCAGAGTAACCTAACATAATTTCCTGCAAGTTATTGCGAGCCGATATATGATTACGATATAACTCTAGCTGGAATAATTGTTCCATCAGCTTTGGACCCGCTGTTAAATCATCGATTGTTTCCAATAATGGAGCAACATGCAAATTGCTTACAACGCGACCATCCGGATAAACACGATATAAGCCAACCTCTTTAGCTAGAACGAGCACTTCTAACAAGTCGCTGGAAGATTGTGTCATACTTATTAAATACACTTCAATAGCACGATCGCCAAATTCTTCCTTTGCTCTTCTAATCATCCGGAATACTTCGATGATTTCTTGCGTTTCTGGAGAATACGTATCAAAAATTGAGATTAATGGTCTGCGATCTTGTAAAACTTTTGTTAAAACAGCCATTTTTTCCTCTTCGGTCAACGCTTTATAGTCAGGAGTAACATTGACTGTTTTGAAGATTTCGGCAATTGCAGATTCATGTTCCCCACTATGATTGCGAATATCAAGAGTAGCCAAATGGAAGCCGAATAATTCAACTTGTCGCTTTAATTTTCGCAGCATTTTTAATGCATAACCATGCGGATGATGACTTTTAATGCTCTTTTCAATCATCACAATATCACGAAGCAGTTCATCAGCAGACTGATATCCCACACCGCTTTGGCCACATTGCTCTAATTTTTCAAGCATAATGGTTACTTTGCAGCGATAAATTTCATCTTCATTTCGCCATTTCTTTTTCCCTTCAAACAAAGCTGTTTCCTGTTCAACTGAGTGAAGCAGCTCCTCACTGACTTGTATCCTCTTTGTAGAATGACTTAGTCGCTTCATCAGAACTTGAAGAGAAGCTTTATATTTTTGCAAAGCTAGTTCACGTTGGTGCTCTAACGTTTTCCACGTCATTGCAGCAGTTACATTTGGGTTACCATCACGATCGCCGCCGATCCAGGAGCCAAAGCGAAGGAAAGTAGGCACATCCCAATTTTGTCCATACTTCTCAACAAGTAAATCCTCTAAATCTTGATGAACTTGAGGCAGCACATCAAATAACGTTTCATCAAAATAATAGAGACCGTTTTTCACTTCATTCATAACAGTAAGTTTTTGATCCCTCAACTCATCTGTTTGCCATAATACCGTGATCTCGTTAAATAAACTCTCTTCAAGGTCTTCCTTTTCACGTTTTGTGCACGGCTGATCTAATTGCTGTAACAAGTTAGCGATACGTTGGTGAATTTGCAACACCGTCCGTCTCGTTGCTTCTGTCGGATGAGCCGTAATAATCAACTCAAGTGATAATGTTTGTAAAGCATTTTCAACAATATCCGTTGAAATATTATTTTCAATTAAAGACGCTACTCCATCTTCAAGAGAACCTGGCTGAACGAGTTCACCGCTCTGATGCTGATATTCACGACGTCTTCTAACTCGATGAGTTTGCTCAGCAATATTCACAAGCTGTAAATAAATGGAGAATGATCGAATTACATTCTGCCTTAATGGCGGCTGTAGATTTGTGATTTCTTCTTTTAACTGTGCGTACACAGATGGATTATGCTCATCTCGAAGTGATTTTGCAATACTACGGATATTCTCCACCTTATTGACTAACGCTTGCCCCCCTTCATGCAAGAGAACCTCATCTAAGATATCTCCCAAAAATCTTACATCTCGTTGCAAAGGGTCGCTGTGACCTTGCTCTTTTACGGATAAATGTAATGTCATTGTAGTTACAACCCTCCAAAGTGGTAATTATGTGGTAATTCCTTAATGTTCTATCAGTAATACCACTGCATATGAAGCATTGATTTATTATACCACAGACTGATTAATTATTAACTAGCATACTTCGCTTCTTGTCGAAAAATCGTATTTTTTGCTGACTGTTTGATAATATGTGTAGTCTAATCGTCCCCTGTTCTAGAAAAGTAAGTGCTATGAATGATAAGAACTCTATCTATATAAAGAAAACTCGCCGATTGGCGAGTACTGCTCTTAGGCGAAGACAGAGGCGCAGCCCTACTTATACTTTGTTCCTAAATCTTCTCACTACGTCGGATTGTCTTCCAGCTAGAAATTTATACTTTCTTAAAGTATAAAAAACATAGGTAGTTTATTTTATATACCCTTCCCAATCTTAGCACTGTTCCTGAAGTGGAATGAAGGAAACGTCCGCAGTAATACACTTTGTATATGTATGGACGCAAACCATCTTAATAATTTTATATCATGCTACTTACAGGTGATAATCCAGAAAAACTATTACGGCAATGTTAAGTTACATGTTCATCATTGCTAGTTAGACTTAGGGATATATGCTTTGCGACAACGGCCCCTTGTCCTACTGAAGAGACGATACTAGAAAATAAAGGCTTTGTGCAAATATCACCTATTGCATAAATAAAATCATTACTAGTTTTTCCTGTTTGATCTACAACTACTAATCCTTGTTTATTTATTTCTATGTTATCTTGCACCAACTCAGTATTTGGCTTTGTTCCTATTCTTACAAATAGAGCATCTACCTCTAAGGAAAAAAACTTATCTAGATGGGTATTTATCAGATCGATGGATGTTATATGCTTGTCTCCATAAATGGCAGTGACTTCAGTATCTGTAATAATTTTTATATTCTCTTTTTGAAAAGCAATGTTAGTATATTGAGTTCTTGCCTTAAAACATTTAGAACGGTGGATTAAATAAACTGTTGCGCCTGCTTCCGCTAATAAAATTGCTCCTTCAAAAGCACGGTCTCCTCCACCTATAACAGCAACTACCTTATTTTTAAACAAATATCTATCTGCTGTAGCAGAATAGCTTTCTCCTCTGACGATCATTTCTTTCTCTCCAGGAACCTCAAGCTTTCTTTGATTAGTCCCTGTCGCTAACACCAGATAGTTAAAGTGAATTTCCTCTACTTTATTGTTCTGTTGAATCTTAATCATTTGTAAGGACTGGTTAATAGATAAAATGTTTGTTCCTAATCTATATGAGCATCCTGCGCGGTCAAACTGCTCTACAAACATCCTTTGCATTTCCTTCCCATCCTTAGCATATAGCCCTGGATAATCTATAATTTCATTATGAATCTTGGAGAATTGTCCGCCCAGTTCGTCCTTTTTCTCAAGAAGAAGATGGTCAACGCCCAGTCTCTTGCACCATATCGCGGCAGAAATCCCTGCTGGTCCGCCCCCAATAATGATTACATCAACATGTTGCATGAAGACCTTCCCCCTCCCAGTCCTCTTTTTTTAGAAATTCTTCAAACTCCAGCCAATTCTTAACCCTTGGGACAGAAATGTCTTTGTTATAAGGATAATCCATTGCTACTGCAATTCGTCCTGTTGAGGCAAACGCTGTTAAATTGTGCGGCGCATCGTCAAATAATAAATCTCCCACTATCATATTTTTACGATGAGAAAAAATCAAATTATGTTTTCCGATAAAAGGAAGATACTTTTCAATCCATAGTTCCTTCTCGGCAAAAGCATTAGAAACACTACTTGTTACGATTAAAATATCATACTTACCGTGTAACCTGTCCAATACCTCTATAGCATTAGGGAGTGGCTCCAATCCTAGAAATAAACCAGGTTCCTTTAAATAATCATATATTTTCGTTCCGCATTCAGGCTTGACATATTTTTCAGAATTCCAACACTCTAACCGATCAACAGTTAAATTATCCTGATAATCTCTGTTATAACGCTCATGCCATACTGACATTAAGTCACATATTACTGAGTCCATATCAATTAGTAATGTTTTTTTCACCGTATTCTTCCACCTTAATAATTTTATATTTGTGGGCGTAAAACCACGATACCTTTAGGTTCGTGGCCCCTATTGCCACGCCTTACATTTATTGTCCATTTTCCTAAGAAAAAAAGCGTAAACACTTTGGCATACGCTTTTTCCTTAATAGAATCAACTGCAAAACACTTAAATACGTCCTTGGAGAAGTGATAAAAATTCAGCACGCGCATCCGGTTTGTCGGCAAATATACCACGAACGGATGAAGTAACAGTAGATGCATCTGACTTTTTAATTCCACGCCCACACATACACATATGCTTTGCCTCAATTACTACCATTGTTCCTTTAGGTTCTAAAATCTCTTCTATCGCCTCTACAATTTCAGTTGTCATTCGTTCTTGAACTTGAAATCTTTTTGCATACCCGTCTACCATACGAGCAATTTTTGATAAACCTGTAATTTTTTCATTCGGTATATAGCCTACATGTGCTACACCAAAAAAAGGGGCAAAATGATGCTCACACATAGAGTGAAATTCAATATCTCTTACTAAAACCAGCTCTTGATGATCAACATCAAAAGTTTTCATCAGGTGAACTTTAGGATCTTCTCTATACCCTTCTGTGTATTCTAAAAATGCTTTTAGTACTCGATATGGAGTTTCTTCAAGGCCATCGCGATCCGGATCATCACCGCATAATTCAATCAGTTCTCTAACAGCATTCATAAAATTTTGTGACTGAGCAATCTTTTTATTGATTTCAGCAGGATTTTGTCCTAATCTATCAAAAAAGTTCTGGGTAATTAACTTATGCTCTTTGTTTTCAGCAATAAACACTTCGTATATACAGCTCCTTTATTCTAAATATCTACTTACTCTCGTTAATTAGTAATACATGCCAATAACACTCCAGCAGTTTAAGCATTAGCTAAAATATACATTGTGCTGTTAGGTTGGATCAATACAGCTAGATAGATACTTGTTCCAACATATGCAGCTTTTAGCATATATAATTAATTCTCTAATTCCATAAACTCATCCAAATGAGCTCAATGGCCTTTATAGATAAGTCCTCTTTTTAATTTATATTTACCAATAATTGTTCAAGCTCCTCTTTACAAACTGGCTTACTAAACAAATAGCCTTGCATATGATAGCAATTATTTTCCATTAGAAATTCTTTTTGATATTCTTCCTCAACTCCTTCTGCCACTACTTGTAACCGAAGGCTTTGAGCTAGATTGATAATAGTTTCAGCAATTTCAGAATTACTATAATCTTCCTGAATATCCTGAATAAATGATCGATCTATTTTAAGACAATTTATCGGTAAAGTCTTTAAGTAGCTTAACGAAGAATACCCTGTTCCGAAATCGTCAATAGAAATAGACACTCCATATTCTTGTAAACTTTCTAATGCCCTAATTGTTTCGTCCGAGTTAACAAATAACGTACTTTCTGTAATTTCTATTTCAAAATGTTGTGGTGCCAGTTGACATTCAGTCAGAATTTTCTTCACCCGTTCTACCAAGTAGGCAGGATCTTGGAACTGTTTAGCCGAAAAGTTAACAGAAAGGTTCAACGGTTCTAAACGATTCTCATTCCACTTGCTTATCTGAGAACAAGCTTTCCTCATAGTCAACTCCCATAAGGAATGAATGAGTCCAGTTTCTTCTGCAACGGAAACAAATATATCTGGCTGTACAAACCCAAGCTCCGCATCAGTCCATCTCGCCAATGCCTCTACCCCTGTTATAACATTTGCTTGAGCATTGGTTTTTGGCTGATAATACACTTCAATTTCCTCTTTTTCAATTGCTTTTCTCAAACGTTTTTCTATGCATAATCTTTTTTTCTTCTCTTTGTTTATTACATCATTATATAGGATAACCTTGTTGCCGCCTTGTTTTTTTGCAGCATACATTGCCACATCCGAGTATACCATAAGCGTATCGAGGTCCTCCGTGTGAGTCGGATATAAACTCATACCACCGCTTGCACTTACATAAACTTCATTTCCCTCGATAGAATAAGGCTGTTTGATGGCGGCTACAATTGTTTCAGCTGTCTCTTTAATTGTCTCTAAATCAAGGTTACTAAATAATATAACAAATTCATCCCCGCCCTGTCTTGTAAGAACACTATCTCTCGCAGGTAGATATCCCTTTATTCGCTCAGAGATCAACTGTACCAAGCGATCTCCTTTTGCATGTCCCAACGAGTCATTAACGTCTTTGAAACGATCTATATCAATAAACAACAAAGCGATAATATTTCCTGTTTCTTTCGCACTCTCCACTCTCTGATTCAGTTCTTCTTGAAAATATCTCCTGTTAGGCAATCCAGTGAGCGGATCATGATACGCTTGGAATTCAATAACTTCCTGGCTTTGTTTTAAATCATCTACATAATTTTTTAGAAAACTGGATAAAGCATTTACATTTTGTGTAAGGTGCCCTAATTCATCTTTTCGTTTTAAGACTAACTTTTTCCCGAAATTCCCTTGGGCAATCTCATTTACCTGTTCAACTATATAACCAATTGGTTTTGTAATAGAACGCGAAAACACAAGGCTTGTTACTAATACAATTAATACAAAAGGAATGGATAATAGCAAATGTTTTAGCAGTTCATCTTTAAGCTCTTTCTCAATTATACTATAATCATATGTGACTCCTATAACATAGGGTTCTGCATTTCCTTCCTGAATAGGAACGAGAGTTTTTCTAACCTTTTTTCCGTTTACTTCTTCAATATAACTCTGTGTTTTCCCTGTTTTTGCAACTGCCTGAATAAGCTTTGCATCTGTTTTTTGGTTTTGATAATCATACGTTCCGTACCAAATCGGCTGATCCGCTATTCGAATGTAGCTTCTGCCATTTTTGTTGATAATTCTACTCTTTTGACCAAATTTTTCAGGATTAAAAACAGTCAACTCCAGAACACCTTCAAGCTCTTTAGTAAAGCGTTCCATTACATTGGCTGGCCCAAACAGCTCTTCATACTCCAACACTTGGTTATCACGGAGATATGGATTTATTATAAAATTAGAAGAGCCGTCATAATAGTAACCCCATTTATCTGTATGATCGGGGTTACTAGAAGAAACCTCTACTGGTCCCGTCCAATAATTCGGCAAAACAACCCCCTCTTTCACAGTAATAGGAGATAAAGAAAACAGCTGTTGAAAAGCATCATGCCAATAGCCCCATTCTTTTGTTGACATGTTAATCTCATGCGGATCAGAGGATTTTACTCCTATAATGTCGTCCTGCGTTCGAGCCATTAATGTAATATGAGATATCATTAGTTCATCAGCTAGTGCTTTTAACTGTTCATTTGTTACATCCTCATATTTGGACGGTAAAGATTTCTTTACAGCAATCGACGCGGTTCTTAACTCCCTGCCAATAATATTTTCTACATATAAAGAACCTTCTTTTGCATTTTCTACTTGAAATGACACTTCTTCGGTGATTAACGCTATTTCTTTTTCATTGTACTCTATTAGCTTATGTTTAGATAATATATAGTGCAATGTATTATTAGCTATTAAAATACATAGTACTAGTAAGGTAAAAATTAAGGACAGCCTCTTCTTTATTGACACTACTATATACCTCTTTCTGTTAAAATAAAATATTTTGTATCAATCACGTTAAATTAGAGGTTAGTATTGATTTTGCATTTATTTAAATAAATATGCCACCCGTACAAAGAAGCACAACATAACGCAAATTCATATAACTGCTCCTAAACATCTAGTTAAAATAAAAAGAAAAATTTATTTATAGACACAGCCAATTCTACTGTGTTTTTATCCTCCTGATGTTAAACATGTAGACCCTTTTATCACCATACAACATTGCATAAAAGCATTTTAACATACATAATACGATGCTTGCCTAGAATTTTTTATTTTGTAAGCAATTCTAAAACAAAGAACAAATGGCCTAAACTCTTTCCATTATGCAATTCGTTCTAAAACTTGACACTAAGAAAGAATACCGTAAACACAAAGATAAAAACCTGTTAATAAAAGCTAACAGGTTTTTATCTTTGTGTTTACTTTTTTAAGAAAGGACTTAAATATAGAAATAAACCGTTCTGGCTGATGAATATGTGCCACATGCCCAGCGTTTTTCAGTTCTTTATACTCGACCTGAGGAATATATTGCTGTAAGTTTAAAAGCGTTTCTTTATACAGTTCGTCATATTCTCCCATTACCCACAAAACAGGAGTTTGGATTTCCCGTAAAGCTGCTACTGAATCAAATTCAAGCTGTAATCGAACTGCTTTTTCAAAAACATTAGGATGAAGCTGCAGTGCACCTCTTACAAAAATAGCTTCTGAATCCTCAGATATTTGTACTTTGTTTGGATTTAAAGAGTTTGCGTATCGTTTTAGCCATGTCTCATATTCAAATTGCTGTCTTTCTTTCAACAATTGAATACGCTTATTGTGCAGATTTGAAGGAATATTACAGCAATATCCACCTACAAACGTTAAACTCACTATCATATAAGGGTACTTTTTAGCAAAAGCCATGGCAATTATGCATCCAAAACTTAATGCACATAGATGCGCCTTTTCTATTCTGTTTTTTTTGTATTGGTTATACAGTTGCTCAAGCAATAAATCCAGGGAAAACGGAATATCTACTCCTAAGTTTTCAGCATAATAAAAATCGTATGCTATACAGTTATATTGCTCTTTTAATTTTTCTGCCTCCCCCTTAAATACACTCTTATTTCCAACAATTCCATGTAAAAAAATAATTGTTTCTTTCATTTTTTAGAATACCTCTTTTTAGTTTTTTATCTCGGTATAAGGGCAGATTCCTCAATCTATATGTTACTCCTGCAACATTTCAGATTTCAACACCTGTTTGGCTAACGGATAAAACCGAACTAGAATTACTTATCTTCGCGAACTTTTCATTGTTCGATACATGCAAAGTCATCTCCCGTATAACACCACACAAACCAACAAACATTCGTCAATCATTAGAAGCCAGCAAAAAATCCCTTTTTTCCTCCAGCTCCTTCAGCTCGACCTTAAAGAAAACTCGCCGAATGAGATTGCATACATTGGAGAACCTATAAAGTGACAGTTAATTGAATTGAACTAGGTATACTCTAACTCAACTAACAGTGAAGAAAGTAAACAGGCGTTTGAACTACTATTCAGCGGTTATAGACAACATCAAAGAAAAATGTCTTATATCTTTAAATATTCTTAATTCTTTACAAAGGAGGAGCTTCACTTTGGGTACAGCAGAAAATACACTATCTATTTTTGCTTTAGGTGGCATTCACGAAATAGGAAAAAATATGTATGCAATACAATATGCCGACGACATCATAGTCATCGATTGCGGCTCTAAATTTCCAGACGAAAGTTTATTAGGCATTGATTTGATTATACCTGATATTACATACTTGCAAGAAAACAAAGACAAAGTTCGGGCTTTAGTTGTTACCCATGGACACGAAGATCATATTGGAGGTGTTCCATATCTATTAAAGGAACTGAATATACCCGTTTACGCCACACGCCTAACGCTCGGTTTGATTGAAATTAAATTGCAAGAGCATGGACTTCAAGATTTGGCTCAATTGTTTCCTATTCACTCTGAATCGGAGATTGAATTTGGAGAGATTCGTCTAACCTTTTTTAAAACAAACCATAGTATTCCTGATTGTCTTGGGATTGCATTTCATACACCTGAAGGCACAGTAGTTCATACAGGTGACTTCAAATTTGATTTGACCCCCGTGAATAATCAATATCCGGATATTCATAAAATGGCTAAAATAGGAAGTAATGGAGTTTTAGCTTTACTCTCTGAAAGCACCAATGCTGAACGCCCGGGATTTACCCCATCGGAACGCTTTGTTGGCGAGCATATTGAAGAAGCATTCATGAAAGCTCATAGGAAAATTTTCATCTCTACTTTTGCTTCTAATGTGAATCGTGTACAACAAATCGTTAATGCCGCTTTAAAAACGAACCGGAAACTAGCCTTGCTGGGCCGGAGTATGGTGAATGTAGTGTCTGTTGCTATGGAACAAGGTTATTTAGATATTCCTGAAGGGATGTTGATTGAAGCAAATGAAATTAATCAAATGGATCCTGAAAAAGTAGCTATCCTTTGTACAGGAAGCCAAGGTGAACCTATGGCCGCTCTCGCCCGTCTGGCTAGTGGAAACTATCGGCAAGTAGAGGTGCTGCCAGAGGACACCGTCATTATAGCTGCAAGCCCTATACCAGGAAACGAACGCAATGTTTCACGTATTATAGACAATTTATTTTTATTGGGAGCTCATGTGATTTATGGCTCAGGTAGTTCAACGGGAATGCATGTTTCCGGACATGCTTATCAAGAGGAATTAAAGTTAATGCTCACTTTAATGAAGCCCAAATATTTTATTCCAATTCATGGCGAATTTAGAATGTTGCATCATCACCGCTTACTGGCAGAATCGGTCGGTGTCAAGAAAGAGCATATCTTTGTAATTAACAATGGAGATATTGTCGATATACACAACCAGGTGGCTCGCCAAACTAGACGAATACCTGCGGGCAATATATATGTAGATGGCCTAAGTATCGGTAATGTCGGAAACATTATCTTGCGGGATCGCAAACAGCTTTCTGAGGATGGTATGCTTGTGATTGTTATCACCCTTAGTAAAACGGAACATAAAATCATTGCTGGTCCGGACACAATTTCCCGCGGATTTGTATATGGCCGCGAGTCGGAAGATCTCATGAAGGAAATTAATCAGCTCGTTGCAACGACCATCACCAACTTACAAAAATCAAATATTAGCCAATGGAGTGTTCTAAAAAGAGATATAAAAGAAAAGCTCGGACAATTTTTATACTCTCGCACAAAAAGAAGACCGATGATTCTTCCTATCATCATTGAAGTATAAACTCATTCATTTCATATTACTAAACGGGGCTATTGTAGCGGCGTTTTATTGCAGCCATCTCTTTTCCAACAGCCCCTTTTTAGCTAAGTATTCAAAGAGTTGGCTTCCCCACAACTTATAATTCGTTGATTTCTCCTCAAAATAACTACATGTCTAGATAAGAATAGCAGCTGAAAGATATTGTTTGGATTCTTCCTTCGGTAACCAACTAGTTGTGATGAGATAATTGATTATAAATCTGCTCAATCTCCTCCCCGGTTAAATCTCCCCGCTTCAGCAACTCAGCCGCGATAGCGTGAACAAATTCAGCTTGTTCCCGCACTAAATTCTTCACTTGAATCATCTGGTCACTTAACAACTCGTTAATTTTAGGGCGGAGCGCTTTAAGTCCATCTGGTCGTGAGTCTAAAGTAAGCCAACTAAACAGTTCATCCCCCATCCCAACCAAACCAAGGTAGGCACCGGCCAACTCTGTAGCCTGCCTCAAATCAGAAGTCACTCCATTTAATTTCTTACCTAGAAACTCCTCTTCCACCGCACGGGCTGCCAAACAAACTTGGATCTCCGCCAAAATCTCGCTATCGCTACGGTTATACCTTTCGTGTATCGGTTTGGTAGCGGCAAGACCGAGCGCACTGCCCCTGCGGATGATTGTCACCTTCCAAACCCGTTCATGCGGCTTTAGCAAATATTGAGCCACTGCATGACCAGCCTCATGATAAGCAACGTTCCGCTTCTCATCCTCGCTCATGGAGCGAAGCGGCTGCTTGAGCCCCCACTCATAGGTCTCCATAGCAGCCCGGAAATCCTCATAGTTAGATAATTGAGCTCCTCGCTGATGGGCAATTACAACCGACTCATTGACGATATGTTTAATCTGTGCGGGACTGTAGCCAACTGTGTCAAGTGCTGCACGCTCTGGAGTCAAACTGGGATCCCTTTTCACCTTCTGGAGGTAATAATGGAAGACATCCACTCGGCCATCATAGTCGGGAGAGTCCACCCAAAGCTTCCGGTCGAAACGTCCAGGTCGGAGCAGTGCAGGATCAAGTACATCGGGCAGGTTAGTCGCTCCAATCGTCAACACCGCCGGACGCTCTGCCTTTTTGCGTCGCAGCCCAAGTGAGCGAAGCATCTTAGCAAACCAGGTATTATCGATGTTCGGGGGATCCATCTGCAGGAGCAGCTCATTCAGCAAGCCTGCGCCACCCATGCCAAACATTCCTCCCATTCCGCCGCCCCCTGCCTGCCTGTTCATCCCAATCGCGTCGATTTCGTCAATAAAGATGATACAAGCACCATATACCTTTGCCAGCTTCCTAGCCTTTTTATATAAAGACATTACCTTTAGATTGCCGACACCGAAAAACATGTTTTGAAAACTTGGAGCTGAAGCATAAGCAAAGGGCACCTGTGCTTCGTTGGCAATCACCTGAGCTAGATAAGATTTTCCTGTTCCGGGAGGACCGCAAAGCAACAATCCCCGTATTGCCTCGCCACCCATCTCCTTAAATTCTTTGACACCTTTAAGCAGAATAACAATTCGCTTAGCATTTTCAACAATCTCAGGATTCCCTCTATAATCATCCCAGGTAGCACCGGTTTCGCCAGGCAAAATCCAATATGTGCGTCCACGGGCTAGGAACCAGAAAAGAGCAACAAATTGGATAATGATAAAAACAACAGCGAAAAGCAACTGCAGTAAAATATTGAGAATACCCAATGCGATCTCCCAGGCTGGCGGCCCGCCTATCCATAACACCACACCGATAAGAACGAAGGTTGCCAACCAGAGAAGGAATTTACGCCACTTAATCCACCGATACTTCCTCATGCCCCCACTCCCTTTACAGATTTTACTGTTCTACAAAAATACAGTCTCAGGAGGGTACTTCATACCTAATAGCAGGCGCTGCATAATGAAAACTCCATAAAGTATAGTGAGGATTCCTTCTTCCCTTTTACTCGTTTCCCTGAACCCAAAAAAGCCTTCTCTATAGCATTAAAAGGCTTTTTCTTTACATGTAAAAAAATAATATTCATTACATATAAAGTCCATATATTCCTGAAAAGCAGACATACCTTCATCCTGCTTTTCAATTACCAAAATTAAAGAAAAACTATAAACTCTCCCCCCTGAAGATGTCTTATAAAAAGAATCTTTCCACAGATTTTATTCGTTGTTTCTCTTTTTAGAACTGAAGTTGTTTCACTAAGCATATTTTCAGATTTTTTAAAATTGAACTACCCACCACCTACTTGCTAACGCTCCTTGAGGCGGGGGTCTTCTGTCGGAAAACAATAAAAAGTCGTTTGTTAGTGTTAACAAGCGACTTTTTCAACAATAGTAGGGAGCCTACACTCTCCATTTATCTTTAATTGATACTAAGTAATTCCAAATGACGGCTAAGCTGCCAATATAGTAAAAAATCATGAGTATCCAGCCTGTCGGATCAATTGACATTATATTCATAACAAATAACAACGGAAATACATAGTATAGAACATCTTTTAAATAATCTAACACCAATTTCGAAGAAAAGGTCCCAGTAATCAAAGCTTTAACAGAGCCAACAACTAAATCAAGCAGCATAAAGCCCAATACCGCCCACAGCGTGTAAATCATCCAAGCACCTATTGTCATCATCCCCCTGTTTATCGGTACTTTATGTTATGCTGCAAATAACCAAATTGATCGCTCTCTTGAAACAAATTAGCATTCTATTTTAAAGACGCCTATGCCTAAAAATTAACCCACAGAAAAGGAGCAGCGACTGTTGCTCCTAACCCATCATTACATCAAACAGCAGAAGTCACTTTTATTCAAATTAATATCCTAGAAAAATTTAAAATTTCATAATTATAAAATAATTTTAAAAAATCGATCCATAATAAGATTCAAAAAAACATAAAAATCCAATAAAACCAATCACAAAAAACTTAACCTCATGAACTTTTTGTGAATAATAGACGTAAATTTTGACTAAGTGAAACCACCGATAGTATTATTATAAAATAATATAAAGGAGGTTGCAGAATGTCAGACTTAAATAAGCGTAAAATTGTGGAAAGCGTTCCCCAAAAGGGGTTTTTCGGGCACCCTAAAGGCTTATTCACTCTCTTCTTCACGGAATTCTGGGAGCGTTTTTCCTACTATGGAATGAGAGCAATCCTTGTTTACTACATGTACTATGAAATTTCAAAAGGAGGATTAGGACTTGATCAGCAGACTGCACTTTCTATTATGTCTATATACGGATCATTAGTATATATGTCAGGAATTATTGGAGGATGGCTTGCTGACAGACTTTTCGGAACATCAAGTGCTGTGTTTTACGGCGGAATATTGATTATGCTTGGCCATATTGCTTTAGCTATACCTGGAAGCCTGACAATGTTCTTTATTTCGATGGTTTTAATTATCATGGGTACTGGATTATTAAAGCCTAATGTTTCTAGCATTGTAGGGGAAATTTATAGCATGAAGGACAATCGCCGGGATGCTGGATTTAGCATTTTTTATATGGGAATCAATCTTGGAGGATTTCTTGCTCCTTTAATCGCCGGAACCGCTGGAATGAAATATAATTTCCATTTAGGTTTCGGAATTGCTGCTGTCGGTATGTTCTTAGGACTGATCATCTTTATTTTCACGAAGAAAACAAATCTTGGTCTTGCAGGTACATTTATAGCAAACCCTCTATCACAAGCAGAAAAGAAAAAGGTTTTCACTCTTTTTGGACTAGCTGCCGTTATTGTTGCCATTTTAATTATCATTGCTATTCTAACGAGCGCTTTAACTGTTAAAACCTTTATTGCACTTGTGGGGGTATTAGGAATTGTAATTCCAATTAGCTATTTCGTTACTATGTACCGCAGCCCCAAAACAACAAATGATGAGCGTTCACGAATCATCGCCTATATTCCATTATTTATCGCATCAATCATGTTTTGGGCTATACAAGAGCAAGGGGCGACCATCCTTGCGAGCTATGCCGATAAACGTACACAATTAGATTTTGCCGGAATTCATATTGCACCAGCTTGGTTTCAATCTTTAAATCCATTATTTATTATCATTATGGCACCTGTACTTGCCTGGATATGGGTAAAGCTAGGAGATCGCCAGCCGACAATTCCCCAAAAATTCTCGTTAGGCCTATTGTTCGCCGGTTTGTCATTCCTAGTTATTCTTCTTCCAGCTTACTTTGGCGGTACGCATTCATTAGTAAACCCACTGTGGCTTGTTCTGAGTTACTTTATTGTCGTAATTGGTGAGTTATGCTTGTCACCTGTAGGATTATCAGCTACAACAAAATTAGCGCCGGCTGCTTTCTCAGCACAAACCATGAGTTTATGGTTTTTATCAAATGCTGCTGCTCAAGCACTTAATGCACAAATCGTTAAATTTTACACACCTGAAACCGAAATGATTTACTTCGGTGTTATTGGCGCGGCATCGATTCTATTATCGATTCTATTATTTTTAATGGCACCAAAACTCCAGCGTTTTATGAAAGGTATTCGATAATCTTCATTATCACTATAGAATATTTCATTGTCAAAAATTCTTAGCTCAGCTCCTATCAGAAAAAGCTACGGAACATCATCTGCTCTGTAGCTTTTGTCTGACTATCCAAATAACTTTTTCAAGATTGCAAGCGCTCTGCAAATTCTATTTCTCCCCCAAGACTTTTTCTAAAAAGTCCAGTTTCTCTTTTGCGTTATCCTTCGTTATAATATCAACACCACTATCAATCCGTTGTTGTACTTGTTCACCCTTCATGGCTTTTACTGCGTTTTCTACGCTGATATATCCCATATCATACGGATTTTGCGCTACTGTACTCGTTAAGGTTCCCTTTTCAATATACTCTATAATTTTTATAATACCATCCGCACCAATGACAGGTATGCGCAAATCCTTTTGGTCTAATATCTCTAATGCATGCAGAGCCATTATATCGTCAGTAGCAAATACGCCTTTAATCTCCGGGTGTTCCTGTAATATGTTTTCCATGACCGGTTTTAAGTTCCCTGCCTCGTCATAGCCCGGCTGCTCTGTGACTATCTTGATGCCAGCAGCTCCTAAAGTCTCTTTTGCTCCCTTGCTTCTCTCAGCAAAAACTGAATCCCCTCCAGCAATAAGGGCCACCGAATCCCCTGGCTGCAGCATGGAAGCTAATAGTTCCCCTGCTTTTCTTCCTAATGTAAGATTATTCGTACCGATAAAAACAGTTTGATCACTCCAGTCCATCTCGGTATCTACTAGTAACACAGGAATATTGTTCTTCTTATACTCTTTTAATACAGGTAAAGTTATAGAAGGCTGCGTTGGGGCAACAATCAATGCTTTCGGTTTTTCCAACAGCACACTTTCCAACATACGAATCTGATTTTCAGCTGGATAGGTGGTCTCAGGCGCTATAACCTTCCCCTCTACCCCAAAATCCTTAAAGGCTTTTTCGGCTCCTGCTTTAACAATTTTCCAATATTGTATGTCTGATCCCTTCAAAACAACAACAATCGCAGGCTGAGCCTTTTTAGAAAGCGTGACCGTATAGCCTATAAAAACGATACAAAGGACAGTGCAAATAAATAGGATATTCCTCCATCTCTTTCTCACTACAGATTCCCTTTCCAATATAATTCCCTAACTAGATCAAGCCTTAAAATGAATTGAAAAGCTTGTTCCTTGATCATTTGTTTGTACTTTAATTACAGCATGATGGCGTTCAGCTATGCTGTAGCATACTGCTAAGCCTAGCCCTGTTCCATTATCCTTCGTCGTAAAAAATGGAGTTCCAATTTTATCAAGTAATTCTGGTGTGATTCCAGTACCTTGATCTCTTATTTCCATTACAGTCTCTTGCCCCTCGGAATAAGTTTTAATCGTAAGTTGTCCTCCAGAGGTCATAGCCTCCAGCCCATTTAAAGAAAGATTTAATACAAGCTGTCGAATTTCTTTTTCGTCTAAGTACAGTTCCGCACATTCCTCCAAGTCTAACAGAACCCGTTTCCCTGCAAGCAGAGCCTCTGCATGTATAAGTGGAAATAAGGCCTCAATAATCGAGTTGAGAGATTGTTTCGTTTTATGGTTCGTTTTATTTTTTGCAAGATTTAGAAACTCTTTAATAATACCATTGGCTCTGTCAAGTTCTTCCAGCATTAAATCGATATGCTCAGGCGAAAGCTGTCTGCTGTCGATTCTTCCTATTTGCAAAAATCCACGGACCGTCGTCATAGGATTTCGGATTTCATGGGCAATTCCAGCAGCCATCTCCCCAACTAAATTTAAACGGTCTAATCGGGACACTTCTTTCTCCAGAAGATCTCTTTCTGTAATGTCTATTAGCACAATTAGGACGCATGTTTCATCCTGAATTTCTATCATTTCTGTTGATAATAAACCACGCCGTACTTCTCCCGTTTTAGTTTGATAACTGATTTTCATGTTCCGAATGGGCGTACTAAATGCAAGAGTATCAAAATCAGTATCATCGCCATCGCAGCTCTGAACAAAATTCAATAAGTCAGATGTTTTTTGTTTCACCTCATCATAATGATAACCCGTATAATGTAACCAACTTGCATTCACATCTATATATCTTCCATCCTGTAAGGAACGAATCGCTATTAAGCATGGGCTGGATTCAAAAATCTTCCGAAAGCGATCTTGAGACAGATAGAGATCATCTGCTATCTTTTTTCTTTCCTCAATTTCCTTCTGTAATTTCTCATTCGCTAATAAAAGGTCTAACGTCCTTTCCTCCACAAGCTTTTCTAACTCATTAAATTTTTGGTTTCTCACTTCCTCCATTTGCTTCCGCTCTGTAATGTCATGAATGGAGCATACAGAGATGCAATCGCCTTCAATTATAGCTTCCCCGATTTGAATGTCAGCAAAGAAATGACTTCCGTCTTTGCGTATAGCAATACATTCCATTACCTGCTTAGTAGTTTGCTTAACTAAGGAAGTAGTGGTAAAAGCAATACTTTCTCCTCCATCCTGCTGTACAGAGAGGAGAAGATTTGTAATAGGTTGTCCTAGTAACTCTTCTGTTTGGTATCCAAACATCTCTGTTACCGCAGGATTGACAGATAAAATATAACCACTCTCATCACAAGTAACAATTGTATCCCTCAACGTTTCGCCAATTACTCTTGAAAGTGCTTCTGTCTTGCGTAAATCAAGAGTTGTTATGTCTAATTTATTATGCACTTCCTCAAGTTCGACGGAACGTTTTGCTTCACTTTGCATCCTGATTTGTTCATGATTTTGATGTATTTTTACAAATTGTTCGATTTTTCTTTGGAGCGTTTCCGGATAAAACGGTTTGAAAATATAATCAATGGCTCCAACGGAATAACCTTGAAGAACATGCTCCATATCCTGGCTGATAGCTGTAATAAAAATGATTGGGATATTCTTGGACTTTTCTCGTTTTTTAATTAATTTCGCAGTTTCAAATCCATTCAATCCCGGCATTTGTACATCCAGTAAAATAACCGCAAAATCCTTCTGCAACAAACACTTTAATGCTTCTTCTCCAGAACTTGCGCTAACCAAGTGATAATGAGGGGATGTAAGTACAGCCTCTAGAGCCAACAAGTTTTCTGGCCGATCATCAACCATTAAGATATTCACTTTCTTGGAAGTGATTGCACTATTTATTTTTCCGGTATAGTTTTTCTTTCGAGTCAAATTCGTTATAGTAGTCTGCATAGCTCGTAAATTGAACTTCCTCTCTTTCACCCAGTCCAAGGAAACCAGATGCGCTTAGACTGTCGTATAGTAGTCGGTGTACATGATTTTGCAAGATTTTATTAAAGTAAATCATAACATTCCGGCAAATAATAATATGGAACTCATTAAATGAATGGTCTGTCACAACATTATGCTGAGCAAACACAATATTTTCTCTAAGGAATGGCTGAAAAATTACTTGTTCCTGCTGCACTGTATAATACTCTGAAAAAGCCCTTTTCCCTCCGGATTGAAAATAATTTTTTGTGTAAGTTTGCATTCTTTCTAAAGGGAAGGTCCCCTGTTTAGCTTTTTTCAAAACTGTCGCATTCATATCAGTTGCATAAATGGTTGTTTTTTCATACAGCCCTTCTTCATGCAAAAGAATAGCCATAGAGTACACTTCCTCTCCCGAAGCGCAACCAACATGCCAAATGCGGATATTATTGTACTCTCTCAACAAAGGAAGTACCTTTGTACGAAGCGCCAGAAAAAATGAAGGATTACGAAACATCTCGGTCACATTAACAGAGAACTCAGCAAACAATCTTTTCATTACTGCTGAATCATGAAAGACCTTTCCCTGCAATGCTGATATACTTGGGAGCTTCTCTGCCCCCATGCAATGCAGAATTCGCCTTTGCAGGAACGGGAAGGCATAGTTTCTAAAATCGAAACCATAATAACGGTAAATGCCCTCTAACAATAGGTCTATCTCAATTTTTTCCAACTCATTATGACCGTTTTCTCTGATTTTAGTAAATTGATCTGTAATAGCCGTTCCCACCTATCTATATAGCCATACCTGCATCAAAGAGAATAGCTGATCTAAGTTAATTGGCTTACTAATATAATCGGAAGCCCCTGCTGCAATACATTGTTCCCTGTCATGCTTCATGGCCTTAGCCGTCAAAGCAATAATCGGCAACTCCGCAAATTCGCTCATCCCTCGAATTAAGCGCATTGCCTCAAAACCGTCCATTTTTGGCATCATAATATCTATCATAAGCAAGTCTATATCACGATTTTCCTGTAGAACCTCAATTCCTTCCTCGCCATTTTCTGCAAATAAAACTTCCATATCATACCCTTCAAGCGCTGCTGTTAAGGCAAATATATTCCGCATATCATCGTCCACAATTAGAATCTTCTTCCCCTTCATCAAGGAATTTCCACTCGTATTAGATTCATTTGTCTCATATGGATAGGCGTTCGTTTTACTTTCAACTGAAGAAATCTCCTGCTTCACCTGAGCCGCGGCGACTTCCATTCTTGCAGACTGAGATTCTGCATGACGATTTAATTCATAGTTTGAAAGATATAGGATAAAGGAGCTTCCAGTTCCCTCTTCACTATCCATCTCAATAAATCCACCCAGCAATTGAGCAATTTCTCGACTAATCGATAGCCCTAACCCGGTACCGCCGTACTTGCGGCTAGTAGTCCCATCAGCTTGTTTAAAAGCATCAAAAATAAGCATTTGTTTTTCTTTTGGAATACCAATTCCGGTATCAATTACTGAAAAAGCTAAGGCTGAATCTGTTTGTCCTATAGAAAATCTATCCTTCAAACCTTTTTTAACAGCCTTGTGTATGATTAAAGATACACTTCCTTTTTCTGTGAACTTAAAAGCATTCGATAATAGGTTTTTCAAAATTTGATTGAGTCGATGCTCGTCAGTATAGAGCACTTCTGGTACATCATCATCCAGCTGCACTGAAAAGCGAATTCCTTTCCGGCGCGCTAACGGTAAAAATTGTCTTTCAGTCAACTGTTTCACATCCTGAAGCCTTACATTAGTTGGAATTACTTCTATTTTTCCTGCTTCTACCTTCGCTAAATCTAAAATATCGTTGATAAGATGAAGCAGGTCATTACCAGATGAATAAATGGTTTGAATATATTCTAATTGCTTCGGTGTAAGGTTTGCATGATCTTTCTCCGCCAACATTTGAGCGAGAATCAACAGGCTGTTAAGCGGCGTTCGCAGCTCATGAGACATGTTTGCCAGAAACTCAGATTTATATTGGGAGCTGAGGACAAGCTGCTGAGCCTTTTCCTCGAGCATTCTGCTAATTTTTTCAAGCTCCTCTTTCCTCTGCTCTGAGTTTTGATACTGCTCCTCAAGCTGCTCATTCATTGTTCTTAGTTCCTCCTGCTGCATCTGCAATTCTTCAGATTGGCTCTGCATTTCCTCAGTTAGAACCTGTGATTCATGTAATAAATTTCTCACTTTCGTGCGGTTTCCAATACTATTAATCGTAATTCCAATATGACTCATGACCTCATGAAGAAATAGCTGCTCAAGGGCACTAAACGGTTCAAATGAAGCCAACTCAATAACGGCTACTATCTCATCTTCAAACTCAGCAGGAAGAATCAAAATATTCTTCGGCGCTGCCTTACCAGTACCAGAGGTAATTTTCATATAATCATCAGGAACCTCTGTAATTAAAATAGGCTTCTTCTCTATAGCACATTGACCTACCAATCCTTCTCCAAAACGAAAGCCGTCAAATTCAGCCGCGTCAGGAACAAATGCATACGAAGCCATTCTTTTCAGATACTGCTGCTCTCCGCTTCCCTCGTTAATATAGAAGGTACCATACTTGGCTCCTACCATTGGTATAATCTTTTCAATAAATAACTTCGCCAATGTTTGAAAATCCTCCACCGTCGGATATATAGCAGTAATTTCTGCAATCCTTGACTTTAACCAGCTATGTTCCTCTGCCTTTTTCTTTAATTCCTGCTCCTGCTCCATATATTCCTCTAGGGATTGAGCCATGCCATTAAAAGCTTCGGAAATCGCTCCAATTTCATCCTTAGAAGTAACCTCAATACGCGGAAACCGCATTCCTTGATACTCGGAAACACTCGTCATCACTGATGTCACTTGATTCAGATTTCTTATCATGCCCCGTATTAACCAAAGAGCAATTCCTAAACCTATTAAAAATCCTACGATGGCATAAGCATAAATCACCTGAACGGCTAAGTTATATGTTTGCCGAGTTCGATAAAGCTCATTTTTCATTTCTTGTTCCTGCAGCGTATGAAGCAAATCTACGAGTTGCAGCATACGTTGTTGCGTCAGCTTAAAGTCCCCCCATAACAATGTATCCAAATCAGCATTGGGATCAACCTTTTGAAGTGTGATAACTTGCTGGCCAATGTCTTCATATGCTTCATACAGAGTTTTAAACTTTGCAATTAATTCCTGAGACTTCTCACGTTTGTCTATCTCCTGAAGGGAAGCAATGGACTTGTTAATATTCAGGCGAGATTGTTCCCAATCATTTGTAACCTTCAGAAGAATCTGCTCAGGAGGGTGAGACGCAATCTCACGCAATTCTTTATCCATGTTATTCGTCTCATACTGAATAGCTGAAGTGAGCTTTACCCTATCAGACAATTCATTCACGACAACATTCATATTTACAGTTAATTGATTAAGCATGCTCAATAGAATGCCTAAAAGGATGATAATTAGAGCAAATATAGAACCTAGTCCAACATATAGCTTTGTCTTAAATTTCATATGACCTCCGTTCCATTTAACATGACCCAAAAACTCGAAGATATTTCTATGAAACTTTTTTATACCTGTAAAGAAAGAATTCGAAGGTATTGTTTCAGCCGAGTTTTCTTAATTAGAGCGCGGATCGATAAAAATTCATGAATCCAAAAGCAATATATAAAAGTCATGTAGAAAACTAACTGTTTTTCTTAATATTCCCAAGTAAAATTATATTATAAGAGGGCATAACAAGCAATCCTTGGACAAGTTATGTCCCTGCATTAATAAAGTTTAATATCATGCACTTTCACATGAAATTTATGTGAAAATTCAGGATTCACAGCCAAAAAAACAATAAAAAATGGTTATAATTACCAACCTATATTAACTCAATAACTTGCTGATACTACTTCTAGTATATCTAATGTATTACACAAAACAGTTATTGGGTAGTCCAGATTATAAAAGAGCTGTTATTCATTTTAAAATAGGAAAATCTGACTCCATTCAGTAGACAATCGACCGTAAAGCTTCACCCTTCATAATGAAAAACTTGGAACACGCCATCGTGCTGCTCTAGGAGTAATCGAACAAAGTGATGCTTTAGCACTCATTGTTTTTGAGGAAACACGAAAGATTTCCTTTGCTTTAAATGGAAAGCTCTATCCGGTAATTACTAGCGGGTCCCTACACTAAAACAAAATCCCAAAGAGAAACGCTTTCTGCCTATGCGCTATAAGAGATTCATATTGATTAGCGGGAGACAGCATAGAGAAAAAAGGAACAGGCAGCCTGCCTGTTCCTTTTTTCTCTATGCTGTCTCTTCCTGTGCTACAACCGCTAGTTTCTTAGAAAATTTACGTTTCATCATTTTTCGACAGAATACCTCCACTTCAAGCACGTGATGGGCGTAGCCCAGTGGTACGGTGGATGAATGTCGGCTAGGCAATCGCCTAGCATGTTTGGAGAATAGGGAAATGCAACTAGACGAACATACATTCTTTTGATAATATGTAATTACCAAAATTAACCACAAAGAGGAAGAAGGGAATGAAGAAGTGCTATTTTTCCAATCGAATCTATAAGCACACGCTCTCTCGCAATTTGAATCAGGAACTTTCTCATTCTCTTCAACTCTATAACGGAGCGATGCGCACGGCCTATGCGTGGCAGACAAAACATCTGCGCACGGGAAACAAACCGTATGAAGGCAGTCTTCATCTTGCGATTAAGAAACGATTTCAACTGGATGACTATTATGCGAATAGCGCAGTTCAACAAGCAAATGCTCTTCGTACATCTCAAAAGGAACTACAAGCACTGTATATGAAACAGGTAGACGGTACCATTCAGTCGATTCAAAAGAAACTAAAAAATGAATGCAGCAAGCTCACAGCATTCCGGAAGATGAAGCAATCAATTATAGCAGGAAAACTGAAACTGCATAAAAGAATGGGGTATCGGGTGCATACCTTCCATTCACATTTGGAAACAACATGAAAGGTATCTTTCTAAACATGTTTGGAAGGAACGAACCTTTTGGAGTGACGGATCTTTCGCTTGTTCCATTGGAAATGTAAGCAAAGAGATCATTCAAAAGTATATTCGAGAACGAGGATGAAAATCGTGGCTTACATCCACGAACCTAAAGGTATCGTGGTTTTACGCCCACAAATATAAATACATACCAGAAGCCATTTCCTTCTTGCAGCAGAGCGAGCATAACACCAGACACAACAAGTAAAACTATTAGCCCAATCTTCTGCATATAACGAAATTTCAGGAAGCAAAGAGGCATATCTCATTCCAATATCCCACCTCGGACTTGCAGACGTAGCGGTCCCAAATTTCTAAAAAATGAATAAGAATGCTGTTATTTTTTACATTTACAAGAGAAATATTTATAATATCCTTACAGAAAGAAAAAGTAATATGCACAAAAATAAACCAGGATATTGTTGATAAATGTCGCAAGTTTGAATTTTCAAAATAATTAATTTGTAATCGGTTCCATGGTATGATTTTTGTATATTAAACATGTTATATGGAGGTTGGGTAATAGTGTTACTGCAAGATTTTATACACCAATTTATACTCATGAACAAACGAGTACCGTTACATATAATGGAATTACTAGACTACCTTCAAAAAAGCTATACTTGTGGCGAATTATCTGCCAGTGACTATAAAAATTTATTTCGAGAGCTTAACAAGCGAGGAGCGGAGAGAGCCGGGAGGTTTATTCTTGAAAATATTCTAACATTTAACCGAACAGCTTTATAGCGAAAGGCTGAATGGTTAACCGACCTTTCCTACATCCATTTGTCAGCATTATGATCTAGTTTCTACTAACTCCTGCTAAGGCCTCCTGTCTTAAAATACCTCAGCTACGTATAAAAAGCAGCTCTCATGCAAAATCTTCTATTAAGTATTCCTTAATAATGGAGGATTGAATATGTTTGCAACACGCGGAGATGCTCATAGATTTTATCTGAAGCTTAAAACAACATTGGATAAGGATCAACAGTTCGTATCTATTCAAGAGCTTGTAGAAATTGATGAAATCCAAAAGTTTTATAGTACCATCGATGACCGTATGTTAAAAAAAATTTATTATCGTATGATTAAAGAAAAGAATGGTTCAGGAATTATCCCTATCCTTGTATCATCGGGACCGTTAATTTTGTTAGTATTCTCCAATCAACTGCAAAAGTTTCTTTTTAAATACGGAGGTTTAATCGTCATTGGGTTCTCTTTCATTTATATCCTCCTTCTAACTATTAGCGTGATTCTTCACTTTCATGAGAAAGCCTGGGCTGCCGTTCACATCGAAATCATTCAAGATATTCTCAAAGAAAGAAACAATGCTTTGTCATCTACCCAAACTAAATAGAGGGTGTCCCGAAGTTTGGGACACCCTCTATTTGTTACATAATTAATGGATAATTATTCACTTATATAAGAACAGCAATAATCGGCAACAGTATAAACCTTTAATAGAAATGTCTCGTTTGCAGGCACGTAGAATACGCCGTTCTCCTCAATTTTTTGCCAATCTTGTCCTTGTAACTTATATTCTAAAGTTCCTCCTACGAATTCCATCTCTTCCTTCGCGGAAGTAGAGAATTCGTATTCTCCCGGAAGCATAATACCCAATGTCTTTTTTGTACCATCAGGGAATACCACTGTTCTGCTTGTTACCTTTCCGTCAAAATATACATTGGCCTTCTTTACAACAGTTACATTTTCGAATTGTGTCAATATTCTCATTCCTTTGCGTTATTGTCTTACAATACCATAGAACTGAAAGAATGAAAACTACCTTTTATCCTTCCTGCTAACTGTATATTGTTGCAAATATTGTATAAGCTATTCGTAATACAAGCATGGAAGGAGAATCCCTGTTATGAAAACTTCGCTTTCTAAGTATGTTGGCTACATAATCACCGCTATTTTGTTCTTTGCGATATCTTACACTGCTTCCGCTCAAACAAATGCACTCCAAAATCTAGGAGCAAAAGGAGCGCTGCAAGACTCTTCCATCACATTAAAAAAAGCATTAACATACGCACTTCAGGATGAGTATGCAGCACAAGCAAGGTGTGACGCAGTCATTCAAAAATTCGGGTCCGTTAAACCATTTGTGCGTATTAAAAAAGCTGAGCAAACACATATTGAAACTTTACTACCATTATGTAAAGCCTATAATGTTCCTATCCCCCAAAATCAAGCCGCCAAGCTTACAAAAGCGCCAGTATCCTTAAAAGCAGCCTTTAGGATAGGTATCGAGAGGGAAACAGAACACATTTCAATGTATACTAAATTTCTTGAGACTCCTGGAATGCCTGCAGATGTACAAAGAGCAATGACAACAATACGGAATGCCTCCCTTAATCACCTTGCAGCATTTCAAGCTGGGCTTAGCCGCTCCGAATGAAGCAACAGGCGAAATGGAACACAACTGCAATCTATTTCGCCCTGCTTTCATCCACATACAATATACAGAAAACTCGCCGATTGGCGAGCCCTGACTTTTGGCGAAGACAGAGGCGTAGTTGCATTTATACTGTATTCCTAAAATTTCTCGCTACGCCGAATTTTCCTCCAGCTAGAAATTTATACTTTCTTACAATATAAGAAAAGCGGACAAGGCCCGCCTTTTATGGCAACGTAGGGATGAGCCGGAGTAAAAGACGCTTTTTGCCTTTTGCGGAGGTTCAGCCCGGAGTCTGCCATTTTGGGCCTTGGGAGATAGACATCACCCCGAAAAGTTATACTTTCTTACAATGTAAAGAAAACTCGCCGATTGGCGAGCCCTGCTCTTAGGCAAAGACAGAGGCGTAGCCCTACTTATACTGTATTTCTAAAATTTCCGACTACGTCGAATAACCTTCTAGCTGAAAATTTATACTTTCCTAAAGTGTAAATACCAAATTTAACACCTATCTATTTTTTAGAATAATAAAACCAAGTTCTTCTCCCCTATTACCCAGTTTTTAAAAAAACTATTCTAATAACTCTATCTTTTTTTATCTACTCACCCTATTATTCTTTCAAAAAACTATAATTATCAAGACTATTCCTAATTTTTTAATAATTAATCCTTTACCTTTTTCTGTTACCTAATATATAAATTTAAAATATTTGTCATATCTTTCTATAATTTTTATAATATTTAAACTTTACAAACATTCATTTCCATTATACAATCACTTCTGCGAACATAATATTTCGACATAACTTTTTTTCAACACACTAGGAAGGTGATTTACATGAGTCTTTTTCGAAAGAAGTCTATCCAGAATCTTCTTGCAGAATCTGACAATAAAGGCACAGGGCTAAAAAAAGAACTAGGAGCCTTTGATTTAACAATGCTTGGAATCGGTGCTATTATTGGTACTGGTATCTTTGTACTAACAGGTGTTGCAGCTGCTGAACATGCTGGACCAGCACTTGTACTCTCATTTATTCTTTCAGGTCTAGCTTGTGTATTCGCAGCTCTTTGCTACGCAGAATTCGCTTCTTCCGTACCAGTGTCTGGAAGCGCTTATACGTATAGCTATGCGACATTTGGCGAGCTGATCGCTTGGATTTTGGGATGGGATTTAATTTTGGAATACGGTGTTGCATCATCAGCGGTTGCAGTTGGATGGTCCGGCTATTTCCAAGGATTGCTTGCAGGCTTTGGTATCCATTTCCCGACAGCCTTAACAAGTGCCTATGATCCGGAAAAGGGTACACTTATTGATTTACCTGCTATTTTAATCGTGCTTGTTATGACGTTCCTATTAACACAAGGTGCAAAAAAATCAGCACGTTTCAACACAATTATGGTATTTATTAAAGTGGCGGTTGTTCTTTTATTCATTGGCGTAGGTGTATGGTATGTAAAACCAGACAACTGGACACCATTTATGCCATTTGGCTTCTCTGGTGTAGCAACAGGTGCGGCAACAGTATTCTTTGCTTATATCGGTTTTGATGCAGTTTCAACTGCTGCAGAAGAGGTTAAAAACCCAAAACGCGATATGCCAATCGGTATTATTACCTCTTTGGCAGTTTGTACTGTGTTATATATTGTTGTGTCTGCAATTTTAACAGGGATTGTCCCTTACACTGATCTTGGTGTAAAAAATCCAGTAGCTTTCGCGTTAAATTACATTGGTCAAGATTGGGTAGCAGGCTTTATTTCTTTAGGAGCAATCACAGGTATTACAACCGTTTTACTTGTTATGCTTTATGGACAAACTCGTCTATTCTATGCAATTAGCCGTGACGGATTACTTCCAAAAGTGTTCTCTAAAGTAAATCCAAAAACAAAAACTCCAATGGTAAACTCTTGGTTAATTGGTATATTCGTAGCATTCTTTGCGGGAGTACTTCCTCTTAGCAAATTAGCAGAACTAACAAACATTGGAACACTGTTCGCATTTATTATGGTTTCCATCGGTATTTTAGTATTACGTAAAACACAACCTAACTTAAAACGAAGCTTCATGGTTCCACTTGTTCCATTAATTCCAATTTTAGCGGTATTATTCTGCGGATATTTAGTACTGCAGCTTCCTCCAATGACTTGGATTAGCTTTGGTATTTGGCTGCTTGTCGGTCTTGTTATTTATTTCGTGTACGGACGCAGACACAGCAACTTAAACGGGGCTAACGCAGGCAAAAAACAAGCAAGCTGATAAAAAGGTCAATCATAGTGTTCTGTGATTGACCTTTTTCTTATTCCTCCTATTTGTGTTTTTGCATGTTTTAACCTTACATGGGAAACCTTTAGGAGTAGTAGTCATAGTGAGGAGGAAATCATATGAGCTTAGAGTGGTTTTACAGAATGGAACACGCAGTGAGACAAAGCCTTCCAGGCGTGTGTGAGGGCTTTGATGAACTTGATATTGTATTTGATACAGACACAACGACAAAGCATCCTTCGTTTGTCTTCTCAGTTGCTGTCGGTTTTGATGAAGGTGAGCAGGAAAGTTTTTGTCTCATCCATTTTGACCCGGTCAATCAAGAATTTTATTGCTATCATTCTGAAGAGGAAGCTGAATTTGAAACAAAGGCTCTGTTTGGAAATTTAGACGAAATGCTCGCATTTATCCATGATGCTTTTCATGAATATTTGGATGAAATGGAAGATGCGGATTTTGATGAAGAAGATGAAGAATTTGATGAAGAAGATGAAGAATTTGATGAAGAAGATGAAGAATTTGATGACTACGATGATGATTTTGAAGAAGATGTCGAGGAGAATGATTCTATTGAGTGGATTACAAACGATAAATATGCTCACATTGAAGAGCACTCTCCTAATGGAGATATAGAGTATAACATTCATTATAAACTTGGCATTGTCCCAGAAACAGGAGACGGCGTTCTGCTTCGCAATACTGTGACAAAGGAAAATGGAGAAGAATCCGAAGAAGGCATTATGATTTTCTTCAAGGAAGAAGAAGCTCCTTATATTAAGGATTTAATAGGAGAATATTTAGCCCGCGAGGTTCCTTACCGATAAATCTGAATAGAAACACAAACACTGCTTATACCCTACAGATAAATAATCCTCTCCAGCACATCGGGGAGGATTATTTTATTGTAAGGACCTGTTCATACAAACAAGGAAACATCCTATCCCTTATACAATTGCACTTGTTTCCTTTTTCTTCTCCATTTTCGATAAAATCGATATGAATGGCGTATAGCATTCAATACAAAATAAGGGATGGGTATAGAATATTTATAAAAAAATGGCTTATAGAATTTATAATAGGCTTTCACTAAATCGTTCCACTTTTCGTCCTCGCCAAGCTTATAAAAGTCAGATATGTCGACCACATATCCTTTTCCATCATTCATCATCACATTTTTCCCATGGATATCACAAGGAGTCAACCCGCGCGCTCTTGCATATTCTAATGCCTCATTTACATCGCGGATAATACTCTCATGAATTCGTATCCCTTTATGAACCGCTTCATATAAGGTAATACCTTTAAGCCTTTTTAATACTAAGTATTGTTCTCCCTGATAAATGAGCTCAGAGTAAGCAGGATGACCTCCAAGCTTACGGTATACCTCGGCTTCTTTTTTCAGTCCTTCCTGTGCCCTGGCATAAATTTTCACAACCCAATCATCATTCCCTCGATACGCAAACACACCCGCATAGTTTCCGGCTCCGATACATCTCCATCCGCTTGGAGTGTCCTTAACGACGACTGGATCATACGGACTTTCGCTCTCTAGACGAACTCCCTTTAGTAGCGTTGTTTCGATTCTCTCTACGAATTTATTTAATTGCTCCATCTGCTCAGCTCCAATATATTCCCTTCTGCATCTTCTCTCTTCATTTTACACGTCATTTCATCATCGTGGCATTAGAAACATGCAAAAAAAAAAATTGGAAACAGCAAATTTCCAATGGCCTCTTTCCAATTCTTCACTTACATATATATCGTACGTATTCATTTTCTTATCTTAAAATCTCCACCTTTGTGAGATTCATCACAACTTTATTGTTAGCTTTTCGTTACAATGAAAACATGATAAAGAAAACTCGCCGACTGGCGAGTCCTGCCCTTGGGTGAAGACAGAGGCGTATACAATACTAACGGATCACTTTATTAAAGAAGAACATATTCTATTTCCGATGGCAGAACAACTACTATCTCCAGAGGAAAAAGATGAACTGTTAAACAGAATTCAATCTCTCTAGCTATGAAGCGGCTGTTTCAAAATAGAAGCAGCTGCTTTTTATATACATGTAAAAAAACTGACAAATATCTAGGGAAAATTTAATGTTGCTTACGGCCCAAAATAGGCATAACATACTGTTTTCTATGCCATGCTAAGAAAAATAACTTAGCAGGAGGACAGGCTCATGAATATTGCACGCGCAAAAGAAATTGCTGAAACAGGAAAAACGGTTCATGTTACATTTCAAGGGACGCCGGTTATGATTCAACATGTAAATGAGCAAGATGGGACAGCACGTATTTATCCTATCTCTCATCCAGAGCAAGAGCAAACAGTTGCTATTAATAGCCTCCAAGAACAATAAGAAGGTCAGCCTCAAACGGCTGGCCTTCTTATTGCCATAAAATGTTCCATTTTACTCCCCTTTTACTTCTGTGTTAAGGAGAAGATACCGGGTTCGTAACAAAAAGTTTTTCCTTACTGTGAGCATAATCACCGTCCGCTCGCACAGCTCCCTGTATGATACGTATATAACAAACACATACAGGAGTGATACACATGCCAACTGCATTTACAAAGCAATCCATTGTCGGAGAAATTGTGACGGTATTTCCAAAGGCCAGCGACCTATTTAAAGCAAACCGAATTGATTTTTGTTGCGGTGGTAATCAAACAATCGAAGAAGCAATGATGAACAAAAAAATACATGTAGAAGAATTACTTCATACTTTAAATACACTATACACTCATTACAATGCTGAAGCAGACCATCGAAATTGGAATGAAGCAAGCTATTCTGAAATTGTTGATCATATTATCCACACACACCATCGTTACTTAAATGAAGAACTGCCGCAACTAAGCCCTTATGTTACGAAGGTATTTCGTGTACATGGTGAGCATCATCCACATTTGGCACAAATGCATAAACTATATAATCAGCTCAAGGTAGAGCTTGAACAGCATACAATGAAAGAAGAACAACAGGTATTCCCTCTCATTATAAAATACGAGCAGGAACCGACCAAAGAGAATCTGCAAAGCATTCTTTCCGTACTAGAAGAGCTAGAAAAAGAACATGATGAAGCTGGTAATATCATGAAAATACTTCGCGATATTACATCCGATTTCACTCCTCCAGAGAATGCTTGCCGCACATATCAAATGGTGTACAGTCGTCTGGAGGAGCTAGAGACAGACTTATTCCAGCATGTTCATCTAGAAAATAATATATTATTTAAACGATTATCTTCCTTACACAGTAAATGAAATACAAAACAAGAAATAGGAATGAGGGCTAGTAAAGCAACAATAGCTCTTATTCCTATTTTTTAAATAATCTTTGTTTAAAATAAGAAGATCTCTGCTTTAGATATTTTAAGCATTTACTCAGTGCTTTCCTATCCATTTCTGTACTGCACTTCCGCAGCCAATAGCTTCTTTTATGCACCTTTCTCTTATTTCAAGGCCTTCATTTCGCATTAAATTTGGCTCCTTCATCTGCTTATAGAATATTCCGAATTTACACTTCATTCGTTTAATGTTATGTTTGTGTATAGAGGAGGTGATTTTTGATGAAATATGCAATTGTTACGGGAACATCCCGCGGTCTAGGGGAGGCTATCGCGAAACAGCTGCTGGAAAAAGGCGTCATTGTGTTTTCAGTCGCTCGTCATCGAAATGCGTTGTTGGAAGAAACAGCAAAGCAAGCAGGGGTGTTATTCTATCCGCTTAGCTTTGATTTACATAATCTGCAAGATGTAGAAGAAGTAATGAAGGAAATTTTTGCTGCTATGGATTTAGATAGTGCATCTGATCTTTATCTCGTGAACAACGCTGGTATGCTCGACCCGATAAAACCGGTAGAGCGTGCCGAAAATGAACTACTTGTTCAAAATGTTGAGGTAAATCTCCTTGCACCAATGCTGCTTATTTCCGAGTTTTTAAAACGAACAAAGGATGCGCCATTAGAAAAACGCATCATTAACATTTCATCAGGAGCTGGTAAAAATCCTTATTCCGGTTGGAGCGCCTATTGTACAACAAAGGCTGGCATTGATATGTTTACTCGCTGCGTCGCACTTGAAGAGGAAGGAAAAACCTATCCGACAAAAATCCTATCCTTTGCTCCTGGCGTTGTAGACACAAGTATGCAAGAACAAATTCGGAATACAGACAAGGAAGACTTTATCCATATCGATCGCTTCCTTTCCCTAAAGAAAGAAGGAAAATTGCTCTCCCCTTCCTACGTAGCACGTGTCATTGTTGATTTGCTGGAAGCAGATCATTTTGAGCAAGGCGGCGTAGTCCGCATCAACACACAGCAATAAAAAGCAAGGGGATTCCTTGCTTTTTTTGTTTACATCACATACACACGCGCTTCATACGGTCTCATGTCGAAAAAAGCTCATATTCATTGAATTGTTTTGAAACGCCAGGGTATTAGAGACAAGTTCAATTCCTTCATATTTATATATACACTGTAAGCTTACGGCTGTTTTTTCGGATGGCGAGAAGAATCCGCTTTAATTGTACCTGTTTCTGTATTTGTTGTGCCTTGACCTTCCACATGAGAAGAATTTAACTTTGATTTGGATGCATCAGCTTTTCTGTTTCCCATCTCATTCACCTCCGCTCTTACCTTTCCCCCATCTATTCTCTTTATACATATACAAACAGCAGCTGCGTGATTCTGCACCTCCTTAAGAGGACTCCTTCTTTTTATGAGAAAACAGAACATAAAACAAGGCAGCTTTACAAAAGCTATATTTGCATTTCATAAATAAGGAGATGTTGATGATGGCAAAAAAGGAACTTTCACAAAGCACGATGTCTGACGGACGCGATATTGAATTTTCACGTGAATTGGCCGATCAGGATGATTTAGAAGCAATGGAGCGCTCTAAAGCGGCAGACGCACGCATGAAAAGCAAGCCGCCAATGAAAAACAAATAAAAACAAGAAGGCACCATGCCTTCTTGTTTTTATTTCTCTACCTGTGAGCTGCTTTAGTAACAAAACCCGGCTACAACAACTCCGAGTGCCGCTCCGACAATGACCTGATACGGCGTATGTCCAACTAGTTCGTTCAATTGCTTATAATTCTTTATTCTTCCATGAAAAAAATCATTAAGAATTTTTGCCTGCTTACTAACAGCCAGCCGAACACCGGATGCATCGTACATAACAATAATCGCAAAAATAAACGTCAGGGCAAACAAAGAACTATCAACTCCATGCTTAATCCCCGTAGCTGTAGCTAAAGCTGTTACAGTAGCTGAATGAGAGCTCGGCATACCGCCTGAGGCAAAAAACTTTGCTAGGTTAATCTCTCTTGTTGTAATTAATACATGTATTACTTTTGCAAATTGAGCCAAAAACCATGCCAGTACTGCAGAGACTAGTGGCCCATTGGCAAGCAAGTGTTCCATGGAACGTCTCCTTCCTTCTCAATGAAACAAACTTTTCCTCTTATGATAGTATTTGCTAAGTAAAATAGCAAATGTTTCTTTCCCAATAAAGAAAACTCGCCGATTGGCGAGCCCTGCTCTTGGGCGAAGACAGAGGCGTAGTTGCACTTATACTTTATTCCTAAAATTTCTCACTACGTCGAATGGTCTTCTAGCTAGAAATTTATACTTTCTTAAAGTATAAAGAAAACTCGTCGATTGGCGAGCCCTGCCTTTGGGAGAAGACAAAGGCGTAGGTATACTGATACTGTATTCCTAAAATTTCCGACTACGTCGAATTGACTTTCGGCTGAAAGTTTATACTTTCTTACATTAAAAAAAATACCATTTTCCCCATTATCTTTCGATGGAGGAAATGGTATTTCGCTGTCTTGCAGATACATGTTCATGCGTACTCTTATTTTTAGACACCTTTACCCTGTTTTACTTGCCAAATCTCGGCTGTCTCTCAACCATGAATTTTGTTTTAGCAAATGAAAACGTAAGAAGCGCTGCCCAAATAAAACCAAACGCAACGGCATGCGCACTTGTGAAACGTTCCCCATATAGAAAAACTCCGATGCATAAACTAATAGTTGGGGCAATATATTGCAAAAAGCCAATCAAAGTAAGCGGAATTAATTTTGCTCCTTTAGCAAAGTATAATAGAGGTACTGCCGTTGCTGCCCCTGCTCCTATCAATAAAAGAGTAACAGAATGAGAAACATTTCCAAATGACATTGTCCCATTTACCTGCAGACTAATTAAGTATAAAAGTGCAAATGGTGTAACAACAATCGTTTCAAACGTTAAACCAATCGCCGCATCAAAGTTTATCAATTTCTTCACTAAACCATACAAACCAAAGCTAAATGCAAGCGTAAGCGCAACCCAAGGAAATGCACCATACCGTAATGTCATAATGCAAACACCAACCGCAGCAAGACAGACCGCAACAATCTGCCAAACATTAAGCCGCTCCTTCAATACAATCATTCCTAGCAAAATACTAACAAGCGGATTAATATAATATCCAAGACTCGTCTCAATAATATGATTATGATTAACTGCCCAAATGTAAAGAAACCAATTGATGCTAATTAGTAAAGATGCAATAGTTAACATGATGAAGGATTTAGGATGCCGCAGAAGCTTCTTGCCTTGCGTGATAAACTCTCCCCACTTGCCAGTAAACAGCAGTACAATCACCATAAAAATAAAGGACCAAACTACGCGCTGCGCTAAAGTCTCCTCAGCCGACACATCTTGTACAAGCTTCCAATATAACGGCAAAATCCCCCATATAAAATACGCTCCGCCGGCATATAAGATGCCTTCAGTCTGTTTTGTTATCTTTCTCTCCATACATGCTCCCCCAATTTTCTTTGATGACTCTCTTCACTCGTGATAGTAGGATACATCTTTTCATCGTGCTTCCTTCCATAAAGCACCCTCCCTCCACATAAAGGAAAAAGTGCCTTTAGTGGAGGGAGAATATGCGGAAAATTCCATGAACCAACTCAAAAGGTTCGTTCCTTCCAAACATGTTTAGGTGGTAGTTCACTCAAACAGCTTTCTATATTCTCCGTAGCCTTCTTTCTCTAGGTCCTCTTTCGAAATAAAACGGAGCGCTGCGGAATTGATACAATACCTTAAACCGCCTTGATCCCGCGGTCCGTCGTTAAACACATGACCTAAGTGAGAATCTCCCTCTGTACTGCGCACCTCTGTACGAATCATTCCATGGCTAAGATCCCGTTTTTCTTGGATATGTTCATTATGAAGCGGCTTTGTAAAGCTCGGCCAGCCACAGCCGGAGTCATATTTTTCTAATGAGCTAAAGAGCGGCTCTCCTGACACAATGTCCACATACAGTCCTTCTTCCTTATGATTCCAAAACTCATTTCGAAACGGTGGCTCTGTGCCACTTTCCTGTGTAACATTATATTGCATTGATGTCAGCTTCCGAATCGCTTCCTGTTTTTTAGACTGCTCCACAAATCATCCCTCCTAAGTATTATCGCATTCATTATAGCGAAACATATCGCATAAGAAAAACGATGTGCCTTACATTTGTAATACAACCATCAGAAAAAGAAGCGCAAGAAGAGGCATTCCAACTACAAACGCTCGCTTGCGGGTTTTGTGACGAAATGCGTACATGCCGAGCCACGCCCCAAACACTCCACCCGCTACCGCTGTCATAAATAAGGTCCGTTCGGGGATGCGCCGCATTCCTGCTCTTGCTCTTCTTTTGTCAATTCCCATGAAAGAAAACGACAAGACATTCATGGCAATTATATATAGCCATACCACATCAATCCCCTCCTTTGTGCATTTAATGACTATATCATAAAAAGAAGCATACAGGAATATCCTGCATGCTAACGGTTTTGTAAATATACTTCTATATGGTTGACTATTTCCTGCTCGTCGTCCCCCTCTGTACGGATTTGATAATGATCTCCATCTAGAGAGGAAGTAAATTCCGTAAATCCTCGGCTATGCAAAAAATCATCTACATCACCTATGCTTTCGTCCTGCACAAGCAGTGTTTTCTTCCCGATATATCGTTCATTTACATATACATCATAAGCATCATGATTTAACCCAAATTTAGTATCTATCGCACTTGGAATCACAACACTATTTAACAAACCTGTATTAAAGCTGCCGCCGATATACATATTGTTATCATCATCTAACGCCATACAATGCACCCTCTTTCAGTTGTTCTATCTAAAAGGGTGGCAAAACAAACATACTTTTATGCAAGTTCCTCCTCTTCTTCTACTATCTCTTCCTGCACACCAAGCATATGAATCCATTTTTTATAGGAAGCACTGTTTTCATCTACAAACTCTTTTGCATAGGAACGATTCCATAACTGCTCCGTAAAAATTGCTGCTTCTTTTCTCGCCATTGCTTCAGCGCCTGCCCCGTAATAAGCTTTAAAGTATTGTACAATCTCATCAAGCAATAATCGCAGCAGTTCATCTGATGTTTCCTCAAGCGTTCCATCCCGCCTCGCTTCGCTTCCGTACATCAACACAACATCGAGTATATTATGGATAAACTCCTTTTTCAGCCATCGTACATCCTGCGCTCCAATCAAAAACGGATGTGTGTACAAATGGCCTCCTGTTTGCAGCGCCTTTTCATGCTCTTGTTCAAAGCGCGTAATAATGTTTTCATATATAAACGGGTTATGCAAAAGGGCACGATGCAGCTTGTAGCCTTCATATGTTACGTTTTTCCCCATCGATTGAATGAGAAAGCTGCGTCCCACTCCATTATATTGATAGACAAATTGCTCCTCTACCCTTACGAGGCTAATCCAGCGGTATATAAATGCATATAAATAAGCGCGATTACACTTTTCATAATCCATTTTCGTTTGTGTTGCGTTCAAATCCGGCATAAACGCTGGTAAATGCCAATATTTATCAAGATGCGGCGTTAAATTGGATTTACGGATATTCAGCTTGTTAATGCGACGGTAGTACGCTTGAAAATAATCTCCCTTGCTATCTTCATACCCATTATGCGAGTGCCCGGATGACAGCTTTGGGAAATCTTGAAGGGACAAACCGTAATGAGCACGATAGCAAATAATTTCATATGGTGAAAATGCAGTATCGACTGTTTCCTTCTCTTGAAACACCTGCTGAAGCAGCTCATCGCTTACATCGCGCCTTACATTCGGATGGATGCCCCAATACTGCAGTTCACGATGATGCGGAACTTTGGGGATAAACGGACTCGCTAAATGTACGAGATCGTCAATCTTTCTTTTTACATATTCCTCCCGATCCTCATTATAAAAATCTGCTTCTTTCCGCAGCGCCTCAATGATGGTAAAATCCAATTTATCCCGATAACGCGTACGCAGTTCCTTCCGACAATAGGAGAGAATATGGATACGATAAAAGTCCTCGACCTTTTCTTTTATCTTCTCTTCTCCGTTCGTCTCCTGACAATATGCGCGATATAGACTTAAATAAATTTCACTAGAAATTTCATGCGGCAACAGTCCGTTATCTACACTTTGATAAATTTGCTTCCATACCTTCTCCTGCATATCCTGCTCAGCGAGTACATACACATTCGTCGGGTTTGTTTTTCCTTCAAACTCCTTTGAACGCTTCTGAATTTCCAGGAGCAAGCTTTCTCTCGTCTCATACAAATTATCGAAAAAGCGCTCCCAATGCTTAATCATCTTATCAATCGCCTGATATAACGATTGATAGACAAGCTCAAGCAGCATTTCCTTTCGGTACTCGTTCAGCTTGTGCACATATTGCGTAGTAATGTCCTGAAACTCCTTACGAAAGGCTCTCTGCTCATTATAAAACAACTTACCAAACCACCCCTGCTGCTCCGCCAGCTCAATGCGCCGCACTGCAGTCACAGTCCCATCAATATTTCCGACATTAAATTTTTTATCATAGTTTTGAATCATTGTCCGCTTTTGTTCGTTATTTTCCTGCAGACGTCTCATCCGCTCTGAGAGCAGCTTGCGAATTTCATACAACATAAACCGCGCAGCTACTGGATGGACAGGAGATGGACGCTTCAAAAACCATGTATTCAGCTGATAAGACTGCCCCTCAGATCCGACTGGAGAAAACTGATCGGACTCCATCATATCGTACACAAGTGTTGTAACATGATCATGCACACGACTCGGAATGCTGTACGCGTACAGCCGTACCGCATGATCCAGACGGGCAACCTCCCCCTTTATCTGATCCTGTATCTTTAGCTTCGCCGTAGAAACTTTACATTCCCGCTGAAGACGATTTAACTCCTCATCTTTTTGGATTGTACGCTGAATATAGCTCTCAATCGCTTCTAAAAACTGTTTTGCTTTTGAGGAGCCGCTTTTTCCCGCTTCTGCCCCTTCACGTGTTTCCTGATAAATGCTTCGATAAAACGGATGGGCACGTTCCGGACGATTTGCTAAATGCTCCAAATCCTCTAAAAAGCTTTTGCCGCGCTCCGGTTTCTCGCGCTGAATACCGCGGCGCACATCCTGCTCATAGCGCAGCTTCTTTTCCTCATATAGCTTATCAAGGTGAAGCCATGACTCATCGAGTCCCTGCACCGCCCATTTTAACGCGCTATATTCAAGCACATGCTCATACGGATAAATGATCCTTGCCGCCCCGGCCCCGCAATAGCGCGCCTTTCCGTTCGAATCGGCGAGCTGCTGAATTTGGTTATCCTCTTGCGCAAAATGGTTGGAGGAAAGAGGGCTAAACAGCTGCAAGTAAATTGTATTTGTCATTTGCTCCATATAATCTGATAGACTTTGTAAATGATGACCATGCAAATTTTCATAGTCGTATAAAAAGCAATAATTATATGGCAAATGCTTTTGCGTAATAATATGATTGGTGCGCCCCTCTTCATCTACTTGATCAGGGCGATATTCCAGTTCAATTGTCACACCGCCGCGCTGGGACAATTCCCCTGTTGAGCCAAGCGTAATCGCATGAAGCTCTTTTAACGATGCATAGCCATTCGCCTGTACAGATTCATATTCCTTGGCACTAATTGTTCTCGTTTTCACTAAGGCATCTGGCATCAAGAAAGCACCACGGATCAGAATATTATTATGATGCAGCTTTTTCCGAAGCATTTCCCGTAAATATAGGGCAATTTGCAAAAACATGCCTGATCCGGTCCCGCCAGCAAGTGAAGTAATAATGATAACTCGGACCCCATACTCTGTCGTGTCGGTCGTTACTGGAAAAATTTTTTCGATTTCCTGCCAAAAGCTCGTTAGCTTATCATCCTTCATTGCCGCCCGCAGCGCAAGCCTGGAAATGACGCGAAGCTGCCCTGCCCCGTCCGTGAGTGGTTTGTCTAAAATCGTCGGGTCGTGCGGAAACCAATCTGTAATCGTTTGATCCTCCGCAATGTACTCTCTTGGTGTTTTACTCGAACTTGTTTGCGTCACGAATTTTCGAATATGCTGAAATTTGCTTACAGTATGGATATCCGTGTCAAACACGTGCATCGCCACACGTTTCTTTGCATCGCTTGGAATTTTTTCGTACACATTATGAGTGATGGTGCTGCCGATGCCGCCGAGGCCGATGAGAATTGTAGGAACCTGCATGTTCATGCTTACCACACCCCTTTTAGTCGCATTCATAGCGGTATACTTCCTTACCATATCCCTTATCGATTACAACCGTTTCATTCGGGTACAATGTTTTATGCTCTTTACCGATCTCCTCCTCCTCTAGAAATGAACCATCAATCATCATGCCTTCCACCTGTGACTCCTTCGCAATCCAAACAGCCTTTGTACCTTTTTTCGCAATGAAGGTAATAGATTGGACGGTTCTCCGCTCACCGCGATACGGAATCCCTAGGTAGTGACGCCACCAAGGATTACGAAGAAGCTGGGGCTCTGCCTCATGAATCCAATCCTCAGAGATTGACTGATCCAGCTCATAATAAATTAATCCCTTCCTTTGAAAACGCGGCCGTACCACCCATCCTATTAAAATGGTAAGCACTACAAGAGCTGCTGCACCGACCGGAATAATAAAACGGAAAATAACAGCATGCCTCTCGAAAAAGGAAACATCCTCGATTCTGAGCGCAACCTTTTGTTTTACCTCTTCAAATGCTCGGTCTCGTAATGAAATCGTTGCCTCTACTAAACCTGTATCTGTAAAATTTAACGTGTCGGAGATATAGGGACGAGGATATAAATAAAGTTGATTTCCATGCTGCTTCCATTCGTAGTTTATATGTTTATTAAAAGTGACAGAAGCTGATTCTAAAAGTCTAGCTACCTCAGCATCTTTCATCTCTTTTCCATTCAACAGCGGTTGTATGATAATTGGTTTGCTTTCTGTTAAACGGTTCACTCTTTCATTCCAATCATTTGTTAGAACAGCAATAGAAAGCTTTGGTTTCGGCACAGAGGTAATACGAAACTCTTTTGACTGCCGATAAAATCCCTTTATATTCATATGGATACTGCCGCGCACCGGAGCTGTACTTAATTTTATTTCGTACTGAAAGGCTTTTCGCTTCTCATTCCACCTCATGGAAGCAGAATTACCGTTATACTCAATGGACGAAGAAAAATAGAGAGCATCTACAGGCAAATCGTTCGGTTTTGCCTCTATTACAACCGTACTATCCGCATACAGCTCATCCTTCGCCTCAATTAAACGCTCCTCTTCTTTCTTATATATACGTACTGTATAATCGAGGGCGGGTTCAGCAAGAACCTTCCATCTCACTGCTGAAGAAAGATTACCCTGAAAACGCAACTCATAATCACCTGGCTTCATCACATCTCCGGTTTTCGGAACGACATGAACGATAGAACCGGTAATCATGTTATTATCTGGTGTCTCTGTCTGAAACGGACCATCTATCCGAAGTGATGGTACATTTGTATCCTCAAGGCGAGGCAGCTGCTCTTGCCCGTTCGTCTGCTGAACAATCGTCAATCGTCTGAGGGGAAAGGGAGTTGATACCTTCAGCTTTTCGCCGTCCCGCTTCACCTGAACATAATCCTCAGCACTGGAAAAGGGGTCGCGGTTTGCAATTAATGCTGCCGCTTGGTCAACACTTTGAATAATTCCATCCTCTTCTCCTGCTGTAAGCACAAGCCCATTCGTTGTATCACGCCAAATTTGCTGAAAAGCATTCATTTGCACTTTCTCCTCAGCGCTTAAATCCTGATCCATTGTGATTAAAACACTGTGAACCGACGCTTTTTTCTCTTCCATCCACGCCGTAAATGACCGCATTGTATCGGTGATTCTTTTTTTATTTGCATCGTATTGCGCGCTTTTCGGCGATTCCAATTCGTTAAAAGCGCCATCCGTCAACACAATCAACCAAAATTCGCCGTTAGCATCCGCCGCCGCTTGTCGTTTTATTGAATTTATTGCCGTTTCTACTGCTGTAAACGGTGTATTTTTATACTCATCCCATTGGCGAATGCTGTCAATTTCCTCCTGCCTCTTCTCCTTTGAAAGATCCATCGTTATTTCCTGGGAAGGCCGGCTCATCGGAATAAATGAAAAAGAGTCCCTCTCATCCAACAATCCAACAAAGCTTTGCAGTGCATAACTCGCATACTTCCAACGATCTTTTCCGTTTCTCATGCTGCCCGAATCATCATATACAAGCGCAACCGCTCTCTTCTTTGGTCCCTCCTTCTCTGCTAATCCTTGGATGGGCAACAGAGAAAACAACAACAACAAGACACATGTGGCAATCAGCTGTTTTTTCATGATGGGTCGCCACCTTTACCATAGGATAGTCCTATGTTTAAATCTATGATGTCCTAGTGGATATATGACTTATGTTTTGAGGAGTTTTCTTAGCGAATGGCGTTTGATACGTATGTATACTTTGATACTATGCACTTACTTTTCATATTTAGTTGTCGTTATTTTAGGATGTTTTCTTATAGTTTGTTGTTATTGTCCATAATTGAATTGATTCAATATAACAAGGTTCTTATGTCTAATTATGACTATATGGAGGTGTTATGAGTAAGACCAAATCTTATAAAAGATATCAGTATTCGGGATTTTAATGATTTTTTTAGAAGTTAATATATCTGGGAGACTATCAAAAGCCCTCTGATTACTAAAGGGCTTTTGTATTTACATAATCTGTTATACTCTAAATCGAACAATGACAGGGCAAAAAACGTAATAAAAGAGCCTGTAGTATAACCAACATAGCCCCAAAACTAAATCATTTCAAAGAAATTATGTTAAAGTTTGCTTAGCCAGCGTATATTTTTGTTAAAATTCGTGCTGAGGCTCCATAGATAAGTTTAGGAAAGTACATTGAAGTTCCAAATAATGATCATCATGAATAATATCAAACAGAGTGTTGAAGGAATAATCGTTACAATAGATTGTTGCGCTCGAAAAATATGGGCATGTATAGCTCCAATCATGAGAGCCACTAATAATGCACTGGAGCCCAGAGCTAAGTATCGATTCCAGATACCACCGATTATTCCTATTGCTCCAACAACCTCAATAAATCCAATTATAGACATGAACCATAATGGATATTGATAGTGTTGCCAATGTTCAACCTGAAAGGGTATACGGAGGAGTTTTATGAATCCTCCCACTAAAATAAAAACTGCTAAAATTACCTGCATAACAACCATCATTCAAGTTCGCTCCTTTTAAAATCTTGTTTAGGTTTAGCTTTATTTATAAATAACTAGACATATATCCTATATTTCATTCTATTATTTAGTACTAGAAATCCAAAAGTACATTTTCTATATAAACTATCAAAATATGGCTGTCACCTACTACACTAAATATTGTAATTCATTTACATAATTTAGTGGTAATACATGCTTGTATTTTTCAGGAAAATTACATATACAATAATTTTATTATGTAGACTTAAAATCATTCTGCTTAGTAATCGAGGAGTAAAGAAAAGTCGCCGATTGGCGGGCTCTTCTCCCTGGGCGAAGACAGAGGCGTAGTTGCTCTTATACTGTATTCCTAAAATTTCCGACTACGTCGAATTCGCTTCTAGCTAGAAATTTATACTTTCTTACAGTGCAAAAAAAGAAAGGTGACCCCATCAGGTCCCTTTCACAGACAAACCCATCCGTATTTATGCTTCTTATTGTTTCACGTATACCTCTACAACTGGATTTTGCTTGTTATCAGCATGAAGACGAATATTCTCCTCTGATGTGTGATAAATCTCCGATAACAGCATAATGGTTAATACGTTTGGAAGAGCAGCATCTGTGCCATACTTACGTTCCAATGCATCCTTCAAATCAAAATCCAAATCCCCTTGAATATATGTGTATACTTCAAAGCCGTCTTCTAAATCGCAAACAATCCTATCAACAATGTCAGCGCCAATCTGCTCCTTCATTTCGCTGCGCAGCGCATCGGTAAAATCGTTCCATGGAACTTCATATACTTGAAATACATCAGACCCATTCATTGTGAACCCCTCCTACCCTTTTTCTTCTAACGGTAGGTTTTCCTGTTTTCTAGAAGATATTCGTCTGAACAATGAATCGCCACGCCTGAAAGATAGAAGCAAACTTTCTTTTCTAGTTCGGCAGCTTCTTACTAGTGAAGTCGCACAGGCAAAGCTTGTACAAATTCATATACTGTACGAAAAGGGGGGATCCTCATGAATCCTAAGCAATGTTATAGCTTATGCTGCCAATACCACGGCAAGGTTGTCCGCGTCCACGATATTAATGGGCAAGTCCATCTAGGGCGAATTATAGACGTCACTGATGAAAGTGTATGGCTTCAACCAGTGGACTCGCGCGCATTCGATCTCGGCTTCGGTTACAACGGCTATGACGATTTCGGCCGCGATTACGGCTATGACTATGAATATGACTCTTACTACGGTGCAGGTGCTGTCATCGAATTTGCGTTTGGCTTTATTATCGGCATCGCTCTCGCTGCGTTATTTTTCTTCTAGGCAAAAGGGCAGGCGCAGTCTGCCCTCTTTATGGGAAATACGGACAGACTGACAAAAAAGAGCCAAAACAATGCAAAAGAACAATCTAAGGTTTACATAGAAATACACGATGCCCAAGCAGATGACCGTACGTTCTAATAATCGCTTCATGCTGAGCCCAAACTGTGTATACACTCGGCTCGATTTGCGGTGATAAATCCCAGTCAGGCAGGTCTACATACAAATGCATTTGCTGATCTATAGTGCCGCCTCCAATTATTTCTGCATGCGAGAATCCCGCCTCCTGCAGCTTTCTCATCCATTCTTCCTCCGTTAAAATTTCTTTTGTGCCGTATAAGGAACCAATATCCTCTTTCTCCTGCGTGGATAATGGTCGTTCTACAGTCATTTCCAGCAGCACTGCAGTACCTTCAGGCTGAAGAACGCGGCGCAGCTCTCTAAGCGTTTTATTGATGTTTGTAAAAGCAATGACTGATTCAGACATTACATGTGAAAAGGATTGGGATGCAAAAGGCATCTCCTCTACGCTTCCATGCACAAGCTTTACAGTAACACCTTCTTTATTCATACGCTTCTCGGCTTTTTGCAGCATTATGGGGTGGCTATCGATTCCTGTAACAGAGCAGCCGTGTGTTTTGGCAATATACGCGGCTGTGCGTCCCGTTCCGCAGCCAGCATCTAATACACAAGCTGTAGAATGAATGGGAATATGCTGCAATAAATACTTCGTTAACGCAAACCCACCCGGATGAGCGCTTCCCACTCCAATTAAGGCAAGTAAGTCAATGTACGAGTACATATACAGTCTCCTCACTATGGTTTACTGCATATGTATTCCTAAAAATAAAAAAGTGTGAGAAAAAGCATTGCACTGCTGTTAGGATCAGATAAAGTACAATATAAAAGGCAAAGAACAACCGATCTGTCCTCTGCCTTTTGTTTACTTTGCTTCTTTTTTCTCTAACACATATGCCCATTTATAAGAGTAATCACCGCCAAAATTGTGCTCTACAATACCTTTTACATACGGACGCTGAACAAAAGCTACACCTCTTTGATATAACGGAGAAATTGCTGCATCTTCAAATAACAGTTTCTCCGCTTTCGCCAACGCCTCCCAGCGCGCCTTTGTATCTGTTAGAAGCTCACCCTTAGCTGCTGCTACAAGCTCATCGTATTTTGCATTCGAGTACCCCATTTGATTATGAGATCCACCAGTTACGAACAAATCGATGAATGTCATTGGATCTGGATAATCCGGCCCCCAGCCAGAGAAGGAGAAATCATAGTCACCTTTTGTTTCCAAATCGAGCTTTTGCTTAAATGGCTGCGGCTTAATGTTTACCGTTAAGCCCGAAAGATTCTTCTCCAGCTGCTCCTTCAAATACTCGCCTACCTTCTTGGAGCTGTCACTGTCATAATTTAAAAATTCTAATGTAACTTTGTCCGTACCAAGCTCTTTCTTTGCTTCTTCCCATAGCTTTTTCGCTTTTTTTACATTCGTCTTATTCATATTTCCATTTATCTTACGGAAATCGTTTCCCTTTTCATCTGTAACAAATTCAGACGGCACTAAAAAGTAGGCTGGTGTTGAACCATTGTTTAGCAATACGTTTGTTAATGCTTCTTTATCCTGTGCTAAGCTAATTGCTTGTCGAACTTTCAAGTTAGCAAAAGGCGTATTTTTCCCAAGACGCTTTTGATTGAATCGTAAAAAATACATAGACATATCCTTCGATGTGTAGAACTCATCACTGGATGCATACTTGTCCACAAATTCAGCTGTTAGAGCTGTACGGTCTACTTGACCAGAATCATACAAATTCACCATTGTTCCTTGTTCTTTGACAACACTAATATTAATTTGATCGAGCTTGACGGATTCCTCATCCCAATAATTAACGTTTTTCTTATAAGTCCATCCTTGCTCTGTTTTCCAATCCGTTAGCACAAACGGTCCGTTATAAATCGTTGTTTCAGCCTTTAATCCAAACTGATCACCCTGTTGTTTGATAAATGTTTCATTTTGCGGATAAAATGTAGCAAAAGAAGTTAACTCCAGAAAATAGGGCACTGGATTTTCCAATTCCACCTCAAATGTATGCTCATCTACTGCCTTTACACCTAAAGAATCGACAGGTACTTTCCCTTCATTAATTGCTTTTGCATTTTTTATATCAAACATAATATAGGCATATTCAGCAGCAGTCGCCGGATTCACTGCACGTTTCCATGCAAACACAAAATCGTTTGCTGTTACAGGATCACCATTAGACCATTTAGCCTCTTTACGAAGCTTAAATGTATACTTCTTTCCATCTTCACTCTTCGTATGTGATTCAGCTATACCCGGCGTCGGCCTTTGATCTTTGTCGAGACGATATAGCCCTTCCATTACATTGTTCATTACAACAAAGGAAACTTGATCTGTCGCCTTTACAGTATCCATCGACGGAATATCAGACGCTTCTAGCAGATTCAGTACTTGCGTTTTTGCCAGCTCTCCCTGTACTTCCTGCTTACCTGCATTGTTTTCGCCACACGCAGTTAAAGCCAGGCTGGCCGCCAAAGTTAAAGCTATACTAGCTAATAACTTTCTCCCTTTCATATTTTGTACCCTCCTTATTCCTTTGCGTAATATCCAATTTCTGTATATTCAAGTATGTCTCATCCATCCTTTTTCTATGTAAAAGAGAAAAGAACTTCTTTACATAAGGAAGTCCTTTTCTCCACAATCATCTCACTATTGAGCTATAATGAACCGCTCTCGTATCATCCGTATGTATCGAATGATTCTGCAGTTAGTCAACAAAAAGGAAGCATCCAAACTAAATAATAAATCCGTTCATATGGAAAAATACAAATAGGCACCTCCAGCATTCCTATATACTTGCACTTTCTTCTTTGAATTAAAGTAATGTTTTAAGAACAGCTAGGTGATTTTGAAATCTCTAAAGATTTTCAATAGGTTTTCAATTTGTTCAAAAATATGACATAATAACGATTTCATCGACAAATAATAAAATAAAAGTAGACTTATTGTCAGATTTATTTTAAGATTTATTTTGATGCTTCTAAATTTTTGAACCACCAAAAATTATCCTGAACTTGTAAAAGTTTGGGGATCCTGCGGGAGATAGGTCTTTTTCTTTTATCATCAAATGTAAGCGATATTGTTTTCAAAAAGGAGAATCGGATATGTCAGGAACAATGACTCAAACAAAAGAAACACAAGAACTGCCGAATGTATCTGCTAATCTGGAACAGCTTGATGTACTGGATCAGCTACTAAAACCAGAGGTGCAGCAATCCCTAACTGTTTTAATCGAGCAGTTGCCAAAGTTGACTGAACTTGTAAGCATATTAACTAAGTCTTATGAGTTTGCCCAATCAGTCGCTACTGATGAAGTACTGAAAAGCGATACAGTTGGAGCAATCCAAGAAATTGTGGACCCTGTAACACATACGGTTAAAAACATTGCAGCTACAGCTATAGAAGCAAAGGATCGCGCTGAAGAAAGCAATGAAGTAATTGGTCTGTTTGGTCTTTTAAAAATGCTGAAAGACCCGCAAGTACAGAAACTATTCCGTTTTGTAAACGCTTATCTTCAAGTTAGCAGAGAACAGAGTCAAAAATAATTCTTTTTACATTCCAATTAGTAAGGACGGAGGATATACTATGTCAAAGCATATTGTCATCTTAGGTGCCGGCTATGGCGGACTTCTATCAGCTTTAAATGTTCGCAAATATTTAAGCAAGGCTGATGCACAAGTTACAGTAGTAAACCAATACCCAACACACCAAATTATCACGGAGTTGCACCGTCTTGCAGCAGGAAGCATTGCTGAGCCAGCAATTTCTATCCCATTGAAGAAGCTTTTCAAAGGAAAAGACATTGATCTTAAAATTGCAAAAGTGGATTCTTTTTCAGTGGATAAAAAGGAAGTAAAGCTTTCAGATGGTTCTACTTTAACATACGATGCGCTTGTTGTCGGTTTAGGAAGCAAAACTGCTTACTTCGGCATTCCAGGACTTGAAGAGCATAGCCTTGTGTTGAAATCAGTAGAAGATGCTAATAAAATCTACCAGCATATCGAGGATCGTCTTCGTGAATATGCGAAAACGAAAAATGAGGCTGATGCTACTATCTTAATCGGCGGCGGCGGATTGACAGGCGTTGAGCTTGTTGGTGAGATTGCGGACAAGCTTCCTAAGCTTGCTAAAGGCTACGGAATCGATCCTAAAGAAGTGAAGTTACTTCTTGTAGAGGCAGGTCCAAAAATTCTTCCAGTTCTGCCGGATGTACTTATTGAACGTGCACAGACTAGCTTAGAAGCACGCGGTGTTCAGTTCCTATTAGGTCTTCCTGTCACAAATGTTGCGGGAAATGTAGTTGATCTAAAGGATGGTCAGAAGATTGTAACGAATACTTTCGTTTGGACAGGCGGAGTACAAGGCAGTCCTCTAGTAGGAGAGTCTGGTCTTGAGGTGAACCGCGGACGTGCAACTGTGAACAATTATCTTCAATCTACGTCTCATGAAGATGTATTCGTTGCAGGTGACTGTGCTGTTTTATTCGCTCCAGATGGTCGTCCATACCCGCCAACTGCACAAATTGCTTGGCAAATGGGAGAACAAATCGGATACAATCTATATGCATATTTAGAAAACAAAACATTTGAAGAGTTTAGCCCAGTTAACTCTGGAACGCTTGCCAGCCTTGGCCGTAAAGATGCTGTAGCTACAATCGGAGCAAACTCCACTCAGCTTAAGGGGCTTCCAGCAACTTTAATGAAGGAAGCAAGTAACATTCGTTACATGTCACATATTCATGCGTTATTTAGCTTAGCTTACTAAACTACGTGAATATTCAAACAAAGACTATTCTTACTTCATTTGAATAAAACTAAGTTCAAGTATAAACATACTTCTGTATACTGTATTTTGTATCAGATATACTTAAGAATGTGAGATATTTACACAAAAAGACTTCCGGAAGCGGAAGTCTTTTTATTACGCTCAGAATCCTATCCGCCGACCGAAATTTGCCTACATTCCTATGCCAAATTTGTATAATGACTATATTGGTTGGGCATTTTAACAATTGGAGGTGATAGATTATGAATAACCCATACTCTAGAAAAGAAGAACAAAGTGACACTCAGAATAAAAACCAGTATCGAAACCAAAGTGAAGCTGCCATTGGTCTGGATATGGATGAGCAGGCCATGAACGGATTATACGGACAACCAGAAACTGATGTTGAAAATAATAGTCATAAAAAATGAAGAGCTCCCAAGCATAGCTGCTAAGTTATGCTTGTTTCATTTAACTCAGCTACAAAAGGTTACAGACTATATTTCTTCCTATAGCGAACTAACGTCCACAACGGCCAAATATACTCATAACTAGGATAGTGGATATAAAATACTCCTGCTACTCCTCTTCCTTTTGGATAGTCTGCAGCCCAATCTTCTTGCTTTCCATCTATTAGGAACTTTACACCCCGCTCGATTTCAGGCGTACTCTTAGTTGAAGCAGCAATCAATGCAGCCAGCGCCCATGCAGTATGTGTACGTGTACTCGCCCCTAATGGCACATACTCTTTTTCTATATCGCTTTTACAGGATTCTCCCCATCCTCCATCTGGATTTTGGGTTTCACGCAGCCATTTCACCGCCCTTTGAATAGCAGGATCATCTGATGGCATACCTATAGCAGACAGTCCTGTTACAGCTGTCCATGTCCCGTAAATATAGCAGCTTCCCCATTGCCCATACCAGGAGCCTTCTTCTTCTTGATTGTTTAAGAGCCAGTCTACTCCACGTTTAATGATTTGATGATTCCTGTTCAAAAGTGTACAATCTCCCAGAAACTGTAATGTCCTTCCCGTTAGATCAGCCGTTGAAGGATCCATCAAAATGTCTTCTCCTCCCTCAAGAGGCAACCAAGTAAGAAAGGGTTTATTGGCATTTCTTTCAAACGCAGGCCATCCACCATCATCATTTTGCATAGAAATGACCCAATTGATTCCTCGGTCCCATGACTTGCGATAAGCATCCTGTTCTGTTGCGAACCCTCGCATCGCTCTTAGAACAGCGATTGAGTCATCCACATCAGGATTGATGGTATTAATGTTTGAAAATCCCCAACCGCCTGGCTTTGTATTTGGATTACGAATCGCCCAGTCTCCATATTTAGAATGTTGGCGGGAAAGCAGATATTGATTCGCCTGTTGAATCACCTTTGCCGAAGAAGGAGCCCCTGCTGCTTGCAAAACGGAACTAATTAACGCCGTATTCCAAACATTTGCTGTTGTATACTGTACGTGAAGACTCCCCCCAATTTGACAAACCATCGATTTTAGCCCCTGAATCGCCTGGGTGATAATCGAATGATTTTTCGGATAACCTCTAGCCAATAAAGCAAAGATCATTAGAAAGGTTGAACTGAAATAACTGTAGAATGTTCCGTCCGGTTCAATTCGCTCTATCATATATTGCTCTGCTCGCCTTAACGCCGTCAAGCGGAGCTGCGCTGGAAATTTTTGAAACATTCCAATTCCTTGTTTAATTAGCGCTAAAACAGATTGCCATTTGAGCTCTCTATCTTCGTTCCAATCCATATCTTTGAAAAAGGGAACCTCGCTCTCCTGAAACAAATCAGATATATCGGGAGCATGCTTTTTTTTTATGCTAAATCGATGATGGGCAAGAATTAAAATCGGAATAAGGTTTGCTCTGCCGTATACAGACAAATCAAAGAAGCTGACCGGAAATGACGCAGGAAGGAGCACTACTTCAATCGGAACAGGAAAATCACTCGGCCATTCAGATTGTCCGGTGATAGCTAACATAACTTTTGTAAACATATGCGTCTTTGCAACGCCACCCCTTGATACAATAAATTGTCTCGCCATTTGCATGTTCTTGTCATGTTTATTTCGATAACCTGAATAAAGAAGAGCATAATATGCCTCCACCGTAGCGGTTATATTTCCCTCCTCCTCATCACGAAATAACTTCCACGCCCCATTTTGTTCTTGCTTCCCCATAATTCTCCCGACTAAAGCCTTAATCAATTCTTCATCCTTGATTTCCAATGCTCGCAATAGGATAATCATATAGCAATCCGATACGATACCAGTCTCAAACGGATAGTGCCATGATCCATCTGGTGATTGATCATGAAAAAACACATTCACAATTCGGTTAATTTCAGCCTCCACCTTATGCAACATGCGCTCTCCATCCTCTCTTTATCAAAGCATATATCTTCATAATATGTATTCCTTAAATCGCATGGAAATTCATCTCATAAACCTTCTATAGTTTGACAGGCATAGGCGCAAAGTTGGATAAAAGAATAGATGCCTTTCGGAAAATGTCAAGAAAACTCGCCGAGTGGCGAGCCATTAGGCGTAGACAGAGGCGTAGTTGCACTTATACTGTATTCCTACATCTCTGACTGCGTCGAATCACTTCTAGCTAGAAACTTATACTTTCCTACAGTGCAAAAAAGACACCTATAAATAAGGTGCCTTCTCGCAATTACACAACTCAGACAGAATCATTCTTCTGCTTTGTAATCTTATATCATTTACGCATACATTTGTTCTACTGTTTTTTGCAGCTCGCTGTTTTCTAGATACTCATCGAATGTTGTTTGCTTATCCACAGTGCCGTTTGGCGTAATTTCGATTACACGGTTCGCGATCGTTTGAACAAACTGGTGATCATGCGATGTGAAAAGCATTGTTCCTTTAAAGCTAATTAGACCGTTGTTGAGCGCTGTAATAGACTCTAAGTCAAGATGGTTCGTCGGGTCATCAAATAAAAGTACATTCGCACCGCTAAGCATCATTTTCGATAACATACAGCGAACCTTTTCTCCTCCGGACAATACACTCGCCTTTTTAAGCACTTCTTCTCCGGAAAACAGCATTCTGCCCAAAAATCCACGAAGGAAGCTTTCAGACTCATCCTCTGGAGAAAATTGACGAAGCCATTCTACTAGGTTTAACTCGCTATTCTCAAAATACGCAGAGTTATCTCTCGGGAAGTATGCTTGAGAAGTTGTCACGCCCCACTTGTATGAACCTGCATCCGGCTCCATTTCTCCTGATAAAATCTTAAATAATGTTGTATTTGCAATTTCACTGCGGCCAACAAATGCGATTTTATCGCCTTTATTTACCGTAAAGCTTACATTATCAAGTACCTTCTCACCATCAATCGTTTTCGTTAAGCCTTCTACACGCAGTAAATCATTTCCGACTTCACGGTTTGGCGTAAAGCCCACGAATGGATAGCGACGAGAGGATGGTCGAATATCATCAAGTGTAATTTTATCAAGTAATTTCTTACGAGACGTTGCTTGCTTTGCTTTTGATGCATTTGAGCTAAAGCGTGCGATAAACGCTTGAAGTTCTTTAATTTTCTCTTCCTTTTTCTTGTTGGCATCCTGTCCGATTTTAAGTGCCAATTGACTGGACTCATACCAGAAATCGTAGTTACCCACATAAATTTGGATACGAGAAAAGTCAAGGTCTGCCATATGTGTACACACCTTATTCAAGAAGTGACGGTCATGGGACACAACAATTACTGTATTTTCAAAGTTTAACAGAAAATCCTCCAACCAACGAACAGCCTTCATGTCCAAGTGGTTCGTAGGCTCATCCAAAAGCAAGATATCCGGCTTACCAAATAGAGCTTGCGCCAGCAATACCTTTACCTTTTCTGCACCTGACAGTTCAGCCATTTTTTTATAGTGAAGATCCTCACCAATGCCTAAGCCTTTTAAAAGAATGGCTGCATCAGACTCAGCTTCCCATCCATTCAGCTCAGCAAATTCACCTTCAAGCTCTGCCGCGCGCATACCATCTTCATCTGTAAAATTTTCCTTCATGTAAATAGCATCTTTTTCTTGAGAAACCTTCCATAAACGAGTATGACCCATAATAACTGTTTTAAGAACCTCAACCTCTTCATATTCGAAGTGGTTCTGTTTCAAAACAGCAAGACGCTCGCCTGGCGTAATAATGACATCGCCTGTATTAGGCTCAATTTCACCAGATAAAATTTTCAAAAACGTTGATTTTCCGGCACCGTTTGCACCAATCAAACCGTAGCAGTTTCCTGGTGTAAACTTAATATTTACATCATCAAATAACTTTCTGTCACCGTATCGTAAACTTACATTACTTACTTGGATCAAATTGTGCTCCTCCAGACAAACCTAGATTTGGCAATGATTTTGCCATGTATGTTATGACAATCTTAATGCGGGATCAAGATTGCACCTTACCATTCACAAATTTTAGACCATACTATTATATAGCACTATGTTTAACAAGTGCAACTGTTTCAGCATGCAAATCCTTCCTTGCACTTTAAGAAAGCATAAATTTCTGGCGGGGAGACTGTTCGACGTAGTGAGAAATTTTAGGAATAAAGTATAAAGTGCTGCTACACCTCTGTCTTCATCTGACAGCTCGCCAATCAGCGAGTTTTCTTTATACATGAAAAAAGGAAAACACTTCAGGCTTCCTAGTAATAATGTTAGTTACTTACATAAACATTAATTAGGAAGCGTTCACATGTTTTCCGTGTTATAGGATCAGCTGTCTATCCTTCACTTTTAGGGAACTCAATAGGTAACGGTTCAGGTCGCTCAAAGGTACTTTTTACATGATAAAAACAACCTTCTTTTGCAGATTTAAGCAACCCTTCCATAACTTCTAAAGAATGGAACGCCATTTTTCCGCTCGCACGTTCTTCTCTTTGATCTCTAATGGCATATGCCATATCCACAAGACCGATTCCTCGACTGTTCTCTTGATGGCTGATTTCATTAAACGGATGAACAACTGGAACTTCTTCCCAATCACTGAATGAACTTTGTCTCGGAAGCCCTTTCCATCTGTAGTTCTCTTTTGTTCTTAGAAGAACAGGTCCGCCAAAAAGATTTGGTCCGTCTAAAGGATCAATATCATTTATGCAAATTGTTCCTTTCGTACCATATATCTCTATTCTAGGAAGCTCTGAATCCCAAACATCAAAGCTAGTAATAATCGTTGCGATAGCGCCATTCACAAATTCAAGATTTCCTGTTATATGTGTATCTACTTCAACTTTAATAGTTTCACCTCGTCTAGGTTCACTTTCGATGGTTCTTTGATCAAAAGTTCTTCTGGACATAGCGCAGCAACTTTTTACTGGTCCAAGTAAAGATAAGAGTGCTGTTATGTAATAAGGACCTATATCAAGCAATGGTCCTCCACCTGGCTTATAGAAAAACTCTGGGTTGGGATGAAACCATTCATGACCATGGCTAACAACAAAGGCACTTGCTGCAACCACTTCTCCGATTCTGCCTTCATCTATTATTTTTCTGCAGGTTTGGAGACGGCCGCCTAAAAAGGTATCAGGAGCACAGCCTACATAAAGACCTTTTTCTTGTGATAAAGCAAGAATTTTTTCACCTTCTTCAAGAGTTGCTCCTAATGGCTTCTCTGTATAAACATGTTTACCAGCTTGCAAGGCCTCTATTGTTAGCTGTGCATGGACTTCCGGAACAGTTAAGTTAAGAATAATATCTATTTCAGGATCCTGTATTAATTCTCTGCTAGTTGCATATGCCTTTGGAATATTATGTTGATTTGCCTTTTTACGCGCTTTTTCAAGATCCCTCCCTGCGCAGGCCACCACGTTAACAATGTCATACTTCTTTAAATTATTAAAGTAAACATCACTGATATCTCCAATTCCTAAAACACCAATATTAAATTTTTTCATCGTTAATGAATTCCTCTCACGAATTATATTAAAACGTTTACATTATCCTTCATAAAAAATTATACCTAATTCTAACAGATATGGATAGTAATACGCTTACATATAATCTGTTTCTAAAGTATAGAAAATTTTCATGTTGAGTTACATGCCTTTAATGCAAATAAAAAGACGCCTATATACATAGGCGTCTGCGTATTGCGGCGAAGAACCGTAAGGCCACATCCAAACGTTTTGCTCTACAAGCATGCTCTTCGACTTACGCAATTCAGCTCATCGCTTTATCATCATACCATAGAGTATGTGAAGAAACAAGCTTTTATTTGAACTACCCGCCACCTACTCGCTTATGCTCGAACCTATCATATATGCTGTTTCCTATAACGCACCCAGTCCCCGCTCTGAATGCAGTCTGTTAAAGCATTCATTGAAGCTCCTGCAACGTATACGAGAGCCTCGTACTCCCTGTTCTCCGCAAAAACCTGTATATGTATTCTTTCATACAAATTTTCATTTCTTTCAGGCCGATAGCCCTCTAGACGATCCACGATCCGCAGCATCTCTTCATCAATCCTATATAATTCCCCAAGCACCTTCCTGCTGTTATCTAACTGGATAGCCGGATAGCCTTCTCCTGTATCATACATTGCCCCAAATATGTATACGTTTTGTTCTACACATTCTGCCTTGCGGATTAAATAATGGTTTCTCTCCCCCTTTCGAAGCGTTCCATATACAAATAGAAGATCATTCATTGTTTCTCCCTCCTTGATTCAACTATTGTATTTCGCTTTGTTTAATAAGTCACCATTTTCCTGATATCTTTAAAACTTGCCGATTGGCGAGCCCTGCCCCTAGGCGAAGATAGAGGCGCAGCCCTACCTATACTTTATTCCTAAAAATTTCTCTCTACGTCGAATTGGCTTCCAGCTAGAAATTTATACTTTCCTAAAGTGTTACAAAGACCAACAGCCTCTCCAGCCAAGGAGAGGATGATTAATTTACGCTAAATACGCTTCTTTTATGATATCGTTGTTGATCAACTCTTTTCCCAGACCCACCATTTTAATCTCACCTGTTTGAATCACATAGCCGCGGTGTGCAATTTGAAGTGCTTGATATGCGTTTTGCTCAACAAGTAAAATCGTCATGCCTTCTTTGTTTAACTCTGTAATGATTTCAAAAATTTGTTCCACAACAATCGGCGCAAGCCCCATAGACGGCTCATCCAGCATAAGCAAGTCCGGCTGGCTCATTAACGCACGGCCGATTGCAAGCATTTGCTGCTCGCCGCCGCTCATCGTTCCGCCTTTTTGTCCCAGCCGCTCCTTTACACGCGGGAAGTAGTGAAACACTCGCTCCAGCCTATCCTTTACAACCTTCTTATCCTTTACAGAAAAAGCACCCATTTCAAGATTTTCAAGTACCGTTAAGCGCGGAAAAATACGTCGGCCTTCTGGAACATGTGCAACTCCTGACAACGCTGTAAGATGCGGCGGCTGCTTTGTAATATCCCCTCCATGAAACAACACTTTTCCTGTCTTCGGGATAACCTGTCCGCTAATGGTCTTCAGCGTGGTAGTTTTTCCTGCTCCGTTGCTGCCAATTAACGTAACAATCTCTCCTTTCTCCACTGTCACATTCAATCCTTTTAATGCATGAATTCCGCCATAATATGCATGGACGTCTACAAGCTGTAACATAAAATCACCTCCCCTTTCTTACTGCGCAAGTGCGCTTTTTCCAAGATAGGCTTCTATGACCTTAGGATTGCTGCGGATGTCGTAAGGACCTCCTTCAGCAATTTTCTCTCCGTGATCGAGAACAATAATATGTTCAGAAATCTCCATAACCAGCTTCATATCATGCTCAATTAAAAGAACCGTTACATCAAACTCCTTTCTCACACAATAAATGAGCTCCGTCAGCTCTTTCGTTTCCTTCGGGTTCATTCCTGCTGCTGGTTCATCCAGCAGTAGCACCTTCGGCTTTGCAGCAAGAGCGCGAGCGAGCTCTAAGCGGCGCTGTGCACCATAAGAGAGGTTTTGCGCTTCTTCATTCAGAAATTGCGCTAATCCAACGTATTCAAGCAAACGATACGCTTCCTTTTGTGCTTCCTTTTCCTCACGGCGAATGCTTGGCAAATTGAGCAATGTTCCAAACAGGCCGCCTTTTACATGGTTATGCAAGCCAACCATCACATTTTCAAGAACCGTCATGCTGCCAAACAAACGAATATTTTGAAAGGTACGGGAAATTCCGCACTTTGCTATATCATGCGCCTTCAAGCCAACAAGTGGTTCATTCTGAAGCAGAATTTCTCCCTCATCTGGTCTATATACTCCCGTAATCATATTAAAAAATGTTGTTTTTCCGGCACCATTCGGACCAATCACCGCAGTAATAGACCCTTTTTCTACTGTCATTGAAATTCCTTTTGCAGCGACAACACCGCCAAATCGCTTCGTCAAATTGGATACATGTAAAATGGCCATATACCTTCCTCCTTAAGATCTAAAGACCTTATCTTCTGCTTTTTCCACTAACTCTGCCTTTGCTCTTCCTTTTAGCTCTGCTTCGTTAAAAACCGGATTTTTTGCCGGAATGAGCCCTTGCGGCCGATAGATTGCAAACAGAATCAAGATGCCGCCAAAGATAAAACGCTGCATTTTAGCTGGGGATAAAGCTTCCGGAACTGTCAAAGCACCCGATTGGCTTAATTGATTCAGCCAATTTGTCAGCTCTGTTAATACTTGCAAGTTCAAAATGGTCATGATTGCGGCTCCCAAAATAACACCTGGCACACTGCCCATGCCTCCTAAAATCACCATAACAAGAATCGTAATAGACTCCATGAGCGTAAAACTGGTCGGGTCAATAAATGCTTGTTTACCAGCAAATACAACACCCATCATGCCAGAGAAGGAAGCACCGATGGCAAATGCAAGCAGCTTTGTACGCACAAGATTGATTCCCATCGCTTGCGCAGCAATCTCATTTTCACGCACAGCCTTCCAAGAACGGCCAATTTTAGAGTGCTCCAAGCGTCTGACAGCGAGAATAACGAATAACAAAATAGCGATCACAACGAAATAAAACTGGCTTGAATTGTTCAGGGTAAGACCAAACAAGGATGGCGCCTGAATCGAAGAAAGCCCCATTGCACCGTTTGTAATGTTGACTGGCTTGTCTAGGTTATTAAACACAATGCGGATAATTTCACCAAAACCGAGCGTTACAATGGCTAAATAATCACCTTTGACACGAAGAACCGGAATCCCCAAGAGTACCCCAAATAACGCCGCAATTAATCCGCCAATCACAAGAAACATCCAAAAACTTTCTCCTGCAAGCGGATAGTCTCCAAACGGCATAAAATTCTGGGCTTGTCCTGTCGCAAAAATACCGTATGTATAAGCACCGACCGCAAAGAAAGCGACAAAACCCAAATCTAAAAGTCCCGTAAAGCCGACTACAATATTTAAACCGAGAGCCATTGCCACATACATTCCGACTAAGGTTGCAACTTCCATATAGGATTCGTATGCCGAGCCAGCACTTGCCGCAAACGGCAGCAGCACAATCATCACCAGCAATCCTACTGCCCACTTTATCTTTACTGAAAAACTTGTATAGTATAGCAGCAGGAGAGAGAGTAATAGAAGCAAAAAGGCTGTCACTGATTTTTCCGCCAAATATAGGCTAAGAGAAGTTGTCACAATGTATAGCGTGAGTACAATCATCTGCAATACTGCACTTTCTTGTAATTGTTTCAGCAATGTTTTCATCCGTCCTCACCTACACTTTCTCTATAACTGCTTTACCGAAGAGTCCCTCAGGCTTAAAGATAAGTACAATGATTAAGATTGCAAACGCAAAAACATCCTTGTATTCTGCGGCAAACACACCGTGAGTAAGCACCGATAAGTTAGCAGAAGCGAACATCTCGATTACACCGAGTAAAACCCCTCCAACCATCGCGCCTCGAATGTTGCCGATACCGCCCATAACTGCGGCGGTAAAGGCCTTCATCCCTAGAATAAATCCAATATATGGATCTATTGTTCCGTATTGTACAGCAAACAAAACACCTGTTGCACCGCCAAGCGCGGAGCCTATAAAAAACGTAAGAGAAATGACTTTATTCACGTTTACAGACATTAACGCTGCGGTATCACGATCCTGTGCCACCGCGCGCATCGCCATACCCCACTTTGTTCTGTTCACAAAGAAATCGAGTGCAACCATCATCACGATAGCGGTCACAATGAGAATAAAAGAAGATGACTTCATTTGCGCATTGTTAAAGATTGATATCATAGAGGATGCCTCAATTGTAACTTGGTCTGTGAATAAAGAAGGAGCTGTGATAATATAGTTCCCTTTCATGAATTCAGTAATAAAACGAACGATATCCTGCAGTAAGAAGGAAACGCCAATGGCTGTGATAAACGTAATAAGTTTTGGCGCTTTCCGAAGCGGCCGATAAGCAACCCGCTCAATTCCCATGCCTAAAATTCCTGTTAATACTGACGATGCTACGAGCACTAGAATAAGCGCAAGAATTGCCGGCATCGCTCCAATCCAACCGAACCCCGCCATCATTAGAAAAATCGCTGTTCCAATAAAAGCACCGGTCATAAAAATTTCCCCATGCGCAAAGTTAATCAACTCTAAAATTCCATACACCATCGTATAACCCAGCGCGACGATGGCGTATACCGCTCCTAATGTTAATCCATCGAGCAATACTTGCGGTAATGTATGCAATACTTCTGCTAACATGTTATCCCCCCTCTTTCAATGGTTTTCCTACTTTTCACACCATTCAGCAACTTCGGATAAATGGATAATGGAAAGAGGCATGGAATACTTTTCCACACCTCTTTTTTTGTTTTATTTCGTATTGCTCACTTCTCCTTCTTGAGTACCAGGATATTTCGACTCATTTAATTTATAAATATAGATTTTCGAAAACTTATTATCTCCTTTTTCGTCAAAGCCAACCTTCGTTACAGCACCTTCATAGTTTTGAATGCTGCGAACGGCATCGCGCACCTGCTCGCGAGTCGGAAGCTTATTATCATTTGCCGCAATTGCATCTTTAATTCCCTGTAGAACAACACCCGCAGCATCATAGCCATAAGCAGAGTACCCTTCAACCTCTTTGTTAAATTTCTTTTTGTAGTCCTCAATAAACTTTTTGCCTTTCTCTGTTTTTGCTGGGTCGGCCGCAATTGACGTATAAAATGTATTTTTCGCTGCTGTTCCTGCGATTTCTACTAGCGTACCAGAGTCTAAGCCATCACCACCCATAAATGGCGTTGTAATCCCTTTATCACGCGCCTGCTTCAACAGCAATCCACCTTCCGCATATAAACCGCCGAAATAGATTAAATCAGGCTTTTTCGCAAGCACTTTATTCAATACACCGTTAAAGTCCTTTTCACCCACTGTAATTGATTCATAACCCGCTATTTGTGCGCCGAGCTTCTCAGCAGCCTCCTTAAACGCCGTTGCCAATCCTGTACCATAAGCTGTTTTATCGTCAATAACGAAAATACTCTTTGCCTTCAACGTTTGGATTGCATATTCTGCACCCGCTGGACCTTGGAAATCATCACGGGCACAAATGCGATTTACCGATTTTAAGTTACGGTCTGTAACCTCAGTTGCTGTATTTGTTGGAGATACCATAACAAGGTTGTTCTTCTCATATACTTCTGAAGAAGGAATCGCTACTCCGGAGTTCATATGGCCCACTACACCGAGAACAGCTTGATCTGCACCAACTAACTGAGCATTTGCTACGCCTTTTTTCGGATCGGCTTGATCATCATACGGAACGAGCTGCAGCTCAAATCCAAGCTCTTTAAACGCCGCTTTTTGTTCCTCTATTTGCAGTTGCGCTCCAAGCTTAATTGCTTCCCCCTGCGTTGCAGAGCCGCCTGATAAAGGAGACTGCGTCACAATCTTAATGACCTTTCCGTCACCGCCTGACGATGTGTTTGCTCCCGTTTGCTCCGTCTTGCTAGCACAACCTGCCAAAACTCCAAATACCAGCGCTGCGGACAAAGCTAGTGTCATTCCTTTTTTAAAAGCCACCCTGTTACCCCCTTGTTTTTTCTGAATTTTATAAATATTTAGTTAAATGATACAGGAAGCAATCCATTTGTACAACCTACTATCCTTCTAGATTTTTTTTCGTTTCTCGACATTGATTCTGCAAAATGTTACAAATTTGTGACAAAAAAGAGAAAGGGTTACACCTTATAGGGGCATTAACACTATTTTTCCGAACGCGGATGATCTCTTAATAAAGAAAACTCGCCGACTGGCGAGCCCTGCTCTTGGACGAAGACAGAGGCGTAGTTGCACTTATACTTTGTTCCTAAAATTTCTATCTACGTCGAATCGGCTTCCTGCGAGAAATTTATACTTTCTTAAAGTATAAAGAAAACTCGCCGACTGGCGAGCCCTGCTCTTGGGCGAAGACAGAGGCGTAGTTGCACTTATACCGTATTCCTAAAATTCCCCACTACGTCGAATTGACTTCTAGCTGGGAATTTATACTTTCCTACAGTATAAAAAAACTCCTGCCCGAATTCCTTCGGACAAGAGTTTTTTCAGCCTTCCTGCTTGGCTTCCTTCCAAACTTCTGTAACGGTACCAGCTTCACTCACATCAATCATGAGCGTACCATTGCTATAACGGTCTTTTTCTTTTAAAGATTGTATACCAAGTTCTTCAGCGCCCCGTCTCTCTAGCTTCACAAAAATCCTATAAGTATCATCCGCTATTTCCACTCCGACAATCCGATAAGGATTTGCTTTTAGCTCTTTAAATATTAAATGTCCACGCTTCGCCCGAGACGATTGCTCAATTTCAGACACCTTCATTTTTTTGACGCCTCCACGCTGTGTAACAAGAATAAGGGCATCATCATCCGATTGCAGCGCAAAGCCGCGCACTACATAGTCGTCTTCCTTTACGTTCATTCCTTTCACACCCGCGGCACGAACACCAACAGTACTCGCTTCCTCCTCGTGAAAACGCAAAGCATACGCACCGTGCGTAATAAGTACAAGCTCCTGCTTTCCATCCGTCAGCAGTACATCCACTACTTCATCATCCTTTTTCACGTTCACGGCAACGAGCGCTCTAGAATAACGCTGCACCTTATACTGCTTGAGTTCTGTTTTCTTCACCATTCCGTTTTTTGTCACGAATAACAAAAAGCGATTGTCTTCCTCGAAATTCTGCACCGGAACCGCAGCTATCATAGTCTCATCTTTTTCCAGGGAAACAATGTTCGCAACGTGCTGGCCTAAGTCCTTCCAACGTATATCAGGCATCTCATACACAGGCAAGTATAAATAATTCCCCTTATTAGTGAACAAAAGAACGGTATCCGTCGTGTTAATATCAAAGCGAGCAAGCAGGCGGTCTCCTTCCTTCATACCAAAATCTTTTCCGCTCGAAGCATTATGGGAACGCCAGCTTGTTCGCTTCATATAACCTTCTGTTGTAATGGTAACGATGACGTCCTCCTGCGGAATCATCACTTCCATATCAATCTTAAGTTCCTCAATTTCCTCTTCAATCAGCGTACGCCGTTCATCCGCATACGTTTTTTTGACACGCTTTAAATCTGTTTTAATGACTTGAAGAAGCTTTTTTTCACTATTCAAAATAAGCAGCAGCTCTTTGATTTTTTCATTGAGCTCTTCTGCCTCTTTTTGCAGCGCTGTAATATCTGTATTGGTTAAACGATACAGCTGCAATGAAACAATTGCCTCCGCCTGCGCTTCTGTAAATTCGAATTTCGCGATTAAATTGTCCTTGGCATCACGCTTATCTTTTGACGCACGGATTGCCGCAATTACTTCATCCAGAATGGAAAGTGCCTTCATCAGACCCTCCACAATATGCTGACGATCCTGCGCTTTTTGCAGTTCATATTGGGAACGGTTTGTGACTACCTCTTTTTGATGCGCGATGTACGCATCCAATATTTGCGGTAAGCTGAGCAGCTTCGGACGGCGGTTATGAATCGCAACCATATTAAAATTATACGGAATTTGCAGCTCTGTGTTTTTGTACAGGTAATTTAAAATCCCTTCGGCATTTGCATCTTTTTTCAGCTCAATGACAATGCGAAGACCAGTGCGGTCTGTTTCATCGCGCACCTCTGAAATACCGTCCAGTTTCTTCTCTATACGCAAATCATCAATTTTTTTGACAAGGTTTGCCTTGTTCACCTCATATGGAATTTCCGTTACAACAATTTGCTGCTTACCGCTTCGCATATGCTCAATAGCCGCTTTACCTCTAATAATAATTTTCCCTCTACCTGTCTCATATGCCTTTTTAATCCCTTCCAGACCTTGAATAATGCCCCCGGTCGGAAAGTCTGGCCCTTTTATAACAGTTAGCAAGTCATTGACTGTACAAAGCGAATTATCCATGCGCATGATGACAGCATCGATTACTTCCCCAAGATGATGAGGAGGAATCTCTGTCGCATATCCAGCGGAAATCCCTGTAGAACCGTTGACAAGAAGACTCGGAAACATAGCTGGCAAAACAACAGGCTCTTCACTCGTATCATCAAAATTGGGAACAAATTCAACCGTTTGCTTATCGATATCGCGCAGAAGCTCAGACGCGATTGCTGATAAGCGGGCCTCTGTGTAACGCATCGCTGCGGCTGGATCGCCGTCAATGCTTCCGTTATTGCCATGCATCTCCACAAGCACATTGCGCACCTTCCAATCTTGGCTAAGGCGCACCATCGCTTCGTAAACCGAAGAATCTCCATGCGGGTGGTAGTTACCGATTACATTACCGACTGTTTTTGCCGACTTTCGAAACGGCTTATCCTGCACATTTCCCTCTACATACATCGAATACAGAATACGCCGTTGTACCGGCTTTAAGCCGTCACGGGCATCCGGCAACGCCCGCTCCTGGATAATATATTTACTGTAGCGGGCGAAGCGGTCGCCCATTACATCCTCTAACGGAAGATCATGAAATTTCTCCGCCTGCATCCTGCTTCACCTCCGAAATCATCTCATTTTCCAAAATATTTCCTTCTTCCTGTAAACCGAACTGTACATTTCGCTCAATCCACTTTCGACGCGGCTCTACTTTATCACCCATGAGCGTTGTCACGCGGCGTTCAGCACGTGCTGCATCGTCGATTTTGACACGAATCAGCGTTCTTGTTTCCGGATTCATCGTCGTATCCCAAAGCTGATCTGCATTCATTTCTCCAAGACCTTTATAGCGCTGAATTGTATAGCCTCTGCCAAAGCGTTTTGTAACTTCTTTTAGCCCTTCATCCGACCATGCATATTCAATCGTTTCTTTTTTTCCGGTTCCTTTACTCACTTTATAAAGCGGCGGAAGCGCAATAAAGACCTTTCCATCCTCGATGAGCTGCTTCATATAACGATAAAAAAATGTCAGCAGCAGCACTTGAATATGCGCCCCGTCCGTATCAGCATCCGTCATAATGACAACCTTGTCATAGTTAATATCCTCAACAGAAAATTCCTGTCCAACACCTCCGCCAATGGCGTGAATAATCGTATTGATTTCTTCATTTTTAAAAATATCGGACAGCTTTGCTTTTTCTGTATTAATAACCTTTCCGCGCAGCGGCAGTACAGCCTGAAAACGTCGATCTCGACCTTGCTTGGCCGAACCGCCGGCAGAATCCCCCTCCACAAGATACAGCTCATTTTTTTGCGGATTGCGTGATTGTGCCGGTGTTAGCTTCCCGCTTAAGGATGCCTCCGAACGCTTTTTCTTTTTCCCGCTTCGTGCTTCCTCTCGTGCCTTTCGAGCAGCTTCGCGCGCCTGAAATGCTTTAATTGCTTTTTTCACAAGCAATCCGCCAACATCTGGATTTTCCTGTAAAAAGTAAGCTAGGTGTTCCGATACAATCGAATCAAGTGCAGAACGTGCCTCACTCGTGCCAAGCTTTCCTTTTGTCTGACCTTCAAACTGAAGCAGTTCCTCTGGAATGCGAACCGATACGATTGCGGACAAGCCCTCGCGAATATCTGACCCTTCCAAATTTTTGTCCTTTTCCTTAAGCGCCCCAACCTTCCGTGCATATTCATTGAATACACGTGTCATTGCCGTCTTAAAGCCTGCTTCATGTGTTCCGCCGTCCTTTGTACGGACGTTATTTACAAACGATAGAATATTTTCTGAATAGCCATCGTTAAACTGAAATGCCAGCTCTGCCTCGATGCCGCTCTGCTCGCCTTCAAAAAACACAACCTTATGAAGTACATCCCGCTCTTCGTTCAAATAAGATACGAACGCCTCAATTCCCGTTTCGTAATGAAATATATCCTCTAAATCGTTGCGCTCATCCTTTAGGGCAATTTTCATGCCCTTTAATAAAAACGCAGATTCTCTAAGGCGTTCGCACAACGTCTCATATTGGAAATTCGTTGTGCTAAAAATAGTCGAATCCGGTTTAAAATGGATCTTCGTTCCCGTTTGTTTCGTTACTCCTATTTTTTCAAGCGTTGTTACCGGGTTTCCCCCATGCTCAAAACGCTGTTGATACACAAAGCCATCACGCTTAATGGTCACGACAAGCCATTCTGATAGCGCATTTACGACCGATGCTCCTACACCGTGCAATCCGCCGCTCGTCTTATAGCCGCCCTGTCCAAACTTTCCGCCGGCATGAAGTACTGTAAGAATAACTTCCGGCGTTGGCTTCCCGAGCTTATGCATGCCGGTCGGCATACCGCGTCCCTTATCCTCTACGCTAATACTGTTATCTTTATGTATCATAACCGTGATTTCGCCGCCAAAGCCTGCTAGCGCTTCATCTACGGAGTTATCTACAATCTCGTATACTAAATGGTGCAATCCGCGGCTATCTGTGCTTCCGATGTACATACCAGGTCGCTTTCTTACAGCTTCCAGACCTTCAAGCACTTGAATTGCATCCTCGTCATATTGAAACTGATGCTGTGTCAAATCCCCAAACTCCTTTCTATCTTTCGATAAGAACATACGTTTCCTCTATAGCATAACGTGTTTCTCCCTATGTTGGCAAGTATAGACACCCTTTATAAAATATACAAGATATAAAAGAAAAATCCTTGTTTTCCACAAGGATTCCTGTAAGCTACTATTTCAAAAAAATAATAACCTGTCAATACATGACTATCAGAATATCTTCCTCAACAGCCAAATGACACCGATCCCAAAAGGAATGATAAAGAAAACTCACTGATTGGCGAGCCCTGCACTTGGGCGAAGACAGGAGCGTAGTTGCACTTACACTGTATTCTTAAAATTTCCGACTACATCGAATAAATCTCTAGCTGAAAAGTTATACTTTCCTACAGTGCAAGTAAAACTCCCATAAACAGTCCTTAAAGAAAACTCGCCGACTGGCGAGCCCTGCTTTTGGGCGAAGACAGAGGCGTAGTTGCACTTATACTGTATTCTTAAAATGTCCGGCTACGTCGAATTTTCTTCTAGCTGGAAATTTATACTTTCCTACAGTGTAAAAAACTTCATGTGTGTACCTCACTCATGCCTCATACTGCATTATAAGTATACAAACAGAAAAGAAGCCTCGCAATTGGCTTCTTTATGAACGATTTATCGCGTCAGCGCATGCTCCACCTTAATACAGCGGTTCATAATAACCGTATAGCCCTGTTCCTGTAAAAATGCATACGTCTCCTCATCCTCTAATCCTAGCTGCGCCCAATAAATATCCGCGTCGATTTCAACAAACTCCTTTGCCACGTCCATTAAATGCTCAGAGCGCCGGAACACATTCACAATATCAACATGACCCTCAATATCTTTTAATGATTTTACGGCTTTTTTTCCAAGGATATACTCCGCATTTGGATTTACTGGAATAATATCATAGCCTGCATCCTGCATAGCCTTTGAAACCATATAAGACGTTCGCTCCGGATTATCAGATAACCCTACTACTGCAATTGTTTTGCTTTTCTTTAACAGTTCGCCAATTTCAGTGCGTGTTGGATTTTGAATTGTCATTATAATCTCTCCTTTCCCAAGATTATACAAAAAGAGAAAGGACCATTTCAATAGAAACGGTCTGTTCTCTTAGTCGGCATTTGCATCAAGCTTGATGGTTTCCTCATACTTTTGTCCATCGCGATAGAAGGATACCTTCATTTCATCTCCAATTTTTTTCTTTTCATACAGATACTTCCGGAACTGTACAGAGTCTTTCACTTCTTGACCATCGAGCGCCACAACCACGTCATACTGCTGCAAGCCTGCCTTTGCCGCAGGAGAATTTGCAGTTGTTTGCAAAATAATGACTCCACCTGTCACTTCTGTTGGAAGATTTAATTGTCTGCTTGCATACGTTGACACTTCATCCAGAGAACGAAGCTGTACTCCTAGAAACGGACGCTGCACTTCTCCATACTTTTCAAGTGATTCGACAATCGGTTTTGCTACATTGATTGGAATTGCAAAACCAATTCCTTCCACAGCCTCCTGTGCAATTTTACTGGAATTGATGCCGATTACTTCGCCGTTCTCATTAAACAATGCACCACCGCTGTTACCCGGGTTAATAGAAGCATCTGTTTGCAATACTTGCGCCTGCCAATCCGCGCTGCCATCCTGATCAACATCTACTGGGATTTCACGATTCTTGCTGCTGATAATACCTTCTGTGACTGTTCCATCTAAACCAATCGGATTCCCGATAGCAATCGCCTGCTCTCCAACACGCACTTTGTCAGAATCACCAAGCGTTGCAACTGTCTTAATGTTCGTTCCATCAATTTCGATAACAGCCAAGTCAAGCCAACGATCTGATCCAACAAGCTTGGCTGCAATTTTCTCTCCGTTCGCAAGCTTTACTTCAAGACGCTTTGCTCCTTCGACTACATGGTTATTTGTAATCACAAGGGCTTTATTTCCTACCTTCTTATATACAACACCAGAGCCGGAACCAGCTTCGGAATCCTGCGAATCCAATGTATCCGTTGTTTGATAGTTAATAACGCCGACCACTGCTTCCTGTGCACCTTGAATCATGCCGGCAAGATCTGTCGCCTTCATGTTATTCACAACAGGCACCGCAGTCCCTTCGCTTTGCTGCACCTGCTGCACAACAGAAGCCTGTCCTTCTTGATTTTGAAGGGCCGGTATGTAGTTAATCGAAGCCGTCACAGCCACAGCTCCGATAACCGCCCCAACAAAGCCGGAGAAAAAATAGCCCTTTCTGCTGCGACGCTGTGGTTTTTCTTCAAATCTTGTAGTCATGTCAGTTTGATCATAGTAGCCCATCGTCTATCTCCCCTCTAGTTTATCTGCTTATATAATACAAAAACTTGGTGAAAGTTTAGTGAAATACATATAAAATCACTTTCCTTCTTCCATTTTAACCAAATTTCCGCAAAATCGCACATAAATCCTACTAACCATTGCTTTTTCCTTTGCAGTGCGGCTGTACGGCTAGCAAGTCAAGGACTATTCTTCAAACTTATATCCGACACGGATGACTGTACCAATATGCCTTGCCCGTTGTCATCCGGTTCTCCCCCTCCTTCAGTCGAATGATGCGCTGATTGCTGCTCCCCCTAAAAGGAAGTGTAGCATCTCGCTTTATCATATCGAACCTCCCGTCTACCAATACATCCACATACTTCAACGTTTCTATCATATCATCATTTTTAGAATCGTATATCTCCTCAAGCGTATAGCCTGTGTATACCCATAAGTTTTTCCCATAGGCTTTAATTTCTTTTGCCAGCTCCTTGACCTCAGAGGCTTGGTACAAAGGTTCCCCGCCAGAAAAAGTCACCTCAGTTAGCGGATTGCTTACAATCTCCTCTAAGATTTGCTCCTTTGTCATGCTCGTTCCATTTTCTATTTTCCAGGACTTCGGATTATGGCATCCATAGCATCGATGCGGACAACCTGCAAAGAAAATAACCGTACGCAGTCCTTCTCCATCGACAACGCTATCATGTAAAATATTCATAATCTTCATGTATGCTTCACCCGCTCACGCTCCTCGCTTCGTTTAGCACCGTTCCACTTCGTCATATCTCCGACAAGATAGCCAGTAATACGCCGAATTCGTTCGATTTTCGTTTCCTCAGCATTTCCGCAAGATGGGCACACAGTTTCAATCATGCCGTGATAGCCGCAGCATTTACACTGATCAATAGGGTGATTGATCGAGCCGTATCCGATATGGTGCTGCAGCATAGCCATGACGATGTGATGGAGCGCTTCCGCATTATGAACAGCTGCCCCATCTAGTTCAATGTACGTAATATGCCCGCCATTGCAAAGCTCATGAAATAACCCTTCAATCCGAATTTTATCTATCACTCTAATTGGGTAGTGCACCGGAACATGGAATGAATTTGTGTAATACTCTTTATCTGTAACACCGGTAATCATACCAAACTCTCTTCGATCCTGCTTCGTAAACTTACCTGATAGTCCTTCTGCGGGCGTGGCAAGTAAGGAAAAATTGAGTTGATGCTGCTTTGTCGCCTCATCCGCTTTGCTTCTCATGAAACGGATAATATCAAGCCCTAGACATAATGCCTCCTCGCTTTCTCCATGATGTTTTCCTGCCAAAGCAACAAGACATTCCGCAAGCCCAATAAATCCAATGCTCAATGTTCCTTGTCTAACAATACTTTCAACAGGCGCATGAAGCTCTAATTCTTCCCCGCCGCGCCATACACCTTGGGTATACAAAAACTTAAAATCTCGCACGTTTTTGCGAGCTTGATAGCGGAACCTCTCAAGCAGTTGTCGAATGATAAGCGCAATGTACTGCTCCAGCGCTTGAAAGAATTGCTCCGTACTTGTGCTCTGCAAGGCGAGTTTTACAAGATTAATGGATGTGAATGACAAATTCCCTCTTCCCACTGCATGTTCCTCACCGTGAATATTGGCCATTACACGTGTTCTGCATCCCATATAACATGCTTCGCTTTCAGGTCGACCGTCGTAGTACTGTAAATTAAAGGGGGCGTCTAAAAACGCGAAATTTGGAAACAGCCGCTTTGCTGTTGTTTCCAGCGCAAGCCGATACAAATCATAGTTTCGATCAGTCGGGAGTACATTAATCCCTTTCTTCAGCTTAAACACCTGAATGGGAAAAATGGGAGTTTCACCGTTTCCAAGACCAGCCTGCGTTGCTAAAAGCAGCTGACGGACGAGCATTCGCCCTTCTTTTGACGTATCCGTCCCATAATTAATGGACACAAATGGAACTTGTCCCCCTCCTCGGCTATGCATACTATTTGCATTATGGATGAATGCTTCACACGCCTGATATGTCTCTTGCTTTGTTTCCTCCCAAGCAATTTGTTGTATTTCCTCCGCTCCAAATCGTGCATAACTGCCAAGTCGTTCTACATGACGTTCATATGTTCTGCGTACATACGGCGCCAAGTCCCTGTCAAACATAGCAAACGATTGCCCGCCATGCTGCATGTTTTGATTGGCTTGTAAAATGATAGCGGCCAGCGCCATAGCACTGCTAATGCATTTTGGTTCCCTCATATGACCGTGCCCGGTGGAAAATCCACCCTTTAACAGCTTAGACAGCGGGATTTGCGAGCATGTTGTTGTTCCTGCTGCATAGAAATCCAAGTCATGCACATGGATTAGATTATCCTGCACCGCTTCCTTTACTTCCTCGGTTAGTAAATATTCCAATGCATAAAACTTGGCACCTTCAGAGGAAAATTTTCCTATAACACCCATTGGTGAATGCCCATCTACATTTGCATTTTCCTGCAGCAAATCCTGCTCCTCATACTGAATAATACCTTGAAACGAAGCTGCCAGCTGTTCTAAAGCTTGCTTCTTTCCCATTGAAAATCCCTCCATTTTCCTCAATCCACACAAAATACAGTATCATTCTCATTTGAATTATACTGTATGTAGAATTAGAAAAATGTGCAGATTCTCACATTATTGTGACACATATTGCATAACATCTATGAGTAGCGGTTTGTAAGAAAACTCGCCGACTGGCGAGCCCTGCTCTTGGGCGAAGAGAGAGGCGTAGCCCTACTTATACTGTATCCTAAAATTTCTCACCACGTCGAATTGGCTTTCAGCTAGAAATTTATAGCTTCTTACAGTGCAAAAAAACAACTTCTAACTTTTTCGTTATATGATACAATAGATTAGGGAAAAACGGCCTCTTGCTGCTTTTATTACTATTATCCTGATAAAGGGGAAGAAACGTATGCTTACATACATCTTATTTTTAGCCGCCTATTTACTGGGCGCCATTCCGTTTGCCTTAGTCGTCGGAAAACTTGGGTACGGAATAGATATCCGACAGCATGGGAGCGGAAACCTAGGTGCTACGAATACATTCCGCACATTAGGTAAAAAGGCGGGGTTTATTGTAACATTTGCCGATATTTTAAAAGGCACGCTTGCAGCATCTTTGCCTGTTATATTCGATGTTGACATTCACCCGCTTTGGTTCGGTCTCGTCGCGGTAATCGGACACGTCTATCCGATTTTCGCAGGCTTCCGCGGTGGTAAAGCAGTTGCTACGTCAGCAGGAGTACTTCTTTTTGACCAACCGCTTATTTTCTTAATAGCAATACTTGTCTTTTTAGCGCTTTTGTATGCGACAAAATATGTGTCCTTGTCCTCTATGCTAACAGCTATCGTCGCTGTTATCGCTGCTTTCATTAAGGGAGACAAACCATTTATATTTGCTATCTCATTTCTTGCCGTGTTCGTTATTTATCGGCATCGCACCAACATTAAGCGCATTTTAGACAAAACAGAACCAAAGGTAAAACTATAAAAGTAAAAGGCGTTATAACGCAAAAAGGAGTTGTAAAGCATAAAGATAGCGTCTTTTTGCGTTTTTTTCTATACTAATAAGTAAATGAAAAATTTAGGAGGAAGAGTTATGGAGATGTTTGTGTCAAAAGATGCAGCCGCTTGGTATAGGAATGAACTGCACCTACAGCAAGGCGATGCTATTCGATTCTTTGTGCAATATGGAGGCTGCAGCACAGTACAAAAAGGTTTATCGCTTGGAATTCGCAAGGACTTGCCTGTAAACCCGGCAGCCCAGACCACAGAAAATGGAGTAACCTTTTTCGTTGAAGAAGACGACGAATGGTATTTCGATGGTCATAATCTTTCTGTAGTGTACGAGCCAAATGCAGAAGCGCCAAACTTTCAATACGAAAAATAAAGAAAACTCGCCGATTTGGCGAGTTTTCTTTAACTGAATTCATCTTATTCTCATATCCCGGTGTAAATTGGGTATTTAACTTATTTTACTTTCTTCTAGAGCATGTTGCCAACTTGGGTAGTAATACAAAGCACTCCGCATTAAATCAGGATAAAGTTGTTTTATCTCTTTTTTACGTAGAGATTTACCTTCGTTCTCTAACTTCTGGATCTGAGTAATGACTTCCTTCGATGTCAAAGGGACACCCATTCTGCATTCCTCCCTTTCCAAGTTATCATGATTCTCTTTCCCATTGACTAACAAGTTATACCTATAAACATAGTTGCATATTCATCACACTCATGTTATACCAAATATTAACAGATAAAATTGATGTTGTAAAGAAAACTCCCATCCAGAATGGATATTGATAGAATCTTTCTAGATGAGGATTAATTTGTACAATTATTGCTTGATACAAATCGCAATGCACGGCTTAACACTGTCGGCACTGCAGATACATGATTTTCTCCATCTATCTCATTAAACTCTATCTGCAGCAATCTACTATCTGCTAAATGTAATAAGCGTTTTGATAGCGCTTTCGCATCCTCAATCATAAAATCTTTTTCTAATGAACCTACTGCAAGAAAAAGCCTCGCATCTATATTTTTTTCATTTTGCCGCTGTCCGCCCGATAAGCTTCCAATTCTCCGCTGCCGGAAGGAGATGGTGTTAGTAAGATCCATCGCCCATTCAATTGCTTCCTTATCTTCTTTTGATAATTTATTCACATTATTACGGTGCGGATATCTTCCATAGGAAATCAGTTCCTCTACCTTGAACTCTGCTGGTGCAATGGGATGTTGCGGCAATAAAGCAAGATGCTGTGCGATTTGCTTTGTATGAATGTTATTTAAATCTTGTCCTTGCAAGTACACCTTTCCGCTCTTTTGTTTTAGACTCCGTCCCATTGTTTTTAATAAAGTCGATTATGCCCTTGTTGTGGTGTGCGATGCTATGACATGGATCATCTTAGAGACCTTTATTAAAAGAACTAAATTCATATCGGAAAATCTGCAATTATATAATTCTGATATTAGGAAAGTAAAACCAATTGACAATGATTATCATTTTCTATAAAATAAAATTAGAAATATTTAGATATTGGCCGGCAGGGGGAAAGCATATGTTTAGCATGTTACATGGGTTAAAAGATATTCATACTGTAATTGCAAACCATCGTAAACTAGGTGGAGTTGCAGAAGCAAGCATGATCCAGTTATCATCTGGTGAAGTATATAACAATCCTGTGTTTACAAATATTGATATCTCTAAAGGTCAATATATTTCCCTATGTTTTATAGATGAAAATGGAACAAATATCATGATGCACGTCGATCAAATTGCTGTGATAAAAGGCCTGCAGCATAAGTTGATTTGCCAACTGAATAATACCTATGTAAAACAAGTATTGCTGCAAGATACTTTACAATACTTACAAAAGTTATGTGAAATAAATGATGGGTTCGTCACACATTCCTTTCAGAAGGAAGCGTTAAAACTTGTTCGAGATATAAGTGTAACAGAACTTAAAAAGCACAACATTTCTCTTCCATTCCCAATTGAAAAGCAGCTTGTTCATTTAAATAAACGCTTATTTGCATAAAATGAAAAACGAGGATCTGAAAGGACCTCGTTTTCTATTTATACTTTAAGAAAGTATAAATTTCTAGCTGGAGGCCAATTCGACGTAGTGAGAAATTTTAGGAACAAAGTATAAGTGCAACTACGCCTCTGTCTTCGCCCCAAAGGAAGGGCTCGCCAATCGGCGAGTTTTCTTTATAAAACCTCTGCCTGAAAAGCTAAGCGATCCAACATACGCTAAACCAAAAGCCAAGCTCTTTCTTAAAGAAAGCCTTGGCTTTTTTCGTATTTTAGATTGCTTATTTAGAGGTCCTTCAAAGCAGCAGATACAAATTTTTTAATTTTAACTTCATCTTGCGGCTCCGGATTGAATTCTATTTTTAACGGGTCAACCAGCACTTTTCCCCCTTGTTGTTCAATGAGCAGCTTTAGTTGATCAAGGGCACCGCAAAACTCTGGATAAGAAGTATCTCCAGACCCGAAGATGGCAAAGGGATGATTATCGAGCTCTAACTGTTCTAATTCTTCGATTATATCAAGACATTCATCAGGATAGTCACCATCCCCCCATGTATACATGCCGATAAATGTAAGATCATAGTTTAGTAATTCAGAAGCACTTTGAACACTTAGGATTTCGTTCAAAAAGACATCATGATGTTGTTTTTGTAGTTCCACAGCAATAATATCCGCAATAGCTTCTGTATTTCCGGACATACTTGCATATATGACAGCAATTTTCAATTTAATCACTCCAATCAATGAAATAGCTTTGGCACTTCATACCGGTTGTAAATCCATTTACTTTCTACTGGTGAAGATATAAATAACTGATCATCAAAGCCCGCTCCTCTAAATCCATGTCCTTCTACGGTTTCAATTGGCAAAAGAGTCATCCTCTCCCTATGTACCTCATAAATTCTTGAAAAGCCGAATTCATCTTTACTTGTAGTAGCATATAATTTTTCGTTTGCAATAAATAAATCCAAAAATGCCTTTTCTGAAATCGGCTGTTGGAACTTCAGCCATTCAGTCCTATCTGGACCTGTCATTTCTATTGATCCTTCACCTGAATACGCATTTCCTTTTGTAATGAATAGAAAATTATCACAAGTGATACAAATAGAAGAAATCATAGAATGCTCTTCTTTTTTTACAAGCATTAGTTCTCCGCTCTCTAAGGAATATTTCCACAACCCACCATGTTTTTTATTTATCTGTGTTCCTATATAAATATTGCCCTTATCATAAAGTAAAGACCGGATCAATGGCGGTGCAGCCAGCGATTGAAATGGTTTGATTACAGACCAATTTGAGCCAAAATTGGTCGAGACATAAAGACTACTGCCCCCATGAGTAACAATTAATCCAGTACCATTTCCTGTAATATCCCATAGACGCTGGGTGGTGGGAAAAGATGTATGATTCCATTTCTTTTGATCTGGTTTGTAACGGAGAATGGTACCGTTATCTCCTATGCCGAATATATATAGACCGAGACGCACTAGCTTATAAATATTTTGAGATAGACCGTATTGCAGAAACCATTCCCCTTCTTCAAATGAGTAGATGCCAGATTTTTTTACAGCAACAATGAAAGGAATATCTGGAGTGGATAAAACCGCAGTAGAACCTTTGCTAAACATGTTCAATTTCCTTTTTCTCCGTCACCCATGCATAGACGGATTGTGCAAATTGCTGGCATTCCATAATTTGTTCATCTGTTTCAGGATTGAGCTCCATTTTCAACCTTTGATTAAAAACCAGACAGCCCCTTTCCTCCAATTTATCAGCAAGTATATCGACTGCTGCACAAAATTCCGGATAAGCACGCTCGCCTGAGCCAAAGCATGCCGCATGTATGCCATCTAAATCCAAAGCATTCACCCCTTCAAAAAAGTCCTCCGCCTCATAAGGAAGATCTCCATTCCCCCATGTATATGCCCCAAGAAAAATACAATCATAGTCTAAAACTTTTTCTGCATCTATCGTATCAAGGTAATCCACTTCCACCTCACACCCTTTGGAAAGAAGAACCTCCTTAAGAATATTTGCTATATCTTCCGTATTACCGGACATACTTACATACCCAATAAAAGTTTTCATTCACACAGTTCCCTGATTGATAATGATTTTCATTTGATTAATTTCATAATAAATGAAAATGATTATCAGTGTCAATTATTTTTTCTCTCAAGCAGCTACATTTAGATTTTTTAAAAATAGGCAAAAACCTAAGCATTCCGCATATAATTCCTTGAAAATGTAAGCAAAAGGATGATATTGCTCTCTATGAAACCAAGTGTATTACGTTTAAGAAAAGTTCAAATGCTAGCCCATGAAATTATGGATGAAATAAATCTGAGGAAAAAGGAAAGAGCAACAGAGACACTAAATCTGGTAATTGATACCCTATCTCGTGCTGTCGGAGATCTGACAGACCCATCAGGGAACTACTCTCTTGACTATTTAGAAGAAAAAGTGGGGAAATGCGCATTCTCTATTGTTCAAAAAGAAAAAAGTATAAAAAAGACTGTGGAGAGGACTTCCTCCACAGCCAGAGAAACGTTTGCGCACCCGCAACACGTTTCTTTTTATTACACCTTAAAAGCATACATTTCTAGCTGGCAGGCCATTCGACATAGCGAGAAATTTTCAGAATACAGTATAAGGGCAACTACGCCTCTGCCTTCGCCCAAGAGCAGGGCTTGCCAGTCGGCGAGTTTTCTTTATTTTTTAAAGTTCTCTCACTCACTTTGTTTTTTTGCTTTTTCATATACCTCATACCACTCTGGATAGAGTTTTTTCAACGAAACGGGCCGAAATGTATCCTGTTTCACTAAGATATTTGTTGTGCTTGCTGTAATGCACAGTTCTTCTTTTTCATTATACACTTCATAGCCATATACAACGCGAAGCGGGCTCAAGGCTTCAATCCACGTTTTCACGAGTGCCCGCTCCCCGTAGCGCATTGCTTTTCGATATGTAACCTGCAAATCTAATACAGGAGAAACAATGCCCTGCTTCTCCATTTCTACATAAGAAAGGCCTAAGTCTTCAATAAGCTGCGTACGCCCGAGCTCTAGCCAAATGACGTAGTTCGCATGATACACAACTCCCATTTGATCTGTTTCTGCATAGCGAACTTCAACACGTTTTTCTGATATGTACAAGCTATATCCCTCCATGCTCTGTTAACGATACTAATCATAATACAAGATGTGTCAAAATAAAATAGAAGCGACGTATCTTTTTCCTTATAAAGGAGGGATTGTATGCTGCAAATTGTAACGGTGCAACGTGGCGATACTTTGTACAAAATAGCACAGCGTTACGGAACAACTGTCCAAACGATTACAAATGACAACGGTTTAAACCCTGCACAAGTATTAGTTGTCGGGCAGGCATTAATCGTAAATACACCCGGAAATGTATATTATGTTCAGCCTGGGGACAGCTTATATAAGATCGCTCTAACATATAACACGTCCATTAATACATTGGCAAATGCCAACAATATTTCTGCGAACGTGATGCTGCAAGTCGGACAGCGTTTATATATCCCAAGAGGCTCGAAACGAGACGCGGAATCTATTGCTTATCTGCAACCAACGTCTATTCCCATTAGAGAAAGTCTCGTAACGGCTACAAGAGCTGCTTCTCCGTATCTCACATACTTAGCATATTTTAGCTTTGAAGCAAAACGAGACGGAACACTCGCTGAGCCGACAAGCGTACCAACCATTTTAGATGCTATTAGTGCGAATCGTGTAATTCCGATGCTCGTTGTGTCAAATATAGAGAACGGCAATTTTAGTACGGAGTTAACAAGGGTGCTGCTCAATGATTCAGCTATTCAAAATAAACTGATTACAAACGTCCTGCGCACAGCAGAACAATACGGCATGCGGGATGTACACTTCGATTTTGAAGATGTGGCTGCAACTGACCGCGAAGCATACAATCAATTTCTGCGAAATGTAAAAGCACGCTTACCACAAGGCTATACACTAAGTACCACACTTGTTCCAAAAACAAGTTCGGCTCAAACCGGACGATATTATGAAGGGCTCGATTATAAAGCGCACGGAGAGATTGTCGATTTTGTAGTCATTATGACTTATGATTGGGGTTGGCAAGGGGGCCCCCCACAAGCTGTGTCACCAATTGGTCCGGTAAAACAGGTTATCCAGTATGCAAAATCACAAATGCCGGCAAATAAAATTATGATGGGGCAAAATTTATACGGCTTTGACTGGCCGCTTCCATTTAGACCAGGCAATATGGCTAGGGCTGTTAGTTCCGTTGCTGCTGTTGCTTTAGCCAGAACATATAATGCGGCCATCTCTTATGATTACACCGCTCAGGCACCTCACTTTACTTACAGAGATGGGCAAGGTGCACTGCACGAGGTATGGTTTGAAGATGCAAGATCCGTACAGGCGAAGTTCAATTTAATAAAAGAACAAGGTATACGCGGTATTAGCTATTGGAAAATCGGCTTGCCCTTCCCGCAAAACTGGCGTCTGCTTACCGAAAGCTTCAACATTACAAAAAAAGGCTGATTATCTCAGCCTTTCTTTTATTCTCTTCCTTCACGATGGGCATACTCATCTTTAATTTCATCGCGCATCGCAGCGATACTGTCTAAGCGACGTTGGTTCTTTGCCTGAATCGCAGCGCGGTCCTTTTCATTTGAAAATTCGATTGCTTCTTCTGCCTCATGCATATTATGAATTGTGTTTTGTACCATTTCCTGTAGCTTTTCTACGTTATCGTTTCGATCATCCGGGTTTGATTTATATTGCTTTGTCATGCTGTATTCCTCCTCATGTGTAAGATACAACGTTAGTTTGCTTTAATTACAAACGAATATGTATGGTAAAGAAAACTCGACGATTGACGAGCCCTGCCTTTGGGCGAAGACAGAGGCGTAGTTGCACTTATACTGTATTCCTAAAATTTCTTACTGCGTCGAATCGTCTTCCAGCTAGAAATTTATACGTTCTTACAGTGTAAAGAAAACTCGACGATTGGCGAGCCCTGTTTTTGGACGAAGACAGAGGCGTAGTTGCACTTATACTGTATTCCTAAAATTTCCGGCTACGTCTAATTCGCTTTTATCTAGAAATTTACACCTTATTACAGTGAAAAAAGAATCGAAAAGTGAGAAAAAGGACGATTTCTCGTCCTTTTTCTCACATATATCATTTCACGGTAAGCACGATTTTCTATGCTTAACCGTTATAATTATGAATGGCAACAGGAGTTTCCCCTGTTTTCGTTTGCATTTTCTTTCCTTTATTCCCATCAAAGCCTTTTGATTGCGTACCAATGTGATCTGGTTGGAAGCGTTTAGTATCACGTTTTTGATTGCCCATTGTTTATCCCTCCTCACACCAATAGTATGGTTCCTGGCGTGGGAATTATACAAAGTGCTATTCCGCTTGTTCTAACCGTCGTATTTCTAAACGCTGTTCTAATCTCTCTTCAATCCGCTCAATAGCTGCTTGATCACTCAATAGCTGCTGCTTATTTTCCATCACAAGTTCCTCAAACGTTTTTCTTCTATTTCGTCTCATATGCCCCATCCTTTCCAACTATTGCTATTAGGTAGTATTGGCATAAGAAAGATTATTTCATACAAGTTGTAAGAAAATTTGTGTTTTTCACACGAGAAGCAGAATCATAGAAGTATTTTATATGTTCCTCATTTGTCCGCTTTTTTTATGTAAAGACAAAAGGAGCCTCATACAAAGACAGCTCCTTATTGTAATGCTTGGATTGTTTTTTCCATATACTCCTCTGTCATCGCACCGATAGATTTTTGACGAATTACACCTTTTGTATCCACAAAATAAGACGTCGGCAGAACGATAACGCGATATATATCACTTACTTCAGATGTGCTATCAAACAAAATAGGAAAAGTGACACCGTATTGGGAAGCAAAGTTTTTCACATTCTCTTGCGCCCCTGCCCCGCCTCTCTCTAAAGCAGTAGCGTTTACCGCCAGAATTACAACATCCTCTTTATGCTTCTCGTAAAAGGCCTGCATTTCCGGGACTTCTTCTTTACATGGCGGGCACCAAGTTGCCCAAAAATTTAAAATCACCTTTTTTCCTTTTAAATCTGACAGCTTGACTTTGGAGCCATCGAGTGCTTGCAGTTCAAAATCAGGCGCTTCCTTGCCGATCTCCAACCCCTGCTTGGCCAATACTTCCTCTACCTCTGGCTGCTGAACGACTTCTTGCTTCTCCTCTTTCCAAAACTGGTTGTAAAGCGCATAACCGGCAAGTGCGGCAAGCAGACAAATGAGTATAACTTTACGCAGCATATGAACACTTCCTTAATTTAACAGTTTTTCTCATTTAGCTTATACAAGCCTGTAAAGGAATATTCGCATAATTTTATTAAAGCACATCCCAGTGATTTTGGAAACAATTGTAGATTCGGAATATATGCTTGCAGAGACTCTATGTCCAGCCGACTTTGATTTCACATTGCGCCAGATTTCCATGGCAATAATGTAATAACAGCTATCTAAATTTGTACGAATACTCATGTGTTACTGAAATCACGAGCTAGTTTACCTTTTAACTATTAAAGAAAACTCGCCGACTGGCGAGCCCTGCTCTAGGGCGAAGACAGAGGCGTAGCCCTACTTATACTGTATTCCTATTTCTGACTACGTCGAATTAGCTTCCCGCTGGAAATTTATACTTTCTTACAGTGTTAAAAATATTTTCCCCTTATGTTTAGTACCAAGCGCTGTTTTTACATCTGCGAGATGATATTGAGCTTGAGCTCTTGTTAAAATTAACTGTTTATTATGAATGAATTGTATAATCTGATGAAATGCTTCATGCCATTTGCGTACAGAGACTTGTTGATTCCAATGACGTAAATGAAATATATTTGTATTCACTTTCGTATTATGCATAATTTCTGTCCAATTGACAGGGATTCCGGACAAAAGGCCTATCGTTAAAAACGTTCCATTAGGGCTAACACAGTAGGCTAAATCTGTACCAGATAGTCCGCCAATAGAATCAATTGCGGCTTTTGCTCCAAGGCCATTTGTCAATTCCATAACCGCATTGTAGAGCGAGGTAATCTCTGTATTAATTACATGTGAAGCACCAAGTTGAGTTAGTTCTTCTGTGTAGTTGTTATTTCGCGTTACCGCAATCAAACGAAAGCCTAAAATACGAGATAGTTGTGCAAAAATACGGCCAATAGAAGATCCGCATGCATTTACAATTAGAGTCTCTTCTGGCTTTAGCGCCAATACTTCCGTACAAATAACCCATGCTGTAATAGGGTTAATATAGAGTTGTGCTGCGGTGTAATCTTCCAGGTAATCTGGAATTACTACAGCTAGTTCAGCTGAAGTTTTCACAAATTCCTGCCATGTACCTTCACCTCGTAACGGTAATACTCGTTTGCCGAGAAACCATTTAGAAACAGAAGGGCCTACCTCTTCTACGATACCAACTCCTTCATATCCGGGAACACTAGGTAAAGAAATTCGATTGGAATATGCTCCTCGAATGGGAATTAAATCAGATGGGTTGATTGGCCGAGTTTTCATTCGTACTAGCACTTCACCACTACCCGGGTCTTTTACTTCTACATTTTCTACTTGTAGAACTTGCTCTGGGTCTCCGAATTCATAAAACCGAATGCTGGTTGCTCTCAACATAGATAATCTCCTTTGGTTTGTCCATTTATCATGAAGGAAACGCACAAAATTTACAATCAACAAGAGTCACTACCACAGCTAAAGAAAACTCGTCGACTGGCGAGCCCTGCCTTTGGGCGAAGACAGAGGCGTAGCCCTACCTATACTTTATTCCTAAAATTTCTCACTACGTCGAATTGGCTTCCAGCTAGAAATTTATACTTTCTTAAAGTGTAAAAGAAAAAGCGTGTGATACATGTTTGTATCCACGCTTTTTCTCTTAGCATAAATATTATATTTATACATCTTAACAGTATAACCATGTAGAGTGCATTTATTTGTAAGCTAAGCATACTTAACTTTGTCACCCTGCAAGCTATTGTATTATTTTGTTACTTTAGAGTCCTTTAGCTTGTCGCGAAGAACCATTTGCAGAATACCGCCGTGACGGTAGTAGTCAATCTCAACTTCAGAGTCGAAGCGAGCTACAACTTCAAATTCCTTCACTCCGCCTTTTGCGTCTGTTGCAGTTACTTTTACAACATCACGTGGTTTCACGTCTTTGTCAACATGAATTGCGAATGTTTCGTCGCCTGCAAGACCTAATGTTTCTGCGCTTTCGCCATCCTTGAATTGAAGCGGAAGAACGCCCATTAACACAAGGTTGCTGCGGTGGATACGCTCAAAGCTTTCAGCGATAACCGCTTTAATGCCAAGAAGATTTGTACCTTTTGCAGCCCAGTCACGGGAGCTTCCCATACCGTAATCTTTGCCCGCAACAACAAGAAGGCCTGTTCCATCTTCTTTATACTTCATAGCTGCATCGTAAATAGATGTAACTTCACCAGTCGGCCAGTATGTTGTATAACCGCCTTCTGTGCCAGGAGCGATTTGGTTTTTGATACGGATATTTGCAAACGTACCACGCATCATCACTTCATGGTTACCACGACGGGAACCGTAAGAGTTGAAGTCAACCGGTTGTACGCCTTTTTCTAACAAGTAACGTCCCGCAGGCGTATTCTTTCCGATAGAACCAGCTGGAGAAATATGGTCTGTCGTTACAGAATCACCAAATTTACCAACGATGCGAAGACCTGCTAATGGCTCTACTTCGCCTGGTTCAGCCGATAACCCTTCGAAGAACGGAGGATTTTGGATGTACGTAGACTCTGTATCCCATGTGTACAATGCTTCATTAGATGTTTGGATTTCGTTCCAACGCTCGTTGCTGTCAAATACGCGCTCGTATTCTTTTTTGAACACTTCTGTTGTTACAACAGCTCCTACTACTGCTTCAATTTCTTCCGCAGTCGGCCAAATATCAGCAAAGTATACGTTGTTGCCGTCTTTATCTGTTCCTAACACATCGTTGCGAAGGTCGATATCTACTGTACCTGCAATTGCATACGCTACTACAAGCGGCGGAGATGCCAAGTAGTTTGCTTTTACAAGCGGGTGAATACGGCCTTCAAAGTTACGGTTACCAGAAAGCACAGATGTTACGAGCAAATCGCTATCCGCGATTGCTTTTTCCAACTCAAGATCTAACGGGCCAGAGTTCCCGATACAGGTAGTACATCCGTAACCTACTGTGTTGAATCCTAATTGATCCAAATAAGGAGTTAAGCCGGATTTATTCAAGTATTCTGTAACAACTTTAGAACCAGGGGCTAAGGATGTTTTCACGTAAGCAGGTACGCTTAATCCTTTTTCAATCGCTTTCTTCGCTACAAGACCTGCACCAATGAGCACGTATGGATTAGATGTGTTCGTACAGCTTGTAATCGCCGCAATCGCGATTGCTCCTGTTTTCATTGTTACTTCTTCGCCCTCTACAGTTGCTGTTAATTGCTTGTCAAATTCTGCTTCTGTAAAGCCGAAACCTTGGTTTCCAACAGGAGCTGTTACCGCCTTGCGGAATGCTGCCTGCATATCAGAAAGAAGGATTAAGTCTTGCGGACGTTTTGGTCCAGACAAGCTTGGCTCGATTGTAGAAAGATCGATTTCTACAAGCTCTGTGTAGACTGGGTCTTCGCTATCAGCTGTAAAGAACAATCCGTTCGCTTTGCAATATTCTTCTACAACGCGTACTTGCTCTTCTTCTCTGCCTGTTAGGCGAAGGTAGTTCAGGGAAGCTTCATCGATTGGGAAGAAGCCACAAGTTGCACCGTACTCAGGAGCCATGTTCGCAACTGTTGCCCGATCAGCAAGAGGCATGCTTGAAAGACCAGGTCCGAAGAATTCTACGAACTTGCCTACTACACCTTTTGCACGCAATACTTGTGTAACCTTTAATGCAACGTCTGTTGCTGTTACACCGCTTGGAAGTAATCCTGTTAATTTCACGCCGATTACTTCAGGAACTGGGAAGTAAGAAGGTTGTCCTAACATTCCAGCTTCCGCTTCGATACCACCTACACCCCATCCAAGAACGCCGATACCGTTGATCATTGTTGTATGGGAATCTGTACCTACTAAAGAGTCCGGATATGCAACAAGTGCACCGTCTACTTCCTGCACGTGAACGACAGGAGCCAAGTACTCAAGGTTAACTTGGTGGACGATACCTGTTGCCGGCGGAACCGCACGGTAGTTATCAAACGATTTTTGCGCCCAGCTCAAGAATTTATAACGCTCTTCATTTCGTTTAAACTCTAGGTCCATGTTGAATTGAAGCGAGTCTTCTGTACCCGCCTTGTCTACTTGCACAGAGTGGTCAATAACAAGATCAACCGTAATCTCCGGGTTAATTTTATCAGGGTCGCCGCCTAAATCTGCCATAGCTTTGCGTAAAGAAGCTAAGTCTACAACAGCCGGTACGCCTGTGAAGTCTTGCAAAATAACGCGAGAAGGTTTAAATGGAACGTCGATGTCTTGTACATCAGCTGTACCCCATTTTGCCAAGTTCTCTACATGCTCATTTTTAATAACACGGCCGTCTACTTGACGAAGAACGGACTCGAGCAATACTTTAATGGAATAAGGTAAACGAGAGATTTTGCCAATCCCTGCGTCCTCTAGTGCACTTAAACGGTAATATTGATACGTTTTGCCGTTTACTTCAAAAGAAGTACGTGCGTGGAATGGATCGTGTTTCACCATTTGTGTTTCCCCCCTGTTAAACGTAAACAAGCTGAATTTTCTAAATACGAAGTTTATGCAAACTCTTTCAAAGACTTACGATACTATCTTATTACAACTTGGAACATAAGTAAATAATAAGAAACTTATAGTTTGCAATAAGTATTCGTTATAAACAATCCTACATACATATTATTTTCTTAATGTGGAACAAACATGCATCAACATAACCAAACATAATGGCATCATCTCTTTCGACTCGAATAGACAGCAAGCGTCTATCAAATACTAGGTGCAACGGAGGTGAATATACAATGGCAAAACGAAAGGCGAATCATATCATTCCTGGAATGAATGCGGCGTCCGCGCAAGGAATAGGTACAGGCTATAACGAAGAGTTTTCAAATGAACCGCTGACAGCTGCGCAGCGCCAAAACAACAAAAAACGAAAAAAGAATCAATAAAGAAAACTCGCCGATTGACAAGCCGTTAGGCGAAAACATAGGCGCAATTGCACTGTATCCCTAAAATTTCCGACTACTTCGAATAACTTCCAGCCGGAATTTTATGCTCCTGCAGTGTAAACATAAAACCCGCCAATCCGGCGGGTTTTTCCTTAGCTAAAGCTATCCTGTCCGTCTACATCCTGCATAATCTTGCGCAAATCTTGTTCATATTTTTGCAATTGATCATACTGTGTTTCCGATGCGCTTTCTAACGCATTTTGAATTTGCTCGTACGCCTCGCCTACCTCTTTGCGAAGATGCTTTAGCTGACTTGCATACTCCGGATCATTTGTCACGATGCTGCTTGCAATATTTACTGCTTCCTTTGTTCCTTGCTGCGCTGCTTGAAACGCCTGTTGCTTGTCTTTATTGTACGGCATAAAAAATCCCCTTTCTTGTCACTCTTTTCCTCTATATATTTCGTAGCTTCCCTCTAAAACATACAGGTATATTTACACAAAATTCTCTCATCCTAATATGGAAGGAGGGATATTTCATGGAACGAAACAGCTCAAAATCCATTCGTCGCAACTCGCCGAAGGACGCACAACCATCAAGCGGGCAGCCGGAACCGATGAGCGGCTCTCATAAAGTAAAAAACCGCAACCATACACGTCAAAAGCATAACACCCATCACGATCAATAAGTTGCATGAAGCCCGCTTGCAAGTTATCAAGACCTAAGTTCTAAAAAACGAAAGGCACTCACGTATTAGACGTAATTAATATGTGAGTGCTTTTTTATCATCTTAATAACCTCTGCAATCATTAGGAATCTGTTTGAGCTTCATTTTATTATGTTAAGAAAAAAATTTATATCCTCATAGTAGAGCTTCCTGAAGCATACATATTTTGCTGAGTTATCCAAATGCAATCCTTTTTTCTTTGTTCACATATTCCCTCATTTGGCTACATAATGTGATATTGATATACAATTCTACGCTTTATAATCACTTATCTATCCTCCCGCTGTATATCATGTATAAAGAATCGGAATAACGGAGGGTTTCGCGCCATGTGTGCAAAGAAAAAAAAGGACTGCTTTTTTCAAGTCGAAGGATTTGAACAGTGGATGGACCAATTTTTCGCAGATCCTTACGCTAGCTTTCATTATCCAGAAGGGCTTCGTATTGATTTATTTGAAACGGAACAAGAGTATATTTTGGAAGCCGATGTACCGCCTAATACTTGTCAAAGCGATATTATGCTCGAAAAGACAAAGAATGGACTGCGTATTCTCATCCAAACAAAAACAGCTCCTGCACTCATGCGTGATATACAGCTGCCCATGAATATCATGTATAAACGTATGAACGCTTCTTTCGAAAACGGTTTATTAGAACTCCATATTTCAAAAAATGAAATGGTTTCGGCAGAGGAGCATACGATTCGTTTTCCGGATGAAGGATGCAAATAGCATCCTTCATCCGGAAAAGCTCTCCCTTGTAAGTTACATGAAATAAAGATTGAAAAAGTTACGTATACTACCTTTATCTTGGATTACGAGAAGGGGTGTCATATGCAATACGCTTTAGCGATTCTTGCCGGTCTCATCGTTGGTGTAGTATTTTCAGCTATTAAACTTCCTCTTCCAGCTCCGCCTACCTTAGTGGGGGTATTAGGCATTGTCGGCATCTATATCGGGTATCGATTATATGAGGCAATTGTCGGCTTATTCTAGTACAAAGGACGCTCATTGATTGAGCGCCCTCTATGCTTGTGCCGTCCTTCCTTTCCCATCAGTATGCAATCCAAACACTTCTATAGCTGACCTGTCTTCACTCCCGCAAGTAAAGACAGCATTTCCCCCCCCAAAATGAATATTCATGCTAAACTTTAAATTTTTATACTTTTCAAACTAGTTATACTTTCCAAAATAAACTGTTTTTCCACAAATAAGCCAAATACCTTTATAATTTACAATAAGATTGATAAAAAGGACGGTCTCATTGTATGCACAAGTTATTGGGGGTTATTCTCGGTTCTGTACTCATCTCTTTTTCTTTTAACTGTTTTCTCATCCCGCATCATGTCCTTAGCAGCGGTATTAGCGGTATCGCAATTATTATTGGGATTTTGACGCCTTTTAACACAGGGCTCATAAACCTATTACTTAACATACCTATTTTAATTGCTGGCTACATAGGTCTTGGCAAACGTTTTATTTGTTACACGGTTTTATCTGTTCTTGTGATTTCAGCAGGTTTGTATCTCATTCCCGTTCAGGCAGTTGCAACCGAGGCTCTTCTTTCCTCTCTGTTTGGCGGTGTCCTCACTGGTGCAGGGGTCGGACTTGTACTTAATTGTGCGGGCTCTACCGGCGGCTTTGACATTGTAGGCATGCTTCTTTCCAGGAGAAAAGAAATACAGCTTGGCGGTTTTTTGATCCTATTAAACGGAATCGTGATTCTTATCTCCGGATTTTTCTTTAATTGGGACTCTGCCTTAAACAGCCTGCTTTCTATCTATGTAACAGGAAAAGTCATTGATGCCATCCATACGAAGCATAAAAAGCTTACGCTTATGATCATAACGAACAAAGCAGAGGAAATGAAACAAAGCCTTCTTTCTAGCATTGTACGCGGTATTACGCTTTTAGAAGGAGAAGGAGCTTATTCAAGCGAAAAAAAACGTGTACTCATGACTGTTATCGCAAAAGAAGAACTTGTAAATATTAAAGCACTAATCGCAGAAGCAGATCCGCATGCATTTGTAAATATTACAGAAACGGTAGAAGTACTCGGATTATTCCGAAGAGGTTAAACATGACGAATTGCCTGTAAAGCAGGAAAACGTGCAAAATATATCACTATCAGAACGCCCCCACTTTCAGGAGTTTTACTCCTAGGCGGGGGCGTTTTTAACTATAATCTCTTCTGAACAAAATTCATGATAATGTGTGCAGCAATCCTGCTCGTCATATCACGAAAATCAAGCGTTGGATCAATCTCCACAATATCTACAGCTCCGACAAGAAATTCTTTTCCGAGCAGTGCTGCCGCCTCAAGCAGCTCCCAGCTATGCATCCCTCCAGGGCCAATGGCAGGACACCCAGGCGCACAGGCTTGATCCAGTACATCCATATCAATTGAAACGTATATGCTGTCTACACGGGTACGAAGCTTTTCAATACCCTCCTGTACAATGTCCGTCACCGAGCGGTTCCTTACCTGCTTCATTGTGTAAACGGTGACTCCCTTTGCGAGAGCATATGCATGATATGCCTTGGCATTTGAAAAATTGCGGATACCAATTTGGATTATATTCTCCCCTTCTACAATGCCGCGTTCAAGCAGATTTCGAAACGGTGTACCATTAGACGGACCGCCGTCCTCTATATTTCGCAAATCATGATGCGCATCAAATTGAATAATGCCAACTCTCCCTCTTCCCTTTGCAAATCCGCTAATGCTAGGGAAGCTAATAGAATGGTCGCCTCCAAGAATGATCGGTACGGCTTTTTTATAACGCTCTGTTAATAGCGAAACGGCATGCTCGATTCGTTTATGGTTCTCCAATATGTTTGTAACATGCATCTCAATATCCCCGCAATCTAATAGCACGCTGCCTGCAGCATCTTTTTCATCCTCTATGTGATACGTTGTATATAATCCTAGCATGCGCCGAATCGCATGCGGGGCAAAGGACGCTCCAGAATGGCTAATGGATGACTTCGATAATGGAACGCCAAGGATAACGGGACCTATGAGCGCTTCTGCTCCATCCCAATCCTTTAGAAGGTCGTTCCATTTTGTTACTTCACGATCTGAAAATGCGGCATGCTTTTTTACGTATGGAATGCGCAAGCTTCTCCACCTCGCCGATATACGACTTCCCCATGTTTCCAAACGATCCCAGCATGATTCACACCATAATGATACGGAATGTACGCATAATGTTGTGCCTCCCAAAGAACAATATCGGCCAATCGTCCGACTTGGATTTGTCCCGCCGAGCTTCCCCTATGAATTGCGTGCGCCGCATTTACTGTTACAGCATTCCAAATTTCCTCTGGTGTCATCTTCAGCTTCAGGAGTGCAAGGCTCATAATCAGCTGTATATTTTCTGTCGGGCAGCTGCCTGGGTTAAAGTCTGTGGCAAGTGCAACAGCAACGCCTGCCGCAATCATGCTGCGCGCCTTGGCATAACTATCCTTATTTAAATAAAATGTGGTGCCGGGTAACAGGACAGCAATCGTATCAGAAGCAGCAAGCATTTCGATGCCTTTCTGGGAAGCACCGCACAAATGATCAGCCGAGACTGCTCCAAGCTCTACAGCTGCCTCTGTCCCGCCAATCGAATGAATTTCGTCCGCGTGCATCTTTATATGAAAGCCAAACTGTTTGGCCTCTTGCAAATAGGCCTTTGCTTCCTCTACCGTAAACACGCCGGTTTCACAAAAAATATCAACAAACTCAGCCATTCCTTTTAGCTCCGGCAACATATCAATCATCGCTTGTAAAAATGCCGCCGCATTCCCCTCATATTCTTTTGGAAGTGCATGCGCACCTAAAAAGGTTGGTACAAGCTCTATAGGATGCTCCTGCTGAAGCATTTGTATCACCTCTAGCTGCTTCCGCTCCGTTTCTCTATCTAAGCCGTAACCGCTTTTTGCTTCCGCTGTTGTAACACCGTAGGACAGCATCCGATCAAGATGCCCCTTCGCTTTCCTTTTCAGCTTCTCCGCACTCAGCCCTTTTGTCGCTTGTACAGTAGAGTAGATGCCGCCGCCCTGCTTTAAAATCTCTAGGTATGTTACACCCTGAAGTTTTAACGAAATTTCATGCTCCCTAGAGCCGCCAAAAACAACATGTGTATGGGGATCGACAAGACCTGGCGAAACAATCCTGCCCATGCAATCAACTACCTTCTTCGCCCTAAGCTGCTCTGCCTCTTCCATCGATCCAACAAAAGCGAATTTTCCATCCTTCATCCCTACCGCACCGTTCTCAATAAGTGGAAGTCTCCCCATTGCTTCCCCTTTTAACGGCTTCTCTCCATGATCCATCGTGAGCAGCTGTCCAATATTGATAAGCAATGTATCCAGCATGTTATTCCCCCATCATCGGAATGTTTATCCCATTTCTTTTTGCTGTTTGCTTAGCAAGATCGTATCCTGCATCCGCGTGCCGCACGATTCCCATGCCAGGATCAGATGTTAATACTCTTTCCAGACGCTTAGCGGCAGCCTCCGTGCCATCGGCCACAATCACCATCCCCGCATGTAAGGAATATCCCATTCCAACTCCTCCGCCATGATGAACAGATACCCAGCTCGCCCCATTTACACTATTAATCATTGCATTTAAAATCGGCCAATCTGCAACCGCGTCACTTCCGTCCTTCATCCCTTCTGTTTCTCTATTTGGCGAGGCAACAGAGCCGCAATCCAGATGATCACGCCCAATCACAATCGGAGCAGATAACTCTCCCTTTGCAACCATATCGTTGATGATTCGGCCAAATCTTGCCCGTTCTCCATATCCTAGCCAGCAAATACGAGCGGGTAAGCCTTGAAACGCAATCTTCTTACGTGCCTCCCTAATCCAACTGCATAAACGATGGTTCTCAGAAAACTCGTGTAAAATTACTTCATCTGTTTTATAAATATCCTCAGGATCTCCCGATAAAGCAACCCAGCGAAACGGTCCCTTTCCTTCACAAAATAGCGGCCGAATAAATGCCGGCACAAAGCCTGGAAAATCAAATGCACGCTCCACTCCCTCATCGTACGCTACCTGTCGAATATTATTGCCGTAGTCAAATACAACAGCCCCCCGTTTTTGGAGCTCTAGCATCGCCTCCACGTGATGCGCCATGTTTTTTTTCGCGAGTGAGATATAAGCCGATGGGTTCTCTCTGCGCAGTGCTTCGCCCTTCTCTAGCGACATACCTGCTGGTAAATAGCCGTGCAGCGGATCATGCGCCGATGTTTGATCTGTCACCAAATCAGGGGTAAATCCTCTCTTCACAAGCTCAGGGAGTACATCTGCCGCATTTCCTAATAATGCAATCGACAACGGCTCCTGTTTTGCCTTATATTGCCTTGCAAGAGCAATCGCTTCATCTAAGCAAGCTGTCATCCTGTCGCAATATTTCGTTTGAATCCGTCGCTTAATGCGCTGCGGATCAACTTCAACAGCGATTACGACACCGCCATTCATTGTCACCGCAAGCGGCTGGGCTCCTCCCATTCCTCCAAGCCCTGATGTTACTGTAATCGTCCCCTTGAGCGTTCCTTGAAAATGCTGCCGCGCCGCCTCTGCAAATGTTTCATACGTTCCTTGTAAAATACCTTGTGTGCCGATATAAATCCAGCTTCCTGCCGTCATTTGTCCGTACATCATGAGGCCTTTTTGCTCTAGATCACGAAAATGCTCCCACGTCGCCCATTTTGGAACAAGATTTGAATTGGCAAGCAGTACGCGAGGTGCATCTGCGTGAGAGCGAAATATAGCAACAGGCTTTCCAGATTGAACGAGCAGCGTCTCATCCTCTTCTAGCTGCTTCAGCGATTCCACAATGGCGTGAAAGCTGTCCCAATTGCGAACCGCTTTTCCGATTCCGCCGTATACAACAAGCTCCTCTGGTCTTTCGGCAACCTCTGGATCCAGATTATTCAGCAGCATACGCAAGGCGGCCTCCTGCACCCATCCCTTCGTGTGCAACGTTGTTCCGCGCGGTGCTCGAATATGTTTCACCATACTATCTCCCTCTTTTCTGCTTGTAGCCATTTCACCACATTCTCTATGTCGTAAGAAAATACGCGATCTTTGACAATAGGCGGGACAATCTTTCGGCCTTCTTTATATAACTCCCTCGTCTTCTCACTCATATGCTCCACTCCCCTATACTGCACAGCCTGCATGGCGCAGATTAGTTCAATGGCTAATACACGCCGGACATTCGTGGTAATTTGATAGGCGTGACGGGCACCGATTGTCCCCATGCTCACATGATCTTCTTGATTCGCGGAGGAGGGGATTGAGTCAACGCTTGCCGGATGGGCAAGCGTTTTATTTTCTGACACGAGGGAAGCCGCAACATATTGCAAAATCATCGCTCCAGATTGCAGCCCAGGCTGCGGACTCAGAAACGGCGGTAAATCATTCAGCTGCGGATTCACAAGACGTTCAATACGCCGTTCGGAAATATTAGCAAGCTCCGCCATGGCAATGCTTAAAAAATCTAAAGCAAACGCAATCGGCTGTCCATGAAAGTTACCGCCAGAAAGCACTTTATCACCGTCCGCAAACAAAAGCGGATTGTCAGTTGCCGCATTCATTTCAATCTCCAGCTTTTCTTTTACATAACCAAGCACCTGCCACGTCGCACCATGCACCTGTGGAATGCAGCGCAGGGAATACGCATCCTGTACACGCAGCTCTCCTTGATTTGTAACGAGCTTGCTGCCCGCCAGTATCATTCTCATTCGCTGCGCTACCCGAGTCTGCTCAGGATATCCTCTAGCTAAGTGTATGCTCTCATCAAACGCATCTATGATTCCTCTTAAGCCTTCTAGCGTCATGGCAGCAATATATTCTGACTGATATGCCAAAGCCTCGCCTTCTAGATACGTAACGACTCCCATCGCTGTCATCGCCTGCGTACCATTGATAAGCGCAAGCCCTTCCTTTGCCTGTAAAACAATTGGCTGCAGCCCTTCTTCGGCAAACACCTTCGCTGTGCGCTCCCGCTTTCCTTTATAAAACACCTCTCCCTCGCCAATTAACACGAGCGCAAGATGAGAAAGGGGCGCCAAATCTCCGCTTGCGCCAAGAGAACCTTGCTGCGGAATGACGGGATGAATACGGCGGTTGACGAGCTCAAGCAGCAGCAAAATAACGTCAGGCCGCACTCCCGAATATCCTTTTAGTAATGTATTGGCGCGCAGCACAAGCATGGCACGTGCAACTTCTTCAGGAAACGGCTCTCCCACTCCGCACGCATGCGATTGAATTAAATATTGCTGCAATCGCTGCGTATCCTCCTTTCCAATCAACACATCGCTAAACTTGCCAAATCCAGTCGTAATCCCATACACAATCTTCCCATCGGCAACGATCCCTTCAACCGCTTTGCGGCATCTCTGAACGCGATCCATACTTTGCGGGCAGGCTGCAGCAGCTTCCCCCTTATATAATAGGCAGCGTATCTGTTCCATCGTAAGAGACTCCCCTGTTAATACAATCATCCTTGTTCACCTCTTTTAGGCAAAAAGGGACCTTGTCATGCAGGATTATACAACCCCGCATGACAAGGCCCCCTTCTATTCTCATAAACTATGGGCTATTATATGTGATTAATACCAAGTCCGATTGCCTCATGCTCGGATCCTCGAACCGGTGCACCTATTGTGCCGTAAAGTGCAACAGCAATCCAATCGCCTTCTTGTTTGCGGTCGTATGGATTGCCTCGCACAATCGCAAAACGAAGCCCAACAGTACGGAGCACATCTCCTAACTGTACTTGCCCTCTTGTCACTCCGTACAGCGCTTCCATAATCGCATGATACAACGCATGCGTTTCTCGATATACATCTGTTTCTATAATATGCGAACTTTTAGCGGCAGTTTCCATAGCAGCAACAATTTTTTGGGAGTTCATAGACCCGACCTTGCCCTTGCAATGCCGCCACCCATTCGGAAGCGGAACAGCTAATGTTTCCTCCGCATCTGCCAGCGCAAGAAGCATAGCAATACGACCAATTCGATTGCTTTCCTGCAGCATAAAATCTCCTCCTTTTTCCTTGCATATGCAGCCTATGAAGGCTTTATACCAATAAAGAAAACTCGCCAATTGGCGAGCCCTGCTCTTGGGCGAAGACAGAGGCGTAGTTGCACTTATACTTTGTTCCTAAAATTTCTCGCTACGTCGAATGGGCTTCTAGCTAGAAATTTATACTTTCTTATCTTTTAAAGAAAACTCGCCGATTGGCGAGCCCCGCCCTTGGGCGAAGACAGAGGCGTAGTTGCACTTATACTTTATTTTTAAAATGCTAGCTACATCGAATTATCTTCCAGCTAGAAATTTATACTTCTTAAATTGTAAGATAAGACTTGTTAGTAACAGTCCCCGCAATCTTGCCTTTATAGAGCTGCCCACTTTATAATAAAATTAACAATCTATAAAAGAAAACTCGCCGACTGACAATCCGATAGGCGAAGACAGAGGCGCAGTTGCACTGTATTCTTAAAATTTCCCGCTACGTCGAATGACTTCTAGCTGGAAATTTATATTTTCCTACAGTGTGAAATATTTGTTAGAAAAAAGGGGGGAATGCATTGCTTACAGGGTGGTTCAGCTGGTTTATCGTCATTTGGACAGTTATTCTATTAAGTCTTATGTCAATCGGCGGATATTTTATGTTTCGAAAGTTTTTGAAACGGCTTCCAAAGGAAGATGGCAAATCCATTTTAGATTGGGAATACTACTATATTGAACAAACGCGTCATATGTGGGGAGAGGAGCAAAAAGCATTGCTGGAGGAACTCGTTAGTCCCGTTCCAGAGCTGTTCCGTGATGTGGCACGCTCGAAAATCGCCGGAAAAATCGGAGAGCTCGCTTTGCAGGAAAAGGCTGTAAGCATTACACAAGACATCATTATTAAAGGCTATATTCTTGCTACTCCAAAACGCGACCATAAGTTTTTAGTACAAACGCTTAAGAAAAAACAAATTGATTATTCTCCCTTTCAGGCATTGCTGTTTAAGTGAAAAAACCTCAGTTATCCGACTGAGGTTTTTTACGTGAGCTTTCTATCTTCATCATAGGGCAAAGGATTCGTCTTTTTCAGCTCCGCCTCTATAGCTTTGTACGAACGGTACATCGCAATCCGCCATGATATAATCATAGAGAAGGCAAGAAGGAAGAACATACCGCTTAGCTGCCCAAAATCAATTGTTTGACTTAAATATGTTTTAAATGCAATCCGCGCAATGAGCAAGCCGATAAGAATACCCGCAAACGCCTTAGAACGTTGTAAATAAATCTCGTTTCCCCGCACTTCAAACCTAGATGTTTTAATAAGAAAAATAGAAAAAAATAAGCCAACTGCTATAGATTCCGCCATTTCTGCAGGCGTAATCCGAAACTCAGGAACAACATACATAAATGCCCCTGTGCTCATAAAAATAGGGGGCAAAATAATCTTTTTTAAGGATGCTGGCTTTTTTGCCGCTCTAAATCGGATGAACATCGCACCAATTCCCATTAAGACAGCCACAATGCTCGATACAACTATTGAATCCATCCCTCATCATCCTTTTTTTAGAAGTTTGATTCAATTCTAGCTACTACAACATCATAGCCCTGTAAAGAAAACTCGCCGATTGGCGAGCGGTTAGGCGAAAACAGAGGTGTAGTTGCACTGACACTGTATTTCTAAAATTCCCTACTGCATCGAATTCGCTCCAGCTGGAAACTTATAGTTTCTTACAGTGTTAAAAACCTTTAAAGCCGCCAAACATATCAACAAAAAATATAGTAATTCTCGTCATAGCGTCAAAGTATAACAGCACACCCATAAACACCATCACATAGCCGCCTACCTTAACAAGTCTTACACTATATTTTTTAATCCATGCCATCCTCGTAATAAAGAACGACAAAACGAAGAATGGTATCGCAAATCCCAGCACGTAGGCAATCATATACAGCAGCGCCGACTCCGGATTTGTAGCTGACAACGCTATCACCGATACTAAAATCGGACCTGTACAAGGCGTCCATCCTGCTGCAAAGGCGATCCCAATTAATACGGAACCAAAATAACCAGACGGCCGATTTTGAAAGGTGAACTTCCGATCCCGCATGAGAAACTCCGGCTTGAATACGCCCACAATAACAAGTCCGAACAAAACGATAAAAATAGCACCTAGCTGTCGAATCAAGTCCTGATAATCGATAAAGAACTTCCCAACCAACGAGGTTCCAAAACCAATCGCAATAAAAATAATAGAAAATCCAAGAAGAAAACATGCTGTGTGCAGCATCCCCCGCTTTTGCAGCATCCCTTGCTCCTCTTTCAGCTCCGATACAGACATTCCCGTTATATACGATAAAAAGGCCGGATACAACGGTAAACAACACGGAGATATAAAGGACAAAAATCCCGCACCAAACGCCAACAATATATTTATATCCTGCATAGTCTCTCCCTTCCGCTCGTCCTCTTCCATTGCAGCAAACCATTTCTTTCAATTTAGAACGAAAAGAAATGTGCCTGTCTTATGTACGTATGTTTCTTACTTTTTCATTATACACAATTTTTGGCTAAATGGACAAATACACCTAGTCTTTCTTTATAGTTAAGGAAGGTATAGGAGTAGAAATGGAGAATACTAGAAACATCTATTTCTATATCCTTTTTACGAGAGGAATGATAAGATATGATTTTCTCGTATTCCGTACAATATATGTTTAGGCAAGGACCGCGCACTGTTCAAGAAGAATTAACCGTCTTTGCATCATCTGAAATTCACGCAATTCAAAAGGTTGCGGATGAGGTGACGCGCCGCTTCGGCTCTCCCCCATCTCTGCACATTCACACTGTACGCAATCAATCCCCTACACTCTCGCAGCAAACGATTCCTTATATCTAATCCCTCATCAAGATTTACACATAACCATAACCTGCATTGATTTGATTATTCTCTCAACATAACCGTTTGTATTTGCAATTTCTACTAATTTGAAACATATTTAAATTAGCTTAATAGGTATGCGCCAAGACCCCCTGAAACAAAAAGCCGATTTTTCCTGAGCTAAGGAAAATCCGGCTTTTTTAGATTTATTCCATAAATAGCATTAATATATGCCTAATTTTGTATCTTTTAACTATTAATCCCCGTAAGAAAAATCTATTAGGGGTGATACAGTTAGTTCACAGGATACGTTGTAAAGCACTGATGGGACCTTCATATGTTCGCAGATATTATTCTAGACAATAGCTTTGCAAAGCTTCACGTTTTTCTGCCGTCAAACCGAACTCCTCTGCAAAATATGTGTCGAAATCATCGTATTTTTCTTCTATCGCATTAAATGCGGCTTCGATGAATTCTTTGTGGGCACCCATGATTTGGCGGAATGTATGGATTTCTTCTTCGTTCATATAGTCCGCGATTTGTTTCAGCATACTTTCGCCTGCTTCTTTAAAGGTTTGATTCGTAATGAGATAGTCTTCGATTACGAGCTCTTTCGGTACACCCAGTGCCAGCAAAATCATGGCTGCCCCTACACCAGTCCGATCTTTCCCTGCATGGCAATGATGTACCAGACCCAGACGCTTCGGGTCTTGAATCAATCCCATTAGCCGCTGATAGGAAGCGTTTTGAAACGGTAACGCGGCATACATATGAACGAGTTTTTCAAAGGAGAAATCCTTAGTTAGCTTGAGCCTGTCTTCCATTGAGGTAACATGCGAATAGGATGCCAACGTCGCTGCTGAAACACGCAGGTATTCAATATCAGGCAGCAAAGGGGTAGGTCTCTGTTCCGCCTCAAAGTCATCACGATAATCAAAGATTGTCCTAATATTTAATGTTTGAAACAAAGACATATCCTGCTCTGTCATGCCAGCCAATTCTCCGGAACGGAAAAACAGCCCATACTTGACTTTTCGCCCATCGGATGTTTTATATCCGCCCATATCTCGGAAATTATGGACGCCTTCAAAGGGAATGACACGGTTATTTGGATACGCTGTGAAACGGGAGAAACTCATTATGCATACACCTCTTCTTTTGTTTGATGAAACATTTCATGCTCTTTGCCTTCGTAGATAAAATACGTGTGTTGCTCTGTAAGTTGCGTCGGGGGACCATCAAAGACCACTTTTCCGCCTTTGATCGCGATAATTCGGCTGGCATATTGCTTGGCCACTTCCACTTGGTGTAGATTGACTAGACAGGCAATGCCTTGCTCAGTGCAGTTGCGGTGTATCGCATCCATTACGGTCGTCGACGATTTTGGATCAAGGGAAGCAATCGGCTCATCGGCTAAAATCAGCTTCGGCTGCTGGGCCAAAGCCCGACAGACACCTACGCGCTGCTTTTGCCCGCCGGACAACTCATCTGCACGTTTGTAGACTTCATTCTCCAAACCGACCTTGCGGAGCAGCTCAATCGCTTCTTTTTTATCTGCTTCAGAATAACGATTAAATATTCCAGCCAACGAACTCATATAACCAAGACGGCCGTGCAAGACATTCTCCAATACGCTAAGCCGATCAATGAGATTATAGTGTTGAAAGATCATACCTGTTTGGGATCGGATCTGACGAAGCTGCTTTTTGCTCGCTTGATCCACTCGTTGACCCAAAAAGGTGATGCTGCCGTCCGTAGGATCAATCAAGCGGTTAATACACCTCAGCAGCGTCGATTTTCCAGCTCCGCTCGGCCCAATAATTGCGATAAATTCCTTCTCTTTGACTTGCAAATCGATACCGTCTAAAGCAGTGCTTCCGCCTTCATACCTTTTTTTCAACTGTTGAATACTTAAGATGGTAGTCACTTTGACTCCTCCAATACTTTTATCGTGCGCGCCTTCCAATACGCAGACGAATTTGGTTTGTTATCAGTTCCATTAAAAACAAAGTCGTAAATACAGTAAGAACTCCCAACATCAACGGAGCAAATTCATAAAAACTAATATAGTCCTGCAATAACATGCCAATCCCGCCTGCACCAACCATCCCCAAAATGACCGTTTCCGCTACTGTAATCTCAAATTTGAAGGCAATCATCGCCAAAAAGGTAGTAGACAGGCTAGGCAGGACACCGTTAAAGACAACATGCCACCATGTACCTCCTACCGCCTTGATTGCTTCCACCGTATCCTTTCCCGCTTCATCAATTTGCGCAGCAAATACACGGACTAAGAAGGATACCGTCGGAAACAGCAAGCCTAATACGCCTGCCATAGGACCAAAGCCCATACTGGCCACAGCCAGCAATACCCATATGGTTGTAGGGATCGTTCGAATAATTACGATAATAACGCGCAGCACATTGGACAATACACGGTTTGGCGTGGTTTTTTCCGCCACTAAGAAAGCCAAAATGAAAGAAAATAGCACACTGATTACGATACATAAAAAGGCGACAATTACCGATGTCAACAGTTCCGCCAGCAATTCCGGCAATTCATCGAAGGAGATTTGCAGCATCTTGTAGACAATATCAGGAATACGGCTGAGTCCATCTTTGAATTGCATATAATTTAAATCAAGATAGAGCATACACGGGATAAACAGAACAATCATGCTCAGAAAGAAAAAACGTTGCTGTCTCTGGGTAGATTTATGAGCAATGGGAATTTTCATCTTAAATCAATCGCTCCCTTATTCGTTGCGTCAAGAATTCAACTACTAGAATCATGACAACCATAATCGTGATGACAGTCGCAGTCTTGCTGTACTGAAACAAATCCATTGTTTGCTTGATTTGACTGCCAATGCCCCCTGCACCAACCAGCCCAAGCACAGCAGATGCACGGATGGTAATTTCAAACATAAACAAGGTCCAAGAAATAAATCCCGGAATAAATTGCGGTATAATTGCGTGTTTCAGCTTTTGCAGGGAAGTAGCACCACATGCATCCAGTGCTTCCATAGTGTGTGGGTCAATTTCTTCAATGGCTTCAGCATAAACACGAGAGAGAAATCCGCTGCCAAAGATTATCAGCGCGAAAATCCCTGGCATAGAACCCACTCCGAAAAGAACAACCAATATAGATGCCCAGACCAAGAAAGGGACATTGCGAGAAAAAGAGACAATCCCTCTTAATCCCATTCTTATGGCAGGATGAGGTGTTGTATTATGCGCCATCATAAATCCGATTATCAGGCCAACCATAGATGCGATGAATGTCGCAACGATACCAAAGGCCAATGTATCCAACACGGGTCTCACATAGTTGGATACATCAGAGACATTAGGCGGAAAGAAATCAACAGTCAGAAATCGCACAAAAATCGGAATGCCGGTCAAAAATCCAATTAAATCAAACTCGATATACCAAATGGAAAAAAGTAGGGCGGCAACAAAGAAGACTAGCGACAAAAGTCGCTTGGTCTTTCTTTGTCGAGCCTTAATTTCTATGTTCATGAAGGGCACTGCTCCTTTTTTTAGGCTCTTATTGTCATAGATTATTTCTCAAGAAGTTGTTCCGGACTTAAATTTAACATTTTTGCAGTTTCGCGTATCTTGTCATAGTTGCTGTCGTTCGCTTCGATAAATTTGGCATCCGGCATCCCCATTAGACCTTCAAAATACGCTGGATTGTCGTAACTCAGCAAAAATTCTTTGACTTTTGCTTTAATGTCTTCCGGTAGATCACTGCGAATCCCGATTGCTGTCCCCGGCAAAGGATCAGATTCGGAAATTACACGGTAACTTCCTTTCTCAATAAGCCCTTTGCTCTCCAACATAGAAGGCATAATAGCACTGACACCAGCAGCATCATATTGTCCACGAACGACACCTAATACGGCTTTATCATGTCCCCCGGCAAATTGAATGTCCTTAAAGAAGCCTTTTTCCAATTCTTCCGGAGTAATACCTAATGCTTTAATGATGTTCGCTTTTGGCATCAGGTGACCTGTCGTAGAAACTGGGTCGACAAACCCAAACGTTTTTCCCTTAAGATCAGCTACTGTCTGGATGTTGGAATCTTTCGGAACGATAATCACAGATGCCGGTTTATTCGCCATAGCGGGAAGTGTGATTTCAGCGATAGGTTCAACATTTGCCCGTTCTACTGCGACAATATAAGAGAAAGGTCCGAATAACGCATAGTCTGCCTTTCCATTTTTCATCGCTTCAATGGCCGCATTATAACTGTTGGCTTTATAAGATTCTACCGGAATGCCCAATTTTTCGGACAGCTTGGTTTCAAAATCTTTATTGAGCTTTTGCGCTTTCTCATCGGTTTCTTGAGGCAGGTAGGCAATGACGAACTTGTCCAGTTTGGCTGCATTGCTACTACTGGTACTACATGCTGATAACAAAGAAACAGAAATTAAAGCTGTAAGAACAAGCGAAAAAATTTTCTTCATGATAATCCTCCCTAGATTAATTTAATGCGCATTTAGGTTGTATACAAGTTGTATTCTAAAATGTTAGTATTAACTGAGTGTTTTGGTAATTTTAATGTTTTGTAAAGGAAGGGATTCTTGTAGAAGTAAACCAAATATCATAAGATAATTGGTAGATACGGAGAAAGGATTGGAACACCATGTCAAAATCACTCATTCAAACAGCCTACGATTATATTCGGGAGCAAATCATGCTAGGAGAATTTATGCCTGGAACTTTATTATCGGAAAATCAACTTGCTGAATCTCTGAACATGAGCCGAACGCCGGTCCGCACAGCGATATCACAATTGGAATCCGAGGGACTTGTCGTATCTCTGAAAAATCGAGGGATTCTTGTGAAAGAAGTCTCTATGAAGGAAGCTATGGATATGACTGAGGTCATGTACACTTTTCAGAAATATGCGGTGGACTATATGGAAGAGCAAGGGGAAATGCCCGACCTAAAAAAAATGAAGAACCACTTAGATCTTCAATTAGAGGCAACCACGCAGGGAGCTTATTATCGTTATGTGGAACATTTTTTGTTATTTATGCGCTGCCTTATCGCCATCACCAACAATAATGCCGCACTGCAAATCATGGATACCTACCGGGAGAAAATCTTATTGTATTCTAGCATCAATTATAAAATCACTCCGCATGAACCGCATTATTCGGGTAACAAAATAAACCAATCGATTTACAATGCCTTGCTTTCCAGAAATTATGATGAAGTTCGAAAAATCCTCAAAGAAGTCCATTTGAAGAGTCGGGAACGGATGCTTCGTTTAGGAAGAATATAGTTTGATATTCCTATTTGGGGAGTTTATTTTTGTTAGGTCGATGGGCATGAGGCGCCCCCCAAAAAGTTATACTCTCTTTTTGAAAGCAGCCGCTCCTGAAGGAGCGGCTGCTTCTGTAGAACGGTTTATATCAAAGTACCCATACAGAAAACGAAAAGACACCCTAAATTCGAGTGTCTTGTCCGCTTTATTTCGTTTGTTTGCTCATAGCCTGCATCATTTGATTGATTTTCTTTTGAGACGGCTTTTGTCCCATTTGCATCATCATCATTTTTAACATTTGTTCGTTAATAGGCGGGTTTTTTTTCAAATAGTCCATCATATATTTACGAGCGATGAAAAATCCTAGCGCTACGCCTGCCGCTAATGCAAGAATGCCTACTAGAACAACGACCCAAACTGACATACGGTTTCCTCCTTCATGTTGTCTACATTACAGTGTACTAGAACGTCTGACAGAAGACAAGATTTGTACGTCATATTTTTCCCGCTTACACGTATTTTCTTTCTTGCTTAATTGGATTTAGCCAACCGCACTGTTCTTTCGTATATTCCATAGCAAGAAACGTCATCTCGTTCTTTCTTAGTATTTCAAAAAATATCATTTCTACTTCTAAATTGCCGGAGGATTCAAGTATGGCATATTGCGGCTTAATGGTAAGTGTCCCGCACACATCTCCGCTTGCCGCAGAAAGAGTGTGAACATTCGCAGCTCTTTTATACAAATGGCTTGATAGAAGCGATTGCTCAATGCGGTGATGCAGCTTCAGCTGTGGTAACGGCTTCGTAATATACCGGATTTGTTTATATAGCATTTTCTTTTCTGACAAGGAACGAGCGCGAGCAAACCGGACAAACAAATCAAACAACAAATGTTCTCTTCCGAAGTACGACTTGGCAATATCATCACGAATCAAATACAAATGATATACTTTCATCTTCTTTCCCCCCTCGCATGAGACAAGCTCCTTTTTATGAGTATATAAAAGCATACGTGAAAGAGGTGTCTTACTATGGAGAAAGAAAGGACTATTTCTGTCGAAAGAACTGGTTTTAACTAAGATATGTTAATTTCCTCTTGAAGTTTTGCTTCCTTAATCAGTAATTCGCTTTTCTTTGGAGTTCCGGAATCGCCCTTTTGCTTGTAAGGCAAATGAAACAGCTTGTTTTTTATATGCGTTTCTATTTAGCTTGATTTCGAGTTCAGTATAATGCACTTAGCACTACAATTTAATCAAATATCGACATTGCTATTGAACACAGCCAAAGAAAAACAAAAAATCTCCCCGTATCGGAGAGATTTTTTATAAAAATTACACCAATGCTTTTACTTTCGCAACAACATTTTCTACTGTGAAGCCATACTCTTCCATGATCTTCTCGCCTGGTGCAGAAGCGCCGAACGTATCGATGCCTACTACATCGCCATCTAAACCTACATAACGATGCCATCCAAGTGTAGATCCCATCTCGATTGCAAGACGTTTTGTTACTGCTCTTGGAAGAACAGATTCTTTATATTCTTTTGATTGTGCTTCGAACAAATCAAAAGATGGCATGCTTACAACAGACGCGTCAATGCCTTCTTTTGCTAGTGCAGCTTGTGCTTCTACCGCTAGGTTTACTTCAGAACCCGTTGCAATCAGAATCGCATCTGCTGTTTCTTTCTTGCTTGCTGAAACCACATATCCACCTTTGGATACTTTGTCATATGTGTTTTCTGCCGCACCCTCTAACGCAGCCAAGTCTTGACGAGTTAACACAAGAGCTGTTGGTTTGTTAGATTCTAGCGCAAGCTGCCATGCAGCGGAAGATTCGTTTCCATCTGCAGGACGGATTACAGAAAGACCTGGCATTGCACGTAAAGAAGCAATCTGTTCAACTGGCTCATGCGTTGGACCGTCTTCTCCTACTGCAATGCTATCGTGTGTGAATACATACGTAACAGGCAATTTCATTAAAGCAGCTAGGCGAATTGCCGGACGTAGGTAGTCAGAGAATACGAAGAATGTGCCGCCGAATGTTGTTAAGCCGCCATGAAGCGCAATTCCATTCATCGCAGCGCCCATCGCGAACTCACGAACACCGTACCAAATGTTTTTGCCGCTGTAGTCTTCTCTTGTGAAGTCTTTTGCGTTCTTCATGTATGTTTTGTTAGAACCAGCAAGGTCTGCGGAAC